>CAWANG010000008.1:0-67930 GCA_963783175.1 uncultured Alphaproteobacteria bacterium
GCTTGGATTTGCTTGGTTTTATTCGTCCGAATCCGGACTTTTCAATAGGTTACCGCGATTCCAAATAAAAAATCTGGTCTGTCTCGCGTTGTGTTCTCACCGTCTCAAGCGGATTCTTTTCCCTCTTTCTCCACGACGCCGGGCATTCCGCGAAGCCCGGATCGATTCGGCCAGTGGGAAAAGTGTGTAGGACAGAATTCTGAATTTCGCGAGACAATTCAAGCGGAATTTGCCCGACCCTACAAGGGTCCCCCACCTATCCACAGATTCTCTTGCGAAGGCCGAAATGTGGGGAGCATCCATCGGCTCCGACGCCGCTCCCGCTCCTCCCGAACGCCGCCGCTCCAATTAAATTTGGGTGGAACGCCGCAACTCGAGTCTCCCCTGTCGCGGCGCAGGAGGAGCCGCGACGAGCGGGGGCGACCTATGAGCGGCCGACGCCGACCAGCACCGGGTCGGGGCGGTAGACGGTGGGAAAGAGCTGCTTCAGATTGGCGATCTTCGGCAGATCGTTGAAGACAATGTAGGGATACCCCGGATTTCGCGCCAGAAAGTCCTGGTGATAGTCCTCGGCGCGATAGAAGGTGCGGGCCGGCTCGATCGTTGTAACGATCGGCGCGCTGAACGCGTGGGCTGAATCGAGTTGCGCAATGTAGGCTTTCGCTACCCGCGCCTGCTCGTCGTTCAAGGGGAAGATCGCCGAGCGGTATTGCGTGCCCTCGTCAGGGCCCTGCCGGTTAAGCTCGGTCGGATCATGCGCAACCGAGAAGAAGACCTGCAGGATCCGTCCGTAGCTGATCTTGCGCGGATCGAACGTGATCTGAACCAATTCAGCGTGTCCGGTGTCGCCGTTGCTGGTCATTTCGTAGTGCGCGGTCGCCTTCTCTCCGCCGTCATAACCAGAAACCGCGCTGGTCACGCCGTCGACATGCTGAAAGACGCCCTGGACGCCCCAGAAACATCCGCCCGCGACCACCGCAACCTCGGACGCTCTGCCGCCGGCTGGTTCGTCAACCGCCGGCGACGGGATAACCCGCGCCTCTTCCGCCGTTGAGCGGGTCGCTGCTAACCCGGCGGCCGCCAGCAACCCGACGAGAAGCAGTCCTGGGAAAGCGAAGCCGGTTTTGAAGGATGAGATCATGGGCTCAACTCCATTCCTAACCTGAAACGAATTATCGACGCTGGTGCTCTAAGCCTGGACTGTGGCGTCGCCACGACGTGGGCTTCCGCGGCGCGCGATCCGCCTCATCACAGTTGCGAGAACGCGGGCGTCTTGGCGATCACGTTCGCGCGCGGGAACGAAATGTTACAAGGCGCAGACCCCGAACCCATCATCCACCGGCGCCTCAGGCAGTCGCGGGCTTGAAGGTCATCGCCAGGCCGTTCATGCAGTAGCGAAGTCCGGTCGGCTTGGGCCCATCGTCGAAAACATGTCCAAGATGGCCGTCGCATCGCCGACAGGTCACCGCGGTGCGGACCATTCCATAGGAGCGGTCCTCGTGGGTGTTTACGGCATGATCGAGCGGGGCCCAGAAGCTCGGCCAGCCAGTGCCGCTGTCGAACTTGGTCGAGGATGAGAAAAGGTCGGAGCTGCACCCGGCGCAAGCGAAAACCCCCTTCCGTTCCTCATGCAGAAGCGGACTGGTGAAGGGCGGCTCGGTCCCTTCCTTGCGGAGGACCGCGTATTGGTCGGCGGTCAGGCTCGAGCGCCATTCGGCGTCGGTGCGAACCATGTGGTCCTCCCCGGCGGCCTGCGCGCCCGGGCCTCCCAGAAGATTTACGCTCGCGATCGCGGCCAGGCCGCTCAGAGCCATTCGACGCGTCAGCATCCTCCACCTCCCCGGTCCTTCGGGTTCGCGACAGTTCTCGCCATCCGCAACGCCAATTCGTCCGACATGGGGACGGGTTACAGAGACCGACAAAATTCTTCGGCCCTCAGACCGGCGATCGGCAACCCCGGGAGGTCTGTCGGGAGTTGACCCAGAGACGCCGCATGTTTCAAACATAGATCCGGCGTCGGACCCTTCAAGCCGCCCCGCGCCTTGCGCTTATCCTCGACGTCCATCTAGCCAATGCCAGAGGAAACACCCATGGCCGCCATCAATTCGGTTGCCGACCTTGCGATCGACGGCGAAGTCGCCGCGGTCACGATCAACTCCCCGCCGGTGAATGCGCTGTCGCAGGCCGTCCGCGACGGCCTCAAGCGCGGCGTCGAGGCGGCGGAGGCAAACGGCGCGGTCAAGGCGATCGTGATCATTTCCGCCGGCCGGACCTTCATCGCCGGCGCAGACATTTCCGAATTCGGCAAGCCACCCGCCCCGCCCCATCTTCCTGACGTGCTCGACGCCATAGAGAACGCGACGAAGCCGGTCGTCGCCGCGCTCCACGGGACGGCGCTCGGCGGAGGGTTTGAGGTCGCGCTGACGGCGCATTACCGCATCGCTGTCCCGTCGGCGAAATGCGGCCTGCCGGAAATCAAGCTTGGGCTCATCCCCGGCGCCGGCGGCACGCAGCGCTTGCCCCGAACTCGTCGGGGTTGAGAAGGCGCTCGACGTCATCCTATCCGGCGCGCCGTTCGGCGCGCGCGAGGCCAAGGAATGGGGCGTCGTCGACGAACTCGCCGAGGAAGGGAAACTGCGCGAGTCCGCGCTTGCCTTCGCCCGGCGTCTGATCGCCGAAAAGGCGCCGCTGCGCAAGGTGCGCGACCGCTCCGACAAGCTTGAGCCCGCGCGCGGCCATCCCGAGATCTTCGAGGCGATCCGCAAGGCGAACGCCAGAAAGTTCCGCGGCTTCAAGGCCTGGGAGAAGGCAATCGAGTCGGTGAGGAACGCCGTCGACCTGCCGTTCGACGACGGGATCGTCAAGGAGCGGCAGATGTTCATGGCGCTCCTGCAGACGACGCAGTCCAAGGCGCAGCGGCATGTGTTCTTCGCCGAGCGGCAGGCGGCGAAGGTCGCCGACATCGGCCCGGATGTGCCGACGAAGCCGATCAAGAGCGTCGGGGTGATCGGCGCCGGCACCATGGGCGGCGGCATCGCCATGAATTTCCTCTCGGCCGGCATTCCGGTCACGATCGTCGAGACCTCGAGGGAGGCGCTCGACCGCGGCGTAACGGTCATGCGCCGCAACTATGAGACGACCGCGAAGAAGGGCCGCCTGACGATGAAGGACGTCGACGAGCGGATGGGGAGGCTCACCTCTACCCTCGACTTCGGCGCGCTGGCTCAAGCCGATCTGGTGATCGAAGCGGTCTTCGAGAGCATGGACATCAAGAAGCAGGTGTTCGAACGGCTCGATTCGATCGCCAAGCCCGGCGCGATCCTCGCCTCGAACACCTCCTACCTCGATATCGACGAGATTGCGTCGATGACCAAGCGGCCGGAGGACGTGCTCGGCATGCACTTCTTCTCGCCGGCGAACGTGATGCGGCTTTTGGAAATCGTGCGCGGCGCGAAGACCTCGAAACCGGTCCTGGCGACGGTCGCGGCGCTCGCGCCGAAGATTGGCAAGGTCGGGGTCGTCGTCGGCGTCTGCTACGGCTTCGTCGGCAATCGGATGCTGGCCCAGCGCCAGCGCGAGGCGATAAAGCTCATCCTCGAAGGCGCGACGCCCTGGGCGGTCGATCGCGTTCTGACCGACTTCGGCATGCCGATGGGCCCGTTCGCGATGAGCGATCTCGCCGGGCTCGACATCGGCTGGTCGGCGGAAACGTCGAAGCGGTCGACAATTCGCGAAATCCTATGCGAAGAGGGCCGGCGGGGTCAGAAGACCAGCGCGGGCTTCTATGACTACGACGAAGCGCGCAACGCCAAGCCCTCGGCGCATGTCGAATCGATCATTCGCGACTTCGCCGCCTCGAAAGGGATCGCCCAACGCGCGATCGGCGACGCCGAAATCCTTGAGCGCTGCACCTATCCGATGATCAACGAAGGGGCGAAAATCCTCGAAGAGGGCAAGGCGCAGCGCGCTTCCGACATCGACATCGTCTGGATCTACGGCTACGGCTGGCCGGTCTATCGCGGCGGCCCGATGTTCTACGCCGATACCGTCGGACTGAAGACGGTGCTGGCGAAGCTGAAGGAGTTTCAGACGAAGTTCGGCGACGACTTCAAGCCAGCGGCGCTGTTGGAGAAGCTGGCGGCGGAGGGCGGGGCGTTTTCGCGCTCGTGAGAGTCGCCCTCATCCGGCCGCTTCGCGGCCGCCTTCCCCCGCGAGCGGGAAAGGGTGTCCCCTCCCGCTGCGCGGGACAGGGTGGGGCGAGGGCAAGTGAGTAGTTCCACGGAGGACCGTCATGCGTGAAGCCGTCATCGTCTCCACCGCGCGCACGCCGATCGGCAAGGCCTATCGCGGCGCCTTCAACGACACCCAGGCGCAGACGCTGGGCGGCCATGTGATCGCCAACGCGCTTAAGCGCGCCTCGGTCGAGGGCGGCGAGGTCGACGATGTCGTGATGGGCGCGGCGATTCAGCAGGGATCACAAGGGGGCAATGTCGCCCGTCAGTCGCTCTTGCGCGCCGGCCTTCCGACCAGCGTCGCCGGCATGTCGGTCGACCGGCAATGCGCCTCGGGCCTGATGGCGATCGCCACAGCGGCCAAGGAGATCATCGACGACGGGATGAGCCTCACCGTCGGCGGCGGGGTCGAATCGATTTCGCTGGTCCAGAACGACAAGATGAACCGCAACCGGGTCTATGACCCCTGGCTCGTCGAGCATCGCGACGACGTCTATATGGCGATGCTGGAAACGGCCGAGATCGTGGCGCAGCGCTACAAGATCTCGCGCGAGCGGCAGGACGAGTATGGCGCGCAGTCGCAGGCGCGTGCCGCCGCGGGCGTCGCTGCCGGCCGGTTCGACGCCGAGCTCGCGCCGCTGCCGAGCGTGATGAAAGTCGTCGACAAGGCGACCGGCGCCGTCTCCGACAAAGCCGTCACGCTCAAGCATGACGAAGGTATCCGCGCCGACACCACGCTCCACGGCCTCGCGGCCCTCAAGCCCGTGTTCACCGAAGGGCTGCATTTGAAGCAGCCGGGCGAGAACATCACCGCCGGCAACGCCTCGCAATTGTCGGACGGCGCGAGCGCCTGCGTCTTGATGGAGGCGAAGCTCGCGAGCCAGCGCAACCTCGCGCCGCTCGGCATCTACCGTGGCATCGCGGTCGCCGGCTGCGATCCGGACGAGATGGGCATCGGTCCGGTCTTCGCGGTGCCGAAGCTGCTCAAGGCGCACGGCCTCAAGGTCGACGACATCGGCCTTTGGGAATTGAACGAAGCGTTCGCGGTCCAGGTGCTCTATTGCCGCGACAAGCTCGGCATCGACAACGACAAGCTCAACGTCGACGGCGGCGCGATCGCGGTCGGCCACCCCTACGGGATGAGCGGCTCGCGCCTCACCGGCCACGCGTTGATCGAGGGCAAACGACGCGGCGCGCGCTATGTCGTGGTGACGATGTGCGTCGGCGGCGGCATGGGCGCGGCCGGGCTGTTCGAAGTCGCATAAGACCACGTTCGTCGTCGCGATGACGTGGAGGGGGGGGTGTCGCAGTGAACGAAACGAACGTCATGGCGCCGCTTCAGGCCTTGCACGGCTCGAGGCCGCCGGCGCCGGTCTGGTTCGAGAACGCGATCGCCGACGAGCCGGAACGGACGTTCGTTGAGGTCGAGGGCGCACGGGTCGAGACGCTGGCATGGGGCGAGCGCGGCAAGCTCGGGCTTGTCTTTTTGCATGGCGGCGCCGCGCACGCCGACTGGTGGAGCTTCGTCGCGCCGTTCTTCGCCCGCGAGCGGCGGGTGGTCGCTCCCTCGTTCACCGGCATGGGCCGGTCCGACTGGCGCGAGAAATATGTCTTCGAGCAATTCGTGCGCGAGGCGCGGGAAGCGGGACGGGCGGCCGGCGCGTACGAGGCCGGACCGCCCATCGTCGTCGGCCACTCGTTCGGCGGCCGCGTGGCGATGGGCCTTGCCGGCCATTTCGGCGAGGAGCTTCAGGGCGCGGTGATGGTCGACCCGCCGTTCTTCGCCAAGGAGAATCTGCGCCCGCGGTCGCCCCCCCGGCCGACGAGGGAGCGCCGGATCCAGCATTCGCTTGCCGCGGTCGTCGCCCGCTTCCGCCTCGCGCCGCCCCAGACGTGTGACAACCTGTTCATTCTCGACTTCATCGCCCGGCGCTCGGTCAGCGAGATCGTCGACGCCGAGGGCAAGCGTGGCTGGGCTTTATCCTTCGATCCGCATTTCTGGGAGAAGTTCACCCGCATCGACCCGACTGCGCTCATCACCGCCGCCCGCTCGCCGCTCGCGCTCATCCGCGGCGAGAAGTCGCAGCTCTTCCACCCCGAGGACGCGGCCCATCTCCTGAGCCTCATCCCGGCCGGCTCGCCCTATGTCGAGATCCCGGAGGCCGAGCATCACGTGATGATCGACCAGCCGATCGCCTTCGTTTCGGCGCTCAGAGCGCTGCTAGAGGCGTGGCCTCGGCGGAAGACGATCTGACCGCTCACTCGAGCCGCACCACCACCGCGTCCGACGCGCCCTTGGCGTCGACCACCGACACGCGGGCGAAGCCCACGCCGTCCGGCTTCCAGGCGGATTGGCGGCGGAGGTCGGCTTCGCCGACCGGCTCGCCGTTGACAAACCAGGTGAACGGCGGCGCGCCGCCGAGCGCCTTCAGCGCCAGCGGATGATCGCGGGCGCCCTCGTTCAGGCCGAGGTCGATGAGCGCGCCGTCGGGCGGGAAGGCGATCTTGAGCGCTGGCGCCTCAGCCGCCGCCATCGTCTTGGGCGCGTCCTTGCGCAGGTGGCGCAGCGGCGGGGGCAAATCGGCGGTGATGCTCGCCCGCAACACTCCCTTGGGCGGCGAAATCGAGCTCGACGTCGCGGCCGAGCCGCTCGAAGGCGTCGAACAGGATCGGCGCCGCCGCCTCGCGGCCGATGAGGCCTGGCGTCGGGCCGTTGTCGGGCCGCCCGACCCAGACGGCAATCGTCGTTCCCCGGTCGAAGCCGATCGCCAGCGCGTCGCGAAAGCCGTAGGACGTTCCGGTCTTGAAGGCGATCCGCCCTTTGAGCGCGTTGGCCGGCGGCGGCGCGCCGCGCAGGATGTCCTCGACATAATAGGCCGCGACCGGATCGGTCACCCGGCGCGGCCCAATGACCGAGGGGCCGCCAAGCCGCTCGATCAGCGCCGGCGCTTCGCCGCCGCGGGCGAAGCCGGCGTAGAGGCGCGCGAGGTCGGTCAGCGTGATCCCGAGTCCGCCGAGGCCGATGGCGAGACCGATCGGCGTATCCTTGGGCAGCGCGATTTCGGCCCCCGCGCCATGCAGGCGGGCGAGGAAGGTCGCCGGGCCGACGTCGGCCAGGAGCTCGATCGCCGGCAGGTTGAGCGACTGCTGCAGCGCCTTGCGGGCGGTCACCGTGCCCTCGTAGCCGAGATTGAAATTTTGCGGCGCATAGGCGCCGTAGCGCATCGGCCGGTCGAACAGCACCGTCTCGGGATGGGCGAGGCCCTGTTCGAACGCCAGCGCGTAGATGAAGGGCTTCAGCGCCGAGCCCGGCGAGCGCGGCTCGCGCGACATGTCGATGGCGCCGTCGCGCGAGGCGTCGTCATGGTCCGCGGCGCCGATGCGGGCGCGAATCTCCCCCGTGGCGTTGTCGATGACGACCATCGCCGCCGACAGTTTCGGCCCAAGCCGCGCGACGCTCTCCTTGAGCAGCGCCTCGAGCCTGCCCTGCAGGCGCCCGTCGATCGAGAGCCTGATGACTTTCGCCTGACGGTCGGCGGCGACCGCTTCTTCGGCGGCGTGGGCGGCGAGCGCCGGGAAAGCGATGCGCGCCTCAGGGACCGACTCGCGCTTCGCCGCCGCGGCGTCGTCGGCGCTGATGAGGCCGCGCGCGGCGACGCGGTCGAGCACGCGGTCGCGCGCGGCGCGCGCCGCCCTTGGCGAACGATCCGGCCGCCGCGCTTCGGGCGATTGCGGCAGCGCCACCAGGAGCGCCGCCTCGGCGATCGTGAGCCTCAGCGGCTCCTTGCCGAACCAGGCGAGCGAGGCCGCGCGCACGCCTTCGAGATTGCCGCCGAAGGGAGCAAGCGTGAGGTAGCGATCGAGCACGCCCGCCCTACCGACCTCGCGCTCGATCTCGAGCGCGCGCGCGATCTGCCTCATCTTGGCGGCGAGCGTGCGCTCGCGCCGCGGCTCGATGAGGCGCGCGACCTGCATGGTCAGGGTCGAGCCGCCGCTGACCACATGGCCGCGCGCCAACCATTGCGCGCCGGCGCGGAGGAGCGCGCGGACATCGACGCCCTGATCATCATAGAACCGCCCGTCCTCGTAAGCCACGAGCATCGCGAGGTAGCGCGGATCGACGTCGTGCGTCGTCGCCGGCAGACGCCAGCGCCCATCAGGCAAGGTGAATGGCCTGAGCAGGCGCCCGTTGCGGTCGACGACGATTGTCGAGCCCTCGCGCGAGGCCGCGAGATCAAGCGGCCCGAGGCTCGCAGCATAGTCCGTCCATGCGACGCACGCTGCGACGCTAGCGGTGAGAAGGACAGCCGCGGCGGCGAGCGCGACGAGGATCGGGCGGCGGAGTCGCACGCTCGCCCTCATCCCAGCCCCCTCCCTTAAGCGGAAGAGCGGGCGCTCCCTTCTCCCATTCACGGAAGAAAGTGGCCCGAAGGGTCGGATGAAGGGCCGCCTCACTTCGGCCTCACCTCGAGCTCGCCGAAAGCGGTGCGGCCGTAGCGTTCCGGGTCGTACATGTCTTCGGCAGTCGCCGGCGGGTAGACGTAACGGCCGGGCGCGACCGCGCGCACGATGTAAGCCATGGTGATGAAGGCCGACTGGCCTTCGGCGCGGTCGAACGCCGCTACGAAGCGATCGTCGCGATATTCGGTATGCGTCGGCTCGACGTCCTTGGTCAGCCACCCGAAGGCTTCGACCGAGCCGCCGTCGACCAGCGCCGGATTGTCGATTTCGAGCCCCGCGGGCAACCGGTCGACGACGAGCAGGCGGGCGGGCCGCGCCTGCGCTTCCGTCACCTTGAGCGCCACCACCACGCGCTCGTTCTGGGCGATGCTGTGCAAGTCGATCTTCGTTCCGTCGAGCTTGTAGAACGTTCGCTCGATCGCATAGCCGTTGGCGACGGCGGGGTCGGGCTCAACCGGCGCGCCGGAAACCGAAACAGCGAGCTGAGCCGGATTCTGCCCTGCGTTGGCGATCGCGATCGATTTGTCCGCGAGCGCCGCGCCGCTAAAGCGGCGATAAAGGGCGCCCTTCACCGGCTCGCCGTCGATGCTGAATTGGCTCGCGGCCTCGTGTTCGGCGAGCGCCTCGGCGGCGAGCGCCATCCAGTTATTTTCCTGGGTGCTGGTGAACGAGCGCGCGGCCCTCGCCTGATCGAGGACGGCGCCGGCGCGCGCGATCGCGTCGCCCTCGATCTCGCCGCCGAGGTTGGCCTCGGCGATGAGCGCGAGAACGGCCGCGGCGTCGCGCAGCCGCGAGCCGTAGTCGGGTCTCGACACGCCGTTGTCCCGCTCCGCCTCGAGCGCGTCGAGCGCGGCGCCGAAAGCCTTGCCGGCGCGGGCCTGGTCGCCGAGCATGGTCAGCGCAGCGGCGAGTTGCGCCTTGCCGAGCGGGGTTGCGAAGGCTTCGAGCTTGGCGTCCGAAAGATAGCGCAGATCGCCGATCACCGGGCGCCCGTTGCGGGCGAGAACATAGAGCGCGTAAGCCAGCGCCTCGGCGTTGTCCTTGCTCGGCTCCGGGGCGTTGACGACCTCGTTGCGCAGCCGGTCGAGCGCAGAATCGAACGCCTGCTGCGGCACGGCGAAATTGCGCTCGCGGGCGCGAGTGAGGAAGTCGGTCACGAAGGCGTCGAGCCAGGGATCGGCATCGTTATCGTCGGCGCTCCACATGCCGAACGCCCCGCTCGCGCTCTGCCGGCTGAGCTCGCGCTCGATCGCCTGCCTGATCCGCCCGTCGAGATCGGGATCGATATCGAGATGCTCGATCGAGGCCAGCCGGTTGACGTAGAGCAGCGGCATGGCGACGCTCACCGTCTGCTCCGAGCAGCCGTAAGGATAGCGCTGCAGCTGAGCCAGCAGCGCTGGCGCGTCGAGGGCACCGAACGGCGAAGCCGAGATCGCAATCGAGCCGGTCCCGGGAATGAAATCTGCGACAAGATCGCCCGAAATGGTCGCGGTCACGCCCTCGGGCAGCGACTTTATCAAACGCCGATAGACGTCGGGGGCGCCGGACGCGAGTGCGAGCTTGAACACTTGCGCAAGATCCGTCTTCGGCCCGGTCAGTCTGAGAGCGAGATCGGCCAAACCGACGCCGGCGGCCGTGATCGGCATCGACAGAGACTGGCGCTCATGGGCGTCGAGGCGGACCGTTCTTCTCATCGCGTCCGCGTCCGCAGTGAGCGGCCCGTGGATGTCGAGGTCGAGAGTGTAGTCGCCCGCCTCGCCCTCGACATTGTCAACGTCGATATGCATTTCGGACCGGTCGCCGACGTTGAGGAAGCGCGGCAGCGTCGCGGCGACGACCACCGCGTCGCGGACCGTCATGTCGGCCTGAGCCGACCCGACCTTGTCCTTCGACCACGCGACGGCGGTCAGCCGCACCGATCCGTTGAACGCTGGCAGATCGAACGACGCCGTCGCTTTGCCCTCGCCGTCGAGCCTGACGACACCGGAGAAGAGCGCCAGCGGCTCCTGCGTCGGCAGATTGCCTTCAAGCGCCCCGCCATTGTCGCCGCCGGAATGGATCGCCCCGGCCGCGCCCTCCATGCCGTCGATCAACATGCCCCAGAGATCGCGAACCTCGACCGGCAGCTTGCGCTGGCCGAAGAAATAGCCGCCCGGGTCGGGCGTCTTGAAGCCTGTCAGATTGAGGATGCCGACATCGACAGCCGAGACGGTCACGAACGCCTCCTCGCCCGGCGCGAGGCCCGTCACCTTCACCGGAAGCGGCATCGACTGGCGCGGCCGCGCGAGCTGCGGCGCGTCGAGGGCGACGTCGAGGTGGTGCGCGTCGCGATCGATGGCGAACCAGGCGACGCCGATGGCCCGGCCCGGCATCCGCCTCGCGCTGACATCGAGCGGGCGATGGGTCAGCGCCACGGCGTACGCGCCGGGACCCCAGTTGGAGCCGACCGTGAATGGCGCGACATTGTCGCCGGCGACGAGATCGACGTCGATGAAGCGCTCGACATGATCGCCGATGAGCGCAACCGTCGCCTTGCCGGCGAAGGCCGAGGCGATGCGGAGCTTCGCCTGCTCGCCCGGCGCGTAGCTGGTTTTGTCGAGAGTGACGACGACATTGTCGGGCGTGTCGGCGCTCGCCGTTCCCGACCAGCCTACGTCGAATGCGATGCTCGTCTCCTCGCCGTCGAGCGTCTTGATGTCGAGCCGGTGAGCGCCCCAGCCGACGCGGCTCATGATTTTGGCCGGCGCGTCGGCGTCGATATCGATCGCGCCGCTGGCGATGCGTTTCGACGACTTCACCGGCTCGTAACTCCAGCGGCCGTCGGCGTTGAACCACTGATAGTCGTTGGTCACCTGATAGAGCGACCATTCCGCGCCTTTGCGGGCGACGCGCGCCCCGTCCGGCGCGACCGCGATCGCCTCGAAGCTCGCGACGTCGCCGGCGCTCAAAGACGGATCGAAGTCTCGTCTCACGCCGATCGTCACACTCTTAGCCCGGACGGGCAGGCTGACGGTGCGCTCGACCGTGCGGCCGCCCGGCTCGGCGACGTCGACGATCAGCTTCGTTTCGAGCGGGCGGGTGCTCGAGCCTTCGGGCAGGTCGACGGTGAGGTCGGCATGGCCCTTGTCGTCGGTCTGGACCTTGTCCGGGAACTGGCTTTCGACGGTGGTGAAATCATCGTCGGCGAGGCCACCGACATAACCGGGATAGCCGCTAAGAGCGGCGCCCTCGACCGCCTGGAGGCGAATCGCGCCGGTGACGTCGAGCCCGCTCGCCGGCGCGCCGTAAAGGAACCTCGCGTCGAGCGAGAGCGCGACCGGCTCGCCGGGATCAATGATCGGCTTCGCCGGCTTGAGGGTAAAGTCGAGACGCTCGGCAATATAGTCTTCGAGCAAGAACTCGACCCGGCCGATGCTGTCGCCTTTCGGATCGGCGTAGGCCTCGACCGACCATTTTCCCGCCGCCGAGCCGGAGAGCAGCGGGATGGCGAGAGAGCGCCCGCCGAGCCCCTGATCGGGCAGGCTCGCGCGCTTGTACTCGACCCCGTCCGGTCGCTTGACAATGAGCGTCAGCGGCAGGCCGGATTTCGCCGCGCCGCGGGAGTCGCGCAAGAGAGCGGTCGCGAACACGGTTTCGCCTGAGCGGTAGACGCCGCGCTCTGTGTAGAGGAACGCATCGAGCCCATTGGGCGGGTCGCGGCCGGCGACGCCGCGATCGGTGAGGTCGAAGGCGTTCTGGGCGAGGCTGAGAAAGCCGTAGTCGTCGCCGAGCGTAGCGACGAGAAGGCCGGGCGCCATGCCGCCCTGGCCGCGCGCGAGGCCCGGATCGAAATCGACCCGGCCGTCGGCGCCGGTCGTCCTGACCGCCAGCACTTCATTGTTGCGGGCGACAAGCTTGAGGGCGACGCCCGAGAGCGGCGCGGCGGAGCCGAGCGACTGCACAAGCGCATGCACGCCATCGTCGCCGGAAATCGCGGTCAGGCCGAGATCGGATACGACCATCCATTGCGCGGCGAGCTGCACGGTCCCGTCCGAGTCCGCGTCGGTGGGATTGGCCGAGCCCTTCCACGGGCGGGCGGTTATGACATAGACGCCGGGCTCCAGCTTGCCGACCGCCTCGAGGACCGGGAAATCAGTGACCACGTCCTGGTTGAGCCCGGAGGCGACGTCCATCGTCCCGCTCCAGACCTTCGCGCCATCCTGCGAAGCGATTTCGTCGGCCCGCGACGAATCGATGGGTTTCAGAAAATCGACGCGGTTGACGGTCGCAAGCAGATTGCGGTCGCCGACGCGATAGACGTCGATCGAGACCTTGGACGTATTGACGGTGACGAGCGGCGCGCCCTCCTGACCCTGGCGCGGCAGTACGTAGGCCTTGCCGGCAAAATGCGCCTGCGGTGAGCGGTCGCGTACATAGATCTCGTAATCGGCCGAATTCAAAAGGGATTCGCCAACCGCCGAGGGCAGGCCCTGGCGCAGCACGATCGCATAGCGCTCGCCGTGCTTCAGTCCCTCGAGGCAAATCTGCTGGTCCTCATTCGAGATCGCGGTGTTGGACGACCCGGAAACCGCTACGTAGGGGGAAAAATCAGTCTTGCGCGCCAGCTGCTCGGAAAAGTTGAAACAGACGCGCGGCGAGGTCAATTCGTTATCGACCTTGTAGTCGAGAATGCGGAAGCCATGCTCGGCGCGCATCGCCTCGTAGGTCTTGCGCACGTCGATCGCGTCGCGCCGGTCGAGCGAGGCTTTCAGCGCGTCCAGCGCCGGGCGCCAGAGCTCGTGGCGCGCCAAGAGGTCGGCGAGCACGGCGAGCGCTACGGCCTGCGCTTCGGGCGTCGTCGAGCGCAGATAGGCTGTGTAAGCCGCGGTCGCTCCGCGGGTGACGAGGTCGTAGCGGTCATCCACCTTCGCGTCGTCGGCCTTGATCGCGACATCGGCGTAAGCGAGCCAGTTCGCGGGGTCCTTGGGCGCGGCGGTGATCGCTGCGCCGGCGAGCTTCTCGGCGGCGGTGAAGTCACCCGCGGCAACGGCGGCGGCGGCTTGCTTGCGCAGCTGATCAGGCGTCTTGTCTTTGACCTCGGCGCCGATCGCGGCGGTCGCGACGCGCAAGGTCTCGGTCAGGCGCACCGCGTCGCTCGCCATGTCCTCGCGCGCGAACGGCTTGATCTCAGCCGCGCCGGCGCCGGTCGCGGTCAGGAGCAGGAGGACGGCCAGCGAGCGCAGAGCCTTAAGCATCGTTCCGCCTCCCAATACGAAGCGCTTCGTCCGCGCCCGCGCCGCCGGCCTGGCCTTGCCGCTGGATGCTTGCGACGAGTGTTGATGCGCCGGCGCAAATGCTAGCATGGTTGGCGCGGGCTCGACCACAGCCGTACGCTGAAGGAAAAAGGATGCAACGAACGAGCTGTCGTATGGTCATGGCCCGGGCGGTAATAGCCTCGGTGATCATGCTCGCCACAGGTCGGGTCGCTCATGCCCAGTCGCCGCCCATACCGCCTTCCGCCGCCGACGCCGCCCTCGCGGCGCAAAAAGCGGCGTTCCTTGCTCTGCCGGAAGCAACGCGGAAAGCGGCGCAGGACGCGCTGGTCTGGCTCGGATTCTACAACGGGGTGGCCAATGGCGACTTCGGCCGTCGAACGCGCGACGCAATTCTCGCCCTCGAGGCGAGCGCCAAGGCGCCGCCGAACGGCGCGCTGTCCGCGCCCGAACTCAAGGCGTTGCTTGCCGCCGCCGATAAGGCGCGCGAGGCGGTGGGATTTAAGGTCGTCAACGACGCCAAGAGCGGCGCGAGGATCGGCGCGCCGACCAAGCTCATCGGCGAGCGCGCCGGATCGAACCTCAACTTCGCCTCGAGCGCCGACGCCGACCTCGGAGCGCTCTACGCGCGGCTCTCCGCCCCGGCGCCGGGCCGCAGGATCGCCTACAAGGCGATCAAGCCCGACGCGTTTTTCGTTGTCTCGGGGCAGGAGGGGACGTCGAACTTCTACACCCGGTTCGACAAGAACGCGGCGGCGAGCCCGCCGATCCGCGGCTTCACGTTCGCCTATCCCGCCTCGCAGGCCGCTCAGCTCGACCGGGTCGCGCTCGCGGTCGCCAATTCGTTCGAGCCGTTTCCGCAGGCCGCCACTACGCCTGCGGCGAACGCAGCGGTCGGAGCCGGCGTCACGCCCGGATCGGGCTCAGCGCCGCCCGCGCCTGCTCCTGCGCCGGCGGCAACCGCACTGGTCGTCGCGCCTGGCAAGGCGTTGACCGCGCTTAAGGTCGACAACTGCTCGAACGCGATGGTCGGCGGCAAGCCGGTCCGGTTCGAGCGGACGGACGCGGCGACCGGCCTGGCGATGGTCGCCGGAGATTTCGGCGCCAACGGCGAAGCGCCGCGCTTCGGGACGCCGGGACCGGATCTCGTCGTGCTCGGTTTCGCCGGCTCACGCCTCACCGCGAACCCGGCTTCGCTCGCCGGCGGCGGGGCGCGACCGGCCGTCGTCGCCGCGGTGGAAACGAGCGGGAGCGGCGGACCAGTGTTCGACCGGCGCGGCTCCCTGGTCGGGCTCATCGCGCCGATAGCCGGGGAACCCAAACGCGTCGCCGGGGTCACGCTCGCCGCCTCTCACGCCATCATTGCCCCAAACGTCATCCGCGCCTTCCTCGGCACGAGTGAATCCGGCCCCCCCGGCCCAGCCGACCTCAGCGCCGGCGACATCGCGGCGCGCGAAAAGGAGGCGCTCGTCGCCGTCTTCTGCCAGAAGTAGCGGGCGGGCCGCTCCTACCCGTCCATGTCCCATTTTTCGGCGCTGGCGCCCGCGAGTTCGCGCACCCGCTTCTCGTCCGCGCCGAACGTCCGCGCGTCGCCCTCGTAGACGATCCGGCCGTCGTCGAGCACGTAGGCGCGGTCGGCGATCTCGACCGCGGCGCGAACGTTCTGCTCGACAAGCAGGACGGAGACGCCTTCGCGCCGCGCCGCGGCGACAATTCTGAACACGTCCTCGACGATCAATGGCGCGAGGCCCTGCGAGGGCTCGTCGAGCATCAGCAGCTTCGGGTTCAAGACGAGGGCACGGGCGATCGACAGCATCTCTTGCTCGCCTCCCGAGAGCTGGGCGCCCTTGTTGCTTCGGCGCTCGGCGAGGCGCGGAAAGGCCTCGTAGACGCGCTTGACCGTCCACGGACCAGGGCGCTCGACCGGGACGAGGAGGTTCTCATCCACGGTCAGATTGGCGAAGATGCGCCGCCCCTCCGGCACATAGCCGACGCCCGCCTCGGCGATCCGGTAGGGCGGAAGTCCGGTCACATCGGCGCCAAACAGCGCAACGCTGCCCGTGCGCGGCCGGGTGAGGCCGATCAGGCAGCGCAAAGTCGTCGTCTTCCCTGCGCCGTTGCGGCCGAGGAGCGCGACGATCTCGCCCTCGCGCACTTCGAGGCTCACGCCGTGCAGGACATGGCTCTTGCCGTAGAAAGCATGGATTGCGTCGGCTCGAAGCGCGATCATGCGTGCGCCTTGCCGAGATAGGCGGCCTGGACCTTGTCGCTGTCGGCGATCTCCTGGGGCGCGCCCTCGGCCAGCACCCTCCCCTCCGCCAGCACCATGATGCGGTCGGCGAGGTTGAAGACGACGCGCATGTCATGCTCGATCAGCATGATCGTCAGCCTCTCCTGCCGATGCAGGCGCCGGATCAGCCGCGCGATGTCATAGGTCTCCTGATCGCCCATGCCCGCCGTCGGCTCGTCGAGCATGAGGAGGCGGGGGCGTAGCGCAAGCGACATCATGATTTCCGCCGCCCGCTGGTCGCCGTGCGACAGCGCCCCGGCGCGCACGTCGCCCTTGTCGGCCAATCCGCCCATATCAAGAAGCTCGTCGACGCGCGCTGCGACGACCGCCCGCGCCTCGGCCCCAAGCCAGGGCTTCAGGCGGTAGCCGGCTGCGATCTCGACCGCGACGCGGATGTTGTCGGCGACCGCGAGCTCGGGAAAAATCTCGGTGATCTGGAACGTGCGGGCCATGCCGCGCCGCACGCGTTCTTCGGGCGCAAGCTCGGTGATGTCCTCGCCCTCGAACCGGATCGAGCCCGCGGTCGGTGGGATGAGACCGCTGACGAGGTTGAAGAACGTCGTCTTGCCGGCGCCGTTCGGCCCGATGATGGCGCGCAGTTCGCCCGGCTCGATCGTAAGCGACACGTCGTCGATGGCGACCAGGCTGCCGAAGCGCTTTGAGGCGCCGTTGACCTGAAGCAGGGTCACGCCTTGGCTCCGCCGCGCAACATTCCCAGAACCCCGCGCGGAAAGAAGCGCACCACCAGCACGAACACGAGACCGATGACCGACATCCAATTCTCGGTGCGGCTGGAGACGTAGTCCTGCAGCGCGACGAAGATCGCCGCGCCGATGAGCGGGCCCCAGAACGAGCGCATGCCGCCCAAGACCGCCATGATGACGAAATTGCCGGAGAGATCGAAACGCAGCGCTCGCGGATCGGTGAAGTTGTTGAGCAGCGCATAGAGCGCGCCGGCGACGCTGACGAACAGGCACGAGATCACGAACGATAGCCATATGTGGAACTCGATCGGCACGCCGAGGAACCGCGCGCGCCGCTCGTTCTCGCGAATCGCGGTCAGCGAGCGTCCGAACGGCGAATCGATCAGCTTCGCCATCGCGGCGACGCAAACCGCGAACACCGCCAGAGCGAAATAGTAGAACGCCTTATCGTTGCCGAAAATGTCGAGCGTGGCGAAGCCGAAATTGATCGGCAGGCGGTGCCAGCCGGTGAGGCCGTCGTCGCCTCCGGTCACCGAGTTCCATCGGAAGGCGAGAAAGTAGAACACCTGGCCGAAGGCGATCGTCACCATAGCGAAATAGACGCCCCGACGCCTGACGATCAGCGCGCCGATCGCCATCGCGGCGAGCGTCGCCACGACAATGCCGAGCCCCATCGCGGGTATCGTGCCGAGGCCGAGATACTTGATCGCCATCGCCGCGCCATAGGCGCCGAGACCGAAGTAGGCCGCGTGCCCGAAAGACAGGACGCCGGTGAACCCGAGCAGGAAGTTGAGCGACATCGCCGCGAGCCCCATGACGACGATACGGGTCGCAAGCTCCGTGTAGCCGCCGATCGCGCCCATCCAGAACGGCATGAACAGAAGCAAAAGGCAAACGGCGGCGTCGAAGGCGCGGGCGCGGGCGGGAGTGGGCGTCAATGCACCCTCCCCTCTTCGCCGAGAAGGCCGCGGGGTCGAACCAGCAGCACCAGCCCCATCATCACATAGATCACCGCTTCGGTGGCGGAGGGAAAATAGACCGCCGCCAGTCCCGAGGCGACGCCGATCATCAAGCCGCCAAGAAGCGTTCCAAGGAGGCTGCCGAGGCCGCCGACGATGATCGCGACGAAGCTCGGCATGATGAGATTGGCGCCGATCGTCGGCGAAAGGCCGAGGAGGCCGGCCGCCAGCACGCCGGCGAGGCCGGCCATGTAGATGCCAATGCCGAAGTTGAGGCTGCGGAGGACCCTGACATTGACGCCGAGCGTCGAGACGGTGTCGAGGTCGCGCGTGCCGGCGCGGATGCGCATGCCGAGGCGGGTATAGTTAAGGGCGGCAAACAATCCGCCGACCGCCGCCACGACGACGATGATCATGAACACGCGATAGCCAGTGACGAAGAAGAATTGGCTCGACAACGAGGTCGTGAGCCAGGCCGGCAACTGGAACGGGAGGCTTTGCGCGCCCCAGATGAAGCGCGTCGCGTCCTCGAAGATATAGGCGAGGCCGAAGGTGAGCAGCAGGCCGTAGAGCGGATCGCCGCCGTAGAGCGGGCGGATCAAGAGGCGCTCGATGACGAGGCCGAGCGCGGCGGTGAGGAGGGGAGCGACGATCAGCGCGCCCCAAAAGCCGATATAGGGGATGAGCGTGAACGCCAGATAGGCGCCGAGCGCCAGGAACCCGCCGTGGGCGAAGTTGATGACGCCGCTCAGGTTGAGGATAAGCGACAGGCCGAGCGCCATCAGCGCGTAGAACGCCCCGACGATCAAGCCGTTGAACACGTTGAACAGGACGACTTGAGTCATGCGATGATCGTCGCTCGTGGGCGGGGCGGCGGCGGAAGCGGCGCGCTCCCGCCCTTTCGCAACAGGCTCAGGTCGGCCAAGTCATCTTGCAACCGCTCTCCTCGACCGTTCCGGCGACATCGGCGCCGTTGACAACGTTGGTGACCTTGAACAGGTCGTCGGGCGCGGAACCCCCCGCCTGGGCTTGGCCGACAAAGAGCGTCGCCAGAAGCTGGTTCTGCCCAGCGCGGTAGAAGGCCGGGTTCGGCCCGAGCGCGATTTCGGGCGGCAGATGGAAATCCTGCAGGGCCTTCGCCATATCCACTGCCTTCAGCGAATTGGCCTTGGCCGCGGCAAGCGCACAGGTCCAGACCGAGACATAGCCGAACCAGGTCCGCGCGGTCGGTACGCGGCCGGTGCGCTTCTTCGTCGCTTCGACGAATTCGGCGACGTGAGGCACGCCCGGTTGGTTCCAGTACCATTCCATGACCCACACCCCGATCCGCGCTTCGGGCGGCAGGCCTTCGAGCGGCTCCATCTCCTGCTGCGCGCCGGCAAGATGGACCTTGTTCTGAAGTCCGAACTGAACCGCCTGTTTCATGGCGTTCAGCATATCGTCGCCCTGGACGAGGAAGACGATGACGTCGGGGTTCATCCCTTGCGCCTTGATGAGGTAGGACGAGAAATCGACGCTTCCGAGAGGAACCAGGTCGCCGCCGACCCTCTGGCCGCCTAGCGCGCTGATGGCCTTGACCATCGCGGTCTCCAGCGTGTGGCCAAAGGCATAGTCGGGCGTGATGTAATAGAATTTCTTCCCGTAATCCTTGACCAGGGCAGCGGCGACGGCGTTCGCCTCCATCTGCGTGGTGTTGCAAACTCGGAATACGTTCCAGTGGCAGCTTGCGCCGGTGATCGCATCGGTGTGGCCGCCGGGCACGATATGCAGGATGCCCTTTTCGTTCGAGACCTGCGCCATGGCGAGTGCGAGGGCCGAGTTGACGTTGCCGAGTAGAAAATCGACCTTGTCGCCGTCGATCAGCTTGCGCGCCTTCTGCACCGCCTGGCCGGCGTCGCCGCTGGTCGAATCCTCGACCACGAGCTCGACCGGGCGGCCGAGGATGCCGCCCTTGGCGTTGATCTCGTCGAGCGCCATCTGGCAGCCGATCAGCTCGTTCTTGCCGGGCGCGGCGTAAGTGCCGGTCAGCGGATTGTCGAGGCCGATGCGGACGGCGTCGGCGGCGCGGGCGCGTATGATGAAAGGGCTGGCGAACTGGGCGGCGGCAAGGACCGCTCCGGTTTTGACTACTGCCCGACGGTCGATGCCGGCGCGCCAATTGGAGTTGGGCAAGATTCTCTCCCGTGCTTCGATGTTATCGCTTGAGCCGGACGCAACCGCGCCGACCCCAACGCTGGTGGAATTGTTGATCGTGCAACACTTTTGTCCACGGGCGTTCGGTTTAGTCAAGCGGGAGGACAAGGCGCCGGCGAGACCACGGTCCGGGCGGCCGGCCGGCGGGCGCAAATTCCGCGCGGACGATTGCGCGGCGGCGTAGTTCTCGCGCTGGACAAATCATCCGCGTGCCGGCGCCAGCCATATTCTGGCGTTTTCGGGTACCGAAAACGAAAACAGGCTAAATTATTTTTTCAGCGGTGGCCGTTCAGGCGGCGACCCCATGGAATGGCGGTGACGGCGATCGCAGGCACGCGGCTGGTTTCAACTCCCGAAAATGACGCGCCGGAAGCGGCTTTGAGCGACGATGAAATAGACCACGCCGATGGCGAACATGGCCAAGAGTTCGCGCCAGACGAGTGTGATGTCGGCGCCGCGAAACAGCACCGCCTGCGAGAAGGCGACGAAATGCGGCGTCGGGCTGATCGTCTGCATGAGATATTGCAGCCAGACTGGCATGCTCTCCATCGGCGTGCTGCTGCCCGACAGCAATTGGGTAATCATCAGCGCCGGCACGGCGAGCAGGCCGAACTGCCCCATCGTGGTTGCGAGCGTGCCCAGCATGATGCCGAGCGCAGCGACGACGAGCGCGTAGATCGCCGCGCCCAGGACGAACAGGATCAAGGAGCCATTGATCGGTGCGCCGATCCACCAATGCACAACGAATTCGAGCGACAGGACGGCGGCGACCAGGATCACGAGCCCGTTGGCGATCATCTTCGCCAGCATGATCTCGGTCGAGACCAGGGGCATGACCAATAGGTGCTCCACGGTGCCTTGCTCGCGCTCGCGAATGAGCGCGGCGCCAGTCAGAATCACCGTCAGCATGGTGATCTGATTGATGACCTGCGTCATCGCCGAGAACCACGCCGTTTTGAGGTTCGGGTTGAAGGCGGCGCGGACGACGAGATTGATCGGCGCGCCGGTCGAGTCTTCCCGGCCGGAGATGAATTTGTTGATCTCGTTGGCGATGGCTGTCCTGAGGTAGGCCGAGCCGTTGCCGGCCTGGGCGACCGCAGTGGCGTCGACGTTGATCTGGATGCCGGTTTTTCTCTGGGCGCGGATGTCGGATTCAAAATTCGGCGGGATTTCGACCACAAAGAGGAGCTTGCCCTGATCCATCATCGGGTCGATTTCCGGCGCAGTAATTTGCACCGGCGGCTGGAAGGTTGGGCGTCGCAAGCCTTCGGCGATCCGGCGCGACAGGTCCGAGCCGTCCTCGTCGACGATGCCGACCGAAAGGTTGCTCGCTTCCGTCAGGGCGCCGGTAGCGACCGTGTTGACCGAAAAGCTAAACGAGTAGATGACGAGCGCCAGCATCACCGGGTCGGCCCGGATGCTTCGCAGCTCCTTGATCACCAGATGGAAAATATTGGTGACGTGGTCGACGAAGGTGAGCGGCTTTTCGTCCGCGAGGTGCGGCGCGGGGGAGACCGGAAGCGACGTCATCGTCACGCCTCCTGCTTGCGGAGCAACATCAGCGAAAGGGCAAGGAAGACGAGGGCGATGAGTGCGATCGCCGCGATGGCGCGCCAGAGGTCGGTAAAGCCCAAAGCCTTCGCGATGACGCCGACGGAGATCTGCTGATACCAAGACGACGGGAAGGAGAGACCAAAAATCCTCGCCCCTCCGGAGAGCGACGACACCGGCGCCAGCATTCCCGAAAAATTGACCGCCGGCACCATGGTCAGGATGGTCGTCGCGAAGACGGCCGCGACCTGGGTGCTGACGAACGAGGAGATGAGTTCGCCAAAGCCCGTTGTCGCAATCACGTAGATGAGCGTCCCCAGAGCCAAGACGATGAACGGCCCCTTGGCCGGCACATGGAAAATGAACACGGACATCAGGAACAGGGCAAAGAAATTGATCATGGCGATCGCGATGTACGGCAATTGCTTTCCAATCAGGAATTCGAACCGCGTGATCGGCGTCGAACGGAAATTGGCGATCGAGCCGGTCTCTTTCTCCCGCACCACCGAGATCGCCGACATGATCGCCGGGATCATGCACAAGAGCAGCATGAAGATGCTGGGGATCATAGCGTTGACGCTGAGAAAAGCCTGGTTGTAGCGGAAGCGTACCTCGATATTGTCAGGATTCCACCGGTTCGGCGCGCCCGGCCGCAGCACCTGGCGCTGCAGCTCTTCGCCCTGCTGACTGACGACGCCGTTGACGTAGTTCTTCGCCGTCTCGCCGCGAAAGGTCATCGCGCCGTCGACGGTGGCGTCGACCTCGGGCTTCCTTCCGTTCAAGAGATCGCGGCCGAAGCCGGGCGGGATTTCAACGACGATCTGGGTATTGCCGCTCTTCAAGCGCCGCTCGGCGTCCTCGGCAGACGCAATCGGCGGCTGCATCGAGAAGTAGCGTGAGCCCTCGAAGCCCTGAAGGAGCTCGCGGCTCTGCGGCGTCTCGTCCTGATCGAAGGCCGCCGTCTGCAGGTTCTCGATGTCGAAGGTAATGCCGAAGCCGAACGCCAGCATCAGGATGATGGGTCCAAGGACGGCGAAGGCGAGGCGGATCGGATCGCGCAGGAGCTCGACCAACTCGCGCCGCGCATAGGCCCAGAGCCTCCCTGGGCTGAAGCGGCTCGGCCGCTGCAAAGCCTCGGCGTCGACCGGCTCGGCGCTGGGCTCGGCCGACTTGATCGTCTTGCCGCGGTCGATCCCGGCGGCCTCGGCGAGGTAGCCGACGAAGCAGTCCTCCAGCGAATCGCTGCCACGCTCCTTGACCAGCTCCTGCGGCGCGCCGACCGCCAGCACCTTCCCAGCGTGCATGAGCGAGATGCGGTCGCATCGGTCCGCCTCGTTCATGAAGTGGGTGGTGACGAAAATCGTCACGCCGTCGTCGCGGGAAAGATCGATCAGCGTGCGCCAGAACGAATCCCGGGCGATCGGGTCCACGCCCGAGGTCGGCTCGTCGAGAATAAGGATGGCGGGCTCGTGCAGCACCGCCACGGCAAGCTGAAGCCTCTGCTTGATGCCGAGCGGCAGGCTGTCCGGACGCGCGTTGACGAAGGCCTTCAGATCGTAGCGCTCGAGCAGCTCCTCGATGCGCGGCGCGATCTTCTCGCGCGGAAGATGATAGAGCTCGGCGTGCAGTTCGAGATTCTGTCCGACCGTCAGTTCGCCATAGAGCGAGAAAGCCTGTGTCATGTAGCCGACGTTGCGCCGGGCCTGCATGTCGCTCGAACCCATCGGCTGGCCGAACAGCTTGCACGTGCCGCTGGTCGCCGGCATAAGTCCGACCAGCATTTTCATGGTGGTCGACTTGCCGCAGCCGTTCGAGCCAAGGAAGCCGAATATTTCGCCGCGCGGGATCTTGAAACTGACGTGATCGACCGCGACGAAGTCGCCGAACTGCCGCGTGAGTCCCTCCGCCTCGATCGCCGGCGTCTCGTCGGGCGATGCGATGCGAGGGCGCACCACAACCTTTTTGTGCAGGGCGCGCTTTGCCTCGGGCATCAGCGCGATGAACGCGTCGTCGAGGTTGGCCTCGCCAGTCTTGGCGAGCAGCTCCTTCAGCGCGCCGGTAGCGATGATGTGGCCTTCATCCATCGCCATCAGCCAGTCGAAGCGCTCGGCCTCGTCCATGTAGGCGGTCGCAACGATGACGCTCATCTGGGGACGGCGCGCGCGGATGGTGTTGATGAGGTCCCAGAACTGACCGCGCGACAACGGATCGACGCCAGTCGTCGGCTCGTCGAGAATGAGAAGGTCCGGATCGTTGATGAGCGCGCAGCAGAGGCTGAGCTTCTGCTTCATGCCGCCGGAAAGCTTACCCGCGGGACGCGCCTCGAACTTTTCCATCGCGGTTGCGGTCAGAAGTTCCGTGATCCGCGCGCGCCGCTCTTCGGCGCCCTGCCCGAACAGGCGGCCGAAAAAGTCGATGTTCTCGAACACGCTAAGCGTCGGGTAGAGGTTGCGGCCGAGGCCCTGCGGCATATAGGCGATGCGGCCTCGAATTTCGCTCAGGTTGCGCAGGTCGGCGACGTTCTTGTCAAAGACGATGACCTCGCCCTGCTGGATTTTCCTGACGCCCGCGATGAGCGCGAGCAGGGTCGACTTGCCGACGCCGTCCGGCCCGATCACGCCGACCATGATGCGCGCGGGAATGTCGATGCTGACGTCGTCGAGCGAAACCGTCGCGCCGTACCGGTGCGATACGTTAGCGACGCGCGCGATCGCTTCGGTCATTTGGCGTCAGGCGCGGTCGCTTCGGGCGTTTTGGCGTCGGGCGTTTGGGCTCCGGGCGCCGCGGCCTGCGGCGGCGCGCTTGCCGGCGTCTTGGCCTGCGGCGGGTTCGGAAGCTTGACCTGGAGGTCGGCCGGCCATTCCACCCCGGCTTTCGTCCGCACGAATCCCATCCCGCGAACGCCGGTCTTCACCCGGGTGTAGAAAGCCTGAAGAACCTGCGGATCGACCTTGAGCTTCATGCGGAACATGAGTTTCGCCCGCTCGTCCTTGGTCTCGACGGTCTTCGGCGTGAATTGCGCGTCGGCGGCGACGAAACTGACGCTCGCCGGAACGACATAGTCGGGAACGGGGTCGAGGATGATCCGCGCCTCGTCGCCCACCGATATTCGCCCGGCGTCCCCGGCAGGCAAGAAGATCGTCATATAGACGTCGGTTAGGTCGAGGATCGTGACAATCGGCGCTCCGGCCGCGACGACCTCACCGGCGCGGGCCAGCTGGTACTGCACCCGCCCGTTTCTCGGCGAAACCAGGGTCAGGTCATCGATGATCGACTGGACGCGGTCAACCTCCGCCTCTGCGTTGGCGATCTGGGACAGAGCCTGATCGCGCTGCGACGTGAAGCTCGCAACTGCCGCCACCGCAGAATCGTAGTTGCGCTTGCGCTGCTCGAAGACCTGCTTGGTGATGAATCCGGTCTTCATCAGCTCCTGGCCGCGCTGGAAGTCGGACTTGGCAAACTCGAGCGCGCTCTCTCGCGAGGTGATTTCGGCTTCCGCCGCCGCAAGCGCGTCGTTGGCCTTCTGCACGTCGGCTTGCGCGGCGCGCAACCGAGCCTCGTATTCAGGCGAGGAGATCTTGGCGATAACCTGCCCTTGCGTTACGCTTGAGCCTTCCTCCACGGTCACTTCGGCGAGGCGCCCGGGATATTTCGATGAGACGTCAACCTGGGTCGCCTCGATGCGCCCGTTCGACTTGACGATGCCGTCAGCCAACGTCTCGCCGCGCAGGCGCGCGATCAAATTCCGGATGAGGCCTTGGGCATGCGCCGAAGGGGCAAGCGAGAGGCCGCCTTTTGGCTCCGCGCTCATCGAGAGCGCGCACGCCCCAATGCCCAACAGAAAAGCCGATGTGGCAGCGCGCCGACTGAACGTCATCGTGGGCCTCCTCCGCAGGTCATCCGTGTCTGGTCTTCGCCACAGGAACCCGAAATCTCGAAGCGCGGCGACCGCTTCACTCGAATTCGCGATGAGACGGCGCCTTCGAGCTGCCGCTCCTGGTCCAAGCCCTCTGCAGTTTTACTAGGCAAGCGGCTCCGTCATGTAAAGAACGAACCGGGAGGATAGCATGACTGCGACAAAACGTCAGAACAAGGCCAAAAAGGCCGAGGATGAAAACGCCTCGGACGGCCCGGCGAAGCTTAGCGGCAAGGAGTACGAACGCGAGCTCGCCAAGCTGCATGGCGAACTGGTCAAGCTGCAGCTTTGGGTCGTCGCCAAGGGACTGAAAGTCGTGGTCGTGTTCGAGGGCCGCGATGGCGCGGGCAAGGGCGGGGTCATCAAGGCGATCTCCGAGCGGGTTAGCCCGCGCGTCTATCGCGTCGTCGCGCTGCCGGCGCCGACCGAACGCGAAAAGTCGCAGATGTACATCCAGCGCTACATGCGGCATCTGCCTGCCGCGGGCGAAATCGTGATCTTCGACCGCAGCTGGTACAACCGCGCCGGCGTCGAGCGGGTCATGGAATTCTGCTCGATGGACGCAGTGAAGCGGTTCCTCGAGCTGACGCCAGGGGTCGAGAAGGCCATTATCGAGTCCGGGATCATTCTCATCAAATATTGGCTGGAGGTCAGTGAGGAGGAGCAGACCCGTCGGCTCAAGGCGCGGATCGATGATCCGCGCAAGATCTGGAAGCTGTCGCCGATGGATATGAAGTCCTACAGCCGGTGGTACGAATATTCGCGCGCGCGCGACGACATGTTCAAGGCGACCGACACGTCCTGGGCGCCGTGGAGCGTGGTGCGCTCCGACGACAAGAGGCGCGCTCGGCTCAATGTCATCTCGCATCTCCTGTCGAAAATTCCGTACAAAGATTTGCCGCGCGACAAGCCTGTCCTGCCGAAGCGCGGGAAAGCCCACGGCTACGTCGAGCCAGATTATCCTTACAAGTTCGTGCCGGAGCTGGACTGGTGAGGGAAATACGGACGCTTCGATCAGCGAACGCTATCGGCAGGTGTGGTAGTGAACATGCCCGTGGCGGTCATGATAGTGGCAGCGATAGCGGGAGCCTCCAAGCACACCGCCCGGGCGGGCGAGGACCGCGCCGCCCACGCCTCCGACAACAGCGCCTGCGGGACCTCCGATCAGACCGCCGGTCAGTGCCCCGCCCGCGGTGCCGAGTGTTTGATTGGGAGTGGAGCACGCAGCGAGAGTTAAGCACGCCAAACCCACGAGCGCGATCTTACGCATAGCTCACCCTCCATTTCGCGCCGGGACCCGTTGGTCACTCCGGACCATGGCGCAGCGAACAACTTACCGCCAACTCGCCAGGCCGCAAAGCCGTCCCGCGTCGCGTACCGCGCAGTCCGGAAGCGAAGGAATTGTCGCACAGACTTCACCAATGCTGCACGCCCATGAAAGTATTGTGGATCGGGGTCGGCTGATCGAACCGATGGCGGGTGAAGCTATATGCTGGTTGACGGCGCGCCGGCCGACCGTGCGGATAGAGCGTGAGCTGGTCATGCCTCATCGGCACGATGTGACCTTGCGCGCTTTTTGCCTTGACGGGCGGCCGCGACGCCGTCTGCGCGGTTGCCGGAAGCCACGGGGCGAAAAACGCCGACAACGCAATGGCCGTCCGGAGAATTGCAATACGTTTCATCCTGTCGGGCCCTTAATGGACATCCAATAGCTCATCGCCGACGACGCAACCGCCTCCGGCGCGCGACCTTGTATCAGAACACCGGCTCCCCCAGCGCGATCTCGGCCAGTGGCGACAGCAGGATGACGTCGGCGCGCGCGTTCTTGGCCCCGAGGATGAGGACTTCGGATTGAAAGCCGGCGATGTTGCGAGGCGGCATGTTGACGACGCATGCAACCAGCCGGCCCATCAGTTCGGTTTTGGAATAGCTTGTGATCTGGGCGCTCGACCATTTCCTCCCGAGCGGCCCGAAATCGACTTCGACCTTGTAGGACGGGTTTCGCGCCCGCTCGAACGACCGGACCGTCACGACGCGGCCGATCCGGATGTCGATTTTGGCAAAATCGTCATAGACGATCGGCGGCTTTTCCACTGCCCTCACTCGATTGAACCGAAGCACGCCTCAGCCCCGAACCGCTTCCCGATGCGCCTTGACCAGATCGGCCAGGCTGTCGAAGCGAAAGTCGTAATGAGGGGCGTGGGCCGGGGTCATCGTCGCGCCGGATCCCTTCTGACCGCGGCGGCGGTAAATCCAGCACGAGGCGAGGCCATGCGCGTTCGCCGGCGCGTGGTCATGGAACAGGCTCTCCGCGGTGTGGAGGATCTGGCGCTTCTCGATCCCGAGCGTCTCGAGCTTCGCGAGCATGTATTCGAAATTGCGGCTGGACGGCTTGTAGGAGCCGCAGTCCTCCGCCGTGTAGATCGCGTCGAACGTCACCTTGAGCTTTTCATTGCTCGCCGCAAAGCTCTCATTGTCGACGTTCGACAGGATGATCAGCTTGTAATTTCGCTTCAGGTACTCAAGGGCTGAGAGGGTATCGGCGAACGGCGGCCAGTCCCGGATCGACCGGCCATAGGCGACGCAGTCGCTCCAGCTCGCCGCAACCCCCCATTCTTCCGCCAGGCGGCGATAGACGATCGCCAACAGCTCGCGGTAGGGCTTGCCAGGCGTCTGGACCTGCTGCGAGGATTCGTGGCGCGCGTGCGCCTCGAGAATGTCGTTGCGCTCGAGCGACCGCGCAACCTGGCTCGTCAGCGGCTTGAGGGCGTCGATCATCCCGGACTCCCAGTCGATGAGCGTGCCGTAGCAGTCGAAGGTCAGGGCTTCGAAGTCGGTGAGCCTCGGCGGCGTTTTTGCGCTCAACGGTGACACAACCCATGGACGATCTCAATGTGCGGCTGAATCGGGAATCGACAGGAAGAGACCGAACTAACGGGCTTTTGCCTTCGCGTCTATGGCGCAAAGCCGCTCTTTTGAGAAGTTATCGAACGGCGGCGAGTTGTCTCGTTGAATTCACACCGACCTTCAAACCTTGCCGAAGGTCTCGTCGAATGCGTATCCGGTGCCGCGAACGGTGCGGATCGGATCGCGTTCCCTGCCCCGCGACAGCGCCTTGCGCAGGCGCCCCACGTGAACGTCGACAGTGCGCTCGTCGATCTCCGCCGCCTGCCCCCAAACCCCGTCGAGCAGTTGCGCGCGGGAGAAAACCCGGCCCGGCTTTTCGAGCAGATATTCGAGCAATCGGAACTCGGTCGGGCCGAGATGGATGTCGCGCGCCCCGCGGCGAACGCGCCGGGTCTCCCGATCGAGGTCGAGGTCGCCGGCATAGAGGCGTTCGGCGATGCGCTCGGGCCGGCTGCGTCTCAAGAGCGCCCGCACCCGCGCCATCAGCTCGGGCACCGAGAACGGCTTGACGACGTAATCGTCGGCGCCGACCGAGAGGCCGCGCACCCGCTCGGCTTCCTCGCCACGCGCGGTCACCATGATGACCGGAAGCGTGCGAGTGGCTTCCCGCGCCCGCAACCGGCGGCAGATTTCGAGCCCCGACACGCCCGGCAGCATCCAGTCGAGGATGACGAGGTCGGGCGCGTTCTCGGCCAGCCGCAGCTCGGCCTCGTCGCCGCGCGCCACGTTCTCGACGACGTAGCCTTCCGACTCGAGGTTATAGCCTAAGAGCAACGCCAGATCGGATTCGTCCTCGACGATGAGAATGCGTGGCGCGGATGCAGCGCCAGGACGGACGATTTCTTTGCGCGCCTGGTTCATCACTACTTCCCCTCCGGCGTCGCCTTCGATGTCCGATCTCCTGGCGGCCCCGCGGCCGGTCGGTCGGCAGGGTCGAGCCGGTCACGAGATAGAAGACGGTTTCGGCAATGTTGGTCGCGTGGTCGCCGATCCGCTCGATATTCTTCGAGCAGAACAGAAGATGAGCGCAAAAGGTGATGTTGCGCGGATCCTCCATCATATGGGTCAGGAGATCGCGAAAGACCAAATCTTCGAGGGCGTCGAGATCGGCGTCTCGCTCCCAGACGTCGAGCGCCCGCTCGACGTCGCGCTGGGCGTAGGCGTCGAGCACGTCCTTCATCAGTTCGATGCGCGAACTCGTTCATGTGCTTGATGCCGATGATGGCGCGGGAAACTCGGGATTCGACGCCAATCTTGAGCGAGCGCTTGGCAATGTTCTTGGCCAGGTCACCCACCCGCTCGAGATCGCCGGCGACTCGAATGGCGCCGATGATTTCCCGCAGGTCGATCGCGACCGGCTGGCGGCGGGCGATCGTCAGGATCGCCTGCTCCTCGACCTCGCGCTGAAGCAGGTCGAGGCGCGGGTCCGTCGATACGACGTGATGGGCGAGCGTTGTGTCGGCGGCGGCGAGCGCATCCATGGCGTCGATCACCATTTTCTCGGCGAGGCCGCCCATCTCGGCGATCCGCCGCTCAAGCAGGTCGAGGTCCTTGTCGTAGGCTCTGACGGTATGCTGGTCCACCACGGCGTTGCCTCCCGTTAGCCGAAGCGGCCAGTGACGTAATCCTGGGTGCGCTTGTCGCGCGGCGAGGTGAAGACGGCGTTCGTCTCCGCGAATTCGACCATCTCGCCCAGATACATGAAGGCGGTATAATGCGAGACGCGCGCGGCCTGCTGCATGTTGTGGGTGACGATCGCGATCGTGTAGTCGCCGGACAATTCGTCGATCAGTTCCTCGATCTTCGCGGTCGAGATCGGGTCGAGAGCGGACGCCGGCTCATCGAACAGGATCACTTCCGGGCTGATCGCCACCGTCCGGGCGATGCACAGGCGCTGCTGCTGGCCGCCGGAGAGGCTGAGGCCGCTGGCGTTCAATTTGTCCTTGACCTCGGTCCAGAGCGCGGCGCGGCGCAGCGCCGATTCGACGCGCGCGTCGAGTTCGGCCCTCGGCAGTTTCTCATAAAGGCGTACGCCAAACGCGATATTCTCGTAGATCGTCATCGGAAACGGCGTCGGCTTCTGGAACACCATGCCGACTCGCGAGCGCAGAAGATTGAGGTCGAGGCCAGGCGAGAGGATATTTTCTCCGTCAAGCATGACCTCGCCCTCGGCGCGCTGGCCGGGATAGAGGTCGTACATGCGGTTGAGCACCCTGAGCAGCGTCGACTTGCCGCAGCCGGACGGACCAATGAACGCGGTGACCTGCCCCTCGTACAACGATAGATCGACATCCTTTAGCGCATGCACCTTGCCGTAATAGAAATTGAGGCCGCGCATGACGACTTTTTCCTTGGTCGCGGCGGCGGGCTTGACTAGCGCCTGGGCGGTGACGTCGTTGCTCATCGCGCAAGACCCTTTTGATCCTATTTCTGTTTGATCGACGCGGAGAGAACGCGCGCCATGACGCTCAGCGCAAGCACCGCGAAGGTAAGGATAAGCGCGCCGGTCCAGGCGAGACTCTGCTGCTCTGCGTAGGGACTGCGCGCGAACTCGTAAATGATTAGGCGGGCAGGGCCGACATCGGCCCGCGCGGGTCGACCGTGAACAGCGAGTTGCCTAGCGCGGTGAAGATCAGCGGCGCGGTCTCGCCGGTCATGCGGGCGATCGCAAGCAGAACGCCGGTGATGATGCCCGACGCTACCGCCGCGGTAGGCGACATTGCGGATCACGAGCGACCGCGGCATGCCGAGCGCGGAAGCGGCCTCACGCAGGGAGTTGGGCACCAGATTGAGCATGTCCTCGGTGGTCCGCACCATGATCGGCGCGCCGAGCACCGCAAGCGCGACGCCGCCCGCGAGAGCGGAGAAATGCCCGACCGTCACGACCAATAACTCATAGATGAACAAGCCGACGATAATCGAGGGCGCGCTCAGCAGAATGTCGTTGATGAAGCGCACGACCGTTGCGAGCCGCGAGTTGGCCCCGTATTCCGCGAGATAGGTCCCCGCCAGAATGCCGAGCGGCGCGCCGATCGCCAGACCGATCGCCGTCATGATGATGCTGCCGACGATCGAGTTGAGCAGACCCCCGACAACTCCGGGCGGGGCCGTATTCTTGGTGAAGACATCGAGCGACAGTCCACCAAAACCGTTCCACAGCAGCGTGGCCAGGATTATCGCCAGCATCGTCAGGCCGAGGGCCGTCGCCGCGTAGGCGAGGACGGTCCAGACGGCGTTGCGGGCTCGGCGCCGGGGATAGAGGTTAGCCGCGGCCGTCATGCCTTCAACTCCAGGCGCGCGAGCATGAAGCGTGCGGCGGCGAGAACCAGGAACGTGATGACGAACAGAATGAATCCGAGCGCGAGCAGGGACGACGTGAACAATCCAGGATCCGCGTCGGCGAACTGGTTTGCGATCATCGCCGAGATGGTCGTGCCCTGGGCGAGGATCGAGGTCTGAATCTTGGTGGCGTTGCCGACGACGAAGGTGACCGCCATCGTCTCGCCCAGCGCACGGCCGAGCGCGAGCATGACGCCGCCGATGACGCCGACGCGCGTATAAGGGATCACGATATTGCCAATAACCTCGAAGGTCGTCGCGCCGACCCCATAGGCGGCCTCCTTCAGCACCGTCGGAACCGTATCGAAAACGTCCCGCGACACCGCGGTGATGAAAGGCAGAATCATCAGCGCGAGCACGAGTCCCGCGGTCAGCACCCCATAGCCGAGCGGCGGCCCCTGAAACAGGTAGCCGATAATTGGCACATTACCGAGGGTGTTGATGAGGAAGGGTTGGATATACGCCTGCATCACCGGGCGGAAATAATAGACGCCCCAGATGCCGTAGATGATCGAAGGAATTCCCGCTAGGAGCTCGATCGCGACGCCGATGGGCCGACGCAGCGGCAACCAGCAGAGCTCGGTGAGGAAGACCGCGATTCCGAGGCCGACCGGAACCGCAATCAGCATGGCGATCACGGACGTGACCAGAGTGCCGTAAATCGCCGTCGCCGCGCCGAATTTCTCCTTCGGCGGACTCCAGGCGTCGGAGAACAGAAAGCCAAAGTCGAATTCGTGGAATGCCGGCCAGCCGCCAATGAACAGCGAGATTACCACCCCGAGCAGAAGCGCCAGAACAAGGACCGCCGCGCCGAGCGCAAACAGGCGGAAGCCGGTGTCGGAGAATTTCAGCCGCCCCAGGGCGCGTGCGCGGTCCATCGACGAGCTGCGGACGGCGCTATGGGTTTGGAGCGTGGTTGCGGTCATCGTTGATTTCAGCTTTGCGGTTTGCGCCGAATGGCGATCGGCGGCGCGGCAGAATCGCCAGCGCCGCCTGCCGTGTCATTTCTGCTGGACGTCCTTATCCCACATCGCCTCGACCAGCTTGACAACGTTGTCGGGCATCGGAATGTAGTCGAGATCCTGCGCCATCTTGCCGCCCTTCTCGTAAGCCCATTTGAAGAACTGCAGCGCGTCGTTCGACGCGGCGACATTGACCGGCTTCTTGTACATCAGGATGAACGTCGCGGCGGTCATCGGCCACGACTGGTCGCCGGGTTGGTTGGCCAGGATTTGATAGAAACCGGGCACGCTCCAGTCTGCGTTGGCGGCCGCCGCCTGGAAGGCGTCCATTGTCGGCTGGACCGTCTTCCCCGCCTTGTTGATCATGCTGGTGTAGGTCAGCTTATTCTGCTCCGCGTAGGCGAATTCGACGTAGCCGATGGCGCCAGGAGTCGTGGCGACGTTGTTCGCGACGCCGTCATTGCCCTTGGCCCCAATGCCCGACGGCCATTCGACGGTGGTCGCCTTGCCGATGCTTGAATCCCACTCGGGCGACACCGCGGACAGGTAGTAGGTGAAGTTGAAGGTGGTGCCAGAGCCGTCAGCGCGATGGATGTTGGCGATGGCGAGATCGGGCAGATTGAGATTCGGATTGAGCTTCTTGATCGCCGGATCGTTCCAATTGGTGATCTTGCCCATATAGATCTGGGCGACGGTTGGACCGTCGAGCACGAGCGCGCCGGGCTTCACACCGGGGATGTTGACGACCATCACGATGCCGCCCATCACCATCGGCCACTGGGCGAGGCCGTCCTTGTCGAGGTCCTTGGCCTCCAGTGGCGCGTCCGTCGCGCCGAAAGTGACCGTCTTGGCCCGAATTTGCTTGATGCCGGCGCCCGAGCCGATCGACTGATAGTTGAGACCGTTGTTGGTCTCCTTCTTATAGGAGTCGGCCCACTTGGCGTAGATCGGAAACGGAAAGGTCGCGCCGGCTCCGGAAATATCGGCAGCGAAGGCGACGCCTACGGCGCCGACCAGCGCCGCAGCCGCAATCAGGGATTTGAAGAACATGGAGGCCTCTCCAGCCAAAATTGACAGGGTGAAACGCGGATTTGAGCCCGCGCGCCGGCGCCTCGGATGAGGCCGCGTTAGAGTCATAACGCGCAATCGGCAGGCTTATATGACGCCAAAAAGAATGTTCTGTGACGCTAACACTCTATGATAAATAACAACAATCTCGACCTGATTTTCGGCGGCAGCGGCGCGGCGACGGGTGAAGGCGTAGGCTTGCTGGAAAATGGGGTTGGGATGCACCCTGCCTAAATCGCAACAGGAAAGCGGGCTTTCGGTTGGCGCCGGGGGCCCCAGGGAGCATCCCAATGCAAAGATTATCCGCGCCCGAGCGCACGCGCGAGGAGCTTCGCGCCTTGATGAACGGAGACTTGGGGACGGCGGCCGGACGGGGCGATCTGGTCCGCCTGGCGCTGCGGCTGATTGTCGAAGAAACGCTGGAGGGCGAGGTCAGCGACGCCGTCGGCCGCGAGCGCTACGAACGTGGCGAGGGCGAAAAGCCCGGCTACCGCAACGGGTATCGGACGGGCAAGGTGAAGACGGCAGAGGGCGCAGTCGAATACGCCGCGCCGCAGGTTCGCGACACGCCCGAGCCGTTCATCTCGAGCGTGCGCGCGGCGTTGGCGGGACGCACGAGGGAACTCGAGCGGCTGGCGGTGGAGCTCTACGCGCGCGGTTTGTCGACGCGCGACATCGAGGATGCGTTCACCGACGAGACGGGCAGACGGCTTCTGTCGCGGGCGGCGGTGAGCGAGATCACCGAGCGTCTGTGGGCCGAATACGAGGATTTCTGCAAGCGCGATCTTTCGGAGCACGCCGTCGTCTACCTGTTCGTCGACGGAATCGCCGAGCGGCTTCGGCCAGGCCAGCGGCGTGAGGCTGTGCTGGCTGCCTGGGGCGTCGGCGAGGACGGACGCAAGGTCCTGCTTGGGTTGATGGCGGGCTCCAAGGAGGACGTCGAGACGGTGCGCGCGTTCTTCCAGGACCTGCGCGCCCGCGGGCTCGGCGATCCGCTGCTGATCGTTTCCGATGGGGCGCCTGGGATCATCCGGGCAATTGAGGAATGCTTTCCGCGCTCGGCGCGCCAGCGCTGCCTGGCGCACCGGATGCGCAACCTCGCGGCCAAGGTCCCCACCGACCTGTGGCCGGAGTTCAAGACGCGGGTCGCCGCCTGCTATCAGGCGCCCTCGCGGGCGATCGCGCGCCAACTGGCGGCGGGCATCCGCGCCGACTACGCCGATGTCCTTCCGAGCGCGTTCACCTGTTTTGACGACGACTTCGGGGCCTGCATCGCCCACCTGCGCCTGCCGGTCACGCATCGGCGCTTCGCCAGGACGACCAACCTGCTCGAACGGCTGTTCGTCGAGGAACGGCGAAGGCTCAAAATCATCCCCAACGGCTTCGGCGAAAAGCCGGTGCTCAAACTCATGTTCGGCGCGCTCATCCGCGCTGCAGAGCGCTGGCGCGGCCTGCGCTTCACCGAGTTCGAGCTGCGCCAGATCGCCGCCGTCAGAAAGGAACTCGACCAGGAATACGAGGACTCGATCACGCCGCTGGCAAGGTCATCCCAGCCCCGCGTTTCCAGCAAATCCGCGCCTTGACCCAACCCTTAGGTGAGGGGCGAAACGGTGACCAGAGGAATTCGCCGACCTAAAGTGGTAGTTCTTCCTTTCTTTCGAATGAGGCGAAGGCGCGCTCGGGTTTGTCGAGAGTTCCGGCGCGCCGCTACCTTAGATCCGTTTCGGGGTGCCCTGCTAATCCCACCTGGCTCCTACGGTGGAAAGAGTACGTACTCCGTTGAGCCAACGTCGACACGTTGTGTCCGTCCGATCATTGCGAAGGCCGAGGCATCGGTCTTTGTACGTAGCGAAAACGATAGTTTGCCAAATTCCTCGACCCAGATTAGTTTGATCCTTCAAGCCTGATAAAGCGACTACTGTTCAACAAGATCCTCGAAATATTTCATGATGGGCGAAGCGTCTTCACCCAAATGGCGGTAGCTTGGCCGAAGGATAAGCCCGTCCGGGGTAAGAGAAGAGGCGACGCGTGAAGAGCTTGGAGGGGGAAGATTTGTCTTCTAGCCTAGAATTAGGACCAGAAGAGCGTTGGTTCGTCGCGCGAGTCCTCCCTCACCAGGAGAACCGGGCGCAATTCAATCTCCATCGGTTGGGCTTCCGAAGTTTCGTTCCCAGGCTGCGGCGCACCATTCGACACGCACGCAGGTTGCAGGACACCCTGCAGCCCCTTTTTCCCAGTTATATCTTCATCGTCATCGATCTCTCCAAACATCGCTGGCGGAGCATCAATGGAACGTTTGGCGTCGCCTCATTGATCATGGGTGTCGAGCAGCCCTTACCGGTGCCGCGCGGTGTGGTTGAGGCGTTGGTTGCCTCATGTGAAAGCTGTGGGGCCGTTCGCTTTGATGACAGTCTCGAGATCGGCCAGAAAGTGCGCATATTATCGGGACCATTCGCGGAGACCCTTTGTCGTCTCGCGCGCCTGGACGACGGTGGGCGCGTTCGCGTCCTAATCGAAATCATGGGTACGGAAGTAGCGGCCCAACTTGACCGTTCCGCAATCGCCCCGGCAGCTTAAGGAACTGAATTACACCCAGACGCGATTCGGCAATCCCGACACCGGCGTTTATGAGTTTAGGTCCGACTTAGCATTGGATTGTCGCAGAAGGTTGTTTTCGAATGGTACTCTTCCGAGGAGTCCGCTCGCGACCGGAGTCTGCCAGCCTGCGACCCGGATCGACATGAATAAGTCGCTGATTTGACACTCGTCATGCAGAACAAGGATTCAGCAGCTCCAATCGAGTACATTGAAGATATGGGCGGTGCCCAGGCTCCGTCGATAGATCTTTGCTATCCTCGCGGCGTACTGCGGCGTTGGAAGCTCGTCGCTGCGATAACGCTGTCTGCGTTGATTGCAACATACGGCGTGGTAAAGCTGCTCGTGCCGTCACGATATAAATCAACGGTCGAGATACTCGTCTACGATCCGCAACAACAAATCGACGCGACGGTCCAGAAACCGATCTCCCCCTTCGTAGACGCCCTCGGTAACGACGCGATGAACACCGAAATCAATATCCTCAAGTCGAAATCAGTCGCGTTACGCGTCGCCAGTGAGCTTGGCCTCGACACGGACCCGGAGTTCCAATCCCACGGACCTTCGAATCGGAGCCTTGCGAAACGGCTTGGAATTGTCGAAACGGCTTGGAATCCCGGATCTGGCAGAACGGCTTGGAATTGCGGATTTGGCGGAACGGCTTGGTTTCGCCGGCTTGGGCCGAGCCTCTGACAACAGTGCAGCAAACCATTGGCGGTACGGAGGAAAAAGCCGAAAAGCTGGACCGGGCAGCAGATGCGTTGATTAAGAGACTGGATATTTGGCAAGACTCCTACATCATATTTGTTTCTGCTACATCGCGGGACCCGGTCAAGGCGCAACGCCTGGCGTCGACTATCGCGAATGATTATTTGGCGAGCCAGCGGGAAGCGCGGCAAGAAGCGCTGGAGCACGTGGCGACTTGGCTGAAGGGCCGCGTCGACAATCTGCAGTCTCGGGTGTTGGAAACCGAGGCCTCAATAGAGAAATTGAAGGTTGAAAGCGGCATCCGTGACACGCGAAATCCGATAATGTCAGAGAGCAGCAGATTGGCGACCTCAATACCCAGCTCATGACCGCCCGCGAAGAGGTCAACGACAAACGTGCCCGCCTCGAACAGGCGCGTCACGTGATCGACACCAATGGCGATATCGACGAGTATCCCTGAGCTAACCGCTTCCGCTACGCTCTCCGAGCTACGTCGAAAACAGATGGAATTGAATTGGAGCGCTCGCGGAGCTGCAAAATAAGGTGGGTGAGCGTAACCCCCAGGTTATCTCTATTCGAGCGGCAGCTGGCCACCGTCAACAAGCAGATAGACGCCGAGGCGGAGCACATCCTTGGCAATATGAAAAACGCTTACGATATCGCCGTGCGGCGGGAGCAATCGCTAGAGGCGAACCTCCAGAGCCTCACCGCAAATCTTAATTCGGAAACCTACGTCAAGTTGCAGCAGCTCCGACGCGTGGCCGACGCAGACCGCAAAGTTTACGAGAGCTATCTCTCTCAGTACAACGATATCGCCGAGCGGCGCGAACTGCAGGACGCAAGCGCACGGATCATTTCACCGGCTACGCTTCCGAGGTCGCCCAGCTCAAGTCGCATCAAGTTTTATGCACTTGGCGGGATAGCGGGTCTTGCCGGCGGTTTGCTGCTCGCCTTCCTGCTGGAATATTTTCGACCCGGTGTCAAGACTAGTACCGAGATCGAGCAATCCTTCGGCCTACCGGTCGTGGGGAATATTCCTTTGGTGCGGCGGCCGGAAAACCCGCGGCGCTTCTTATGATCGACCACTAGACAGAATGGTCAATGAACCTCTCTCGCACTTAAGCGAGGCGGTGCATGCAATGCGGATCAGCCTTGAGCTTTCGAGCGCCAATCCGAAGGTCATTTTAATTACCTCGGCGCTACCCGCCGAAGGCAAATCGACCGCCGCAATGTTGCTCGCTGCTTCCAGCGCCAGCTCAGGCAAGAGAACCATATTGCTCGACTGCGACTTGCGCCTGCGCTCGGTCTCAGAAGCACTCGGAAACAAGCACCAGCCAGGCTTGTCCGAGTTACTCCGCGGCACAGCCAAACTCACGGATGTAATCACCCAAGACCCGGTAACGAAGATTTATGTGCTTCCCGCCGGATCCATGGCGCCAAATGCGGCCGACTTGCTGATGTCTCAGGAGATGCTGGATCTCATCGCCATTCTGCGGGGCGAGTTCGACTATATCGTGATGGATGCTCCGCCTTTGCTGCCGGTCGTGGATGCGCTCGCCCTCGCGACCGCCGCAGACAAGATTTTGGTGATCGTCGAGTGGTGCGAGACGTCGCGTGCCAGCATCCACGAAGCTTTCAGGGTTTTGGGTCCGGAGGTGAATCGCGTCGCCGGCATCGTCCTCAACAAGGTCGATTTCAATCAGCTCCCGGGGTATCGGCGACCGGCTATCACTATCGCTCAGTCGCCAAGTACTTCGGCAACGCATGAAACCCGACTCACTGGGTGTTCGACTACATTGAATGGTTCCAACACGGTTCGCTGGCAGTCGACCATCGGCTATCTCAGCCCGGTTGAGTTCCAGGAGCGAGCTGTATTAAGTTACCGCCCACGAAACCAGCAGCAGTCCATGCCGGAGAGTTCCTCGGTGGAGCCTGTGTCGCGGGAAGTCGGGGTCAGTGTACCGACGGCGATCGAACTGGTATCCGCCGTGACCTGCGCTGGACGGTGGTGGCGTAACTGCAGACAGTGATCACCACGGCGGCGATGGATGAGGCGACACGCAGTGCTTGGCGCTCGCGAGCAGAGGTCGTATCCGGCGGAGCTGGAGACTTCGAAACAGCATGCGATCGCCGGCTCTCGGCAGGCCGCGTGCAGCCAGCGCCGGGGACGGCGGCAGGATCGGCCTATGCTCTGGCCGGCATCGATACGCGCACCGTGCACCGATGGCAGACCTCCTCCAATGAGCTTCCAATGAACCCCTCGCGACGCTATCTGCTCATCTCGCCTTGCCGGGACGAGGCCCAGTACCTCCGCCGCACGCTCGACAGCGTGGCGGCGCAGTCGGTGCAACCAGCGGCCTGGGTGGTGGTCGACGACGGATCGACCGACGAAACCCCGGCCATTCTCGAGGAGTACGCTCGCCGACTGCCATACCTCCGCGTGGTGCGGCGCACGGATCGCGGCCGCCGGGAGGTGGGGCCAGGCGTCATCGAGGCCTTCTACGCCGGCCTGGAAACGGTGCGCCTGGAGGATTTCGACTATCTCTGCAAGCTGGACATGGATCTGGACCTGCCGGTTCGCTATTTTGAGTTGCTGATGCAGCGGATGGAGAGCGATCCGCGCGTCGGGACCACCTCCGGCAAGCCGTGGTTCGTCCACCCGCAGAGCGGCGCGCTAGTGCCAGAAGTCTGTGGGGACGAAATGTCGGTCGGGAATGACCAAGTTCTATCGCGTCGCCTGTTTCAAGGAGATCGGCGGCTTCGTGCGCCAGGTGATGTGGGACGGCATCGACTGCCACCGGGCCCGCATGCTCGGCTGGATTGCCGAGAGCGTCGATCACGAGCCCCTCCGCTTCGTCCACCTGCGCCCGCAGGGCGCCAGCCAGAAGGGCATCTGGACCGGGCGGCTTCGGCACGGGCTTCGGGCAGTATTTCATGGGCACCTCGCCGCTCTACTACCTGGCGGTGGTTATCTATCGCCTGCCGACTTACCCGGTGCTGATCGGCAGCGTAGCCATGCTGTGGGGCTACCTCAGGAGCTGGCTCAAGGGCCTGCCGCGCTACGACGACCTCGAGTTCAGGCGCTTCCTCCGCTCCTACCAGCACGCCTGCCTGCGTATGGGCAAGCGGGCCGCCACGGCCCGGGTCAATGCCGAGCGGGCCCACCTCTGGCATGCCAGCCGGCCGACGCCGCTGTCGGCCATCGCGCGCGCCTCCAGCACCACGCCGACGGCGATCGGCAGTTCGTGAAGATTCTCGGCCGCGTCCCCGAAGACAGCGTCGCCGCCGTGGCGCAGGTGCGCCGAAGCCCGGAGGCCGGAATCGCCAATGGCGACATCGCCTCGGCAATCCTCCGCAAGCGGCGACCCGCGAAGATGCCGAGCATCACGACGCCACGAGGCGCTCAAGCTCAAGACCGAGCGATCATCACGGCAGTGAGGGGAGGAAACAAAGTGGAGCGAAATCAGAACATTGGGTCGATGACCGATTTGATATTTCATGGCGCGCGCAAGCGGCTGACGCGACGCGACGAACTTGCCCCGGGTCTTAAGGGCGCCGCCGCCCGCCCCGGGCGGCGGCGAGCAGGCGAGGCGAGCAGCGAAAGGCCGGTAGGGGCCGCTTCGGATCTGGGCGGCGTCTCCATCAGCCACCCCTCAGGGTTGCACGCATTTGACTGGTGTGGTCGCCCGCGCTTCGTGACCACCCTAAACGCGGAGGTGCTCCTCCTTGCGCGGCGTCGTTCCGACTTCCGCAACTTCCTCCGTCACAACATCATCACCATCGACGGCCAGTGGACGCTGTGGGCGACGCGTTGGAAGCACCGCGACGCCGTCGCTGTCGCGAAGCAGAACGGGTACGACCTGCTCCAAGCCGCCGCGAGGGCGTGCGCACGGGACGGAAGGAGGTTGTTCTTGCTCGGCGCCTCGACCGAGGCGAACGCCCGGGCCGTAGAGCGGCTCGCCGCAGAGCACGGCTGTCGTGCGGATGGGTTCTCCCCCCCGTACGCGCCCTTCCCCTTTCCCGAGCACGTGGACGCGTTGATCCACGCCGAGGTCGCCGCTGCACGCCCCGACGTTCTGGTGGTCGGCTTCGGTGCCCCAAAGCAGGAGTTGTGGGCTCGTGACCATGCCGCCTGGCTCACCGAACTGGGGGTCTCATACGTGCTCTTCATCGGTGGGGTCATCGACATGGTAGCCGGCAAAGTCCGCCGCGCGCCTCGCCTAGTCCGGCTCCTCGGGCTGGAGAGCCCCTACCGCCTGGCGCAATCGCCGCAGCGCTTCAGGCGCGAGTTGGGCAAGCTAGCATTGCTCTGGCTCTTCCTGACCGGAAAACTGTGAGCGAGGGAGCCGCGATCATGATCATCGTCACCGGCGGCACTGGACTGGTCGGCAGCAACTTGGTGAAGGCTCTCAACGGGGTCGGCCACGGGGACATCGTGGTGGTGGACTCGGTGGGCGAGACCCAGAAATGGCGGAACCTCGAGGGCGCCAGGATCGTCGATTTCATCAATTACAAACAGGGCGCCGGCCAGATCGACGCCGCCACTCGTGCAATGCCACTACAGGCTATCTTCCATATCGGCGCCAACGCGGACGTCCTCATCAGGGACGCCGACCGGATGCTCAACGACAATCTCGAGCACTCCAAGGCTTGGTTCCGCATCGCGCAGGCGCGCGGGATTCCAATGTACTATGCGTCGACCTCGGCGGTGTATGGGAACTCGCCGGAGTGCCGAGTGAAAACGGAGTGCGAGCGGCCGCACAACCCCTACGCTTTCTCGAAGTGGCTCTTCGATCGCTTCATAACGGAGGCGCTCTGGAGCGGCCTCAAGGCTCCGGTGATCGGATTCCGGCTCTTCAACGTGTTCGGCCCGGGCGAGGAGCACAAGGGCGAGAACGCCAGCCTGCCGCGGCGGTTCATGGGGTTCTTGCGTGAGCACGGGCGGATCGACCTCTTCCAGGATGACATCCAACGCGACTACGTGCCGGTTGAGGGCGTTTGCGCCGTCTTCCTCGACGCCTGGAAGAACGACCGCCCTTCGCAGATCGTCAACCTGGGCGCGGGCAGCCCCATCACCCACCGCGAGGTGGCAGGGTTGGCGGTGGCGGCGGCACGGGCGGCCGACATCCGCGTCGAGGGCGGGGGGATCGCGCTCATCCCCATGCCCGAAGGGCTACGGGGCAGCTTCCAGTTCCGGACCTGCGCCGAGGACGTCCCCGACTGGGTCCGGACACACGTGGTGAGTAACCGCAAGCGGATGAAGGAATACATGAACCTCCTCGCGGCGGGAAGGCGCGGATCGCGCCGCCAGATCCGCGACGGCTTGCTTCGTGTTATTTGATTAAATACCCCCGTTTTTCTGGTCTATTCTGTGCGTCAAAATAGACCAGGGTAAATAACCATTTCAATTCCGCTCAGTTCTAGACCCGGGAAGAATGTACCCCCCGAGCGACTCTCTTGTTTGGCCGGCCACTTGCAATGAAAGCGTACGGCTCGGCTATGTTAAAACTGCGGGCGCCGTCAGAACGGTCCGAACTTTAACTTAAGCGCGAGAATTAAAGAGAGTGAGTCGAATGATGAATTTGCCTCATCTGCGCGGTGACACAGAGGCAAACACCGCCTCTTCGTACAACCTTGGGCGCCTTCGTGAAGGTAGACAATGGCCAGTCTTCAATGTCAGGGCGCGCGCTCCACTGCGGCTGGGCTTGGCAGGCGGAGGCACCGATCTATCGCCTTACTGCGATGAGTATGGGGGCGCAATTCTGAACGCTACAATTGACCGCTTTGCTTTTGCACATGTCCTTTCAAATAACGCGAATAAGATCATTTTTCGTGCCCGCGACGTTGATCAGGAGGAGCTGCTTGATCCTGACGCGGACCTACCCATCCAGCAGGGGTTGATGCTGCACCGCGCAGTCTATGCGCACATCATGAAGAGCTATTGTGACGGGCGCGCACTTCCGCTGATGGTGTCGACGGCGATCGACGTTCCCGCCGGATCGGGTCTCGGGGCCTCTTCCGCGTTAGTCGTCGCCCTTATCGAGGCATTCCGGAGCGCGCTTCAGCTTCCGCTCGGCCCCTACGATGTGGCGCGTCTGGCGTTTGAGATCGAAAGAGTTCGGTCTCGGCCTTGCCGGCGGACGGCAGGATCATTACGCCGCCGCCTTCGGCGGGCTGAATTACATCGAGTTCTTTCCGCATGAGCGCGTGATCGTCAATCCGCTGCGCATCCGGCGCGATTATCTTAACGAGTTCGAATCGTCGCTGGTCGTCGCCTTCACCGGGCAGTCCCGGCGTTCCGATACGATCATCAAGGAACAGGTTTCGGGTCTTGCCGCGCTCAATCCGGAAACCATCGACAACATGCACGCGCTCAAGCGCGACGCCGTCGAGATGAAGCTTGCGCTGCTCAACGGTAAGATCCGGCAGGTCGCCGAAATCCTCAGCCACTCCTGGGCGGCGAAGAAGAAGACGGCGGCCGGCATCTCCAACGCGAGGGTCGAAGAGATTTACGACGTGGCGATGCAGGCCGGCGCGTGGGCCGGCAAGGTTTCGGGGGCGGGGGGCGGCGGCTTTCTGATGTTGATGACCGATCCGGAAAACCGCTATCGGCTGATCAGTCGGATCAACCAAGCCGGCGGCCTAGCCAGCGCAGTCAAGCTTACGTTCGAGGGCGCGGAAGGCTGGACGCCCCGACCTGAATTTACCGGCATCGGCAGTTATTTGTCCGTTTTCGCATTGGAGGAATGAGTTTGGGCCATCAGTGCGCGATCCTAGTCGGGGGGCTCGGGACGCGGCTCGGCGAGAAGGCCAGCCCCCGGAAGCGGTGGACTAGGAACGCCAAATGAGCAAGCGCGCGGGGAAGCCCAGAAGGATCGCCGTCTTTGGCCACTTTGATGGTACGAACCTTGGCAATGAGGCGACCCTCCAGGCGGCACTGTATCACCTCCGTCGCATTCAACCCGACGCAGAGGTGACCTCTATCTGCACAGGTCCTCAGACCGCGGCCGCCACTCACCAGATCAGGGCGATACCGATTGGTCGCATATACTTTAAGTTCTGGTCGCCTCGGAATCCGCTGGGTAAGGCAGCGCGAAAGTTCTGCGTGGCCATGGGGGAGCCCATTCGATGGCTTGAGGGTATCGTAACCCTGTGGGGCACCGATATACTTATCGTCCCAGGAACTGGATTACTGACGGATGCATACGGGCTTACGGGTTGGGGGCCCTATAGCTTGTTCAGATGGTCCGTGACAGCAAAGATCTGCCGTTGTCGACTAGCCTTCGTCAGCGTCGGCGCGGGCCCCTTCTACAGCGCCGTTGGTAAATTCTGCGTCAGATCGATTCTTTCCTTGGCCGACTTTCGCTCTTATCGAGATGAGTCCACCGTTCATTATCTTCAAGGCATCGGGATCTCGGCGGATAGGGACCAGGTTTTCCCCGATCTGGCATTCAGTCTCCCCAAGAACGCGATATCGTCCCGTGACAGCACCATGAGAGCTGGTGCAGTAATTGGCCTCGGGGTGATGGAGTGGGCGGACAGATATAGCAAACAGGGCCCAAGTGACGCCGCCCAAGCGGCCTATTTCCAGGCACTCGCGAAAACGGCAAGATGGTTGCTGGCGCGCGGCTACAATATCAGACTGCTGATCGGCGACCTTTGCGGACGCACGCGCAAAACAGGCGTTCCTGCAATTGCTCGGCGCAGCATCCGACAAGCAATGACGCCACGTATCATAGACGAACCCATACATTCCGTTGATGACCTAATGTCACAGATTGCGGCGACCGACGCGGTCGTGGCTACACGATTTCATAATATTCTTTTGGCGTTGCTTTGCGAGAAACCAGTCATCTCGATCTCGTTTCACCATAAATGCGACTCACTGATGGCCGCAATGGGCATGTCGGACTACTGCCTGAACAGTGGGGATCTCGAGCCTGACAGGTTGATCGAAACGTTCTGCCGCCTCGAGGTGAATGCAGATGCGCTAAAGCCTCTGATCAAGGAAAGGATCAAGAGGTTCCGCGACGCCCTGGACCAGCAATACCAGCTTCTCTTGAACGGAACGCAAGGTGAGTCTTGGACAACCTCCGGCGCGGCTGTTCAAATCACACAAGCAAGTCGGTGAATATCAACGCCAAGCCCGGCTGGCGCAACACAAGTGGGTTGCGCGGCGGCCCCGCACCCTGCCAATACGATGCGTCGCCCGATGCCGCGCTGGCGGCCGTACGCGCGCACGAGGGGCCGGTCCTCGTCGACCTCGACGAGACCCTGTACCTGAGCAATTCCACCGAGGATTTCATCGATTGCGCCCGGCCCGGGCTGTTGGCGTTGCTGTTGCTGCGGGTGATCGACGTGCTCAAGCCATGGCGGCTGACCGGCGGCAGCGATACCCGGGACACTTGGCGGGTATGCGCCATTTCGACCTTCTTTCCCTGGACTCGCTGGCGCTGGCGCGCAAAGCTTCCTTTCTTCGCTGAACGTTATGTCAATCGAGAACTTAAGGCAGCGCTGAAGGCGCGCGCAGAGCCGCCGGTCATCCTGACCACCGGCTTCAAGTCCATCGTCGCACCCCTGTCGACTGCTATGGGCTTCGCGGACGCGCCACTGATCGCGGCGCGCACTGTACTCGTTCGCGGACCGGCGTGACGGCAAGCTGCGCATGGCCACGCGCGAACTCGGCGCCGAAACGGTCGGCCGCTGCCTCTTCGTCACCAATTCGATCAACGATCTCGAAGTGCTGCAGAGCTGTGCGCGGCCGCTGCGAACAGTCTGGCCTCGGTCGCGCTATCGCCAGGCGCTGAGCGGCATCTACCTGCCGGGTGAATATCTCTCCCGGATCAAACGTCCGGGGCAACGCTACATCTCCGGCGCAATCTCCAGGAGGATTTCGCTTTCTGGCTGCTGAGCTCAATCGGCTTGGCGACCAATCCCCTGACCCACCTCGCTGGATTGCTGCTGCTGTTGCTGTCGTTTTGGGCGATCTACGAGCGCGGCTATGTCGATAATGATCTGTCGCCTCCCGCCACGAGCTCGATCCAAAGCTCAGCGCAACCTTCGGCAGCGTACCGGTCGCAACCCCGGCCGTGCAGCCCTGGATTTGGGCGCTGCTCGCGGGCGCGGCCGCGGTCGCGATTCTGCATCCCGACAAGATGGGCTTCGTCGTGCATTTTGCGTGCTGGGTGGCGGTGCTGATCTTGACATACGCCTGCTTCGTATTTTTCAACCGGCTCGACAAGATGAGCCGCATCTGGCTCTTTCCGTTGCTGCAATTCGCGCGCAGCGCCGCATTCATGGTCATCGTCCCCATCGAGCCTGCGGGTGTCGCCGCTTTGGGCGCACTCGTGCTGTCCCGATGGACGCCGTACAAAGTCTACCGCCTGTCTTCCGCGGGCTGGCCTAACGCGCGGCCGGACCTCGCGCGCCTGATCTCGTTCGTGCTGCTGTCGCTGATGATCGTCTGCTCCCTCGGCCTGTCCGCCCTGCTCACGTGGAGCGCATTGGCATTGCTGCTGCTGAATGTAGTCAAGGCGCGCCGCGAGATTTACGCGGTTTTAACCTCCGCGCGACGCCTCGACCGATCCTGTCGCCATTGAAATACAATCCTCATGACGGCTCCCATGCAGTGAAGTACAGCTAGCCATGATAAATTCGCACGTGCAAGCACGGTTGGCGAGTGTCAGGCCCGCATACCGAAAAGAGGCATCGACTTGCAGCCGCCCTTGATGCAGCGGGCTGGCGCCAATGCGGCAGATACAGACAAGGCCTTTCGGGTAATGAATAGTCAATCGCCGCCACTTGTCAGCGTCGTCACCCCTATGTACAACAACGCCGAGTACGTAGCGAAGTGCATCGAGAGCGTTCGCAGCCAGACGTATGAGCACTGGGACTATGTCATCGTCAACAATTGCAGTACCGACGGTTCGGCGGAGATCGCGCGCCAGTTCGCCGACGTAAATTCCCGCGTCCGGGTCCTGGACAACGAGACATTCCTGTCCGCTTTGGCCAATCATAACCGCGCGTTGCGGCAGATCTCCCCGGGCAGCAAGTATTGCAAGATGGTGTTCTCGGATGACTGGCTGTTCCCGCGTTGTCTGGAAGAGATGGTCGCACTGGCCGAGGCCCACCCGTCCGTGGGCATCGTCGGGGCCTATGGGCTGGAGGGTAACGAACTAAAATGGGCGGGCTTGCCGTATCCCAGCACCTGCATCGACGGCCGTGAGGTGTGCCGCCGGTTCTTCATTGAGGACATTTACGTATTCGGTTCGGCTCACTCGCTGCTTTACCGTTCTGAACTGGTTCGCAACCACGACCCATTTTTCAACGAGGCCAATGTCCATGCAGACACGGAGGCGTGTTTCGATCTTCTGCGCAATTGCGACTTCGGATTTGTACACCAGGTGCTAACCTATTCCGGGGTGCAAACCGAATCTTCTCAGAGAAACCTCACGGCGGCTAAATACATACGTGGGGGGCAGGCTTTATAATCTGACAACGTATGGACAATATTTCCTGAGTCCCGACGAGTATCATAGCTGCCGCGCGCAGCTCTTGAACGAATATTACAACTACTTGGTTGTCAGTCTCCTTAAGAGCCGCCGCGATGCGGAATTCTGGGATTATCACAGGCATAAGCTGGCGGAGGCTGGAGTCAGCTTCAGTTACAGCCGGCTGTCCATCGCCGTTCTCCTGAGGTGCCTCCGGGCCATGACACATCCGCGCGAGACGTTCACGAAGTTCAAACTGACCCGCGCCGGCGGATATTGACCATCAATTTGTGAGCTTATGCGTTACAGGCGGGCGGGAAAGATTTTTTTTAAAATTCTCGATTGCGTCGGCGGCCTCGGCATGATGGCCCAGGTCTAAGAGTATCTCGAATCCGAGTGCACAAGTGCATCAAACATGCAACCCGTCTGCCGGCGAACCAGCACTCGCGAGGGTGACGTGCCGCTCGCAGGTTGCTACGGCTGCACCGCTTGTCTCCATCATTGTGATCAACTACAACTACGCGCGGTTCCTGCCTCGCAGCATCGGCAGCGCGCTCGCCCAGACCTACCCACAGGTCGAGGTAGTGGTGGTCGACGACGCCTCGACCGACGGCTCGCAGGAGATCATCCAGGCCTACGGTCAGCGGGTGACGCCGGTCCTCAGGGCAGTCAACGGCGGCCAGGGCGCCGCACTCAACTCCAGCTTCGCGGCGAGCCGCGGAGAAATCGTAATCTTCCTCGACGCGGACGACTACCTCTATCCGCGAGCGGTCGAGACTGTCATCCCGGAGTTCGCCCCCGGCATTGCGAAGGTGCAGTACCGGCTCGACCTCGTCGACGCCGCCGGGCGGATCGTGGACAAGTTCCCCGCGCCCGAAGTTCATTTCGACGACGGCGACGTCGTCCCTCTGTTGCTCTCGACGGGTCGGTACGAGGGGACCGTCATGACCGGGAACGCGTTCTCCCGGCACGCACTCGACGCTATCCTACCGGTCCCGGAGGAGCGCTTCCGTCAGGGCGCTGACGGGTACCTCTGCACTCTCGCGCCGCTCTTCGGCTCCGTGAGGTCGGTCGAGCAGCGGCTCGGCGCATACGTCCGGCACGGCGCGAACCACTCAGACTTCGCGAAGCAGCTGCCGCAGCAGCTCCGGTGGCGGCTCGAGCACGATGCGGCGCGACACGAGGCGCTCCGCGCCAAGGCAGCCGAACTCGGCCTCCGCGCCCGTCCCGAGCCAGGGCTAAACGACGCCTTTCACCTGGAGAACCGGATCGGCTCGCTCTGCCTCGATCCCGCGAACCACCCGACGCCGGCTGACTCGCGGCTATCCCTCGCGCTCCGGGGCGTGTGGGCGATCCGCCGGGCGCGACTCCCCAGGCGCCGTCGCGCCGTGCTCGCCGCCTGGTTCCTATGCGTGGGGATGCTGCCGCGCGCAGCCGCCGCACACGTCGCTGCGTGGCGCCTCGAGCAGACGACCCGTCCCGTCGCGGTCGATCGCCTCGCGCATCGGATTCGCGCCGCGACACGGTGACGAGATCTCCCGCGGCCACCCGTTCACGTGACGACGACCCAGACGCCCGTCATGACCCATTCCTTATCCGCGTCCGTCATCCGGCGGTACAAGGGAGGACCACAGCGTGGTCCTGCTCGCTTGCTCGCGTTGCGCCATGACGGGCCATCTCGGAAGGTCCTAAGTTCGCCAACGATGACAAAGGCTGTCTTGCATAGGACGATGATGCCGGAGCGATCTAACAGAGCGCGGAAAAATACCGATTTTAGCTCGCCTTGCCCTTGTGTTGTCGCCCCCAGGAGCTTGGGAAGACCTCCTGGGTTGTAGGCGGTGGCGGTGAGGGTGTAGCTGCAACCGACGGCAATGACGGGCCTTGCGCGACCCGCCGCCCGCCGTGGTCGATCCGAAGATCGCCTGCGCCGCCGGGCGCTGATGGCGTGGCCGCGATGGCGGGTAGTGCGATCGTCGAAGTTGGCGCGCATCGTCTCGTTCGTCCTGCTGTTGCTGAAGATTGTCCAGTCTGTCCGCCTGCTGATGCTGTCAGGCTATAGGAAGCCCGCGTGACTGAAGCTAGCGTAAGCTCTTATTTCGAAGACCTCGAGAGTTCGGCAGATCTAGGCCGCTTGGCAAGGCGGGGCGGCGTGGCTTCCGTTGCAAGCGTTTACGGTAACGGAATTTTGCAAATACTCGGCGTCATTGTATTAGCGCGGCTGCTGACGCCAGAAGATTTTGGATTGGTGGCGATCGTCATGATCTTGACTCGCTTTGCTCCGCTGTTGATCGATTTCGGCATGGCAGACGCCGTGACACAGAGAAGCAAGATAACTGAAGGCCAAGTCAGCGCACTGTTTTGGCTGACGAGCGGGTTCGGGGTCGCGGTCGCAGTGGGTTTGGCTATGTGCAGTCCGCTAATTGCGTGGTTGTACCGGGAACCGAGGCTACAGTCTATAGCGTTGGTCTTCGCCATGACCTTCGTGTTCACTGGTTTGTCGAGCCAGCACCTGGCGCTTTTGCAGCGAACAATGCAATTTGTGGCAATTGCCAAAATACGGGTTTTAAGCGCGCTGGCAGGATTTGCAGTCGCTATTCTGATTGCGACATCCGGTCACGGCTACTGGGCCCTGGTACTGCGTCCGGTGGTAAATACCGGTTGTATTGCTGCCGGAACTTGGCTGGCGTGCAGATGGAGACCAGGTTTTCCTGTCTTTGACACCGAAGTGAAGTCGATGCTTCGCTTCGGGATGCATGTTTTGGGCTTCTCGACAATATCTTCTGTAACCGACGTGGCGGACCGGATTGCCCTAAGTTTATTCTACCTGCCTAGCGTTGTCGGTTTATATCAGAACGCGACGAACATGTATGAGAATGCTATCATATTTCCGCTCACCCAACTGCACGGTGTCGGTACGGCAGGGCTTAGCAAACTGCAATCCTATCCTGCTACGCTCCTACAAAAATATGAGGCGACATTGTCTGCGCTTGCGTTTTTCGTCATGCCTGCCGCCGCGATCCTGTCGGTGACAGGTCAAGATCTGGCAGTAATCTTGTTGGGTGAAAAATGGCGGCAGAGCGGTTTGCTCCTGAGCATTATAGCATTGGCGGGTATTGTCGCGTTCATTGAAATATCAGGGGGCTGGCTGCATGTTTCGAGCGGGAGGCCGGAGCGTTGGAAGAATTGGGGTATTGTCAGCTTCATCGTGCGGGTGGCGGCAATTCTGGGAGGTCTCCGCTTTGGCGCTGAGGGTGTGGCCGTGGCCCTGGTGGGGGTGGGCTGGTTGGTCGCTTTTCCTTCGGTCCTTTATGCCGGCCGGCCATTAGGCATGGGCGCCGCTCTGGTGATCCGAGCGGTGCGCGCCCCGTTGCTCGGTGCCACAATCGCAGTCGCCGCGGGCTGGTGGCTGCAAGCAAGCTTTCTCTCAGATTATTCAACCCTCTTCCGGATATTTCTCTCGGTCTCTCTTTGCGCCTCAATCTATCTTTTGATCGTTGTAGGGCTGTTTCGCATTACCGAGCCGATTAGGGTCGCGGCTAGACTTTTGCAAGAATTTGGGGCCGCGCCGCGCAACGCTGATCACCAGCCAGCTTCTCGAGCCTTACCGTAAGCGTGGCGACCCGCTCCTGCAGCCTTCAAGCTGAAGGCTGCGTCTGAATTCCAATGTTCGACGGCTTTGTCAGTTCGTGAGCGGCCCTCAAGTCTGAGGCGAGCGGGGAATCGCGACTTGGCAACTTGGGTTTTCCGGTCGCTTGCCCTGCGGGCGCGTTCTGTGTTGGGGAGAGTCTCAATTCGGCAGACTTCCGGAGTGGGCAAGTCAATTCGGAAACGCTTATCGCGGCGTTGCACCTTCGCGCGCCCGGCCGTCGAAGAACCGGAACGCAGGTCCGTGCGCGGCGGGGTTCATGGCGGTTGGGTCGTAAGTCGTGAAGCTTGTCCTTCAAACGAGCACGCTGATGTTGCTGGCGAGACTGCTTTCCCCCCCCCCCGGATTTCGGGCTTGTCGGCATGGCCGGGGCCCTTACGGGTTTGCTTTTCAAAGATGCGGGGGCTCGCCTCCGCGCGGCCAAGTGGCTGTCATGACCTCCAGAGGACAAGGCGATCGGTCGATCTTCGAGCGTATCCTCCGGAGGAGATGGAGGCTTTGTTCGAGCGAAACGGGGAGGAAGTGCAGGTCAGACCACGCTTCCGGGATGGGATCAGCTGGCGCGTCGACGCCGCCAATGATGCGGGCCCGGTTGAATCCCTTGGTCTTCAGGAAATTGTGGTTGCCAACCAATTCCTGTGTCATATGCCTCCCGCCGAGGCAGAAGCCCGCTTGCGCAATTTCGCGCGGTTGGGGAAGGGCGGCGGATATCTCTTCCTCTCAGACCAGCCGAACGAGATACGCCCACGGGGACTCGACGATGTGTCGGAAAAACGAAAGGACGCGCTTTGCGCTCCGAGCGAAGGGGTTGCGTCGAAGGCGCCGAGATGTATTAGGGCGGCTGGGGCGGTCCAGCCGAATGAAAGAGGAGCCACGTGGGTAAGAAGAGCGGAATTTTGTTCTCGACGGCGGCGGTCGCTGTCGCCGCGATCGCCGCCGTCGGCGCAAATCGATACGCCCCGTCGACTCTTTCATGTCGGGCGCGGCTATATTTGCAAAAGGCGGAGGGCGGAGTCTCGGAGCTTTCGTGGATTGAGCTTTGGGCGATGACGGGTCCAGGACGAGGGTTTGATTGCACCGCCGGGGACACACTCGAAGCGAGAATCCAATTCAGCCAGCACGCCAGCGAAGACGATCGACAGGCGGGCGCGCGCATCTTTGGCGAACAATGCGCGAAGTGCCACGGCAGTGATGGGTCGGGTGGTTTCGGACCATCGCTGACCCGATCGGAATACAATCATGGCGATACCGACCTGGCTATCTACCTAGTGTTGAGGAACGGCGTTCCCGGGACGGCTATGCCGCGAGCCGATCTACCGCCAGTTGCGCTCCTTGAGGTCCTCTCTCACCTCAGAGCGCTTCAAGCTCGGGCGTCTGAGAATCGAAAATCCGACACATCTCGCCTGGCCATCCAGGTGAGCAGCGAACGCCTGAAAGCCGCCGGAACCAAGCCAGACGAATGGCTGATGTATTCCGGCTCGTACAATGGATGGCGTCACACATCGCTGGCCGAAATCACTCCAGCGAACGTCGCTCAACTCCGCGTCCGTTGGGTCAAGCAATTCGACATGAAGGGAAGAGAGCAACGAATCCACGCCGCTGGTGATCGGCGGAACGATATTCACAGTTCCGGACGCAGAGCATGTGGTTGCTTTGGATGCGAGAACCGGCCATGTGATTTGGGAATACAAAAGGCCTCTGCCGGCCGACTTTGTCGTGCCGGGCGACTTCGGCCCGGTGAACCGAGGACTAGCCGCCTACGGTAACACCCTCTTTTTCGGCAGTGTGGATGGGCACTTGGTCGCCATCAATGCGAACGACGGCGAGGTCGTCTGGCAAACGCTGGTGGCGAGCCCCTCCGAAGGTTACTCGATTACCGGGGCGCCTCTCGTTGTAAATCATTCCGTGATCGTGGGAATCACAGGCGGTGAGTTCAGGACGCGCGGGTTCCTTGCCGCCTACGACGCTTTGTACCGGTCAGCAGCAGTGGAAATTTTATACGATCCCAGGTCCTGGCGAAATTGGGCATGAAACTTGGGAGAATGATGCGTGGCGTAAAGGCGGCGGCCCAACGTGGGTCACCGGCAGCTACGATCCGTCGTCCGACCTGCTCTTTTGGGGCGTCGGCAATCCAAATCCGGATTATGACGGCGACGTGAGGCCAGGCGACAACCTGTTCACCGACAGCGTGATCGCATTGCACGCGAGCACCGGCAAGCTGGCGTGGTATTTCCAGTTTACGCCACATGATGAACACGACCGCGATGCGGCTCAGACCCCGATTCTCACGGATCTTTTGATCGACGGCGTGGTCCGCAAGGTGATCTGCTGGCCGAACAGGAATGGGTTTTATTACGTCCTCGACCGAATCACGGGAGAGTTCTTGACAGGAGTTGCCGTTCGTTGAAATCGACTGGGCGAAGGGCCTTACCTCGAAGGGGCGGCCCATTCTCTCGAATGTCGACAACTTATCGACGGCTGAGCATCGTTCAAGGCCCGGCAATTGCCGGCGCAACGAACTGGCAGAACCCGGCGTTTGACCCGCGACGGGGAACGATATTCGTTCCGGCGCTCGAGAGCAGTTCAATCTTCACGAAGGTCTCTTCGAAAGAAGCCGTGAGCGTGCAGAGCGGATCTTATCTCGGCAGCGGCTGGAGCCAAACGGCGCCGGGGACCCACAAAGTCGTCGCGCTGAACGCCGCCACGGGCCGTGCGAGAATGGGAGTATACCGCTCCGGCCGGAAACGATTACGACTACAGCGGACTGCTTTCGACTGAGGGGGGATTGGTGTTTGGGGCGTCGGGAGGGGTCTGTTTCGCGTTGGATGCGGAAACCGGACACGAACTCTGGCGTCTTTCGCTCGACCGTGGCACCAAATCGGCCCCGATTTCATTTACGATCGATGGACAGACAGGTGATCGCCGTGTCGGCTGGACGGGCGCTATTCTTATTTGGGCTGTAGACTTGCCATGAACGGAAACAATATATTCGAACGTTAGCTCGTGGACGTCCGCCTTTCGCGCCAATACAACCGAGACGGTTGCATTGAAGCAGAGAGCTAGAAGGGCAAAGCTCCAGCGCCCGCACGCCGTTTTGAACCGAAGGCGTTCGAGCGGAGGGGTTCGTTGGTCCTCCGAGACGGCCGCGCATCCTGCTTCGAATGAGGAGCTTCATGACCATAACCGCTTTGAATTCGCAAGTTTGGTCCAAAACATGGATCAGTGGGTGGAAGATCGCCTTCGCCATACGCCCAGCCATGTATATTTGTTTAGTTTTGGCCGCGGTTATCGCTTCGTATGCACACTGGATTCGGACTCGCACTATATTTGCCTGCGAAGCCACGCTCTACAGTTCGGATCGCTATGTCGCGTATTGCAATGCAACAGGTTATGGCGACTATGAGCATGGCGCGTTCTGGTTTGATCTAGAACCTTCGGCACAAACCTTTGCTAGAAACGCGGACGTTCTATTTCTCGGCAGTAGCCGCACTCAGTTCGCATTCTCTACTACGACGACGGCCGATTGGTTCTCTGCAGCTTCGGCTCGGTATTACTTGTTCGGGTTCCTTGACTACGAAGGCGTAACCTTCGCAGAGCAGCTTCTACGGCAGGTGAAACCTAAAGCCAGAGTTTACGTGATCAACGTCGAAGGGGGGGATTTTTTTAGGCAATGGGAAAGTCCAATGGCGCAAGCGGTTATGCACGATCCCGAAGAAAGAATGGACTACGAGAGCGAAGCGCCTCTGGCAACGCGTCCATGAGTCGGTTTGCAAGGTCCTTCCCGATCTTTTGCGGCCATCAATATGCCTTTTTCCGTTCGCGAGCGACTGGCGCATACGACCTGGAGATTGGCCATTATCGTCCGACGAACACGCCGGTTTCCTACGATCCGGTCATCAATGAGGACGTGGTTAAACGCAACATCGCTGTCGCAACGGAATTCCTCTCGCATTTGCCTGTGCAAAAAAAATGCGTAATTTTAACGACGATCCCCATGGTCGAGACAAAGATCGGAAATGCAAAAGCGATTGCGGCAGCTCTTGGTGAAGACTTAGTGATGCCGGAAATTCAAGGGCTTCATACGTTTGATGGGACGCACATGGAAAAGATGAGCGCGGAGCGGTGGTCCCGCGCCTTTTTTCAAGCAGCGGGACCGAAAATTCGGTCTTGTCTCGAGAAGGACAGCAAGCATCGACCCCTAAGGTCCATCTCCTGAATCGATCGCGCACTTGAGGTTGCGCCGATGCAAACCACCGCTCCCCGTTCTCCGATGATGAGCTGGCTGCCGATCGCGCCTGATTTCCGCGGAGGCTTGCGCGCGGCGCTGGACAGAGCCAGCCCCGCAGAATGTCTCGAGAGCCTGGCCTCCCTCGCGGCCTGTCGGCTCGGTTTTTTGGAAACGGTTCAGCTCGATCGCGCGCTCGGCCGATTGGGCCTGAAGGAGGCGACCGGCTTTTCGGCGGTTCGGCTCGCTCTTCTTGCTTCCTCTACCGTCGATCATCTACCGCCCGCAATTCGGGTCGCTGGCTTGCGCCGGAGGTTGCTAATCGAAGTCTATGGCGGCGCCTACGGGCAGTACCGGCAGGAACTACTCGATCCGACGTCTTCCTTGCATCAATTCGCTCCGCAGGTTGTGCTGTTCTCGCTCACCGCGCGCGAAGCGACCGCCGCCGTTCCGGTCACTGCGACGGCCGCGGAGGTCGACGAAACGATCGCAAGATTTGTCGGCGATTTGCGGTCTTTCTGGCGCAAGGCGCGCGAGATCGGCAACGCGGCGATCATTCAGCAAACCTTCATCGACGTGAACGAGCCGCTGTTCGGCGGCTATGATCGCATCGTTCCCGGAGCCCCGGCGCGGGTCGTCGCTCGGCTCAACGATCAAATTGTGCGAGGCCGCGGCGCGGGACGGCGTATTGCTGCTTGACGTGGCGCGCGCCAGCGCGCGGGACGGAATTGACGCGTGGTTCGACGTCGGGCGCTGGGCTTCAGGGCAAGCTGGAGATCGCTCCGCAAGCAGCGCCCCTTTACGGTGATCTGGTCGCCCGCATCTGCCGCTCAACGCGGATTGTCGAAGAAATGCCTGGTCCTCGATCTCGACAACACCCTTTGGAGCGGCGTGATCGGCGACGACGGGCTCGACGGCATCGTCCTCGGCGAGGGAAGCGCGGCCGGCGAAGCGCACCTCGCCTTGCAGTACTACGCCAAGCAGCTCAAGGAACGGGGAATCATTCTCGCCGTCTGTTCCAAGAACGACGCCAAGGTCGCCGAAGCGGCATTTCGCGATCATCCCGAAATGGTCCTTCGCCGCTCGGACATCGCCGTCTTTCAGGCGAATTGGGATGACAAGGCGCGACAACCTGAAGGCGATCGCGGCGCGGCTCAATATCGGAATCGACAGCCTGGTGTTCGTCGACGACAATCCGGTCGAGCGGGCGCGCGTGCGCCAGAGCCTGCCGATGGTCGCCGTGCCGGAATTGCCGGAGGACCCGGCGCACTATGTCCGTTGCCTGGCGGAGGCGGGCTATTTCGAAGCGGTCGCCTTTACCGCCGAGGACCGGGATCGCGCCCAGCAATACGCCGCGAACGCGGAACGCGAGGCTCTGCTTGGATCAGCGGAAAGCATGGAAGGGTTTCTCCGAGGGCTCAAGATGTCGGTCTTGTACGGGCCGTTCACGCCGGTCGATCACGCCCGCGTCGTCCAGCTCATCAACAAGACCAATCAATTCAACACGACGACGCGCCGATACGCCAGCGAAGAGGTCGAGCATATCGCCAGCCAGCCCGAGGCTTTGACCCTGCAGTTTCGTCTCCTCGATCGCGTGGGCGACAACGGTCTCGTCAGCACGATGATCCTCCGCCCCACGCCCGACGACGAAGACGTGCTCGAGATCGAGAATTGGGTCATGAGCTGCCGAGTGTTCGGCCGGCAGCTTGAATTTGAAGCGATGAATATCGCGGTCGATGCGGCTCGAGCAGCGCGGCGCGCGGGCGCTGGTCGCGAATTATATTCCCACCGCCAAGAACGACGTGATCAGCACGCTCTATCCGAGCCTTGGCTTTACTGAAGTCAAACATCCGGCGCCCGCCAACGGCGCGACGCGCTGGTTCCTCGATCTCGCAGATTACGTCGATGCGAGACACTCACATCATTGTGCAAGAGCAGCAGAATGACCGAGCAAGAGATTCTGTCCAACATTCACCCGAATTCTTCGCGATCTGTTGCTCGACGACTCGATCGAGTTGACGATGGAAACCCGGCGTGAGGACGTTCCGAACTGGGATTCGTTCAATTATATCAACTTCATCGTCGCGGTCGAAATTGAATTCGGGGTGAAGTTCAAGGTCGCTGACATCGAGTCGTTTCCGAACGTCGGCGCGATCGTCAAAGAGACGACGAAGATGCTGGCCTAGGTTCCTGGCCCGTGTGTGTGGGGAAACGGGCGGCAGATCGCTAGATTTCATCGTCTGCCGCCGGGCCCGATCATCGATGAGGAAGGAGACATGTTAGCCAGCCGAACTTTCACCGGGGCCGACCAGATCCGGTTTGCCGACGTTTCGGGTGATCGCAATCCGATGCACCTCGACGCAGTCAAGGCGCGCCGCACCCAGGCGGGCGTGCAGGTGGTGCACGGCGTTCATCTGCTGCTGTGGGCGCTCGATGTGTTGGCGCGGGATGAGGCCCATTCGCCGATGCTGCGCCTGAGGGCGACCTTCAAGCGGTTTGTCGCCATCCACGAGAAGGTAGCGCTGGCCCTTGCGAAGCGAACCGAGGCGAGCGCGCGCCTGGACTTTGTAGTCGCGGGACTGACGGTGGCTCAGATCAGCCTCGATTTCGGTTCGCCGGTCCGGACGACCGAACCGCTCTTTGGCGATGCACATCCCGCCCCAGCGACGCCCTGCGATCTTTCGCTCGAGCAAATGGAAGGATTGTCAGGCAGGCTCGCCTTCGCAAGGCCCCCGGACGCGGTCGCAGCGATGTTCCCGGCGGCGTCCGGTTGGCTCGGTCCACGCCGTGTCGCCGCGCTCGCCGCCACATTCCTGTTGGTCGGCATGGTGTGCCCGGGGCTGCATTCCATCTATGGCAGACCTGACCGTTGAGGCATGCGACGAAAAGGACCCGGAGGACCGGCTCGGCTTCCGGGTGGTCTCGACCGAACCTCGGTTTCGTCTGGTGCGCCTGGCTATCGAGGGGGGCGGCCTGGTCGGCTCGATTAAGACCGTCGCACGCATGCCGCCGACGCCGCAGGCGTCGTCAAGCGACTTGGCCTGCGTGGTCGAGCCTGGCGAGTTCGCGGGCAGCACGGCTCTGGTGGTCGGCGGCTCGCGCGGGTTGGGGGAGGTGACCGCCAAGCTGCTCGCAGCGGGCGGAGCGCATGACATTGCGCGCTGGTGGGATTGCGACCTCCTATCGCGTCGGCTGCGCCGCGGCCGGACGGCGGCCGCGCGCCTACTTCGCCACCCGCATCTCCGCGCAGTCGACACTGTTCACGCGCCGCTGGACGTCACGTGGAGGATTTCTCGCAGGCGCTGCGGGCGCGACGCAACGACGTGTCGCTGTTCTATCCCTCATCGGTGTATGTGGCGGAGCGGCCGCGCAGCATGCTCGAATAGGCCATGGCCAAGGCCGCCGGCGAGACGCTTTGCAGCGAGATGAACTTGGCATGGGCGCCGCTGCGCGTCACCGTCGATCGGCTGCCGCGCCTGCCGACCGATCAGACCGCGTCGGTCATTGAGACCGCCCTCCCCTCTCCGGTAGCCTGCCTGCTGCCAGTCGTGCGGGAAGCGCAGTCCTGGCCGCGAACGAGACGAAGCCCTCGGCGGGGTGATAGACGCGGAACTGGACGGGTGTCAAACGGCCGGGGTCGACATGTCCGCTGCCAGACTTCCTCAGCAGGATAGGAGCCGATGCTCTTTAATTCGCATGAATTCCTGTTAGTTTTTCTGCCAGCGACTCTTCTTGGCTTCTATTTGCTCGGCGGCGTCTCGCGTCAGGCGGCGATCATTTGGCTCATCCTATTGTCTCTGGTGTTCTATGGATGGTGGCGGCCGGTCAACATCCTGATCATCGGTCCGTCGATCGTCATCAACTACGCCTTGGCGTCGATCTTGCTGCGGCTGAACCAGGCGAGGGCTCGCGCCGCCTGTCGCAGCGCGGTTCTGCTGCTGGGAATCGCGTTCAACGTGTTATTTCTCGGCTTTTTCAAGTATGCCGACTTTCTTGTACGGCACGATCAATGATGTATTTGGCGCCAATCTCATCCTGATGCATATTATTCTGCCGCTTGGCATATCTTTTATCACTTTTCAAAAGATCGCGTTCTTGATCGACGTGCAAGCCGGGCGGGTAAAGTCATTCACGTTTCGCGAATATTGCACATTCGTTCTGTTCTTCCCTCAGCTCATCGCCGGACCGATCGTCCATTATCGTGAAATGATGCCGCAATTTTCCGCCGCGACTTGCCGGTTCGACAAGGAGAACTTCGCTGTCGCTCTTACGTTGTTATTCTTCGGGTTGTTCAAGAAAGTGGTTCTCGCCGACAACATCGCGCCGCTGGTGACGCCGATCTATGAACACTCGGCCGCTGCTGGCAACACGCCCTTCCTGCTGGCGTGGATGGCGGCGGTCGGGTTCACGCTGCAGCTCTATTTCGACTTTTCCGGCTATACCGACATGGCGCTCGGGTTGGCCCGGTTCTTCGGGATCAAGCTGCCGCCGAACTTCAACTCGCCCCTGAAAGCGTCGAGCATCATCGATTTCTGGCTGCGCTGGCATATGACGTTGACGCGTTTCCTGACCGCATACATTTACAACCCTCTAGTGCTGTGGATGACGAGACGCCGAGCGACGAAGGGGCGCCCTGGATTCGGCGTGCGGAATCCGACCATCGGAGCGTTTGTTTCCCTGCTGATGGTTCCCCTGATCACGACGATGTTCATATCAGGGCTTTGGCATGGCGCCGGGTATGGGTTCATCATTTGGGGCTTGCTCCACGGTGTCTTTCTCACGATCAATCATGGCTGGCGCGTGTTCGCCGCGCATCGGTGGCGCAATCGGGCGAGCTATGACCGTATTATGAAGCCGGCGGGTTTCGTATTGACCTTTGTCTCGGTCACCGCCGCGATGGTCTTCTTTCGGGCTCAGACGGTGAGCTCGGCCCTTGACCTGGCGAAAGGCGTGTTTGGACTGAACGGCGTCGCGCTGGCGCACGGCGGCTCGAGGCGATTGCTGAAACCTACGGCACGGATATTCAAAAGACGGCGATGTGGATTGCCATCCTCCTGTTCATCGCTCTCGTCTGTCCCAACACACTTCAAATCCTGGCTCCTTATGAACCAGCGCTGGGCGTGAAGCCGCAGTCGACGGCGCCCGTGATCGGAAAAATCAGAATCCCGGCGTGGGGTCCCTCGCTCCCTTGGGCAGTTGTAATGTCGGCCGTCGTAGCGATGGCGGTCGTCTCGCTTGGCGGCCCAAGTGAGTTTTTGTACTGGCAGTTCTAACCCAACTTGTGGTATTTTCTTGAGGACCCAAAAGCAGGACGCTCTAACATAATTGCAAGACGGGTGGTCGATTCTGCGCAGGTTGGGCTAACACTACTTTGGCAGATTGATGTTTTCCTTTAAACGCCGGCCGGCTTCAAAACGGAATGGGCCGGCTTCATATTGGGACGCGTGGCCGGCCTTCGTCGGAAGCTGCAAGAGCGCGCATGCGCCGCTTCATTCAGTGGCGTTGGCGTTTGGTTGAGGTCTTTTTGAAGATTAACGGCAAACCCTACTACCTCTGGGGCGCCTTCGACGAAGGCGAGGTTACGGCGCAGGGCGCCAATCGAGTTGCGTAGACCGTATCGACGTTCTAGTGTGTCAACATGACGATTTTCGACTTCGCCAGGGACGATGCCGTGAATTTGAAGAGTTCCCACGGCCAGACGCTCTGCAATTCTAATTGCCGGTTGTGTCACACAGCGCTTACGACAATGTTTGTCGATCTGGGTATGTCCCCCCTCTGCGAAAGTGTACTTTCCGCCGATCAAATTGATCAAATGGAGCCCTACTACCCGCTTCATGTTCTGGTTTGCAATAACTGCTTCCTTGTGCAGTTGCGGGAGTACGTCAAACCTGAAAGTATTTTTTCAGAATACGACTATTTTTCCTCATATTCGACCTCTTGGGTCGAGCACGCCCGGCGATATTGCGAGATGATTCAGAGCCAGACTCAATCTCGGGCCGAACAGCCAAATCTTTGAGATTGCAAGCAATGATGGATACCTCCTTCAGCACTTCGTTCGGATGGGCATTCCTGTTACTGGCATTGAACCGGCCGGCAATGTTGCTGCGGTCGCTCGCGAGAAGAATATTCCAACAATTGTGGAATTTTTCGGCGTGGAGCTTGCACGACGCCTCATTTCCGAAGGGAAACACGCCGACCTAATAATCGGCAACAACGTGATTGCGCAGGTGCCTGACCTCAACGACTTCGTTGGGGGAATGGCAACTCTCCTTGGCCCGAACGGGGTGATCACGCTCGAGTTCCCCCACCTTGAGCGGCTAATCGACGAAAATCAGTTTGACACGATCTATCACGAACACTTCTCTTACTTTTCCTTTGTTACGATCGATCGCCTTGCCGAGCAACACTCTCTAAAGGTGTTTGATGTCGAGCACCTGACCACTCATGGCGGTTCCCTGCGCGTTTACCTTTGCCGCTCCGGCGCCCCGTACGCCCTATCGCCCAGCGTCGCCGCGCTGCTCGCCCATGAGCGCCAAAGGGGATTTGAGGATATCAAGACCTATGCGACGTTTTCGGCGCAGGTTCATCAAACAAAGCGCCAACTCTTGTCATTTCTAATTAAACTCAAGGACAATGGCGCCAAGCTATGCGGGTATGGCGCGCCCGGCAAGGGCAACACGTTGCTTAATTACTGCGGTATCGGCACCGATTTCTTGGATTTCACCGTGGACCGCAACCCTTACAAGCACGGTCTCTACACACCTGGCATGCATATTCCAATTTATCCGGTCTCAGCGATTGATGATGGCCGGCCTGATTATTTACTCATCTTGCCATGGAATTTGAAGAAAGAGATCGTTGAGCAGATGCGCCACGTCGGCGATTGGGGTTGCAAGTTCATCGTGGCAATTCCTAGTGTTGAAGTGATAAATCCGAGAGACTCGAGGTCATGAAGGTTGTGTTATTTTGTGGCGGGCTAGGTACGCGCATTCGCGATTACTCCGAAAATATACCAAAACCGATGGTGCCAATCGGCCACTATCCGATTTTGTGGCATGTCATGCAATATTACAGTCAGTACGAGCACGATGACTTCATTCTGTGTCTTGGATACAAAGCCAATGTTATGTTATCAAGAACTACTTCTTGAATTACAAGATTGCGGAGAGCAACGATTGCACAATTTCGGATTTTGGCTCCAAGATTGAGCTTATTGGCGAAAGACCCCCAGGTGCTTCCTTGCGGTTCATCCACCCGTCAGTTTTCACTTAATTGAATTCGATGAACAGGGAAACGTGCATCGCATACGTTCGAGTCAACAATCCGATGTTTGGATCAACGCCGGCTATTTTATCTTTCGCAAGGAGATATTTGATTATATCTGACCTGCCACTGAGATTTTCCTCCACGGGGATTTAGAGTCCGGCCTTCTTGAAGGACGGACAGATGAAGCGAGCACGGTTCACGGAAGAACAGATCATCGGGGTGCTGAGGGAGCACGAGGCCGGGGCGAAGACGGCGGATCTGGCGCGCAAGCACGGCGTCTCGGAAGCGACGCTATACAACTGGAAGGGCAAGTACGGCGGCATGGATGTCCCCGAGGCCAAACGGCTGAAGCAGCTCGAGGACGAGAACGCCAAATTGAAGAAGCTTTTGGCCGAGCAGATGTTGGATGCCGCCGCGCTTCGCGAGCTTCTGTCAAAAAAATGGTAGGGCCCGCCGTCAAGCGCGAAGGCGTCGCGCATCTTCGGGCCACGATGGGCCTGTCGGAACGGCGGGCCTGCTCGATCGTCAGCGCTGACCGCAAGATGGTCCGTTACCGCTCATGCCGGCCGCCAGACACGGAGCTTCGGATGCAATTGCGCGATCTCGCCAACGAGAGGAAGCGTTTCGGATATCGTCGGCTGTTCGTCCTGCTGCGGCAGGAGGGCGAGCCCTCGGGCATCAACCGCATCTACCGGCTTTATCGCGAAGAAGGCCTCCCGGTGCGCAAGCGACGGGCTCGGAGGCGCGCCGTGGGGTCGCGGGCGCCGATCCTGGTCGTATCCAAGCCGAACGCTCGCTGGTCGGTGGATTTCGTCCATGACCAGCTTGCCTGCGGCCGGCGGCTCCGCATCCTGAACATCATCGATGACGTGACGCGGGAGTGCCTGGCGGCGATCCCTGACACATCGATCTCAGGCCGGCGCGTGGCGCGGGAACTGACGGCGTTGATCAAACGGCGCGGCAAGCCCGGCATGATCGTCTCGGACAATGGGACCGAGTTCACCTCGAACGCGATGTTCGCCTGGGCGCAGGACAACAGGGTCGTCTGGCATTTCATTGCGCCAGGAAAGCCGATGCAGAATGGCTTCTGCGAGAGTTTCAACGGGCGCATGCGCGACGAGCTTCTCAACGAGAGCCTGTTCCTCGGCCTCGATCATGCCCGGACCAAGATCACGAACTGGGTCGACGATTACAACCAGCGACGGCCGCACTCGGCGCTGGGCTATCTCACACCGGCGGCCTATGCCGCCAATCTCTCCGCAACACGCGATCGTCTGCGCAACCCCGACCATATGTGGACGGCCCCTTGGCAAGCTCTTTCTTCGGCGACGTCTCTTTGGCGATTGCGGTCATATGTCCGGCCTGTCGATGCGAGGCCGAAGCCCGCTGGCCATGATGCTATCCGCTTCGTCCGGCTTCTCATCAGCTCCGCGCGCTCGAAGCGCTGGTCGGGGTACGGAATGTCCGGGTCGGCGGTTCGCCGGGAGTCCATCACCTCATTGCGCGCTTGCCAAACTCCGGCGCCGTTTGCGGCGGGATGCCTTGATCAACCGATGGACGGCGCCTCGCGCCGGTACAGTTCGCCGGTCGTCATGATCGCCCAGGCGATGCGCGCCAACTTGTTGGCGAGCGCCACAGTGACGAGCCGAGCCGGTCGACGCTGGAGAAGCTGGCGCGTCCAGACGGCAAGCGGGTCGGAGCGTTTGTGCAGCCACCGAAGGCTCGCGGTTGCCCCGAGCACGAGCAGTCGCCTCAGATAAGGATTGCCCTGTTTTGTAATCCTGCCGAGCCTGTCCTTTCCGCCGCTCGAGTTCTGTCGAGGAACGAGGCCGAGCCAGGCCGCAAAGTCACGGCCGGAACGAAACGCCGATGGATCCGGCGCGTGGGCGACGAGCGCCGCGCTGATCAAGGCGCCAATACCGGGGATCGTCTCGAGGGCTTGCGCCGCGGCGCTCGACCGCCGCTGGGCTTCGATCTGCTCGTCGATGAGCGCAAGATGCGCCTCAAGCGCGCAGAGATGGTCGGCGATGACCCCTCATGACCGCGAGAGCCGACTGAGGAATATCCGCGATGTCCGGATCGTTCTCGTCAAGGCGACGCACGAGGTCAGCGAGGTTCTCGACTCCCCGTTTCTCGATAACGCCGAATTCGGCGAACTGGCTGCGCAGCGAGTTTGCGACCGCCGTGCGCTGATCGATCAACAATTGCCGCGACGTGTGCTGCATCAACGCTGCCTGCTGCTCTTCTGTCTTGACCGGAACGAACCGCATGTCTGGCCGAGACGCCGCCTCGCAAATGGCGCGCGCGTCGTGGGCGTCGGACTTGCCGCGCTTGACGAAGGGCTTCACGTAATTCGGCGAGATCAGTCGCACGCGATGGCCCAGCCGTCCGACCTCGCGGCCCCAATAATGCGACGACGAGCAGGCTTCCAAAGCGACTTCGCAAGGCGGCAGCGAGCCGAGAAAGCCCAGGACCTTGTCGCGCGGGAGCGTGCGATTGAAGACCTCTCTTTCAGCTTCGTCCACGGCGCGAACCTGAAACCAACGCTTGGCGATATCCAATCCGATGCGGACGATCTGGCGCATGATGAGGAGCCTTTCGCGATGCCGGTCGAATCGACCTCCGGCCGCAGAGCCTGAACGCCCAGGCTGGGGCCGTCCACATCATCAGCTCCGCCGATCGCATGTTGCTCCACCCGCGCCCCACGGCGTAAAACCTGCCGAGGCTCTAATCGCCTTTAGATGAAAGTTCAGTGGCAGGTCACATTCACTTGGCCACTCTTTCCAACGATCCTCTTGGCAATCTGAACACCAGCCTCACGGACGACATCAATCATCGAGCAAGCGTCCGCTTGGCTGAGCTTGCCAAAGAGGTCGGTGTCCCCCGATTTGTTGTTTGCTTCGTCCTGCAGCAACTACGGTCAGGCGGGCGAAGCGATGATCGATGAGACCGGAGACCTCAATCCCGTTACCGCCTATGGCGAATCGAAGGTGTTGTCCGAGCGCGACATCTCGCGCCTGGCGGACGACACGTTTTGTCCGGTTTATTTGCGGCCCGCCACCGCTTATGGCCTTTCGCCGCGGATGCGCTTCGACATTGTCTTGAACAACCTCGTCGCTTGGGCGTTCACGACAGGGAAGATCTATCTGAAGTCGGACGGCACGCCGTGGCGGCTGATCGTTCATATCGAGGACATCTCGCGCGCACTGATCGCCGCGCTCGAGGCGCCCGTGAACGATGTGTGGAATGAAGCCTTCAACGTCGGGCAGACGGACCACAATTACCGTATTCGGGACTTGGCCGAGATTGTCGCCGAAGTCGTGCCGGGTTGCAGGATAGAATTCGCCGCCGACGCCGGCCCCGACAAGCGCTCGTACCGCGTGCGCCTTCGAAAAAATCCGCCGTAAGCTGCCCACCTTCAAGCCTCGCTGGGACGCGCGCATGGGAGCGGAGCAGCTCTATAACGCTTACCAGTCGTCCGGCCTGACATTGGAAGAGTTCGAGGGGCCCCGCTATCAGCGCATCGCCCACATCAAGAAGCTGCTGGCGGATGGAGTCCTCGATGCAAATTTGCGGCACGTTCGAGTTTTCCAGAATATTCAATAAGTCTCGTGACAAGATTAAGTCGCCAGGCAATGTAACGGCCGGGGACCACATCAAGCATCGTGCATTTTTCCATTGATGCCAACGCGTAGAATAGCTGGCGAATCTTCCGACACGCACTGGAATAATTGCCAGATCCGGATAAGGACGGGACATGCGCTATACACATTCACTTCCACCTATACCGTCTTTTGATGATAAAGGTCTGTTTGGGTATACATTTGGCCCATTGCGGCAAAAAGACCTTGAGATTTATTACATCGAAGTCGAAAAGGGACACGACACTTTCATGGTGAGTAAGCGAATTACGCGAGTTTATTACGTTCTCTCTGGAAGCGGTTTTTTCACAATAGGCGGCGACCGATATGATGTCAGTGCGGCATGCTGGTGGAGGTCCCACCAAAGGTGGAATATTCCTATTCTGGGAAAATGAAACTTATCGGCATCTCTAAGCCACGCTGGTTTAGCGGTAATGATAGGCACACCAAATGGAACCCCGACGTCGTGCAAGGAGGAGACGTGCAAGGAGAATTGCCTATTACAGCAAACGCCGAATCTTGGAAGATTTTTGCCAAACGGCTCATCAACTTTTATCTGAGGCTTAATGGTAAATTGTGGAATAAGCTTCCTGCCTCGTTCTCCACTCTTTGGCCGGTACGCTCATATGGCGATTTGTTGCATACATTGGCTCGAAGGTATGGCGCTCGCGCGCAGGCTCCGAGCACGTATTTTCTTCGCAATCGGCCTCAGCTAGAGTTGATCAGGCGTCTGATACAGCGGCGTGCGGAGACTGATCCATTGAGGGTGGCAGTGCTCGGCTGTAGCACTGGCGTGGAGGCTTATTCGATAGCATGGAGGATACGATCTGCGCGACCCGATCTGAAGCTCACCTTGCATGCGGTGGACATCTCGAAGCGCGCCGTGGAATTTGGCGAATGCGGTAGGTACTCGCTCGTTGATCCACAATTGACAGATACGGATGTTTTTGAACGAATGAGTGAAACGGAGATGATGGACTTGTTTGACCGTGATGGGGACGTGGTCACAGTCAAATCGTGGATAAAGGAAGGCATAAAGTGGCAGGTCGGCGACGTCGCAAAGCCTGAGACGATCGACGCCCTGGGGCCCCAGGATATCGTGATCGCGAGCAATTTTCTCTGTCATATGTACTCCCTTGATGGCAGAAAAATGTTTGCGCAACATCGCGCGCTTGGTGCGCCCCTACGGATATCTCTTTGTTTCTGGGATTGACTTGGACGTCAGAACAAAGGTTGCAGACGATTTGGGATGGCATCCCCTGCAAGAACTACTTGAGGAGATTCACGAGGGAGACGTTTGCATGAAGACTTTCTGGCCGTGGCATTATGGGGGCTTGGAACCTTTGAATAAGAAAAGAAGGGATTGGAAACGTCGCTACGCGGCCGCTTTTCAGGTGCTCCCTTGCGACAAGAAGGCTAGCGACTCGGTCAATCTCGACATTTCGCCGAAGGTCGCTGAGACGACAGAATCCACCGCCGTTTTGCGATGACGGATAAGTGCACTAAAGTCTGACTCGAAAGTCTA
>CAWANG010000009.1:0-30603 GCA_963783175.1 uncultured Alphaproteobacteria bacterium
GGCGGTGAGAGGGCGGTCACTCGCGCCAGCCTTGCGCGCGAAGTCAACCAGCGTTTGCGCTGTCGCGAGCTGCCCGGCCCGGCGGAAGCGATGCAGAGATCGCCCGGACCGAGCGCCGGCGTCGTCATGTCGCCCCAGACCGTGACTTCCCGGCCCATGTGGAAGAGGCGCATGGCGAAGCCACGCATTTGCAGTCCCTGACGGCCGAGACCCAGACGACGATGCGCCTGGCGGCGGCGATGGCGCCGATGAGTTTGTTGAGCGCAGTCTCCGGCATGGCGGCGAAGACGTCGGCAAGGTCGTTGAACGCGCCCTTCGACAGTTGGGCCAGGCTTTCGGTCTATTGCCTCCATTTGCGAACCCCTCGGAGAGGGATTATACCGATCCGCGCCGCACAATGGGGCACTCAACTTCATCGGCCGCGGCCGGTCAACCAGCCGGAAGCCGCGTCAAGCAGAATTCGGCCGCGATCGAGCCCATCTCGAAATGGGGCAGAAGTACTGTTGTCAGCGGCGGATGGAGGTGCTGGGCGATCTCGCGATCGTCGTAGCCCATGACCGCGACATCATCCGGAATTCCTCAGGCCGAGCTCATGCAGCGCCTCATAGCAGCCGACCGCCATCAGGTCGTTGGCGCAGAAGACCGCGGTCGGGGGATTCTTGAGGTTCATGAGCTCGCGCGTCGCGTCGTAGCCGGAGATCGGCTGCCAGTTGCCCTCGCGCACCAGGTCTGGGTCGAACGGCAGGTCGGCGGTCGCGAGCGCCTGGCGGTAGCCGCGCAGGCGATGGCGCGACGCCTCCATGCTCGCTTCGCCATTGACGTAGCCGATGCGGCGATGGCCGGCGCGGATGAGAACGTCGGTCGCGGCATGGCCGCCGGCCACTTCGCCCGGCACGACGGACGGCAGCGCGCCGTTGGCGACATGGCAGTTCAACAGCACCGTCGGCGTCGCCAAAAGCGCCGCCGACGCATCGATAAGCCGGGTATTGATGGTTGCGTAGATGAGACCGACGAGCGGCTGGGCGGTCAGCTGCGCCAGCGCTGCGCTCTCCATGTCGGCGTCGCCCCGCGTCGCCATTACCATGACAGTAAGACCACGCTCCCACGCCTTTTCGCGCACGCCGTCGAGACCGATGGCGGTCCAGGGATCGGTCGAAATCTCGTCGCAGATGAAGCCGATCGAGGCCGCGGCGGCGCCCGGCGCGAAGCCGCGCCGTACCTGCTGGTAGCCGAGGCTGGCGGCGGCCTTCACCACCCGCTCGCGCGTCTCGGCAGAGAGGCGTGCGCCGTCGGCATGGTTGAGGACGAGCGAGACCGTGGTCTGGGAGACGCGCGCTTCGTTGGCGACGTCGATCATCGTCGGCCGGCGCGCCGGCGGGGCGCGGCGCGCGCGCCTATGCACCCCCTCGCGCGGGCCTGCGCCGCGATGCGCGCCCTCGTCCTCCCGCATCCTTGCCCTCAACGTTCGCTTGCGAATATTATTATCTCAGCAAATATCTGAGCTTCAATCACAATTGACAGCTCCGACGGTCGACTTCAGCGCCCCATTGACATTCTTTAGCGCGTTATTATCATCCCCTCAAGTCGGGGTTCAAGCCTGCTTCAGCGGCGCGCCGCAAAGGTGCCGCGAAACGGTCGTCGCCCCGACACACAAACGGTCTGGAAGCCGTCGAGACGCGCTTTTTAGCAGCGCGGTCTTCAAGAGGAGGAAACTCAAATGCTGATTGATCGCCGACATTTGCTGATCGGAACCGCCGGCGGCCTCGCCGGGCTCACCATCATTCCCGCGTTCGGCCAGGTGCCGCCGCTCAAGAAAAAAGACACCTACAAGGTCGGCTTCGCCCAGACCGAGAGCAACAACCCCTGGCGCCTGGCGCAGACCGCCAGCATGAAGGACGAAGCCGCCAAGCGCGGCGCCCAGCTCGTCTATACCGACGCCGCAAGCTCGGCGGCGAAGCAGGTCGCGGACGTCAACAGCATGATCGCCCAGGGCGTCGACTTCATCTTCCTGCCGCCGCGCGAAGAAAAGCCGCTGATCCCTGCGGTCATGAACGCCAAGAAGGCCGGCATCCCGGTGCTGCTGGTCGACCGCAACGTCGATCCCGCGCTCGCCAAGCCCGGCGTCGACTTCCTTGCCTTCATCGGCTCGAACTTCGTCCAGGAAGGTCAGCGGGTCGCCGACTGGACAATCAAGACGACGGGCGGCAAGGGCAAGATTATCGAGCTCGAGGGCTCCGTCGGCGCTTCGCCCGCCAACGATCGCAAGAAGGGCTTCGACGACACGATCAAGGCCAAGGCGCCCGATATGGTCATCCTGGCCAGCCAGTCCGGCGACTTCGCCCGCGACAAGGGCCGCCAAGTGGCCGAGACTTTGTTGCAGGCGCATCCCGACGCGACCATCGTTTACGCGCACAACGACGAGATGGCGCTCGGCGCGATCGCCGCGATCGAGGCCGCCGGCAAGGTCCCCGGCAAGGACATTCTCGTGGTTTCGATCGACGGTGAAAAGGACGGTGTGCAAGCGATCGTGGACGGCAAGCTCGGCTGCTCGTGCGAGTGCAACCCGCGCTTCGGCCCCGCGGCCTTCGATATCCTGTACAAGTACGCCAACGGCGACACGATTCCGCCGATGATCATCAATCCCGACCGCTTCTTCGACGCAAGCAACGCCAAAGAAGTGCTGCCGACTGCGTTCTGACGTCGGCTAAGGATTCGTTCCTGGCTCTTGTCGAAACCCCTCCCGCCTGCTTTGCTGCCGGCGGGAGGGTGCGTATTTGGCCGCTCTCCCCTCGCGCCCGACAACGCCGAAAGAACCGATGTCGCCGACTGATCCGCTTCTCGTAATGCGCGACGTCCACAAGCGCTTCCAAGGCGTGCAGGCGCTGTCCGCAGCGTCGCTTGAGGTCGAGCCCGGCGAGATCATGGCTCTCGTCGGTCAGAACGGCGCCGGCAAGTCGACCTTGATCAAAGTTCTGACCGGCGCCTATCGTCGGGACTCGGGCTCGATCGTGTTCGGCGGCAGGCCGATCGATTTCGTCTCGCCTCAGGCTGCTCAGCACGGCGGCATCAGCACCATCTACCAGGAAATCAACCTCGTGCCTTACCGCTCGGTGGCCGAGAACATCTTCCTCGGCCGCGAATACCGCCGCTTTGGCCTGCTCGACTGGGGCCGCATGAACGCGGGCGCGGTCGACCTGCTCAGGCGCTTTGCGGTCGAGATCGACGTTCGCCGGCCGCTGGTGGAATTTTCGACCGCGATCCAGCAGATGGTCGCGATCGCCCGCGCGGTTTCGTTCGAGGCGCAACTCGTGATCATGGACGAGCCGACCTCCTCGCTCGACGAACGCGAGGTCGCGGTTCTGTTCGACGTGATGCGTCGCCTGCGCGCCGAGGGCGTGGCGCTCATCTTCATCACTCACCGGCTCGACGAACTCTACCAGGTCTGCGACCGGGTCACCGTTATGCGCGACGGGCGCACGGTCATGACGAGCCCGATGGCCGATATCGACAAGCTGCATCTCATCGCGGCGATGCTGGGGCGCGACCTGGAAACCGTGCGGGCCCATTCGACCGGATTTTCCGCCGCCCACGCCGCGGCGGGCGCCGTCGTGCTCTCGGCCGAAGGGCTTCAGGTCGGACGCAAAGTGCGGGACGCCCGGGTCGAGGTGCGCGAGCGCCAGATCGTCGGTCTCGCGGGCCTGCTCGGCTCCGGCCGCACCGAGGTCGCGCGCGCAATCTTCGGCGCCGATCCGCCCGACGCCGGAAAGATCGAATTGAGCGGCCGCGCCGTTTCGCCGCGCGAGCCAGCCGAGGCGATCGCGCTCGGCGTCGGCTACTGCAGCGAGGACCGCAAGGCCGACGGGATAGTCCCAGACATGTCGGTGCGTGAGAACCTGACGCTCGGGATCCTGCCTCGGCTGACGAATATGGGGATCGTCGACGAGGCGCGCCAGCGCGCGATCGTCGACCGGTTCGTAGCACGCCTAAGCATCAAAGCGGCGAGCGCCGAACAGAAGATTCGCGAGCTTTCGGGCGGCAATCAACAGAAGGTGCTGCTTGCGCGATGGCTTTGCACCGATCCAAAGCTCCTAATCCTCGACGAGCCCACCCGCGGCATCGATGTCGGCGCCAAGGCCGAAATCCAGGCGCTCATCCGCGAGCTTGCCGATCAAGGCCTCGGCGTCCTGATGATCTCCTCCGAACTCGAGGAAATCACTGAGGGGGCGGACCGCGTGTTCGTTCTGAGCGACGGGCGCACGGTCGCCGACCTGCCGCACGCCGAAGCGAGCGCCGCCGCGATCATGGCGGCGATGGCCCATGGCGAAACGGAAGCGACCAATGGCTGACGCGCCGACGATCGAGGGCAAGCACGTTTCTTTCGACGTCGCCGCCTTTTTCAGGCGCTACGCCGCGCTGACCGCGCTCATCGTGCTCTTGGCGTTCAATTTCGCGGTGACGCCGAATTTCGCCAGCTGGCAGACCCTCAACGTGAATCTGACCCAGGTCGCGACGATCGTCATCGTCTCGGTCGGCATGACCCTGGTGATCGCGACCGGCGGCATCGATCTCTCGGTCGGCTCCCTAATGGCGATTTCCGGCGCGCTTGCGCCGATGACCTTTCTGAGTTGGTTCGGGCTCGCTTACCCTGTGCTCAGCGTCGCGCTCGCCTTTGTCGTTCCGGTGGCGGTCGCCGGCTTGTTCGGCGCGTTCAACGGCTGGTTCATCACCCGCTTCCAGGTGCAGCCGATCGTCGGCACGCTGGTCATGTTCATCGCCGGGCGCGGCATCGGCCAGGTGCTGACCAACGGCAATCTGCAGGCCTTCAAGAACCCGACGTTTCAGTTCATCGGCCTCGGGCGGGTGTTCGGCGTGCCGTGCCAGGTCATCATCATGCTGGCGCTGGTCGCCGCCGCCGCCTGGACGCTCCGCAGCACCCTGTTTGGCCGTCAAATCCTGTCGGTCGGCGGCAACGAGCGGGCGGCGCGTCTTTCCGGCGTTCCAGTCGCTGCAGTCAAGCGATGGGTCTACGCGATCAGCGGCCTGTGCGCCGGAATTGCCGGCCTCGTCGTGGTGTCGATCAATTCGTCGAGCGACGCCAATCTCGTCGGCCTTGGCATGGAGCTCGACGCGATCGCGGCGGTTGCGGTCGGCGGAACGCCGTTCACCGGCGGCCAGGCGACCGTGGTCGGCTCGCTCATCGGCGCCCTCCTGATCCAACTCGTGCGCTATACCCTGCTCGCCAATGGAGTGCCCGACGCCGCCGCGCTGGTCGTCAAGGGCGCGATCATCGCAGGCGCCGTCTGGTCCCAGCAGCGCAGCAAGTCCACATGAGCGCCGCAACCGCAAACGCCGCGCCGCCGGGCCGGCTGGGCAGCCTCGCCTGGGCGGCGCGGCAGCGGGTCGTGATGGCGCTCGTCCTGCTCCTCCTGTTCGGCGCGCTCCGCTACGATCATTTCCTTGGCGCCTACAACGTCTTGAGCGTGCTCCGCTACAACTCGATGTTCGCGCTGACCAGCCTAGGCATGTGCTTCGTCATCATGGGCGCCGGCATCGATCTCTCGGTCGGGACGACGGCGGCCTGCGCCAGCGTCGTCTCGGCGCTGCTGTCGCCGTATGGCCTCTTTCCCGGGCTCCTCGGGGGCTTAGGCGCGGGGCTCGCCGTCGGCGTCATCAACGGCTTCATGGTCACGCGGATGAACATCCAGCCGTTCATCGCGACGCTTTCGGGCATGCTGGCGGCGAGCGGCTCCGGGCTTCTGCTTGCGCACAACCAATCGGTCTCGGTCTCCTACGACACCGATTTCACTTGGCTGGGCCAAGGCGATTTTTTCGGCTTTCCGACGCCCGCCTGGATTGGAGCCGCGGCTTATGTCTACGGCTCGGTCGTGCTCAATTTCACGAGCTTCGGCCGCTACGTGCTCGCGGTCGGCGGCAATGAGGAAGCAGCCCGCCTGATGGGCCTGCCGGTCGACCGGGTGAAGTTCCTGACCTACCTCCAGTCGGGCGTGTTCGCGGGCCTCGCCGGCGTGATCCTGGCGGCGCAGTTCGGCGCTGGCCAGCCCGCGGAAGGCGTAGGCTGGGAATTGTTCTCCATCGCCGCCGTTGTGGTCGGCGGGACGCTACTCACCGGCGGCGTCGGCTCGGTCGCGACCACGCTCGCCGGCGTTCTCCTGCTCGGCCTAATCTTCAACGTGCTCAATTTCGAGAACGGCCTCGGCTGGATCAGCCTTTCCGCCTATTGGCAGTCGGTGGTGCGCGGCGTCTTTCTGATGGTGGTCGTGATGGCGAGCTCCGGCGCCGCGCGCCGTGCCGTCCGTTCGGCCTAACCGTAGGCGTTCAACGGTCCGGCGCGCACTAACATAGCCATCTAGCGAAAGCGGCCCGGCCCCACCGAAGCAGAGGGAGCAGAGCCGCGACATAAAGCAAGTCCGTCTCTCGTACCCCGGCTGGCCAAAATGCGCGCCCGATGCGTCATAAGCAAGAAGCTTGATCGAGCTGAAACCGTTGGGAAGATGGACGGTCAACGAGCAGCACGACAACCATCGGCAGGGAGGCGACGGGCACGAAGGCTCCGATGAGGATGAGAAGTCCGCCAACCATCTCGATAACGATCGTAGCCCAGCCCAGAAAAAATGCGAATGGCATACCCGTCGCGTCCAAGATGCCGATGAAGTCGTCGAGACCGCGAGCGAGTTTGGCATAGCCGTGCTCGAGAAATCCGTTGCCCACAATCAGTCGAAGCGGGATTGCAAACCAATCCTCAGGAACCGGGAGCGGCGCGAAAGCGAACCGCCGAAAGAGAGAATCGAGCATCATAGGGCCTGTTTCGAGGCGAACGTGGCGACTGTTATTGTTCGCGGTTTCCGCCCCCCTCTCACGTTTCCGCGAGGAGGACTGGCCGAGGGGTTTGCCTTCGCGATGGCGTCGACAACGGCGCGCCGGCGGGCGCCTATCACGCTCCCGCTTTCACCCCATCGGGGACGAAGCCCGCACGCGCTAGCGCGTGGCGGATCAGGCGATCAACCAGCTCGGGGTAGCTGATGCCCATCGCCTCAAACACCTTCGGATACATGCTGATGTTGGTGAAGCCCGGCAGGGTGTTGACCTCGTTTACGATGAGCTTGCCGTCGTCGCGCAAAAAGAAGTCGATGCGCGCCAGGCCCTCGCAGCCGAGCGCACGGAAGGCTTCGATCGAGAGCTTACGCACCTTGTCACTGAGGTCGCGCTTGATGTCGGCCGGGACCTTGACCACCGCCCCTTGCTCGTCGAGGTATTTGGCTTCGTAGGTGTAGAAACCATGGCGGTTGCTCGGCACGATTTCCCCGGGCAGCGACGCCGTCAGTGATCCGTCCTCCCCCTCAAGCACGCCGCACTCGATCTCGCGGCCGCGGACAAATTCCTCGATCAGGATCTTGCGGTCGTGCCGGAACGCCTCGGCGACGGCTTCGGCGAACTCCTCCTGCGTCCCCGCCTTGCTGATCCCGACCGACGACCCAAGGCGGGCCGGCTTGACGAACACCGGACGGCCGAGTTCCGCCGCGACAACCTCGAACGATGGCACCTCGCCGTGGCTGAAGCTCAGGAAGCGCGCGATCGGCAGGCCGCCGTCGCGCATCAGGCGCTTGGCGACATCCTTGTCCATCGCCGCCGCCGACCCAAGGACGCCCGAGCCGACGTAAGCCACTCCGGCGATCTCGGCCGCTCCCTGGACGGTTCCATCTTCGCCGAACGGACCGTGCAGCACCGGGAATACGACGTCGACCACAAGCGATGCATCAGCCGACAGGCCCTCTTTCTCCGGCATGACGACCAGCCGACCCCCGCCGCCCGGAACCAGGGAAACGCGCGGTCCGCTTGCGGGGACGATGGCCGGGAACGCACCGCCCTGAACGGAGCAGAGGAGCCAGGTTCCGGACCGGGTGATGCCGATTGGCACAGTCTCGTAGCGCGCTGGATCGAGCGCGCGGAACACGTTGCCGGCGGACAACACGGACACATCGTGCTCGGCCGATCGGCCGCCGAACAGCAACGCGACCCGCAGTCTCTCGACCATGTCGTGATCTCCCGAATCGATCCGCTTTGGAGGGACTTCGCCGAAAGGATGCGATTGGTCAACCGGCGTAGGCGAAGCGGCGCTCAGCGGTAATATTTGAGCCGGAGGTCCTCGGCTTGATAATCGAAGAGATCGTACGAGTAGGACGCGAGCACGGGGAACAGGGCGCGCCAGTCCTTGCCCTCGGTCGCATGGAGGAGCCAGTCGCAGGTCGGGCCGACCGTCGCGCCATATCCTGTCTCGGCACGATAGCCGAGCGCGGTCGCCGCCGTCATGTCGAGGACGAAAGGATGCTGGACCGACCATGGGCTGCGGCCGACCGGAGGCGGATAAGCATCGGCGCTAGGCAGCGCGATCAGGCGGCCAGAGTAGCTGGAGGCCGAGGCGATTTCCGCGGCGATCGCCGAGACCAGCAAAGCCTCGGGATCGGCGATGTTGAGGATACGCCGACGAAGGGGCCGCAAGGCGGATCAGGGCGGCGATATTCGCGACTGAGGCCGTGTGAAAGCGGCTCCGTCCGCCGTAGGCCAGCGGGATAAAGGCACGGCGATCGCGAATGCGCTTGACGAACCACCACTCTCTTGGGTGCGAGGAGCCAATTCCGCTGACCGCTCCGGGCCGCAAGATCGTGAGCGGAACGGCGGCGCCGTCGAGCAAGACGCGCTCAAGCGCCGCTTTGCGGGTCGAGTAGGTCGCTGGGCCTGGCTCGACCGTGGGCTCGGCCTCGCGAATCGACCGGGGAACTCCGGAAAGCCGGTTTCGCCGGCTTCGTCGAGCGTCCTGCCGAGCGGATCGCGATAGACGCTCATGACGAAACCACGATGAGCGATCCCAGCATGCCCTGAATGTCTAGCAACTGGCGCGCATGGCGCTGGTCGTAGGCCACGGCGTCAATCAGGACGTCGGCGCCGGCGCCGAGGACGCGCTCGAGCGCGCCAGGCTCTTCGCGATCGAGTCCAACGACCTCCGCCCCATGCTCGATCAGCGCCGAGGGCGGCGAGCACAGGCCGCGGTTGGGCGAGAGTCACGCTCCATCCGCAATCGATCAGGCAAGCGGCAGTCGCCCGGCCAATCTGGCCCGTCCCGCCGACAATGAAAGCATGCGGCATATTCGCCCGTCCCCGCGTCTTTTAGAATTCGCCGCTGATACCGTCATATGGCGCCGCGACGATCTTTTCGCTTGATTGCGCGCCGGCTTGGGGGGAATTTCGTCCCTGTCAGCGATCTGGACCAGAGCCATGCATTTCGGCGCGAGCACGTTCATCTGGGTGTCGCCGTTCTCGAATCGGACGCTCGAGTTGATGGATCGCGCCAAGGCGATGGGATTCGACCTCCTCGAAATCTGCGTCGAAGATCCGGACACGATCGACGTCCCGGCGATTCGGGCAAAAGCCGCGCAAGCTGGCATCGGCGTCACGATCTGCGGCGCGTTCGGGCCGAGCAGGAACGTGAGCGCGGAAGATGACGCGGTGAGGGGCCAGGGCCTCGACTATCTCAAGCGCTGCATCGATTTCGCTGAGGGTCTCGGCAGTCCATCCGTCTGCGGACCGATGTATTCCGCAGTCGGCGTTACGCAGCTCCTCGACAAAGAGGCGCGTCAGGCGCAGTGGGATCGGGCAGTCGGGTCGCTGCGGCTTGCCGCTGCATACGCCAAAGAAAGGGGGATTAAGCTGGCGATCGAGCCCCTGAACCGCTTCGAGACCGATCTGGTCAACACCGTCGATCAGGGCCTGAGGCTCGCTGACGACATCGCGGCGCCTAACGTCGGACTGCTGCTCGACACGTTCCATATGAACATCGAGGAAAAAGACATACCCGACGCGATCGGCCGCGCCGCCGGCCGCATCGTCGAATTTCATGCCTGTTCGAACGATCGGGGAACACCGGGCGAGGATCATCTGCCCTGGCCGCGCATCGTTGAGGCGCTTAAGGCGGCCGGTTACGACGGCCCGATCGTGATCGAGGCGTTCACTCCGGAAATCCGCGAGATCGCCAAGGCCGTCTCGATCTGGCGACCGCTGGCGCGGAGCCAAGACGCCTTGGCGACGGACGAACTCAAGAACCTGCGCGCCGTCCTTCAGGGTTAGACGACCGCAACCGGAGGGGCCGGAGCCCCTCCGCCGAGGCCGGGAGGTCGACCTACTTTCCACCCCAGGCTTGCGGATAACCGGGGAGGTCCTTGCAGCCGCACAAGGCGTAATGCAGCGGCGGCATTTTGTCATCGACATACTTGTCGAGGTCCGCCTGCATGATGACAGGCTGCGGCAGCTTCCAGGTCGGTCCGATCACCGGCTCACCCTTGAGAATCCTCACCGCGGCGATCACCGGCGAGCGCCACTGATAGGTCGGATAGGTCGGGGCCATCGCGGTCAGGCCCTTCTCCTTCCACTTCTTCAGGAAGTCCTCCTGATCCTCGCCGGTGATGATCGGGTAAGGCTTGCCCGCGTCTTCGAATGCTTCGAGCGCGGCAACCGCGGTCGCGCCCGCGTCCATCCAGACCGCGTCGATGTTGCCGAAGCGGGTGATGTAATCGTCGACGATGGCCTTGGTCTTGGCGTTGTCGCCGTTGGTGAATTCAGCGCCGACGACACTGACGCCATTTTCCTTGAAGATGCGGTTGGCGGCCGACCATCGGGTCTCGAGAACGTCGACACCCGGAAGAATCCGCAGCGCCAGCACCTTTCCGCCTTTCGGCAACTTGGAAACGATGAAGTTCGCCGTCTGGATCCCCCAGCCATACCCGCCGATCGGATTGACGAACGTCACCGGGCACTGGGTCAGGACGCCGCGATCGAACACCACGACCGGCAGCTTCTGGCAGGCGGCCTCGATAGCGGGCGTCAGCGCCGCCGTGGTGTTGGGCGAGACGATAAGGGCGTCGCAATCGCCGCTGGAAACGAAGGCGTTGATGTCAGAAATCTGCTTGTCGTCCTTGCCCTGCGCGTCGGCGACGGTGAACGACTTGATGTCGGACTTCAGCACTTCGACCTGAGCTTGCATCGTGGTCCAGCCGACGACCCGCCATGGATTGTCGACCCCGGCGTTAGAGAAGCAGATGTGATAGGGGCCAGGCTTCTTGTACTTCGAGGTGTCGACTTCCTTGCCGCCGAGATGTTGCTCCCACGGCTTGTCGGCGGGGCCTTCCGGCGTCATCGCCAGAAGGTCCTTGGCGGCCTGGAACTCCTTTGGATCATCGAAGTTCTGCGCTACCGCGCCGCTGGCGAAGGCCGCCATCGCCCCGCCGATGATCACTCCTAATATAGCCTTGGACATGCTCCTCTTCCCTTCCTCTTGCCGTTCCTCGGCGTTATGCGGGATTTTCAATTGCTCCCGCTAGACCGCGCGTCGCCGGCGCCAGGCGCCGATCGCGACTGCGGCGATTAGAATAAACCCTTGGGCCGTATCCTTGAGCGGTTGCGGCAAGCCAAGCAGCGTCAGCAGCGCGAACAGCGCGGTGAGGGTCAGCGCGCCGGCGACGGCCCCGACCAGCGCGCCGCGTCCACCCATCAATTGCGCGCCGCCCACGACGCAGGCCGCGATTGCCTGCAATTCTAGGCCACGCCCGACATCGACCGATACGCCGCCAAAGCCGCCAAGCATTACGCCCGCGGTGACCGCGGACAGCGCCGAAATGACGAAGACGCCGACGCGCACGAATTCGACCCCGACGCCGGCGAGCTCCGCCGCGCGCGGATTGTCGCCGACCGCGAATACGCGGCGCCCGAACACGGTTCCATGCAGGCCCCATTGCGCAAACGCGCAGACGACGGCGAGAATGGCGACGGCGAGCGGAAAGATCCTGATCAACGGCACATCGTGGAACACGAACCGCCCGAACATGCGAAAATTGTCGGGCAGATAGCCCCGCGGCGAGCCGCCAGACCACATCATCGCCGCGCCGTTGACCGAAAGCAGCGTGCCAAGAGTGGCGATGATCGACGGCGTTTTCAGAAACGCGACAACCGCGCCGTTGATGAGCCCGACTATGAGGCCAATTCCATAGAGGACGGCGACCGTTCCCCAGGTTTTCGAGGGATCGTTGGCCGTCAGCATCGATCCGCCGATCACGGTTAGCGTGACTAGCGAGCCGACAGAGAGATCGAACCCGCCGCTGATAAGCACGAATAGCTGGCCGGAAGCCAGGATAGCGAGCGGAGCGGCGCGGCGGAGGAAATTCATCGCCCCAGCCGGCTCGAGATAGTTCGGCTGCAGCAAGCCCACGGCGACATAGAGCGCCAGAAACACGACGACGGCGAAATTGACCCGCCGCACGAGCGCGACCGCGCGAGCCCGTTCGCGGCTCCCCTGGATTGCGACCGTCATGCGACATGTCCCCGGGTGCGGAACGTGTAGACAGCAACCGCCAGGATGACGATCGCGCCCCGCAACACCAGTTTGGGATAGGCGGATACGCCAAGCATGTTGAACGCCGCGTCCAAAGTGGCAAACAGAAGGACGCCGGCGAGCGTGCCCCAGACGCCGCCACGCCCGCCGGCGAGCAATGTGCCGCCGATCACCACGACCGCGATCGATTCGAGATCATAGACGCCATCGCGTCCGACCCAGGGCGCGCCGGAGCGCAAGCGGCTCGCGAGATAGAGGCCGGTCAAGCCCGCCGAAAGGCTGCAGACGACGTGGGCGCCGATCGTGACCAGGTCGGTTCTGATCCCCGCGAGGCGCGCGCCTTCCGCATTGCCGCCAACGGCGTAGAGGTGGGCCCCGAAGCGGGTCGCCCAGAGGACAAACGAGGCGACGGCGGCGAGCGCGAACAGCGCCGCGACCGAATAGGGCACGACACCGAGGGCGCTATACGCCACGAGCTGGAATTCCTTCGGCACCGACCCGGCAAAATCGGAGAAGCTCGCCGACAACAGCCCCTGCAGAATGAGCCCGACGCCCAGCGTGGCGATGAACGGATTGACCTGCAGGCGGGAGATGATGACGCCGTTCACCATGCCGACGAGCGCGGAGGCGGCGAGCACGAACAAAACCGCCGCAAGCATCATGTCCGCCCGGCCCTGCATGATGAACGAAGCTAGGACCGCGGCGACACTGATCATGTTGGCGACTGAAAGGTCAATCGATCCGGCGATGATGGCGAAGGTCTGCCCGAGCGCCACGATCCCAAGCCCGACCATGCGCTGAAGCAGGCCGATGAGGCCGTCGGTCTCGAGCATTCTGGTTTCGCCGGTCCAGAGCGCCACACCGACGTAGAGGAGAATAGAGCCGACAAGAAGTAGCGGCGGCGCTGTGAGATGGCGCCGCCAGGCCGGCGCCGGGATGAGGGCCTGCTGATCGCTCATGAGGCCATCGCGCGTGGTTCGCGATCGTGCGCCACGGCGATCGCCATCACCTCTTCTTCCGTGGCGCCGCTGGGGAGCTCGCCGGCCAGCGTTCCTTCGCGCATGACGAGAATCCGGTCGCTGACCCCGATGATCTCGGGCAGATCCGACGAGATCATCAGGATGGCGCGACCGCGTCTGGCCATGTCGCGCATGATCTTGTAAATCGCGGCCTTTGCCGCGACGTCGACTCCGCGCGTCGGTTCGCAGAAGATGAGGATTTCTGGGTCGCGCGCCAGCCAGCGCGCGATGATCGCCTTCTGCTGGTTGCCGCCCGAGAGAAACTGCGCTTCCTGTTCGAAGCTGGCCGCTCTGACGTCCAGTTGAGCGAGCCACTTGTCAGTCGATTGCGGCGACATCAACTCGGCGTTCGGCGAACGAAATACGGGCGCGAACGCTCTCTCGATCAGCGCGGCGTTGTCGCGGACCGATTGCTGCATCAAGAGCCCCTCGCGCTTGCGGTCTTCCGACAGGCGCCCGAGGCCGGCCTCGATCGCAGCTCGCGGATGGCTGGGTTTCGCCGCTCTGCCGCCGATCTCCATCTCTCCGCTCTCAAACGGCTCGTCGCCGATGAGGGCGCGCGCGAGCGCGTCCTTGCCCGAGCCTTCGAGGCCGGCGACGCCGACGATTTCTCCCGTCCGGAGTTCGAAGCTGACGCCGTGCAACTGTTTGTTGGCTCCGCGGCGAACCGCGAGCGCCGGCGCACCCGGCGGCTGCGAGGAACGCGGCGGATAGAAGTCGGCGAGATCGCGTCCGACCATCGCGCGAACAAGCCGGCCGGTCGGTGCTTCCGCGAGCGGGACGGTCATGACTGTGCGCCCGTCCTTCAGCACGGTGACGCGGTCGGCGACCGCCTGAATCTCGGACATCCGGTGCGAGATGTAGACGATCGTCACTTTCTCGGCGCTGAGCTTGCGCACCAGATCGAGCAAACGGGCCGCATCGACCCGGTCGAGAGCGGCTGTCGGCTCGTCCATGACTAGGATGCGGGCGTCGATCGCCAGCGCCTTGGCGATCTCGACGATCTGCTGGTGGGCGGTCGAATGCTCGCCAGCGAGCGAATCGGGAGCGATTGTCGAGCCGAGCCGCCGCAACAGGCCGCTCGCCTCATCGCGCATGGTCCGCCGGTCGAGGATGCCGAAACGGGTGGGCTCGATGCCGAGATAGATGTTCTCCGCCACCGAGCGCTGCGGCAACAGGCTCAGCTCCTGATGGATGATGCTGATCCCGGCGCGCCGCGCGGCGATCGGGTGCGAAAACGCGACCTCCCGCCCGTCGAGCCTTATGGTTCCGCCGTCGGGCCGGTAGACGCCGCCCAGAATCTTGATCAGGGTCGATTTTCCCGCGCCGTTCTCGCCGCACAGCGCATGAACCTCGCCGCGCGCGCAGCCAAAACTGACGGCGTCGAGCGCCTGCACGCCGGGAAACGTCTTTGTGATGTTGAGCATCTCGAGCGCGAGCGCCGTTTGCTCCACCGGTCCTCCTCCCGCGCGAGACGGCCTCGATCGCCGCCTATTCCGCCGCCATGCGCCCCGGCGTCGCGCGCCGCCCTCGCGGATCTCGGTGCAGCTTGCCATCCTTCATGATCATCGCCAGCCGGTCGGGGCCGACCAGCACCGACTGATCGACCAGCGGGTTGCCGTCCACGAGCAGCATGTCCGCCAACGCTCCGGGCTTGATCACCCCCAGTTCGCCCTTGTGGCCCATGAGTTCGCCGCCGATCGCGGTCGCGCAACGCAAAGCCTCCGCCGGCGAATAGCCGAAGAACTTGACGAAATGGCCGATGTCGCGCGCGTTCTGGCCCATCGGCGTGATCTTGAAGCCGTAGTCGCCGCCGATCACCACCTTCATACCGCGCTTGCGCATCTGTTCGTAGGTGCGGCAGGTCGCCTCGAGCTTGCGCGGCAGGTGCATGCTCTCGACCACGTCGCGGGTCATGCCGACCGCGTCGCCCTCGTAAACCGCATTGTGCACAAGGCCGAAAGCGGGCCCGACGATGACCCGGTCCTTGGCCGCCTCGAGCATATCGAGCGCCTCCTCGTCGGCAAAATCACAGTGATAGATGCAATCGACGCCGTTGCGCACCGCGCGCTTGACCGAGGCCGCCGCGCGCGAATGGCAGGCGACGCGTTTGTTCCACTCGTGGGCGACCTCGACGGCGGTCGCCACCTCGACCTCGCTCATCGAGGTGACCTCGGCCCTGGCGTAGGACACGAATTCGTCGCCCGAGATGTTGATCTTGACGTTGTCGACGCCCTCGCGGCAACAGAGGCGAACCGCGCGCCTGATCTCCTCCGGCCCGTCGGCGATCATGCCGAAGCTTTCGGCGTGCATATGCTGTTTGCGCTCGTCGCCTAGGCCTCCGGTCACCGTGATCTCCGGCCCGGCGGCGCGATAACGCGGTCCAGCGAGATGGCCGTCCTCAATTTCCTGACGCACGACGACGTCCAGCCGCAGCTTGGCGGACGCCGCCGAATAGCAGGAGGTGAAGCCGTGATTGAGGATCAGGGTCGCGTTGCGGCAGGTTCTGAGCAGATGCTCTTCGGGCGGAATTTCGCCGAGATCCTGGTTGCGGGCCGGACCGACGAACGAGAGATGGCAATGGCCTTCGACCATGCCCGGCATCAGGGTCATGCCGCCGCCATCGATCACCTCGGCGCCATCGCGGCGAATCTGTCCCTGGCCGCGGGCGACCGCGGTGATGCGGTTACTTTCGATCAGCACCTCGGCCGGATAGCGCTCGTCGTTTTCGCCATCCCAGACCTGCGCGTTCTGAATCAAAAAGGCCATCGCGTTCATCCTCCCCTTTGAGGCCGCGCCATCACGATTTTGCGCTCATGATAGGGGTATGGCGGGCGCGAAGTCCAACGCTTTTCGGGAGTCGCAAATCTTCAGAATAGAAGGTGGCGCCGCAGGAGAAATTCGAACTCCCGACCCCATCTTTGCGAATAATCTTGGATGACATGATGCATGACGACCGCAACCAAGCGGAGCCGACAAATTCATCATTGCACTGCTCAGCGGTTTGGCTCGTGGAATAACATCGTAGGTGACATAGCACGACTTAAGCCGTCGCCGCCGCGGCCTTGGCGAACGCGATCAGCTATTCTTCGACGCCGAGCAACTGGGCCTCGCTATGCAAGTCGTGGCGAGCGGATCAAAAAGCTGCCTGACCCATTTCCGGGCCAAAGGCGTGAAGCGGCGCATGCCGCTCGGCTCGTGCGCCGCCACATCACTCGCCGCCGCCAGAAAGGCCGTGCGGGTAGTCATCGGCGACGCGGCGCGCGGGATAGACGCGGCCGCCGAGCGCAAAGCGGAGCTTGATGCGCTGACGTTGGGCAAGTTAATCGACCAGTGTCGTGGGACTTCATCTCAATGGTATCGGAAAGACTGCGCGCTGACGCTCGAATTGCCTTTGAGCATTGTGGCGCGCCGCTCCCGCGCCGCCTCTTTGCGACGCTTTCTTATGGACAACCCGGGTCACTATTGTCGTTTTCGGATCGTCCTACATGTCGAATGACGCCTGCGAAAAATTCAGTTGACATGCTTAGTAGGCCGTGAATTACTAAACTTATGAGATTGTGGCGGGCGACGAGCGTCCCGCAGTGGAGCTGAGGATTCTTCTCGGCTCCTCTATTGCTCGCAGCCAGGCGAAGGCCCGTAATCGCGGCTAACGCGATGATTTAGTAGCGGTCGGCAGTGCCCGGCCAAAAGAGGAGGAGCGAACAATGAGGATGAGTAGGACAACTCTATCTCTGGCATGCGCCGCAGGCACGCTGGCGCTGACTCTTGGGGCGGCGTCATCGGCGCTCGCTCAAGGCAAGTCGCTCACGATGTGCTGGGCGGCGTGGGACCCGGCGAATGCGCTGGTCGAGCTTGACAAGGATTTCACTAAGCTCACCGGCATCGAGATGAAACACGAGTTCGTCCCCTGGACGAGCTACGCGGACCACTTCATCAACCTGCTCAACTCACACAGCAGCGAATGCGACCTGATCATCGGCGACAGCCAATGGATCGGCGGCGCGGCGGAGAACAAATGGTACATAAAACTCAACGACTTCTTCGACAAGAATAAGATCTCGATGGACACGTTCTTGCCGGCAACAGTCGTCGGATATGCGGAATGGCCCAAGAACACGCCGAACTACTGGGGGTTGCCAGCCATGGCCGACGCAGTCGGCTGGACCTATCGTAAGGACTGGTTCGCCAAGCCCGAGCTTCGCGCGGAATTCAAGGCGAAGTACAACCGCGAACTTGAACCGCCCCAGACCTGGGACGAATTGATCGAGGTCTCGAAATTCTTCACCGGCAGGGAGATCGATGGGAAGAAGGTCTACGGGTCGTACATCTTTACCGAGCGAGGCTCGGAAGGCATCACGATGGGTGTCACCAACGCGATGTACAACTACGGCTTCGACTACATGGATCCCGAAAAGCCTTACCACATGACAGGCATCGTCAACTCCGCCGACGCCGCCAAGGGCATGGACGTCTACAAGGAGTTGTTCACCTGCTGCCAGCCGCCGGGCCTGACAAACGCGTACATGCAAGAAGGTCTTGACGCTTTCAAATCCGGCGAAGTCGCGATGCAGATGAATTGGTATGCGTTCTTCCCGGCCTCGCCAAGGACCCGAACGTCGGCGGCGACAAGATCGGCTTTTTCATGAATCCCAAGGGACCTACCGGCCAGTTCAGCCAACTCGGCGGCCAAGGTCTTTCGGTGGTCGCGGCTTCGAAAGACGTCGAGGATGCGCTGCTGTACGTGAAGTGGTTCGCGCAGCCCGACGTCCAACAAAAGTGGACGGATCTCGGCGGCGCGTCGGCGTCCAAGGCCGTTCTGCTGTCAGACGCCTATAAGAAGAGCGCGCCTTACGCTCCGTCGTTCGTCGATACGATGGGGATCGTGAAGGACTTCTGGGCGGAGCCGCTCTATGTCCCGCTTTTGCTTGACATGCAGAATCGGGTCCACGACTACGTTGTCGCCAACAAGGGCACGTCGCAAGAGGCGCTCGACGCGCTGGTCAAGGACTGGAAGAAGGTCTTCAAGCAGGAAGGCAAGGATCCGTCGTAATCGCGCGCAGGACGCCCTTCGTCGGGCGCAAGCCCAATCTCTCTCCCTCGGCTGCGCTACGTGGCCGGGGGAGACCGACGCCCGAGCGGACGACATGAACGGTACGAACGCCACCACCCAGACGCTGGTCGGCCGCGCAGCCGCGCGGTCTGCATCGCCCGTCGCCCGACGCGTACGCGGCATGTCGGACCGCGCGATCGCCTGGCTCTTTATTCTACCTACGATGGTCCTGCTGCTCGCGATCAACATCTTTCCGTTGATCTGGGCGATCCGGCTCTCGTTCACGGGCTTCATGGCCAACCTGCCGAACCCCGCCCGTTTCATCGGCATCGACAATTATATCGACATCCTGACCGATGAGGATCTTTGGACAAATTTCCAGATCACCGCACATTTCGTGTTTTGGACCATCGCGCTGCAAGTCCTGATCGGCCTCGGTCTGGCGTTGCTCATCAATCAAAAATTCCGCGGCCATAGCTTCTGGACGACCGTCATCCTGCTGCCGATGATGTTGTCCCCGGCGGTCGTGGGCAACTTCTGGACTCTGCTATTCCAGCCGCAGATCGGGCCGTTCAACTACGTCGTCGGCTTTTTCACGAGCCTCGCGCCGAGTTCGTTCACAATGATTGGGAGCGTTTCCTTGGCGCCTTGGACGATCGTCCTGGTCAACACCTGGATGTGGACCCCGTACGTGATGCTGATTTGCCTCGCCGGGCTGCGGTCAATTCCCGATTACATCTACGAGGCGGCCGAGGTGGATCGCGCGTCGCGTTTGAGGCAATTCTGGTCCATCACGTTGCCAATGGTCCTCCCGTTCCTCATGCTGGCCGTGCTGTTCCAGGCGATCCAGTCGTTCGTCATGTTCGACATGGTCAATCTCCTCACGTCCGGGGGACCGGGATCGACCACGGAACTGGTCTCAATCACGCTCAAGCGCGCCGCGTTCGAAAAATGGGAGACCGGCTACGCCTCGGCCCTCGCCGTGATCCTCTTTGTCACGATATTCGGCGCCGCGAACGTCTACGTGAGGGCGCTCAACTGGGTGAAACAGCAATGAGCGGCGCTCCGTCGCCGCGCCCATTCTCCGAGCCGTCTCCGTTCGCGCGGCGGCTCTCCGCCATGGTGGTCGTTATTTACGCGGTCGTCGCAATTCTCCCGCTTGCCTGGATCGGCGCGACCGCCTTCAAGTCGCAGGCTGACGCGATCGCCTATCCGCCGAAGGTGTTCTTCACGCCGACCCTCGAGGGATTTGTCGACCTGTTCACCGTGCAAACGCACCAGCCGCACGACTTCATCGCGAAGCTACCCCCGCCCCAGACATGGTACGAGAAGATCGCCCGCGACCGTGACATGGTGATCGCCGGTCCGTCGCGGGTCGTCGAGCGGTTCCTCAATTCACTGATCATCGGCTTCGGCTCTACGATTCTTGCGACTTTCCTCGGCACGCTGGCCGCTTACGCGTTCTCGCGCTTTCGCGTGCCTCTGGCCGACGATCTGCTTTTCTTCATCCTGTCAACGCGCATGATGCCCCCGATCGCGGTCGCGGTCCCAATTTACATGATGTATCGCTGGCTTGGCCTCTACGACACGCGAATAGGCATGATCCTGCTCTACACAGCGGTGAACGTGTCGCTGGCGGTCTGGCTGCTCAAGGGCTTCATCGACGAAATCCCGCGCGAGTACGAGGAGGCGGCCCTGGTCGACGGCTACACGCGGCTGCAAGCCTTTCGAAAGGTGGTTCTGCCGCAGGCTGTGACTGGAATCGCGGCGACCGCGATCTTCTGCTTGATTTTCTCCTGGAACGAATATGCGTTCAATCTGCTGCTCACGAGCTCGGACGCCCAAACCATGCCGCCTTTCATCCCGTTCATCATCGGCGAAGGAGGCCAGAACTGGCCGGCAGTCGCAGCGGGCACAAGTTTGTTTCTGTTGCCGATCGTCATTTTCACGATTGCTCTGAGGAAGCACCTCTTGCGAGGGATCACGTTCGGAGCGGTCCGCAAATGACTGGGCGGCGCGACATGAAGCCGGTGGGATTGCCCCGCTGGTTCCGGCGCGGTCCCTGGGAGAACGGGGCGATGAGCGTCATTGGCCTTGGAATCCTGATGCTTACGCAGCCCTTCTCGCTCGATCTTTACACGTACTCGTTCGTCACGATCCTGGCCGGCACGCTTGGGTTCGTCGTCGTCAGCCACTTTCCGCAGTGAGGCATCATCATGGCGGAGATTCGCGTCGAGCGGCTACATAAGGCCTTTCAAAGCTTCGTCGCTGTGCGGGATTCGAACTTCGTGGTCGAAGATCGCTCCTTTTTCGTCATGCTGGGACCCTCGGGATGCGGGAAGACGACGACGCTGCGGATGATCGCTGGCCTTGAACTGCCGACTGACGGCCGCATTCTGCTCGACGGCAAGGACGTAACGTTCAAGCGCGCTTCGGAGCGCGACATCGCCTTCGTCTTTCAGCTCTTCGCACTTTACCCGCACATGAATGTGCGGCGAAACATCGCGTTTCCGCTTGTCTCTACGGGCATGAAGCGCGCCGACGTCAGGGCGCGGGTCGAGGAAGCCGCTCGCATCCTTCGCATTACCGAACTGCTCGACCGCCCGGTGTCCGGCTTGTCCGGCGGCGACCGCCAGCGCGTCGCGCTCGGGCGCGCCATCGTGCGCCGGCCCATGGCGTTCATGATGGACGAACCGCTCGGCGCGCTGGATTCGGAGTTGCGCGATGTCATGTGCGGCGAGTTGCGGGGGTTGCACGACCGGCTGAAAGCAACAACCGTCTATGTGACGCACGACCAGACCGAGGCGATGGCGCTCGGCGACAAAATCGCGGTCATGAGCCACGGCGTGATTGAACAGTTGGGCGCGCCGCGGGAAATTTATGACCGGCCGGCGTCCATTTTCGTGGCCGACTTCATCGGCTCACCGCCAATGAACCTGCTGACGTTCAATGACTCGTTGGAGCCCGGCCGGGGTAGCGTCCGCGTCGGCCAGGCCGAAATCAGCATTCCAGCCCCACGCCAGGCGATGGCGGCGCGCGATCTCATACTTGGGGTGCGCCCCGAACACGTCCGACTGAACGATGGCGCTCGGCTGCGGGGCGAAGTTTTTGGGACGGAATACCTGGGCACCACTCAAATCGTCACAGTCACGACAGCATACGGCATGGTCAAAGCGCGGCTCGCTTCGACCCTCAAAGTGTCCATCGGCGATCTGGTCGGGCTAGAATTCCGGTCTGACCGCATCTCGCTGTTCGACGCTGGCTCCGGCCGCGCCATTCGCACCGCGCTCCATGATCAAGCGCAAACGATGGAGCGCGCCCATGTCTGAGGTCGCGCTCGATGGAGTGTCGAAGCGTTTCGGCGCAACGCATGCGGTGTCCGATCTGTCGCTGACCATCGAGGACGGCGCGTTCGTGGTATTGCTTGGGCCGACAGGTGCGGGCAAGACGACCACGCTGCGCCTGGTCGCCGGCCTTGAGCGGCCGGATGGTGGGCAGATCCGCATCGCTGGCGAGGATGTCACTCGCGCCTCGCCCGCGCAACGCGACGTTGCTTTCGTGTTCCAGCATTATTCGCTTTACCCGCATCTTTCAGTGTTCGACAATTTGGCCTTTCCATTGCGCTCCCCGGCTCGTCGCACGCCGGAGCTGACGATCCGCCAGAAAGTGAATGAAGTCGCGACGCTGCTTCGTATCTCCGACAAGCTGGACCAGCGCGTCACCAAACTATCCGGGGGTCAGATGCAGCGCGTGGCCATCGGCCGCGCATTGGTTCGCTCCCCGTCCATCTACCTCATGGACGAGCCGCTATCGTCATTGGACGCGAAATTGCGCGCCGAATTGCGCATCGAGTTGAAGCGTATTCAAGGCGAACTCGGCGCGACGATCCTTTATGTCACCCACGATCAGACGGAGGCCATGACTCTCGGAAGCCGGGTCGGCGTGATCGAAAACGGTCGCCTGGTACAAGTTGGCACGCCCCGACAAGTGTACGAGAATCCCTTGAATATCTACGTCGCCGCCCGTTTGGGCAGCCCACCGATCAACCTGGTGCCGCGCTCCACTTTCCCCGAGATCGCAATGCCGGAAGGCGCGACGACGGTCGGCGCGCGGACCGAGCACGCCCACATCAGCAAGGCCGACGGTCGACGCGCCTCCGGCCGCGTCACTTGGGTCGAGCATCTCGGCGATCAGGACCATTTGCACGTCAATCTTGGCGAGCATGATTTCGTCACCCTCGCCGATCCCAACTCCGGGCTCGGATCGGGCGACGAAGTGGCGATCGCCCTGACCGATCCCCTGTTCTTCAACGCCGCCGGTGAAAGGGTGCGGGCATGACGCCGGCGCTCCTGCACCGCCTGATTCTGGCCGTGGCAGACGACGTGATTGCGCATGCGGACGAACTCACCGAACTCGATCAGGCGGTGGGCGACGGGGATCACGGCATCAACATGAAGCGCGGTTTTGAGGCCGTGCGGGCTGAGGCCGGATCGACGGCCGAGAAACCCCTGCCCGAGGCGCTCAAGGCGATCGGCACACAGCTCGTCATGAAGGTGGGCGGCGCCTCCGGCCCACTTTACGGCACGCTGTTCCTGGCGCTGAGCAAGGAAATTGCTCCGGACGCCTCCAATCTGCCGGCCGCCTTCGCCAAGGCCGTCGAAGCGGTCAAGGCCCGCGGCAAGTCGCACCCTGGTCAGAAGACAATGCTCGACGTTCTCACGCCGGTACAGATGGTCCTTGCGGAGGGCGGCAGGGATCTGTCCGCCCGGCTGCCGGGTGTGGCGGCCGGCGCGGCGGACGCCACAATCCCCATGCTGGCCACTCGCGGCCGCGCCTCGTTCCTCGGCGAGCGCTCGATCGGACACATGGACCCAGGCGCCCGCTCGTCGGCCTTGATCGTCGAGTCTTTATGCCGGGCATTGGAGGACTGAACGTTGCCGAATGTCGGGATCGTCATCGTCTCGCACTCGCCCAAAATCGCCGAGGGCGCCGCAGACATGGTGCGTCAAATGGTGGGTGACAGCGTCAAATTGGCCTATACGGGCGGCGACCCGGGCGGAGGACTTGGAACGGGCGTGGCCTCCATTCAGGAAGCGATTGACCGCGCGTGGTCAGAGGCGGGAGTCGCCATTCTGGTTGATCTGGGCGGCGCCGAAACGAACAGCGAAATGGCGGTAGAAATGCTCGATGCCGACCGGCGCGGCCGGGTGGTGGTCTGCAACGCGCCGATCGTCGAAGGCGCCGTGATGGCGGCTACCGAAGCTTCCGGCGGTTCGCCTCTTGAGACCGTCCGGCGCACGGCCGAGGAGCTTTCCCCGCAATGAAAGACCCCGCGATGAAGGACCATGCTGCGACCGAGCAGGCGACCGACCGCGCGGAGCTCATCAATGCAGTTGGGCTCCATGCGCGGCCGTCGGTCAAGCTGACGCAGTTGGCCAAGACTTTCGACTGCCGCATCGAAATCGCGCTGTCGGCCGACGGGCCATGGGTGGATGCGAAGAGTCCGGTGAAGGTCATGCGGGTGAAGGCGCCGCGCGGCGCCGTCTTGCATGTGCGGACGTCCGGCAATGGCGCGCGCGTCGCGCTCAATGCGCTGATGTCCCTGGTCCGCAGCGGCTTCGGCGAAGCGATGGATCAGCCCGCAGATGTGAGACATGGCTGAGCTTCGCTTATTCGGTCGGAGCGCCGCGCCAGGAGTGGCTGAAGGCGTGGTGGCGGTTCTGGACGCCGCAAAGCGGTCGAGGCGCGAGGCCGGGACGCGGGCAGAGGAAGTCCTGGCGTTGCGACAGGCCCTCTCGCAAGCACTGGCCGAAGTCGTGGGCCTGGCTGGAAACGCGACCGGCGAGGCCGCCGACATGCTGGGCTTCCAGGTCGCGATGTTGTCCGACGACGAACTGGTCCGCCCCACGTTGGAGGCGGTCGAGGCCGGAGAGTCGGCAGCCGCGGCCTGGGAAGCCGCAATGGACGCCGAAATCGCCGGCTACCGCGCAGCTGGCGACGACCATTTCGTGGCCCGCACGGCGGACCTCGAAGACATCCGCGATCGCGTGCTCGGCCATCTGACGCAGGGCGCTGCTGGTCCCGTCATTCCGGCCGGCTCTGTGGTGGTGGCAGCCGACCTGCCGATTTCCCGCTTCCTCGCCATCGACTGGGCGCTGGGGGGCGCCATTGTGCTCACGCAGGGGAGTCCTAGCAGCCATGTCGCCATGCTCGCGCGGGCTCGCGGCGTGCCAATGGTCGTGGGCCTCGATGGCGACGCCGTCGCCATGGCCGGCCGCGAGGCTTTGGTCGACGCGGCGACCGGCGAGGTGGTGCTGGACCCTACCGAAACCACCCGGGTCGCCTTCGCCGCCAAGGCGCAAACCGAAAAGACTGTGAACGCCGAGAGGGCTGAGTTCCTCGCCGGACCCGCGGTGACCAAGGATGGAATCCGGATCGCCCTCAGCATCAACGTCGCTTCGGCCGATGAGCTCGATGGGATTGACCCCGCGATTTGCGACGGCATAGGCCTCGTGCGCACCGAATTGCTGTTTCACGCGCCGGGCGGCCTGCCGCATGAGGAGGCGCAGTACCAGGCCTATCGCCGCGTCCTCGCCTGGGCCGAGGGGCGTCCCGTGACCATACGCACGCTCGACGCAGGCGGCGACAAGCCAATCCCGGGCGTGACCATGAACGGCGAGAGCAACCCGTTCCTCGGCGTGCGCGGCATCCGCCTGTCCCTGCGCAATCCGGCGCTATTTCGAACCCAGCTGCGCGCCCTGGCCCGCGCTTCGGCGGACGGCGACCTGCGAATCATGCTGCCGATGGTGACCGTCCCATCCGAACTCGAGGCCTCGCGCAAGCTGCTGGCCGAGGTGCTCGCGGCGTTGGCGCATGACAATATTCCCGCCGGACGTCCCAAGCTCGGGATCATGATCGAGGTCCCTGCCGCCGCCATCGCGATCGACCAGTTCGATGCCGATTTCTTCTCGATCGGATCGAACGACTTGACGCAATACGTCACGGCGGCCGGTCGCGACATCGGCGCCGTCGCCGAGCTCGCCGACCCTCTCAACCCCGCGGTGCTGCGTCTGATCGCCTCGGTCGCCCGTCACGGACGGGAGACCTGGCGCGACGTCAGCCTTTGCGGGGACGCGGGCGGCGAGCCGAGGGTGATCGGCGCGTTGTTGCGCGCCGGCCTGCGCTCGCTGTCTGTCGCGCCCGCTTCGGTTGGAGCCGCCAAGCAGGCCATCGCAGCAGTCGACTTGCGCGAAGCCGAGCCATGAACGACGCTACGTCGGGCGCAACCGTCGCCGACTACAAGCGGCTCCTGCAGGCGGTGTGCGACAACCGGCCCTCCGGGACGCGCGGGCGGCTTGCCGTCGCGCTCGGCACGAACCGCTCTTTCGTGTCGCAGCTGGTCAATCCGGTCTATGCGATGCCGATCCCCGCGCAGCATCTGGAGACCATTTTCGAGGTCTGCCACTTTTCGTTGGCGGAGCGCGCGGCATTTCTCGGCGCCTATGACCGTGCGCATCCCGGCCGGCGCGAGACCGGCGATCCGGCGGCGGGAATTCGGGTGATCAGCCTCGCCGTGCCGGATTTGGGGAGCGCCCGGCGCAACCAGGCGGTCGACTCCATGATCGCTGAATACGTGCGCCATCTCGTTCGCCTCGCAGCGACGATGAAGGAATGAAGCCAGCGCCTCGGAACGCCCAGGCAAAAAGGGAGGACGACGAGATGAAGAGGCTGATGAACGCGGTCGAGACCATGCTGGACGAGAGCCTCGACGGCTTCGCCGCTGCGCATGCCGACATCGTCGAACTCGGAGCCGAGCGGAAATTCGTCCGCCGACGGACCCTGGCTCGCGGCAAGGTCGCGCTGATCTCCGGCGGCGGCTCTGGCCACGAACCGCTGCACGCCGGCTTCGTCGGCCTCGGCATGCTGGACGCAGCCTGCGCGGGTCAAGTGTTTACTTCGCCGACGCCCGACCAGATGGTCGCAGCCATCGAAGCGGTCGACACCGGCGCGGGATGCCTAATGATCGTCAAGAACTACGAAGGCGACGTCATGAACTTCGAGATGGCCGGCGAGCTCGCCGCCGGCGACCGAAGGGTGGAATCGGTCGTGACCAACGACGACGTCGCCGTTCCGAACTCGACTTGGTCGACCGGACGGCGCGGCGTCGCTGGCACTCTCGTCGTGGAGAAGATCGTAGGCGCTGCAGCCGAGCAGTCGATAGGGCTCGAGGAATTGCGGGATCTCGGCCGGCAGGTGAACGCGCGCACGCGCTCGTTCGGGATTGCGCTTGCTCCGTGCACCGTGCCGGCGGCCGGCAAGCCGACGTTTGAACTCGGCCCGGACGAAATGGAAGTCGGAGTCGGCATCCACGGCGAGCCGGGCCGCCGGCGCAGCAAGCTGGGCCCCGCCGACGCCATCGCCGAAGAGATGCTGGGCGCGATCCTCAGCGATCTCGCGCCGGCCGCGGGCAGCGCATGTCTGTTGCTCGTCAACGGCTTCGGCGGCACGCCGCTTATGGAGCTCTATCTGATGGTCAATGCCGCACGACGCATTCTCGCCGGCCGCGGTCTCGCGATCACTCGCTACCTGGCTGGTTCGCTGGTCACATCCCTCGATATGGCCGGCTGCTCGCTGACGGTAACGCTGCTCGATGACCGGCTCACCCGGCTGTGGGATTCTCCCGTCAGGACCGCCGCACTGTCCTGGTAGGAAGGTCGCCCGAAAACGGGGTCGTTTCAGGGACAACTGCTTTTGGCGCGTCTCACACGTTCTCGGCCGGGCATCTTTCGACTGCAATCCGCCGACGACCCTGAGGGTTCACGAGTGAGTTGAACGCGGCGGCATATTCGTCTCAAGCAGCGCTCGATGCTCCATTTTGTCCGACGCGGCATGATAGGCTACGGAAGATTTCGACGAGAGGCCGCCAGACCACCCGATCTCGCGCTTTTCGGGGGCGTTGCGGGCCGGAGAATTGGCGCTGCGATACTATGAAGTCCATACGTCTGCGCAATCTGCCTGCGGTTGACACGGTCTTGAATTCGCCTGCCGCCGGGGTGATCCTTGAGCGCTTCGGACGCGCCGCCTCCAGGAATGCTGTCCGCGCCGCGTTGAAGGAAGCACGCGCGAGTTTGCAAGCCGGAGGGCGCTCCGTCCCAAGTGCAGAGCGCATCGCGGCTCAGTCTCTCGCCTACCTTGAGAAGGAAGATCGTTCGACGCTGCTCCCGCTGTTCAACCTGAGCGGCACGGTGTTGCACACCAATCTAGGGCGAGCGGCTCTGGCCGAGGCGGCGATCGAAGCGGCCGTTGCGGCTATGCGGAATGCGGTCGCGCTCGAGCTCGATCTGGAAACCGGCAAGCGCGGCGAGCGTGACGACCACGTCAGGGCCCTGTTGTGCTCGTTGACGGGCGCCGAGGACGCGACGGTCGCCAACAACAACGCGGCCGCCGTGCTTCTATGCCTTAATACGCTGGCCAATGGCCGCGAGGCTGTGGTGTCGCGCGGCGAACTCATCGAGATCGGCGGAGCCTTCCGCATGCCGGAGATCATGGCGCGCGCTGGCGCCCGGCTGATCGAGGTCGGCACAACCAATCGCACCCACCCGACCGACTATCTCTCGGCGCTGAGTACAGAAACCGGGGTGATCCTGAAGGTGCACACATCGAACTATCGCATCCAGGGCTTCACGTGCGAGGTGGCGACACGGGAACTCTCGGCGATCGCCAAAAAGGCGAGCGTCGCGCTCCTGCACGATCTGGGATCGGGCACATTGATCGATCTTGCGACGTACGGGCTGGATCGGGAGCCGACGGTGCGCGAGGCCATAGCCGAGGGGGCCGACATCGTCACCTTCTCGGGCGACAAGTTGCTTGGAGGACCTCAGGCGGGCTTTGTCGTAGGCAGACGCGACCTGATCGCTGCGATCAATCGCAATCCCATGAAGCGGGCGCTTCGTGTCGATAAGATCCGGCTGGCGGCGATCGAGGCCACCTTGAAGCTCTACCGAGACCCCGGCCGGCTTTCTGAGCGTCTGCCGACGTTGCGCTTCCTCGTACGGCCGCGGCAGGAAATCGAGGCCTTGGCGGCGCGCGCTCTGCCCCATGTCGCCCAGGCTTTTGGCGAAGGGTTTGCCGTCGACCTCTGTGAATGCCGAAGCCAAATCGGATCCGGTGCGCTCCCCCTCGAGACGATTGAGAGCGCGGGTCTTTCCATCCGCGCTTCCGGGGGCGGCGGCGCGATCCAGGACGTGGCGCGCCGGCTGCGCGCGTTGCCGACGCCGGTCATCGGACGGATCGAAAAAGACCGGCTGGTGCTCGACTTCCGCTGCTTGACCGACGAACAAGCCTTCCTTTCCAATTTGCCGCATCTGAGAAACGGCGCGCCGCCAGCTTCACCGGATAGTGGGCCGTGATAGTCGGGCTGGCCGGACACATCGATCACGGAAAAACGGCTCTGGTGAGGGCGCTGACCGGAGTTGATGGCGATCGCCGCAAGGAAGAGAAAGTGCGAGGCATCACCATCGACCTCGGCTTCGCCTTCATGACTACGGTCGCGGGGCCGCCGCTCGGCTTCATCGACGTTCCCGGCCACGAGCGCTTCGTTCATAACATGCTCGCGGGCGCCGCCGGGATCGATTACGCGATCCTGACGGTCGCCGCCGATGACGGAGTGAAGCCCCAGACGCTCGAGCATCTCGCGATCCTAGACTTGCTGGGCGTCGACCGCGGCGTTGTTGCGCTTACAAAAGCAGATCTCGTCTCGCGTGAGCGGCTCGCCGAAGTCGCGAGCGACGCGCGAGAGATGATCGGCGGGACGACGCTCGCGAATGCGCGCGTGCTTGTGGTCTCGGCGGTGACCGGTCAGGGCGTCGACGCGCTGCGCACGCATCTCGAAGCAGCGAGCAGCGTCGCGTGCAATCGGTCTCAAGGGAGATGCTTCCGTCTCGCGGTCGACCGGGTCTTCACTTTGCCGGGCGTTGGCGTGGTGACGACAGGAACGATCTATTCCGGATCGGCGCATGTGGGCGATAGGGTCCAAATCAGCCCATCTGGGCTGATGGCTCGCGTTCGGTCTCGACATGCGCAAAACAGGGCCACCGAAACCGCGCGGGCTGGCGATCGCTGCGCGCTCAACCTCGCGGGTCCGAGCGTCGAGAAGGAGGCGATTCGACGTGGCGATGTTGTGCTCGACCCCTACCTACATGCGCCGACCGACCGGATCGACGCGCTCATGCGCCTCTTGCCCAGCGAGAGGAAACCGATCGGTCAGTGGTTTCCGGTCCATCTCCACCACGGCGCGTCGGAGGTGGGCGCGCGAATTGTCCTGCTCAAAGATGGACCGATCGCGCCGGGTGATGAGGCGGAGGTTCAACTCGTGCTCGATCGGCCAATCGCTGCGGCGGCCATGGATCGCTACGTCGTCCGCGACGTGTCGGCGCAGCGTACGCTGGGCGGGGGCGTTTTCCTCGACCTGCGGCCGCCCTCGCGCAAGCGGCGTACGCCGGAAAGGCAAGCGCAGCGTGCGGCGCTCGCGATCCTCGATCCATTCGCGTCCTTTGCCGCGCTCTTGGCCGCGCCGCCTTTCGCCGCCGACCTTGCCGTCTTTGCCCGCGACCGCGCACTTTCCGCCGCGCAGATGGATGAGCTCGCGTCGGCCCTCAATCTCGTTGTCCTCGAAGCGTCGGACTTAAGGATGGCTCTTGGGCGCGAGCGGTGGAGCGTGTTCGCATCCGCCGCGCTAGCGCGGGTGGCGGCTTATCACGGGGAAAACGCGGACCTTCAGGGCATGGGGCGTGAAGAGCTGCGCGTGAGGCTCGAGCCGAGGCTGCCGAAACGGGCGTTCGACGCCGCCTTGCAGATACTGGCCCGTGCGAACGAACTCGTTTTGGACGGCGCTTTCGTCAGACTCCCTTCGCACGAGATAAGGCTGACCGCGGAGGATATGGCGGCTTGGGAGATGGTTGCGCCGCTGCTCGGGGGGAGGGAGCGGTTTCGGCCGCCGCGGGTGCGCGACGTTGCGGCGACGACGGGTCGTCCGGAGACAGACGTTCGGCGGATTTTAAAACGCGCCGGCCGCATGGGTTGGGCGGACGAGGTCGCGCACGACAATTTCTTCTTATGTCAATGAGCACTGAATC
>CAWANG010000010.1:0-196521 GCA_963783175.1 uncultured Alphaproteobacteria bacterium
GGCGATCCTCCGGCAGCTTCGCGGTACACCGAAGCGAGGCTCGATCGCCTCGCGCTCGAACTGCTCGACGATCTCGACAAAGACACGGTCGATTTCAAGCCGAACTACGACGAGAAGGAGCTGGAGCCAGTCGTCCTGCCGGCGCGCTTCCCTAACCTTTTGGTGAACGGCGCGGGCGGCATCGCGGTCGGCATGGCGACCAACATTCCGCCGCACAACCTCGGCGAGACAATCGACGGCCTGCTCGCGATGATCGATAGGCCCGACATCACGCTCGACGAATTGATGGAGCTCATTCCCGGGCCCGACTTCCCGACCGGCGCGAACATCCTCGGGCGCGCCGGGATCCGCGCCGCGTACGCGACCGGGCGCGGGTCGATTGTCATGCGCGCCAAGGTCGCGGTCGAGGAGCTCCGCAAGGACCGCGAGGCGCTGATCGTCAGCGAGATTCCCTACCAAGTCAACAAGGCGACGCTGATCGAGCGCATCGCCGATCTCGTGCGCGAGAAGCGCGTCGAGGGCATCGCGGATCTCCGCGACAAGTCCGATCGCGACGGCATGCGCATCGTGATCGAACTTAGGCGCGACGCGGTCGCCGACGTGGTGCTCAATCAGCTCTGGCGGTTCACCGCCCTGCAATCGAGTTTCGGCGCCAACATGATCGCGCTGAATGGCGGCCGGCCGGAGATGCTGACGCTCTCCGACATGCTGCGCGCCTTCCTCGATTTTCGCGAGGACGTGGTCACCCGGCGGACCAAATATCTGCTCGCCAAGGCGCGCGACAACGCGCATATCCAGGTCGGCCTCGCGATCGCGGTCGCCAATATCGACGAGGTGATCCGCCTCATCCGCACCTCCCCCGACTCGGGCGCTGCGCGCGCCGCGCTGATGGAGCGGTCATGGCCAGCGCGCGACATGGCGCCCTTGATCGCGCTCATCGCCGATCCCCGCCATGCGCTCGACGCCGACGGCGCCATACGGCTCTCGGAAGCCCAGGCGCGCGCGATCCTCGAATTGCGCCTCGCGCGCCTGACCGCGCTCGGCCGCGACGAGATCGCCGAAGCGCTGAACCGCCTCGCTGGGGAAATCGCCGACTATCTCGATATTTTAAGCTCGCGTGCGCGACTGATGGGCATCATCCGCGACGAGCTCGTCAAGGCGAAGACAGATTTCGCCACCCCGCGCCGCACGATCATCCTCGACAGCGACGCCGACATGGAGGACGAGGACCTCATCCAGCGCGAGGACATGGTCGTGCTCGTGAGCCATGGCGGCTACATCAAGCGCGCGCCGCTTTCGGCCTATCGCGCCCAAAGGCGCGGCGGCAAGGGCCGCGGGGCGATGGCCACGCGCGAAGAGGACTTCGTCGCAAGGCTGTTCGTCGCCTCGACCCATCAGCCGGTGCTGTTTTTCTCGTCTGCGGGACAGGTCTACAAGGAGAAGGTGTGGCGCCTGCCGCTCGCGGCGCCGCAGTCGCGCGGCAAGGCGCTGATCAACCTGCTGCCGCTCGAGACGGGCGAGCGCATCACCACGATCATGCCGTTGCCGGAGGACGAGGCGACCTGGGATTCGTACGACGTGATGTTCGCCACCACCCGCGGCACGGTCAGGCGCAACAAGCTCAGCGATTTCACCCAGGTCAACCGCAACGGCAAGCTCGCCATGCGGCTCGACGAGGGCGAGCGCATCGTCGACGTGCAAATCTGCTCCGACAAGGACGACGTGCTGCTGACGACGGCGCGCGGCCAGTGCATCCGGTTTCCCGTCGACGACGTCAGGGTTTTCAAAGGCCGCGATTCGATGGGGGTGCGCGGCATCGCCCTAGCCGACGCCGACAGCGTGATTTCGCTTGCGATCCTCAATTCCTTCGACGCCAGCCCGGCCGAGCGCACCGCCTATCTCAAGCAGCGTCGCGCGCTCGCCGGCGAAGCCGCTGAAGAGCCGGGCGAAGGAGAGAGCGAAAGCGAGAACGGCGGCGAAACGAACGGCTCGGCGGCACTGACGCCGGAGCGCGTCGAGGAAATGGAAAAGGCGGAACAGAATATCCTGACGGTTTCCGAGAACGGTTACGGGAAACGAACGTCGTCGTTCGAGTATCGGGCCTCGGGCCGTGGCGGCAAAGGCGTCGCCGCAATGGCTGTCAACGACCGCAACGGCTCGCTCGTCGCCTCGTTCCCGGTGGCCGACAGCGACGAGATCATGCTGGTTACGGACGCCGGCCAGCTCATCCGCGTACCCGTCGCCGGCATCCGCATCGCGGGCCGCGCGACCCAGGGCGTCATTGTCTTCGACACCGCCGTTGAGGAGCGGGTGGTCGCGGTCGATCGCATCAACGAGCCGGAAGGCGACGAGGACGAGGAGTAGGCGAGCAGCCCCGCGCCTCAGCGCGTCCTCGACCCGCCGCGCGTTCGAGAGGCGACAGGCGTCTCCAGCTCCCGCAAGGCTGCCGCGAGCGCATCGATCAGTTGGGCTTTCGTCGAGGCTGAGAGCTCCGTCGCGCCTGCACGAAATTCCGCCGAGCGGACGGCGGAGAGCCGGGCCAGCAGGCTCTTGCCTCTCGCCGTAACGCTCACCGTCTTGCGACGGCGGTCCGTCGGGTGTTCCACGCGCTCGACAAGCTTGAGCCGGACGAGCCGGTCGACCATCTGGCTTACCGACGGCCGCGACATGCGCATCTTGGCGGCAAGACCGGACGGCGTGCTGTCGGGGAACGTCAGCGCGAAGTTTAGGAGAATGACCTGGGGCACGGTGACGGAGGCCCGCGCCATGAGGGTCAGAACCCGTCCGCGAGGATGGGACACCTTGTTGACGAAAGCTTCGATGAGGCCGCCGAGCCGCTTGTCGCGCGTCATTCCCGTGAGCCAATCGATTGAACCTGTCGCGCGGCGGCCCTGGCCACGGCTCAAGTCGGATTGTTGCGGCGTTCGGCGTCCGCGCTCATTTTCGTGTTCTGAAAGGCCGCGCAAAACCAGCGGCCCTCACGCCTGACCATCGTAAGAGTCTGCAGCTTGTCGTACTGAACGGACGCGCCTGCTCCGATCCCGCCGGCCGTCAGCACGATCGCGGCGTCGTCGCCGAGCGGCGTCTTGCGGAGCGTCCTGATCGCCATCCGCGTCCCTTTCTGCCATTTCGTGAACACCTGAACGTGATTGGATTCGATCTCGTCGCGACCCACCAGGACCTCGCCGAGATAGATGACGTAGGTCGCAGCTTCGGTGAACGAGCGGGCGAATGCGCGAGCGTCGCCGGCATTCCAGGCCGTCCGGATGCGGTCTAGACAATCTTCGACCGTGTCCTTCGGGTGCGCAATCGCGTCCGCCATGTATCGCTCCTCTCGCCATTAATTTCATCTCTAAATATAGTTCATATGTACAAATTAAATGTCAATGGCCGCGTCTTCTTGTCGGGCTAGCGGGGCGATCCCAGGCGCGATGGCCTTGAGCTTTCGCACCGCTCAATTCCCCCCGAAGCGAAACGGCTCTAGGATCGCGGCGCCCGCGCGAGGCGGCGCGGCGAGAAGGACAGCTTCGTATGGTTCGACGCGCGCGCGACGTTCTGCTCGACATCCTCCGCGACGAGGGCGTGACTCACGTCTTCGGCAATCCCGGCTCGACCGAGATGCCGCTGATGGACGCGCTCGTCGACGCGCCCGACATCCGCTACATCCTGGGCCTGCAGGAGGCGACCGCGGTCGGCATGGCCGACGGCTGGGCGCTCGCCTCGGGCCGCGCCGCCTTCGTCAACCTGCACGCTATGGGCGGCCTGGGCAACGCCATGGGCGTGCTCGTCGCCTCGAAGGCGAGCGAGACGCCGCTCGTCGTGGCCGCCGGCCAACAGGACACCCGCCACTTGATGACCGAGCCGTGGCTTTCGGGCGATCTCGTCGCCCTCGCGGGGCCGGTGACAAAATGGGCGAAGGAGCTCAGGCGCGGCGAGGATGTCGGCCAGGCTTTGCGCCGCGCGTTCGAGGTCTGCCGCACGCCGCCGAGCGGACCGGTCTTTCTGTCGCTGCCGATGGACATTCTCGACCAGGAGGTGAGCCATCCGACGCCGCGGGGGTCTTCGCCGCCGCGCCTCGGCCCTTCGCCGGACGCAATGCGGCTCGCTGAGACGCTCGCTGCCTTCGATCCGGACCGGGTCGTGGTGCTGCTCGGCGACGACTTGCCGGCGGCGGCGAGCGGGGGACTGGTCGCCTTCGCCGAGGCCGGCGGCTATGCGGTCTGGGGAACGCAGCTCACCTCCCGCACCGCCTTTCCCTCAGCCCATCCATGCTGGGCGGGCGTACTCAAACCCGATTTCGCCGACATGCGCGCCCACTTCAAGGCGTCGCAGGCGATCGTGCTGGTCGGCGGACGCGCTTTCGTCGCCTACCCTTATCGCGACGCCGAGCCCGTGCCCGAAGGCGTCGCAGTCCTCCATATCGCCGATAACCCGGAGGCGTTCGGCCGCGAGCATGCCGCCGATATGGCGCTCCTCGGCGACATCGGGCTGACGCTGAACGCGGCGGCCGGACGTCTCGCAGAGCTCACCGACCGGAACAAGGTAGCGGCGCGGCTCGCCGCGCGCGCGGCCCTCAGACGCGAGGCCAGGCAAGCAACGCGCCTGGATATCCTGGCCGAAAGCATGAGCCCGCCCCTGACTCCCGACGCGGCGGTGCTGGCGGCGCTCGACGCGCTGCCGCCCGACGCGTTGATCGCCAACGATTCCGCGGCGACCTTCGGCCGCGTCCAGGATTTGCTGATGACGCAGCCCGGCCGTTACTTCTTCGCCCGCGGCGGCGTCCTCGGCTGCAGCATGCCGGCGGCGGTCGGCGCGGCGCTCGCGACCCGGGGCTGGGTGGCCTCGTTCGTCGGCGACGGCGGAGCGATGTATTCGCCGCAGGCTCTTTGGAGCGCCGCCCGGTACCGCGCGCGGACGATCTTCTTCGTGTTCAACAATCGCCGCTACGGCGTGTTGCAGAACGTGGCTCGGCAGCTCGGCTACGCCAATGCCCTCGCCGGCCGGTTCGTGGGTATGGAGGTCGCCGATCCGGCCATCGACTTTCAAGCGCTTGCGGCCTCGATGGGGGTGCCGGCGGCGCACGCCGACGATCGTCATGCGATCGGCGCCGCGGTTCACCGGGCATTGGGCCGCCAAGGCCCGTCGCTGATCGAAATCCCCATCCGATGATCTTTTGGAGGCCCTCGTCCGGCTGGCTTCGCCGTCCACTGCCCCCGCATAGGGCGTCGAAAGACACCCGTCTTTCGACGGGCTTTGCGGGGGAGAGCTGGGGTGAGGGCTATGCCGTTCGCACGAGCCTCGCTTCGATCTTCGGCGAAGCTTTAAGCGTCTGCAGCACGACGCAGTAGCGCTCGGTGAGCTTGAGCAATGTGTCGAGTTGGTCCTGCGGCGCGTCAGTGTCGAGCGCGAATTTGAGCCGGATGTCGGCGAAGCCGACCGGCGTATCCTTTGCGACGCCGAGCGTGCCGCGAAAGTCGAGATCGCCTTCCGCCGTCACCTCGCCCGAGCGCAAAGTCACGCCTATCGACGTCGCAACCGCCTTCAGCGTCACGCCGGCGCAGGCGACCAGCGCCTCGAGCAGCATGTCGCCGGAGCAGAGTTCGGCTCCGCTTCCACCGGTCGCGGGATGAAGCCCGGCGACCGCGAGCGCCCGTCCGGTTTCGACTTTGCAGGCGATGGCGGCGGAATCGAGCGCGCCGCTTGCGCGCAGCGTCACCAGCCCCGCCCTCGGGTCGGCGCGGTAGCGGTCCTTGAGCGGCGCCTGGATCGCGCGCAATTCGTCAACGTTCATTTTCGTGCGTCTCCTTCCTCTTCACCCGACCTTCGGCCCCGACCAATCGAACCGCAGCGGCGCTTCGCGGAAGGCGAAGCGGTCGAGGTGGCTCGCGACCACGCCTTTCATGCGCTCGACCGTTTCGCTCTCTTCACCCTCGATCGTGACCAGAAGCGCATCTTCGCCCGCCTCGAGTTGAACGACCGCAGCGGGAAACTTGACCACGCCCTTCCGGTCCGAGAGGTCGACCTCGAGCCTGTGGCTCCAATGCTTGCAAAGCTGCTGAAGATATTTGGCGGCGCCGGCGGTCGGAACGCTGGCCTTGGCGATCGGCATGCTCAAAGGTCCTTCGAAGCGCGCGACGGCGGTGGGGCGTCGGGCGGCTTGCAATTGTACCTGACCTCTTGCCCGCTTGTCGCGGCCCCCGGAGCGGGCTAACGGTTGCCGGTGAACCGCGTCGGCTTCTTTTCCGGCTCCTTCGACCCGATGACCAACGGCCATCTGGACGTCATCGAGCATGCGGCGGCGCTTTGTGACCGGCTGGTGATCGGCGTCGGCTCCAATCCAAACAAGGCCGGGCTGTTCACGGTCGAGGAGCGGCTGAAACTCATCCGCGAGGCGGCCGCGCCGATCATGGCCAAGGCGCATTGCGAGCTCGAAGTGGTGGAATTCACCGGGCTTGCGGTCGAGGCGGCGCGCAAGGCGGGGGCGACGCTGATCGTCAGAGGCCTGCGCGATTCGACCGATTTCGACTACGAGATGCAGATGGCGGGCATGAACGGCGCGATGGCGCCGGAACTGCGTACTGTCTTCCTGCCCGCCTCCTCGCCAGTCAGGCCGATCACCGCGACGCTGGTGCGCCAGGTCGCCTCGATGGGCGGCGACGCCTCCCCTTTCGCCCCGCCAAACGTCGTCAAGGCGCTCAAGGCAAAGTTCAAAGAATAAGGCTCCGAAACAGGCATCCCGATATGGACGATTCCGTACGAGAGCGTGTGGATCGCGCGCTTATCCGATATGGCGGAAAGTTTTCGGAATTCATTGCGGCTTCGGCCAAGGGATCGTTCATCTACGACGCGGGTGGCCGGCGCGTGCTCGATTTCACGTCAGGCCAGATGAGCGCTATCCTCGGCCACTCGCACCCGGCCATTGTTGAAACCGTGCGGCGCTCGATCGCGACACTCGACCATCTGTTCAGCGGCATGCTGTCTGAGCCGGTCATCGGCCTGGCGGAAGCCTTGACCGCGATCACGCCCCCCGGGCTCGACCGCGTCCTGCTGCTTAGCACGGGCGCCGAATCCAACGAGGCGGCGCTCAAGATGGCGCGCCTTGCTACCGGCGGCTACGAGGTCGTCGGCTTTGCGCAGTCGTGGCATGGAATGACTGGCGGGGCCGCCGCCGCGACCTACGCCGCCGGGCGGCGCGGCTATGGCCCGCTCAGCGTCGGGGGCCTCGCGATCATGGCGCCGAACCTCTATCGCCCGTCTTTCGGAGCGCCGTCGAGCTACGACTGGAAGGCCGAGGCCGATTACGGCTTCGACCTTGTCGACCGGCAATCGACCGGGGCGCTCGCCGCCTTCATCGCCGAGCCGATCCTGAGCTCCGGCGGCATCCTCGACCTGCCGCCGGGCTATCTTGCCGAGCTCAAGCGGCATTGCGAGAAACGGGGCATGATGCTGATCGTCGACGAGGCGCAGACCGGCCTCGGCCGGACCGGCGAGATGTTCGCCTTTTCGCGCGACGGGATCGTTCCGGACCTCCTCACCCTGTCCAAGACCCTCGGCGCCGGCCTGCCGCTGGCTGCGGTCCTCACTTCGGCGGAAATCGAGCAGCGCTGCCATGAGCGCGGCTTCCTCTTCTACACAACCCATGTCTCCGACCCTCTGCCGGCGGCCGTCGGCCTGGCGGTGCTGGAGGTCATCGTTCGCGAGAAACTGGAGAAGCGCGCCGCGGAGGCGGGAAAACGCCTGAGGAAGGGACTCGAAACATTGCGTGACGAATTCGATTGCATCGGCGACGTGCGCGGCCGCGGCCTCCTGCTCGGCATGGAGATCGTCAAAGACAAAAAGTCGCGCAAACCCGACACGGCGCTCGGCGCGCGCATCACCGACAAGGCGATGGAGCTCGGCCTTTCGATGAACATCGTGAACCTACCGGGGATGGGAGGCGTCTTCCGCATTGCTCCGCCGCTCACCGTCAGCGACGACGAGATCGATCTCGGCGTGACGATCCTGCGCGACGCGGTGCGCGGCGCGCTGAAGGGGTAGCGGTCAGAATCCAACGTTTGGCACCGTAGTGATGCCGAAAATGGTTGTGTTCCACAAGAGACGTTCTTTCAACGCATCATGACTAATCTCGAATTGTCCTGGCGGTTGTAGCGCGCGACCTCCCGCCAGCAAATATGGGGGCGTCATTCCCTCGCTCTTCCAATCAAACGGATCGTTGAGGATGATCACGTTTCCGCGTTGCTCATAGCCCACTATAAGCACCGCATGTTGGGCCAGACCGGGCGGAAACGGCAACCTGAAACTGGGCGAGATTCCTGCGATAAGCGGGCGTCCCGCGTCGATCTCAGATTTGATCGTTTGAGGCGGAACCACTGCGGCTATGAGAGGCGGCAGCAAACTCGGCGAGTTTTTGTTCCCGGTCACGGTCTGCATCATCAGCGGGTACTGCGCGAGCAAAAGCGCGAGTCGCGCCATGGGACCCGCACTTTCCCCCGCGCAGGCTTTGCAGTTACCTGGACATATCCCGCCCAACCATCCCCCCGGGATCGGGACCGCGCCCAGAGCCTTCGCTTCTCCACACTGGAAATCGGGGTCATTTGCCGGCACTGCGTAATACCGGAAAACCATCTCTGCAGTTGCGAGCCAACACCAGGCGTCAGTTTTCTGCAGGACCGGATCTATGTCTAGCGGGTTCGTCCATTTTTGCGCGTACAACGGAGTGGAGAAGACCTGAAGCAAGAAGACCAACAGCGCCAACCATAGCTTCCGCATTTGATTTCCCCTTTAATCATTCAAGACAGCAAAATACATAGCTTTCTCAAGAACAACCATTCGCAAGATTCCAATGTCACGACCTTAGCCGCTTCGCCTGGATCTTTGGCGTTATACGTAGAAAACGCTCGGGTCGCTTCTTGACCGAGTTCCGCGATGAATTCGCTACGCGGAGTCGGACATGGAAGCATGGCCGCAAAGCGTCGCGCCTCCGCGAACCGCGAGAGCGCATCGGCATAGTTCGCCCGGCTAGCCTCGAACTGCGCCCATTGATCGTAGATAGTGGCGACGACGGCTATTGAACCGACGTCTCTAGGGTCCGGGAACACCTGTGCTGCCTTGGCGAACGCGTCCCGCGCGTCTCGATCGTGGTCGGGGCCCATGGCTTGGTAGACAAGCGCCTCAGATCGCCAGACCTCAGAGCGCACCGTGGGTGAGGAAGTCCGCTCGGCAGTCATTGAGAAGTACTTGATCGCTGTCGTGTAGTCGTTGACCTGCTGGTATTCGGGCCCGAGAACGGCCAACTGCGCAACCGGCACACGGCCCCCGAGCTCATCTACCAAACGATCCGCTTCCGTAAGCAATGCGAGCCGTCGATTATTCAAAACCAGGCCGAACTGCCTAAAACGCTGCGGATCGGTGAGTGTCGCGGTTAAGATGTCGCTGTCCAGTTTCGTCAGGTCTGTCACCACTGTCGAAAGCGACTGGAGATTCTTATCAATTCCATCGTAATAATCCTTCAAGAATCCATAACCCAGGCTCATTAAGGACAGTACGATCGCTACCACGCTAATCAGATTGTTGGGCTGCCTTATCCAAGAACGGCTCTCTTGGTTTTCTCGCTTGATTTTCTCGATATACAAGCCAAGAGCTCGGCCTAGCAGCTCTGATCGACCGGCGCGCTGGTCTAGCGAATCGTCAGACCCCGCTGACTTTTGATTTTCTGGCGGATCAGACATGGCATGGTGCCTTCATAGAGGTCATTATCTCTCTTCGGAACTCCATCAAGGCGCGCTTCGCCAGGTTAGGGCCAACCTTATACCTCAGGGCCCGTACACTCTCTGAGAGAAGTCGAATTAAAGTGCCCGAACTCTCGGCGACCCCGCTGTGACGTGGCTCACATCTCGAACAAAAAAAGCGAGTCCGCATCGGCTTGGGCTCCCGGTGGTGCTCGCCAAGTGTCAGAGCCACCAGCTGCCGCCCCGTCCGCCGCCCTCACCGAGCGCGGTTACAGCCCCCGGTCCTTCCTGAGCCGCACCCAGTATTCGAGCCGCTTCTTGATCTCGCGCTCGAAGCCGCGCTCGACCGGCTCGTAGAGCGTGTGGCGGCCGACCTTGTCCGGCCAGTAGTTCTGGCCGCTGAAGGCGTCGGGCGCGTCGTGATCGTATTGATAGTCCGCGCCATAGCCCTCGCGCTTCATGAGTCGGGTTGGGGCGTTGAGAATGGCCTTCGGCGGCGCGGGCGAGCCATGCGCTTTCGCCAACGCCTGCGCGGCGCCGAACGCCTTATAGATCGCGTTCGATTTCGGCGCGGTCGCGACATAGACCACGGCTTCCGCGATCGCGAGCTCGCCCTCGGGGCTGCCAAGGAAGTCGTAAGCGTCCTTAGCGGCGTTGGCGACCATGAGCGCCTGCGGGTCGGCGAGCCCGATATCCTCGGAGGCCATCCGCACGACCCGGCGGGCAATGTACAGCGGGTCCTCTCCGGCATCGAACATGCGGGCGAGATAATAGAGGGCGGCGTCGGGATCGGAGCCGCGCACGCACTTATGCAGGGCCGAGATCAGGTTGTAATGGCCGTCTTGCGCCTTGTCGTAGATCGGCGCCCGCCGCTGGACGACCCCGACGAGGCGCGCCTTGTCCAGGGTCTCGCCGGCGCGCGCGGCGCGCCAGACCTCCTCGGCGAGCGTGAGCGCCGCGCGGCCGTCTCCGTCCGCCATCGCGATCAGCGCCTCGCGCGCTTCGGCGTCGAGCGGCAGCGGCTTCGCTAGCAGGCGCTCGGCGCGCTCGAGCAGCGCTTCGAGCGCCCCGGGCCCGAGCGGGCGAAAGACCAGCACGCGGGCGCGCGATAGCAGCGATGCGTTGAGCTCGAACGAGGGGTTCTCGGTCGTCGCGCCGATCAGCGTGATCGAGCCGTCCTCCATCACCGGCAGGAAGGAATCCTGCTGGGCGCGGTTGAAGCGGTGGATCTCGTCGACGAATAACAGCGTGCCAAGCCCTTGCGAGCGGCGGGTGCGCGCGGCGTCGAAGATCTTCTTCAGTTCGGCGACGCCCGAATGGATGGCCGAGACCTGCACGAATGCGTCTTTGCGCGAGGCCCCGATCAGCCGCGCAACCGTGGTCTTGCCGCTGCCCGGCGGCCCCCAGAAGATCATCGAGCCGAGCGACGGCGACGCGAGCAGGCGGGTCAGCGCCCCGTCCGGCCCGGTTAAGTGCTCCTGGCCGGACACTTCGGCGAGCGCGTTCGGCCGCAGCCGCTCGGCGAGCGGCGCCGGCGGCGGCTCGGCTTTCGGGCCGGTGTCGTCGGGCATGCTCATCGCGCTTTGTCCCGCGCGGACAGCCCGCTGTCCAGCGGGAGCTTCGTTTCGGCATTGCGCGGCGCGCTCGTTTCTGGGAGCGTGCCGCCCGCCAAGGGAGAACGCCATGACCAAAAGGGTCACCCGAACTGTTGCCGGCCTGCCCACGGCCAAGCCGGAGAACATCGGCCTTTCGCACGCTGGGCTGAGGCGGCTGACGGCGGTCATGGAGCGCGAGATTGCAGCGGGACGGGCGCCCGGACTCTCGATGCTGATCGCGCGCGATGGCAAGGTCGGCTTCGCGCAAACGCTGGGCGTCCTCAGGCCGGATGGGCCGGCCATGTCGCCCGATGCGATCTTCCGCATCTATTCGATGACCAAGCCGATCGTCGCGGTCGCCGCGATGATGCTGGTCGAGGACGGGCGAATGTTTCTCGCCGAGCCCCTATCCAAATATATCCCCGCCTTCGCGGAGGCGAAGGTCGGAGTGGAGAAGGGCGACAGGCTCGATCTCGTTCCACTCAAGCGGCCGATCACGATCCAGGACCTGATGCGTCATACGTCCGGGCTGACTTACGCCTTCACAGGCGCATCGAAGGTCCAGAGGCTTGTCGGCGCAGCAGGAATCCTGAGCCCGGACAAGACGATGGCCGAGCATGTGGAGACGCTGGCCGCCTTGCCGCTCATGCACCAGCCGGGAGAGGTTTGGGAATATAGCCTTTCGACCGACGTGCTCGGGCGCGTGGTCGAGATCATCGAGGGCGCCTCGCTCGGCGAGGTTCTTCGCGCCCGCATCTTCCAGCCGCTCGGCATGGACGACACCGCGTTTTTCATTCCCCCAGCCAAGCTCGGGCGCGAGGCGAAGCCGATGTCGCCGCAAGTCTACATAAACATGGGCGACAATCCGAAGCCGCAGACCGAGCCGCCGCCGTGCGAATCGGGCGGCGGCGGATTGTTGTCGACAATCGGCGACTACGCGCGCTTCCTCGCCATGCTGAACGGCGGAGGCGAGCTGGACGGCCGACGCATCCTCGGGCCCAGGACGATCCGGTTCATGGCGAGCGACCATCTTGGACCCGAGGTCGACCGTGGCCGGAGCCTGCTTCCGCCGGGCCACGGATTCGGCCTCGGTTTCGGCGTACGCCTGCAGAATGGGCTCGCCCTGACGCCGGGATCGGCCGGCGACTATTTCTGGGGCGGATGGGCGGGGACGACCTTCAGGATCTCGCCGCAGGATTCCCTGTTCGCGATTTTCATGGTTCAGGCGCCGGATCATCGCGAGCACCTCGGCTGGACCTTTAGCGCCGCGCTCAACGCGGCGATCCTTTAGAGCCCGGCAAGCCTCGAAGAAAAAGCGATGACCGCTCCCGCCCTGCCCCAGGCGCCGCCCGAAAGCGTCGGGCTCGATCCTACCCGTCTCAAGCGGCTGACCGCGTTCATGGCGCGGCAAGTCGAGGAGAAGAAGGCGCCCGGCGTTTCGATGCTGATCGCGCGCAACGGCAAGATCGGCTATCGCGCAACAATCGGCGCGCTCAAACCCAGCGGGCCGCCGATGCGTGACGACGCCATCTTCCGCATCTATTCGATGACCAAGCCGATCGTCTCGGTCGCGACGATGACGCTGGTCGAAGAGGGGCGGCTCCTGCTTTCGGAGCCGGTGGCGAACTATCTGCCTCAGTTCGCCTCGATGACGGTCGGGATCGAGCGCCACGGCGCGTTCGAACGGGTTCCCGCCGTCCGGCCGATCACGATTCTCGACCTGATGCGCCATACGTCCGGCTTCACCTACGGCTTTCTTGGAACGTCGCGGGTGCATCGGCTGACCCATGAGACCTACGTCCTCAGTCAAAGCCGCTCGATGGACGAGCACCTGGCCGATCTGGCTCGACTGCCGCTATTGCGCCAGCCAGGCGAAGTCTGGGAATACGGCCACTCGACCGATGTGCTCGGCCGCATTGTCGAGATCGTCGCCGGCGTGAGTCTCGGGCGGCTATTGCAAGAGCGGATCTTTGCGCCGCTCGGCATGGTCGACACAGCCTTCTACACGCCGGTGGACAAGCTTGACCGGCGGGCCGAAGCGTTTCCCTCCGGCTTCGGCGAACGCGACCGCGTCGACCCGGTCGAACTCGACCGAACCGCCGCTATGCGAATTTGGCGGCACTGGCCTTGTCTCAACAATCGACGACTACGCGCGATTTTGCGCCATGCTGCTCGGCGGCGGCACGCTCGGCGGCGAGCGCCTGCTCAGTCCGCGCGCCTTCGCCTCCATGACCAGCGACCAGCTGGGCGAGGCCATTATCGGGCGGAGCCCGTTGCTCGAGCCCGGCCACGGCTTTGGCCTCGGTTTCGCCGTTCGTCACGGACTGCGCGGCGCGGCCTTCGGCGGCGTCGGCGAATTCCGGTGGGGGGGATGGGCCGGAACGGGATTCTGGGTCTCGCCCCGCGATCAGATGTTCGCAATCTTCATGGTTCAGGCGCCCGAATACATATTTTACCTGCGCGAAATTTTCCGCAATCTCGCCTACGCGGCGATCGACTAACCTCACCAGACCCCGGTGCTGGCCATCGACGCCCACGGCTCGGCGGAAGGAAGCGAGCCGCCCTTCTGGATGAGTTCGATCGAGATGTTGTCCGGCGTGCGAATGAAGGCCATGTGGCCGTCGCGCGGCGGCCGGTTGATGGTCACGCCCGCCGCCTTGAGCTTGGCGCAGGTCGCGTAGATGTCGTCGACCCGATAGGCGAGGTGGCCGAAATTGCGCCCGCCGGCATAGACCTCCGGGTCCCAATTGTAGGTGAGTTCGACCAGAGGCGCCTGATCCTTCTTGGCCTGTTCGACATCGCCCGGCGCGGCGAGAAAGACCAGTGTGTAGCGGCCCTTGTCGTTATCGACGCGCCGCGTCTCGACAAAGCCCATAAGCTCGAAAAAGGCGACCGTCGCCTTGATGTCGGTCACGCGGATCATCGTATGCAAATATTCCATGGGCTTCCTCTTCCAGGTTTGCTTCGTCGCGGGCTTCGGAGCATAACCGCTCCGATCTCAAGGGGAAGCCCTAAAGACATGGGACGTCGCGCTTTGGCGCTAGAGCCGCGCCGTCCGGCCGAGGCGCAGTCGGCGCTCAAACAGCGCGCGGCGGCGGCCTCGATCGGCGCCAGTACGATCCTGGGCGTTGTCAAGCTTGCTGCCGGCTTTGCTTCCGGCTCGCTCGCGCTCCTTTCGGAAGGGGCACATAACACGCTCGACATCGGCGCGAGCGCGCTCACCTTGTTCGCAGTTCGCGAAGCCGACAAGCCCGCCGACGCCGATCATCCGTTCGGCCATGCCAAGTTCGAAGCGGTGGCGGCGCTGGCCGAGACCGGCATTCTCGCCGCGCTCGCGATCGTCGTCGCCGTCCAGGCGATCGGGCGCATTCGCGGCGGCGATTCGGCGGTTGACGTGAACGCATTCGCCATCGGCGCGATTGTGTTTTCGATTGCCGTCGATACGTTGCGCTGGCGCGCGTTGACCCATGTGGCGCGCGTAACGTCGAGCCACGCGCTCGCCGCCGACGCGCTGCATTATTCGAGTGACCTTGTCTCCTCGATCCTGGTGCTCATCGGCCTCGTCGCGACGTGGGCTGGCTATCCGCATGCCGACGCGCTGGCCGCGATCGGCGTCGCCGGTTTCATCGCCGCGGCCGGCTATCGCCTTGGCCGGACGACGATCGACGCGCTGGTTGACCGCGCGCCCGCTGGCCTGACCGAGGCTGTGCGCTCCCTCGTCATCGCCACCGACGGGGTCGCGGGAATCGAGGCGATCCGCCTGCGTCCGATCGGCCCCAGGATCGTCGGCGAACTCATCGTTTCGGTGTCGCGCACGCTGCCGCTCGAGCGGGTCGCCGCGATCAAGGCTGAGCTGCAGGCGCGCATCGCCCGGCGGTGGCCCGAGGCCGAACTGACCCTCACCGCCAATCCGCTCAAGCTCGACGACGAGACCATCCTCGAGCGCGTGCTGGTGATTGCCGCGCGACGAGGCCTGCCGGTCCACCACGTCACCATTCAGGAGATCGAAGGGCGCAAGTCCGTCGCCCTCGATCTCGAAGTCGACCGCGATATGCCGCTCGGCGACGCCCACGCGCTTGCTTCCGAGCTCGAGGACGCCATCGCTGCGGAAATCGGCGATGGGGTCGAGGTCGAGACCCACATCGAGCCGGCCGAGCCGGAGGCGAGCGGGCAACTGGCCGAGCCCGGTCTCGCGCACCGCATCGAGGCTTCGCTCGCCGAGGCGGCCGCTGCGCAGGGGCGCCTGCGCGACATTCACAATGTGCGCGTGCGCGAGACGTCCGGCGGAGTGATTGTCCTCTTTCACTGCCGCGTCGACCCGGCGACGCCGGTCGAGACCGTCCACGACGCCGTCGATGCGCTCGAGCGCTCGGTCCGCCGCGCGTTTCCCGAGGCGCGCCGGGTCGTCGGCCACGCCGAGCCGGCGCGCGACGAGGCGCGCTGAATTGGGCGCGGCAATCGAGATTGGCCCTCTCCCGCCTGCGGGGCGGTAGCGATTGGCCTGGGCGGAACGGCCAAGCCCCTCATCCTGACCTTCTTCCCGCAGGCAGGCAGAAGGGATTCCAGGCGCAGTCGCCGCGATCATTATGCCCTTGCACTTTCGTCGCCGGTGAGGTCTTGCGGAGAGTTTGATGACCGACACCCAGCCGGCGAATAGCGCTTCACCCCGGACGGACGCCTCCCGCTCGGGCTGGCTGCGTCATTGGCTCTTTCCGCTTTTGCGCATCCTCCTCCTCGTTTTCGCCGCCTGGCTCATCTGGTACACGGCCGGACATTGGGACCGCTGGACCGGGGCGGCGCGGTTCGAGTCGACCGACGACGCCTTCGTGTCTGGCGACGTGACGCCGCTCTCGGCCCGGGTGTCCGGGAACATCACCGAAATGCCGGTGAATGACTTTCAGATCGTGCGCAAGGGCGACCTTCTCGCGGTGATCGACCCTTCCGACTATCAGGCCCAGCTCGACCTGGCCCAGGCGAATCTCGCCGCCGCCGAGGCGACGCTCGCCAATCTCGCCAATCAGCGAATCGTGCAGCAATCTCTCGTCCAGCAGGCTGAGGCGACGATCGACGCCACCGAGGCCGACGTCTTGCGCTATCAGCTCGAGGACAAGCGCCAGCGCGACCTCTTGCGCACCGGGATCGCCGGCACGCAGCAGTTGGTTGAGCAGGCCGACGACAACGCGAAGAGAGCGATCGCGCAACGGCGGCTGAACGAGGCTCAGCTCGACCAGCAGAAGGCGGCGCTGGCGGCGATCGACATCCAGGAAAAGCAGCTCAAGGCGCAAATCCACGCTGCGGAAGCGCAGCTGGCGCTCGCTACCGACAATCTGCGCTACACCCGCATTCTGTCGCCGGCGGACGGCCTGGTTAGCCAGCGGCAAGTCCAACTCGGCCAGTTCGTCAATGTCGGCACGCAGGTGATCGCCGTGGTGCCGCTGCCCAACATCTGGGTGATCGCGAATTACAAGGAGACCCAGATGACCGACGTTCGGGTCGGCCAGCCGGCCCGGATCGCGGTCGACGCTTTCCCCGATCTCAAGCTCACCGGGCATGTGGACAGCTGGTCGCCTGGGACTGGAAGCACCTTCGCGCTGCTGCCACCCGACAACGCCACCGGCAACTTCACCAAAGTGGTGCAGCGCGTTCCGGTGAAGATTGTCCTCGACCGGAATGAGTCGCTTGGATCCCTGGTGCGGCCGGGCATGTCGGTCGAAGCGACGATCGATACCGGCGCACCTCCCGCTCAGGGCGCCGGCGGAGCCGCGGCAAGCGCGGCGCCGGCTCCGTGACCGCCGTCGCCGCCCCGCTCGGCGCACCGAGCGGCGACGCGCCCGCCCCCGCGCCCATTACCTGCGCCGGCATCGCCGCTCACGCCAGCGGGGCCCGCTATATCCGCCTCAGCGCAGATTCGCTCAGGCCGTATATCGGCATCCTCGGCGTTCTCATCGGCGCGATCCTATCATTCACCGGCAGCCGCATCACCACCTTCGGGCTCGCCGACGTGCGCGGCGGGCTGCACTTCGGATTTGACGAGGGCGCATGGATGACGACGAGCTTCGGAGTCGGGCAGATGCTCGTCGGCGTCGCCTGCCCCTATCTCGGCGCCATTTTCAGCGTCAGGCGAATCCTTCTCCACGGAATGGCGCTCCTGTTCGTCGCCTGCCTGCTCGGACCCTTGTCGCCCAACCTCGCCGCCTTCCTTACGGCGCAATTTCTCGCCGGCGTGGGCACGGGCACATTCATCCCGCTCACCATCGGCTTCATCGCCCGCAATTTGCCGCAGCGCCTCGTCGTCTACGGCCTCGCCGTCTATGCGATGAACTCGGAACTGTCGCAGAATGTCTCGGCCTCGCTCGAGGGCTGGTACACGGACAACCTGTCCTGGCGGTGGATCGAATGGCAATTTTGCGTAGCGGTGCCGGTCATGTTCGCCTGCATCTGGTACGGGGTTCCGCGCGAAAAAATCAACATCGCGCTGCTGCGCGACCTTGATTGGCCCGGCCTCCTCTATTCCGGGCTCGGTTTCGGACTTCTCTACGCCGGCCTCGACCAGGGCAACCGCCTCGACTGGGTCAACAACGGCCTGGTCAACGGATTGCTCATGTCAGGCGCCTTGCTGACGCTCGCCTTCGTCGGGCGCGAACTCACCATCGAAAAGCCGTTCCTCAACCTTCGGCTGCTGGCGAGGGAAGGGATCGTGCCGATCCTGCTGATCCTCGCCGGCTTCCGCCTCATCATTCTCTCGACCGCCTATATCATTCCGACCTATCTCCAGGTGGTCCAGGACTACCGCGAGCTTCAGATCGGCGCGGTGCTGCTATGGATCGCGCTGCCGCAGTTTTTGATCGTGCTGCCTCTCGGCTGGCTTCTGTCACGCATCGACCCGCGTTGGGTCCTGGCGCTCGGCGCGATTTTGATCGGCGTCGCGTGTCTCATGGGAACCCGCCTCACCCAGGATTGGGCTACCGACGACTTCCTGCCGTCGCAGATCCTGCAGGCGCTCGGCCAATCCTTCGCGCTGACCGCGGTCGTCGTTCTCGCGGTGAAGTCGATGAATCCCGCCGACGTCTTGACGATCGGCACGCTGTTCCAGACCACTCGCCTTTTTGGCGGCGAGATCGGGACGGCTTTCATGCAGACCTTCGTTCGCGTCCGCGAACAGGTCCATTCCAACCTCATTGGCCTGCATGTCGACAGCCTCGGCGGCATGACCGCCGACCGTCTCGCGGCCTATCGCAACGCCGTCGGCGCCCATACGAGCGACGCCGCCGCCGCGGCGGCGCGGGCGACCAGCCTTCTCGGCGCCGCCGTCGCGAAACAGGCCGCCGTTCTCTCCTACATCGATGGGTTTCTCGCCGCGGCCGTCGGCGCCTTTGTCTGCCTCATGTTCACCGCTCTGTTGCGGCGGCATTGACCGGCAGCGGGGACGCGTACGCCGACGCACGTTCAACCGAGGAGGTATTCGCATGCGATCCGACATCGTTCCAGGCGCGGTCTTCCCTGATTACGAGCTTTCCGACCACACAGCGAAACACCGCAAGCTGTCAGAGCTGCAAGGACAGCATCCTATGGTTCTCGTTCTCAGCCGCGGAGGCTACTGTCCCAAGGATCGCCGCCAAGCCGAGGGCCTTCTTCAACTCCATCGCGAGATGGAGGTCGGCTATTGCCGGCTCGTCACAATAAGCACCGACAGCATTGTCGAGACGAATGAATTTCGTAGTGGAGTCGGCGCTCACTGGCCCTTTCTTTCCGACCCGAGGCGCACGATCCAAAAGGACCTGGACATCGCCGAATATACCGACCCGGTCCACAACCCGATGATCCCGTATACGATTGTGCTCGAGCCGGGGCTCGTCGTTTACAAGATCTATAATGGCTATTGGTTCTTCGGCCGCCCGACGACGGAGGATCTCCGCCAGGATCTGCGTGCGGTCACCAGCAAGTGCCGGCCGGATTGGGACATCACAACGCCCGAACTCAAAGCAGCCTGGCAGCAAGGCCAAAAGGAACGTTTCTATCCGTATGGCAAAACTTACGCCCAAACGATCGGCGAGCAGGATTAAGAGGCGGACAGGCCAAGGCTGAGATTGGCGACCTTGTCGAGAAGGCCGGCGTTAACTGGATCGACGAGGGTTAAGCGCGCCCGAGATGCTCGAGCGCGTCCGCGGCAAATTTCTTGGTAAGCTCCCCCGCCGGCAGCTCCTGCGCAAGTGCGGCCGCTTGCCCCGCGTTGAGCCCGCTGAAGTCGGTAGAGCCCAGGGATTCTGCTTTCGCGCTCAAGGGAAAGAGGTCATACGCAGGCAGCGGAAAAGAGGGAACGCCGGTCGCCAATGGCCCCAGCTCCCGAGACGATGACGGTTGCCGCGCTGGGGGGCGGCTCGCATGTCAGCGTGCAGAAGCCGATGGCGATGACGCTGCCCGAATGCGATCGAATGATCGAAGCCGCTGCCGCGAGCGGGAGGCGTCTGGAAGTGTTCGAAGACTTTGTTTTCTACCCGCCGCTGGTCAAAGCCCGCAAATTGCTGCGTCGAGTGCGCGATCGGCAGCCGCTGCAATGTCGAATGAAGGTTGTGATGGCCGACCGCGCGCAGGCGGGCGCGTGCCGATGCGAAACAAGTCGCTGCCGCCATGCGCATGCTGCCGAGGGCCGCGGCGGCCCGATGGTGTTCGACCACGGCCACCACATGATGGCGGTGGCGCTGTGGCTTTTCGGAGAGGTGCGCGACGGGTTCGCGTGCATCGAGCGCACTGAGACCTCCGCCGGCGTCTATGATGCGCCTGCGACGTTGATCGTGGCGCCATGCCGACCCGCCGGTGCACGGAACATGGGATGTTTCGTTGGCGTTGAAGATGACTTTGCGGACTGACTACTATGCCGACGCCGAGCGTTCGAAATCCAGGGCGAGGAAGGCATAATCCAAGTCACGCGCTGCTCCGACCGCATGCTGGCGAACCCGCGCTCACGCTCTATCGAGATGGCGAGGTACGCGCCTTCCACAACCTCGACACCGACTGGGGCGCGATCTTCAGGCGATCGAGCAGCCGCCGGTTTGGCCAGTCGGCGGCGGCGCTTGCGCGCGAGCCTCGCTTGGCGTGAGCAGGTCCTGAGCCGCGCCGACCGGAAAGGCAATCCCGGCAGCCCCCACGACCTTGAGAGCTGGCGCCGAATCGATGCGGTCCATGGTTTTTTCCTCCGGCTGCCGTGTTTCAATAGAGGCTACACGAAACTGCTGCGGTGCGTGAGACGGTTCGTGGCCAATCGCAGATCCGCCCCTCCCGGCCGCGCGAGCAGCACGCAAGTGCAGTTCTTTGCGAAAATCAGAAATCCGTGCTATACTCTCTCGGTCGCAGGATCGGAGCCAAGTCACGCAAAACGCACCTGCGACGAGGCGAAACAAAACCGAAAACTTCTCGTCATAATTGATTGAAAAGTCAGGATTTTGGAGAAGGAGATACGAGCGCCGCGTGATTTGGATTTTATTGCGCTGGGCTTGGATTTTGTTGCGTCTGGCTTGGCTTTCGTTGCGCCCGGCTTGGATTATGTTGCGGCGGATTTGGTTTTCATTGCCAGGGAGTTGGCTGCCGTCGCGGGGGCCAGGTCCACCGGGGCGAAAGGCTGCGTTGGCAAGGCTGAGAAGTCGGCGAGCCGACGCATCGAATAGGAAGAAAAGGGACGTCATGCGAACCGCCTATTGCTTCACGCCGGACCGCGCGTTCTTTGCGCCGGCGGTGCGCGCCATCGCTTCGCTCATCGAGGCCGAGCCGGACGAGGCCCGAGAGATTTTCCTCGTCTGCGAGGCGAGCGACGCGCCGCCAGGCTTCGACAAGCTCGTGGGACGATTGCGCGATCGCATAGAGCTCCTCGCCATCGACTTCGCGCGCTTCGACAAGAGCATGAAGCCGAGCGGGCGCTTTTCGCGCGCCGTCTTTCGCCGCCTCTTTCTCGACGAGATTCTACCGGCCCGCTTCAAGCGGATCGTCTCGATCGATTCCGACATGCTCATCGCCCGCCCCGGCCTCAAGCGGCTCGAAAGCTTCGATCTCGGCGGAAGGCCGCTCGCCGCCGCCTACGACATGATATTTTACATGGACTTCAAAGGCGACGCGCTGGCGCGACAGTTTCAGAGAACGCGCCGCTCGCTCGGCCTTGCGCTCGACACGCCCTATTTCAACGCCGGCCTGATGGCGATCGACCGCGCCGAATGGCGCAGGCGCGCGCTCGCCGAGCGGGTCGCGCGAGCGCTTCGCGACACGCCCGAACGATTTCCCTTCAACGAGCAGGACGCGCTCAACGCGACGCTCCTGGGCGATTTCGCGCCGCTGTCGCCGCGCTACAACTTCATGGGCGACTTCTTCCTGCTCGACCTCGAGCGCCGGATCGAGCCGATCGTGCTCCATTTCGTCAACGCCCCGAAGCCATGGGAGCTTGACCTCTGGCGCGGCGAGGCGCGGTTCGCCCAGAACTACCGCGACTGGTTCGCAAGTTCGCCTTGGCCGGAGCTGGCTCAGGCGCCGTCGGCGCCGCCGTGGCGGCGAAGCCGGCCGCCGCTCACTCGCGTGCGTCAAAACTTCGCCAAGCGCCTGGCGGCGTTCATCGACCGGACGCAATACATCGACGGGAAGTTGGCCTTCAAGGGCTGAAAGCGGCCGCGCGGATGGTCGGCGTTCGGGACATTTCATTGCGGAGAGGGACTTGAAGGTGCAATTCTGGGTCATTGCGATGGCATGCGGCTGCTTCCAGGTCTTGCAAGCCATGACCAATGGGGCCGCGGCCAGGTCGGGCATCGGCGCGATCTGGGTCGGCGCCATGTCGGCAACCGTGACCATGCTGACGCTGGTCCTGGTGGCCGTCGCGATCTACCGTCTCCCTTTTCCTGCCCCGAACCTTCTCGAGGCTCAGTGGCTCAAGGCCGTGGCCGGCGGGATGATGGGCGCGTTCGTGCTCGCCGGCCTGACCTTCGTTGCGCCAAGGATTGGTCCGACCCAAACCTTCATTTTCTATTTTTTCGTCATTGCAGCCATGTCGGTGTTCATCGACGCCCTCGGCCTTCTCGGAACGGAAGCCAAGCCTTTGGCGGCTCGACAGCTTGTCGGCGTGCTGCTCGCCGGTCTCGGCCTCCTGCTCGTTCGCTCGTGAACGGGAAACCGCAAACCGGGCCGCATCCAGGCGGGTCGATGGCGCGTGTGTGCGGCAAGACTTCGCCCGGCGCCAGTCGTTGCTGATCGACCGGACGCTATATATTGTTGCGCAGGCAGATAATTAAGTATTGTATGGATAAATAATTGTTACAGTTAAATAATAATTAAGTATTAGCCGCCAGACTATCCTGAAGCGGGCGACCGCTGTGGCGATTCTGGGGTGGCCGATGAAGGTTCTCTTTTCTCTCGCTTGCGCCGGGCTGACCGCGGCCGCCTCGCCGTCCTTAGCGGCCGACCTGTTAGGGACCGCTCCGCCGCTGACGATGCCCGCGAGCCAGGCCCCGACCTTGTTCGAGGCCGGCTCCAACTGGTACCTCCGCGGCGATCTCGGGGTCAGCTTCGACGAGGCGCCGACCATCTCGCTCTCGAGCATTTCGGCGCCGCCCCCCGGCCTCGTCGCCACGCCTTACACAACTCCGGCCGGAACGAACTGGTCGACCACCAACTTCACCGGCGGTCTCGGAGCGGGCTATCGCTTCAACGACTATCTGCGCTTCGACGCCACCTGGGATTACCGCACCGGCGCAGGGGGAACGCGTCAGACGACGCTGATCTGCCCCTATGCCCCAACGACCGGGGTCTACAGTCAGACGACCGGCCTCCCCGCAGGCAACCTTTACAATACGTCGGACATCTGCAACGGGACGACGAATATCAAGCAGTACAACAACGCTTTTCTCGCCAACGCCTATGTCGACCTCGGCACCTACGGCGGGTTCACGCCCTACGTCGGCGGCGGCCTCGGCCTCAACATGAACGTCCTGCAGGGAAGCTTCAACGCGTATCAGACCGCCGACGGTCAGGCCTACGCGCCGTACCTTACGCCAGCGGGCGGGTTTCCGCAGATTTGGGTCAATCCGCAGGGCCAGCCAATCTCTCCGCAACCCGCCATCGCCTTCGGTCAGCAATACTGGAGCCGGTCGATAAGCTCGACCACTTACACTTTCGCCTGGGCGCTCTCGGCCGGGTTCGGCTTCCAACTCAATCCGAGCGCGACCCTCGACATCGGCTATCGCTACCTCAACAGCGGCGAGACTACCCGGCTCATCAACCCGCAAACCGGCTTGACACTCCGGCAAAACAGCGCCTCGCAGCAACTGCGCGTCGGCATTCGCTACGTATTGCAGTAGGGAGACAACGCGCGTCCCGCTTGACGCGCCGCAGGGTTTCAGCGTCCCATCCGGCCCAAGCACCGTCCAAGGACGCCGGCCGTCATGTTTCGGACCCTGATGACGTCGCGGCGGTTCGCGCCGCTGTTCTGGTGCCAGTTCTTCTCGGCGTTCAACGACAATTTCGTTCGCAATATGCTGGTCATGCTCATTCTCTTCCGCTTTGGCGGCGAGAAGACCAGTCTCGAGATCCTGCTCGCGACCATCGTTTTCATACTGCCCGCGATCCCGCTTTCGGCGCTCGGCGGCGAGCTCGCCGATTCGCATGACAAGGCGCTGATCGCCCGGCGGCTCAAATTCGCGGAAATCTTCGTTCAGATGATCGCCGCCGCCGGGCTCGCGTTTGCTTCGGCGGCGCTGCTTTATGTGGCGCTGTTCGGGCTCGGGGTCATCGCGGCGCTGTTCGGCCCGATCAAATATGGCATTCTGCCCGATCACCTCAGGCGCGAGGAGCTCGTCTCCGGCAACGCGCTGGTCGAGGGCGCGACCTTCGCGGCGATCGTCTGCGGCCTCGTCTTCGGCGGCCTGGCCGCCGCCCAAGGCCGCTCGGCGGCGGGCGTCGTCGCGCAGCTCATGCTGGTCGCCCTCGCCTGCTACGGCTCGCGCGCTTTTCATCCCGCCGACCGGCGTCGGTGCGCCCGGGCTCAAGGTTCACAAGAATGTCCTCGTCTCCACCTGGACGGTGATCCGCGAAGTGCGCGCCGACGACCGCCAGTGGGTCGGGGCGATCGGCACAAGCTGGTTCTGGATGGTCGGCGCGGTGACGCTGTCGCTGGTGCCGGTCATCATCAAGCAGCGCATCGGCGGCGGCGTCGACGTCGAGATCGCGGTCAACCTGTTGTTCGCGATTGGCATAGCCGCGGGCTCGCTTGGCGCGGCGCTGCTTTCGCATGGGCGCATCGAGCTCGCGCCCGCTCCCTTCCTCCTCTTGGCGATGGCGGCGCTCGCGATCGACATGGGCGTTTCGACCGGCGCGATGTCGGTCGCGAGCGGCGAAATTCCGCTTGCCCAATTCTTCACGAGCGCGGCGGGCCTGCGGATCGCGCTCGAGATTCTCGTCTACTCGGCCGCCGCCGGCCTGTTCGTCGTCCCGATCTTCGCCGCGGTTCAGGCCTGGGCGGGCGAGGACCGCCGCGCCCGGGTAGTCGGCGCGGTCAATGCTCTCAACTACATCTGGATGGTCGGCGGGTCGCTCGCGACCATGGTCCTCCTCGAGCTGTTTCACCTGAGCGAACCGATGGCGCTAGCGGTCCTCGGCGTGGCCAATATCGCGGCGGCGATCTATTTCTTCCGCCGTCTGCCCGCGAACATCGCCGCCTTTTCGCTCCGCGCACTATGGCGGGTGCTGTTCCGGCTCGAGGTCGTGGGACGAGAAAACCTCGGGCCGACGACGGCGCCGAACGTGCTTGCGATCAATCACGTCTCATGGCTCGACGCGCCGATCGTCTACTCGCTCATGGATCCGCCGCCGCTGTTCGCGGTCGAGTCCGCTTTGGCAAAAAGCTGGGCGGCGCGGTTTTTTCTTCGCTTCGCCGAGGCGCGCGCGGTCGATCCCATCCGGCCGCTGAGCCTCCGCGCGCTCATTTGCGAGGCCAAAGGCGGACGCCGGCTCGCCATGTTCCTCGACACCCGCGCCGCGGTCAGCGGCCAGTCGATGACGACCTTCGACGCGGCCGGCTTGGTCGCCGACCGTAGCGGAGCGCTCGTCACCCCGGTTCGGCTTGCCGGGGCCGAGCGGACAATGGCCTCGCGCATCAGCGCCGCACATGTGGGTCGGCGCCTGTTCCCGAAGGTGACGGTGACGATCCTCCCGCCGCGCCCGCTCGCCGCGCCCGTTGGAGCGCGCGGCCCGGCAAGGCGGCGAGCGGTTCGCCTGGCGCTTTACGATCGGATGTCGGACCTGCTGTTCGTGACCTTCGACATTCGCCGCACGCTGTTCGCGGCGTTCGAAGAGTCGGCCAAGGCGCGCGGTCTGTCGCGGGCGGCGGTCGAGGATCCGCTGAGCGGCGCGCTGACGTTGCGCATGTTTCGGATCGGGGTCGGCGTGCTGGCGCGGAAGATCGCGGCCCTGTCGCGGCCAGGCGAGACGATCGGCGTGCTGCTGCCCAACGCCAACGGCGCCGCGGTCGCCTTCATGGCCCTGCAAGCCGCGGGCCGCGTGCCGGCGATGCTCAACTTCACCTCGGGCCCGCACAATCTGGCCGCCGCCTGCGAAGAGGCGCTCGTCCGCCTCGTGCTGACCTCCCGCGCCTTCGTCGACAAGGCCAATCTCGGACCCGAAATCGAGGCGATCGGGGCGCGGGCGCGCATCGTCTGGCTTGAGGACATGAGGGCTGGCGCGACGACGATGGATAAATTCCGCGCCGCGCTGACCGCCGGGTCCCCGCTCGCAAGGCCCGAGCCCGACGATCCGGCGGTCGTGCTGTTCACCTCCGGCTCCGAAGGCGCCCCAAAAGGCGTGGCGCTGTCGCACGCCAATCTCCTCGCCAACGTCGCCCAGATCGAAACCCGCTTCGATCTGAGGCTCACCGACATCTGCTTCAATCCGCTGCCGATCTTCCACGCTTTCGGCCTTACAGGGGGACTGCTGCTCGGCCTGATCGGCTCGATGAAGGTCTATCTCTATCCGACGCCGCTGCACTATCGGCAGATCCCGGACCTCATCGACAAGGCCGGGGCGACCTTTTTGTTGGGCGCGGACACGTTCCTGGCCAACTATGCGCGCAACGCCAGCGCGTTCGGCTTCCGCTCGCTGCGCTACGTCATCGCCGGAGCGGAGCCGGTCAAGGCCGAGACACGGCGCCTCTATGTCGAGAAGTTCGGCCTGCGCATTCTCGAGGGCTACGGCGTGACCGAGGCTTCGCCGGTGCTCGCCGTCAACTCGCCGGCGTTCAACAAGATCGGGACGGTCGGCAGGTTCTTGCCCTTCGTCGAACCGCGCCTCGAGCCGGTGCCCGGCATCGACGAGGGCGGCCGGCTCATTGTGGGGGGCCCGAACGTCATGATCGGCTATTACCGGGCCGACAATCCGGGCGAACTCGAACCCACGCCGGGCGGCTGGCACGATACCGGCGATATAGTGGCGATCGACGAAGAGGGCTTCGTCGCGATAAAGGGCCGCGCCAAGCGCTTCGTCAAGATCGCCGGCGAAACGGTTTCGCTCGCTTCGGTGGAGGACCTGGTCACCGACCTCTGGCCCGACCATATCGCCGCAGCGGTCGCGGCGCCCGATCCCAAGCGGGGCGAGCGCGTGATCCTGGCGACGTCGAAACCGGGCGCGACGCGGGCCGAGGTTCAAACCTGGATGAAAATCAAGGGCGCATCCGAAATCATGTGCCCGTCGTCGGTCGTCGTCCTCGACGCGATCCCGCTGCTCGGCTCCGGCAAGACCAACTATGTCGCGCTCGCTAAGGCGCTGCGCGAGATTGGTCCGTGAGCCAAACTGGCTTTGACCCAACGCGGCGACGGTTCGGCTCCCGCACCTCTCAGGCGGAAACATTGAGGCCGGCACGGATGCGGATCGGCTTTTCTCAAAGATAGCGCGCCGCCAGCTCGGCGTCCGGCTGGGCGACGAAGATCACGACCGGGAGAATGAACACGCAGATGCGAAAAGCGGCCTGTTGGCCGTTCCAGGTATCCGACATCCACATCGCGAACCATTCGCCGCCGACGGCGGTAAAGCCGACGAACCAGATGAGGAAACCGCACGCGGCGCCGAGGTAGATGAAGCGCTTGGCCTCTTGAAAGGCCCACGCCTTGGACTTCGGGCGCGCGTGAGCTCCACGGTCCCCAAAGCGAAGAGGACGGCGGCGACCGCCTCCCCGGTGACGATCAGCCAGAAGGAGACCCGCCACAGCGTCGGGATCGGCATTGCACGGACGGCTGCCGAGCCGCCGCGCGTGATGGTGTCCATGCTGAGGACATGCCGCACGAAGCTTAAATTTGGTTCAGGGTCGAGAATGTTGCCCAACGCGATCAAGGCGCACAAGAGCGCGAGCCCGCCGCTCATGATGATCTTAACCAGCCGCTCGATCAGCATCGTTTTCGCTCCCAGCCTTCTCGCTCAAATCGCTCATTAGCCGATAAACCCCAGACGTCGCCCGAACGCCCGCGAGCCGTCCGGCCGCCGACTGTCAGCGTTCAGGCGCACCGCATGATCGCGACGCTGCGTGAAACAATGATGTCGTGAACGTAGGTTGCGTAGCGCATCGCGCTGCTGCGATCGCCGATCTGCGAGGCGAGCTGCGCGGCTTAGGCGCTGGTCGGTCTTTGGGCGACTGTGGCCCTGGACTCCGGGCCGCCCAACCCGCCGCGCCGGTTTACCCGCCGTTTCGCCTGCGCTACGGTCTCCTCTGCGAGGGCTGTGGGCGAGAGGCCGCTCGATGAGCGCAACCGCGAAGGTCGACGCGGCGCCGCATGTCGGCGCATCAGAAGAAGACGGCGCGGGCGCTTGGGCCGGCGGCGCTCGCGTGCATGGGCGTGGTGTTCGGCGACATCGGCACAAGCCCGCTCTATACGCTCAATGTCGCGGCGAAGTCCGCCAGTCCCACCGGACAGGTCACGCCGGAAGCCGTGCTCGGCATCGTATCGCTGATCTTCTGGTCGCTCATCGTCGTCATCTCGTTCAAATACGCGATCCTCATCATGCGCGCCGACAATCACGGCGAGGGCGGCATCCTTGCGCTGCTGGCGTTGGTCAGCCCGCGCCGCGCCAAGCAAAACCCATGGCGCGCGGCGATGGTCGTTATCGGCCTCATCGGCGCGACCCTGCTCTACGGCGACGGCACGATCACTCCGGCGATCTCGGTCCTGAGCGCGATCGAGGGCCTCAAGATCTATGCTCCCGAGCTCGATCACGCGGTCGTCCCGCTGACCGTCGTCATCCTCGCCATCCTCTTTCTCATCCAGCGCAACGGCACATCGTGGATCGGCGGCATATTCGGGCCGGTGATGCTGGTCTGGTTCATCATCGCTGGCGTGCTTGGCGTGATCGGTATCGTGCGATCGCCCGCTGTGCTCGCCGCGCTTAGTCCGTTAGCGGCCGTCACCTATCTTTGGCACGCCGGGCCGCTGGCCCTGGTCGTGATCGGCGGCGCTTTCCTGGCCGTGACGGGCGGGGAAGCGTTTTACGCCGACATGGGCCATTTCGGCCCCCTGCCGATCCGGGTCGCCTGGTTTGGCGTGGCGCTGCCGGCGCTGACCCTCAACTACTTCGGCCAGGGCGGACTGCTGCTTGCCGAGCCCAATTCCCCTGATGTCCTCGACAGCCCGTTCTATGCTCTCGCCCCCCAATGGGCTCATTTTCCGCTGATTATTCTGGCGGCCGCGGCGACCGTGATCGCCTCGCAGTCGATCATCTCCGGCGCCTATTCGATGACCCAGCAGGCGATCTCGCTCGGTTTCCTGCCGCGCATGAAGTCGTCCATACCGAAGGCCGCGAGATCGGCCAGATCTATGTCCCCTTCGTCAACTGGGCGCTCGCCATCGGCACCCTGACCGCCGTTATCGGCTTTCGCTCCTCAGACGCCCTTGCCGGCGCATTCGGCATAGCCGTCTCGCTCCTGATGGTGATCACGACGCTCATGGCCACTTTCGTGGCACTCCACTGGAAGCACAATCGCTTCGTCGTCTACACGGTCAATGGGAGTCTGCTCGCCCTCGACCTCTTATTCTTCGCCTCGACTTCGACCAAGCTCTTCGACGGCGGCTGGTTCCCCCTGCTCATCGCCTTCGTGATCTCGTTCCTGATGCTGACGTGGCGCAAGGGCGAGGAGGTCATGGACAGGGTGAGGCTCGAGATTCGCGAGCCGAGTTCGGAGTTCGTCGCCCGCCTGCGCCGCGATCCGCCGCTGCGGATCCCGGGAACCGCGATCGTTCTCGGCCGAATGGCCAAGGGCGTGCCGCTCGCGCTGTCGCACAACGTCAATTGCAACCATGTCCTGCACGAACGGGTGTTGCTGGTCGCAGCCAACGTGACCGAGGCGCCGCGAGCGCCGGACCACGACCGATTCGTCGTCGCGCCGATTGCCGAGGGCATAACTCGCCTCGAGTTGCGCTTCGGCTTCATGGAGGAACCCGACGTCCCCGCCCGAATTGCGGAGGCGATGGCGAGCGGCAAGATCGAGACGTTCGATCTCGCGCGCGCCACCTACTACACCGGACACGAGACGATCATCCCTTCCGGGCGGCGCCCGGGCCTGCCGCGTTGGCGCGAGGCCCTGTTCGCCTTCCTGCATCACAACGCCCAGCGCCCGGGGGCTTTCTTCAAGATTCCCGGCTCTCAGATCATGGAAATCGGCGTCGAATTCGAGATCTGAGTTTTCGCCCGCCGCGGATGGAGCTGCCTTGTCTCGATCGCGTCGCCATGCGAAGCTCACGATCGAGAAGACCGGAGCCTATCCGGCGTCGATTTCGAAAGGGGAGGATGCCCATGCTCAGGTGCCTGGCGAGGATCGTGTGCCTCGCGTTCATTGCGCTGTCTCTGCCAGCGGCTGTTCAAGCCAAGACTTTCTACTGGATCTCGCACGGATCGCCCGCAGATCCGGTGTGGACCTATTTTCTCTCGGGGGCGGAATCGTGGGCCAAGGACACCGGGCAAACGGTCAAGACGTCGTTCCACAACGGCGACGTCCCTTCGCAGCAGGAAGCGATCCGCGCCGCGATCGCGGCCAAGGCCGACGCCATCGTCACGACCAGCCCCGATCCCGGCAGCCTCGTCGACGTCGTCAAGGAAGCGCGCGCGGCCGGCATACCGGTCATCAACTTCAATACGCCTGACGCCAAGGTGAACTTCAATGCTTACGTTGGCGGCGACCTCGCAGTCGTCGGAAAAGGCTGGGCGCAATATCTCGTCGACCACGACCTGGTGAAGTCCGGCGATTTTGTCTGGATGCCGGTCGAGGTTCCCGGCGCGAGCTACGGGGTCGAGGAAGAAAAGGCGATCGCCACTGTCTTCAAGCCGCTCAATATCACCTGGGAAGTCACGGACAACACGCTCGATCAGGCGAACGTCATTTCCCGCATGAGCGACTACCTCACCGCCAATCGCAAGAAGATCAAGGCGATCATCGGGCTCGGCGATCTCGTCACCGGCTCGATCAAGCGCGTGTTCGATCAGGTCGGCGTGAAACCGGGCGAGATTCCGGTCGTCGGCTGGGGCAACTCGCGCGACACGACCGGCGAAGTAATGACAGGCTACGTGAACGCCGCCGAATGGCAGGATCCGCAGGCGACGAGCTACATGGCGCTATCGGTGGCCAATATGGCGACGTCCGGCATTCCGCCCGGATTCAACATCACCGTCGGCACGCTTTATGGCAAGAACAACGCGGCCCTTTACGACAAGATTATGTCGGGCAAGTAGAGGAGCTTCGGCTCCGGGTTAACGAGGCGCAGGAAACCCTACATCCTAGAGCGTGGCGCAATGCGCCGCGCTTCGATGGGTGAAGCTGCGGGCCGGAGGGACCTGCGATCGCCTCCGTCCTTTCCTCCATCGGTGATGAGCACTTGAAGAGAGAATCCGAACTCCGACGTCTCATTTCGGCGCCGGAGTTCGGCCCGTTCGTGCTGTTGCTGCTCGAGATCGCGGTTTTCACCGCGATCAACCCCGACTTCCTGTCCGTCCTCAATATCAGCAACACCCTGACCTTCACGGTCGAGCTAGGGCTGATCGCGCTGGCGATGACGCTTCTGATGACTGCGGGCGAATTCGATCTGTCCGTCGGCTCGCTGTTTGGATTTGCGCCCGTCGTCATGTGGACTCTGTTCAATGCCGGGCTGACGTCGCTGAGCATCGCATTTTTGATCAGCCTCGTGGTCGCGGCGCTCATCGGCCTCTTCAACGGGCTGTTCGTCACGCGCCTCAAGATCCCGTCGTTTCTGGTGACCCTGGGCATGCTGCTGGTAGTGCGCGGTGTCGCCCTTTTCGTCACCAATGGTTTTCCGCAGCGCACCTGGAGCGCCGGCGGAGAATGGCTTGCCAGCCTGCTGGTCGGCGATTTCTACGTCGGCCCTTTCCGCGTCTACGCCTCGCTATTCTGGTTTATCGCCGCGGCCGTCATCCTCGGCTACGTTCTCACGGAGACCAAATATGGCAACTGGATCCAGGCGACCGGCGGCAACGTCAGCGCGGCGCGGGCGCGCGGGGTCGACGTCGCGGCGGTGAAGGTCGCGCTCTTCATCCTTTCCGCCGTCATGTCATCCTTCGCCGGGATCATCAGTTCGATCCGCACCTCAGCCGCCAATCCGAACAGCGGGACCGGCTATGAGCTTGAGGTGATCGCGATGGTCGTGATCGGCGGCACGGCGCTCACCGGCGGGCGCGGCACGATCATCGGCACCGTGCTCGGCATCCTCATCCTGCGTGTGATGCGCAACGGCATCGTGCTGATCGGCGTGCCGGGCCTCGCCTATAACATCTTCATCGGCGCCATCATTCTCGGCATGATGGCGCTTCATTCCTGGCTCGAGCGCCGACACCAGGCGGGGACCTGACCGATGGGTGAAGACCTGATCCGCATGGAGCACATCAACAAGTTCTACGGTCGTGTGCAGGCGCTCGACGACGTCAACGTCAGCGTCGGCCGCCAGGAAATCGTCGGGTTGCTGGGCGACAATGGCGCCGGCAAGTCGACGCTGATCAAGGTCCTCTCAGGCGCGGTGCACGCAACCAGCGGCGACATCATTGTTCGCGGCAAACCGGTCGACATCCGCAACACTACCGACGCCATTGCGCTAGGCATCGAGACGATCTACCAGGATTCGGCGCTGGTCACTCAGCTATCGATTGCCCGAAACCTGTTCCTCGGACGCGAGCCGATCAAGGGCCCTCGCTTCCTCAACCGCATGGACGCCAAGCTGATGGATGAGGTTGCGGGCGATCTCCTGAGGAAGGTCGGCATCGGCAAGACGATCCCCGCTTCGACGCCGATCGCCTCGCTGTCAGGAGGCGAGCGACAGGCGGTGGCGATCGCCCGTGCGATGCACTTCGACAGCGATCTCATCATCCTCGACGAACCGACGAACAATCTGGGCGTCGCCGAGACGCAAGGAGTCTTGCGCTTCGTTCGCAACGCTCGCGATTCCGGGCACTCGTGCATCTTCATCGCCCATAACATCCACCACGTGTTCCAGGTGGTTGATCGCATCGTCGTCATGCGGCGTGGGAAGATCGTCGCCGACAACATCGACCCGAGGCAAACGTCAGTCGCCGAGGTCGAGGACGTGATCACGGGCGAGCTAGCGGGGTTGGCGCACTGATCGCGTTCGGCCCGCGCAAAGCCGGAGAGGAGTTCCTTGCGACCAATGGCGCCCGCGCCGGGCGAGGCGCTCGCCGGCTGGCGCGCGCCGACGCCGGCGCCACAATAGTTTGTCACAATTGCGCAATCGGCCTATCGTCGCGTGCGGCCTCGAGGACACATCGAGCCGCAACGCGGAGGGACGGCCAGAATGTCGGACAACGAGGTCGACTTCAGTCTTCTCGTGGGGCCGGAGGTTCCAACCCGCGATTTCGCCGAAGGCCAAACAATCTTCAGGGAAGGCGACCGCGGCGGCGAGTTCTTCGTCGTCGTGCGCGGCGAAGTGGAGATCAGGAGCGGCAACCGCCACCTCGAGACGCTGGGCCAAAACAGCATCTTCGGCGAGATGGCGCTGATCGATGACAGTCCACGAAGCGCCACCGTCGTCGCCTTGACTGACGTTACGGTGGCGCCGATCAAGGAAAAGCATTTTCTCTTCCTGGTCCGGCACACGCCGTTCTTCGCACTGCGGGTGATGCGCGTTCTCGCCTTACGGCTGAGGGCTCAGAACAGGGCCGTCTGATCGGCGCGGCCCGCCCGGAGGATCATCCTGCCAGACGGCGTCGGCGTCTGCGCGCGTCCCGCCAAGAGAGGGCCCCGTATCGGGGCCCTCGGTTTGACGTCTCGCCGCACGGGGCGGGAGCTGAAGCCACGCCTTCCGCTAGAGGATGATTGTAATCGCCTCCCTGCCCTTCGGCGTCTCGACGACGCGCATCGAGACCGCCTGGCCCTCGGCGAGGCTGGAAACGCCCGCGGCGCCGAGAATCGAGCTGTGCACGAACACGTCCTTGCCAAAGTCGTCGCTGGCGACAAACCCGAAGCCCCGCGCGCCATCAAACCATTTAACCTTTCCGGTCAAATCGATCGCGGTCGACGCGTCAGGGGGCGGCCGTCGCGGCGGCCGCTCCGGGCGTTCGACGACGCTCGTGGCGTCGACCTCGATCACCCGCACCACCTGCGCGCCCCGGGAGCCAGACCGAACGACGGCGCGAAGCTTGGCGCCCGAGGGCAGCGTTTCGCGTCCGATCTGGCGCAAGGTCTTGAGATGCACGAATGCGTCGCCTTGGCCGCCCTTCAGCTCGACAAAGCCATAGCCCTTGTCGGCGTTGAACCATTTCACGGTCGCGTCGACCGTCAGCCCCCTCGCCAACGGATCGGCATCCACGGCGGGCGCACCGAAAACACTCGTTGCATCCGCGTGGCTCCGCGCCAAGCTCTCCAAACTTGATGACGCGGCCGCTTCCAATAGGGTCTCGCCGTCTTCGAATGCGCTCCTGGCAGGGGTCCGCAATTGATGAACACTACCCATCGCTCCAATCCTCCGTGACCACCGTTGGCCGAAAACGCTTGCCGATCGAGAACCGTCGCCATCCATACAGAGCCTCTGATGACCGACGCTGCCGCTCGATCCAGTCTCACGCTGATGGCCACGTCCACGTTCTGGATGCGCTCCCTCCGAGGGCCCGGACGGCCCACCGCCGTCCGAAACAGCCCGATTTTAGGACAGTGCTGTCCCAGCGGCAGTGAGCCGCGTCACAGCGCGGACGCGAGCTGCGGTGTATGATCCGGGGGGCGGGATACAAAAATCAGTTCTGGCGTGGATAACAGCGATGGCGGGGGCGCCCACATGTCGCCGCTGGTTCGTCCGGCAGAGCGCCTGACGGATTCTTATGCGCCCGCGGCGGCGCGCTGCTCTTTCACGCCACGCGCGCCATCGAAAGCGCGCGCAATCCGCGCTGGACCCTCGGCAGGGTGACCATCGCCGCCGCGCCCTCGCCCGCCCTCGACTGGAGCCGCAGCGTTCCGCGATGCAATTCGACCAGCGAATTGGCGATCGCCAGGCCGAGCCCCGATCCCTTCATGCCGTTGGCCATGACGACGTCGCCCTGCTCAAAAGGTCGGCCCAGGCGCGCAACGTCCTTGGCGGCGATGCCGGGGCCATTGTCCTCGACGATGAAATGGACCTGCTCGCCGATCGCAGCGGCGCCGATTGTCACTTCGCCGCCCTCGGGTGCAAATTTCACCGCATTGCGCATGAGCGTGGTGAGGATCCGCTCGACCGCCAGCGGGTCTGCTTCGACCGTCACTTCCGGGTCGACCTCGATCCTGACCGCGATGCGCTTCTCGCGCGCCGTCGGCGCGATGTCGAGCACCGCCCGGCTCACCGCCTGCTCGGCGCGGAAGCGGGCGTAACACAAGCGTTCGCGGCCAGCTTCGAGCCGCGCCATGTCTAGAACGTCGGTGACCACATGCAAGAGATACTCACCGCCGGCGAGAATGTGGTCGCAATAGTCGCGGTACTTCTGCGACCCCAGCGGTCCAAACGTCTGGCTTCCCATCAGCTGCGAGAAACCAATGATGGCGTTGAGTGGCGTGCGCAGCTCGTGGCTCATGTTGGCGAGGAATTCCGCCTTGGCGCGGTTGGCGGCCTCGGCCCGCGATTTCTCCTCGTGATAGCGCTCGGCGAGGTCGGCGAGCTGCTGCGCCTGTTCCTCCAGCGACCGCCGCGACTGTTTGAGCTGGGCGACAGTGGCAAGCAACAGCCGCTCGGAATTGACGAGTTGCTGTTCATGTTCCTTCAGCGCGGTGATGTCGGCGCCGACCGAGACATAGCCGCCGTCGCGAGTGCGGCGCTCGTTGACTTGAAGCCAGCGCCCGTCGGCAAGTCGCGCTTCGTAGGTGCGCGATCGACCAGCAACGGCGCCGTCGTCCGCGGCGCCCGACCCCTCGCGGGCGATGATCGGCGCTTCGCCCAGCCCCAGCGGCTCGCGGCGCGCGCCGGGCTGACTACCCTCGCCGGCCAGATGGCGCAGGCTTTGATATTTCGAATTGCAAAGCACCAGCCGGTTGCCCGAATCCCATAGGACGAAGGCCTCGGAAATCGCCTCGACCGCGTCGCGCAGGCGTTGGTCGGCGGTCGCCGACAGCTCGGCTTCACGCTTGCGCTCCGTGACGTCGAAGGCGATGCCGATGAGGCTCGCCGCGCCGGTCTCCTCGTCCTCGACGATATCGGCGCGCTTGCGGAGCCACACCCAGCGCCCGTCGGCCGCCTGCATGCGGAACTCGATGTCGACGCACTCGCCGCGCCGCTCAGTCGCTGTTCGCGCGATCGTCTCCAAGGTCTGGTCGTCAGGGTGGACGAGGCGTTGCAGCTCGCCGATAGTCCAGTGGCTCGGCCGATGGTCGATTTCGAGGAGATCGAACATTGAGGCCGACCAATGGATGCGGCCGCTCTCCAAATCCCACGTCCATAGGCCGCAACGTCCGCGATTGAGGGCCAAGTCGAAGCGGGCGCCCCGCGCGCGCTCCTCGCGAATTCTCCTGCGCCTGCCAGTAGTTTCGATGGCGTGGAGGCCCGCCGCAGCGATCATCAGCGCGACCGTCGAGACAAGGAGGAAGACTGTCACCAGCGCGGTCCGGCGCCAGGCCGCAAGGTGAAGACCGACCGGCGAAGCGAACGCCACTCTTGCCGATGTCCGCGACAGCGCCCGCACGGCAGCAAATTGTTCGTCGCCGCGCTCGGTCCGAAATCGAATCACGCCGTCCCAATCGTCGCCCGCCGCGGCGGGCTTTCGGCCACCGAAGAGGACCGCCAGCGAGGAATCGGGCGCGGCCCGGGTCCGGCCGAATTCGACTTCATGGCCGTTGCGGTCGATGAGGATCGACTGAGGGAGCCGCTCGTCGGGATGGGCCTCGAGCACGCGTCGGAAGATTTCGGCCTCGGACGTCTCGGGGTCAGCCACAAGCGCCGCGTTGAGCCGCTGGGCCAAGAGCGTGGCCCTCATGTCGACCTCGCGTGCGGCGGCGCTGAGCGCCAGAGCGCGCTCATGCCGAAGGTGCTGGAGCGTCAGCGCGACAACGCCAATCATCGCGACCCCGACGACGATCGAAACCGTCGATGGAGTCATCCGCACGCGGGCCGCCCCGCTGGCTAAGCTGCGGCGGGCCCGTTCGATCGTCTCGATCGGACGGCGCGTGCACGCCAAAGCGATGCTAAGCGCCTCCTTGCTCAGCGCTCGGGCTGGCCGTTCCGGACAAGCGTCCCCGTTTGCCGCGCTCACACGCGTCACCGCCCTTCCCAGACTCCGCCACAAATTACACTCGGACAGCCGCCTTTACGCCCGAATCACTACGATAAGAATCCTTGTGCGAATCTTTGTCCAGCCCTTGACAACGCGGCAGGCAGAAAAAATGTGGCCGAACCGGGCGCAGAGAATCGGCAGTCGCCGGTCGGCATCGGGGTGAGGGTGGAGGCCCGCGCGGGATCGGCTGTCCTTAGCTGAGGCTCCGGTTAACGATGTCGCGCACATCCGGCGACAACGAGGGCTGGGCGGCGATGCGCCTCAGCATTGCTTCGGCATGGCCACGGCGGATCTCCTCGAGCGAACGCCACGACCGCATCGCGGTCAGAAGGCGCGCGGCGATCTGCGGATTGGTCGGATCGAGAAAGACCGCCACCTCTTCGAGCAGCGCAAAGCCTGCCCCGTCGGGGCGATTGAACTGCGTCTGATTGGCGGTGAAGCCGCCGATCAGCGCCCGCACGCGGTTGGGGTTGGCGAGCGAGAATCCACGGTGATCCATCAGCGCGCGCACCCTCTCCAGCGTCTCGCGCTCGGGAATGAGCGCCTGGAGCGCGAACCATTTGTCGAGAATGAGCGGCTCCATCGCATAGCGCCGGCCGAAAGCGTCGAGCGCGCGTTCGCGCGCATCGTCAGGCTTGAGGGCGATCGCCGTGAGCGCGCCGAGGCGTTCGGTCATGTTGTCGGCGTCGGCGAGCTGGCGGTGGGCGAGCTCCAGTCCCTCGATGACGTCGCCGTCGACGAACAGACTGAGCGCGACGTTGCGCAGCGCGCGGCGGCCGGCGGCGGCCGCGGCGGGGCTGAACGGCGAGGAATCGGCGAGTTCGGCGTGCAGGGCTTCAAGCGCACTGGCATGCGCCCGCCCTAGTCCGCCGCGCATGGACTTGCGCGCGACGTAGATCGCGTCCGGATCGACGTCCTGGCCGATCTCGCGTGCGATGTCGGCCTCCGTCGGCAGACTCATCGCGAGCGCCGCGAAGGCTTGATCGATGCGACCGGCGCGGGCGTCCTCGATCAGCGCGCCGAAGGCCGCCGCCAGCGCTCCATCATGTTCGGGCGCGCGACCGGCGCGAATAGCGCTGACGCCGCGGATGAGAATGCGCGTCGCCAGGCTCTGGAGCGATTGCCAGCGATTGAAGTTGTCGCTGTCATGCCGCGAGAGGATGACGAGATCCTCCTCGGTCAGGTCGTCCTCGACCCGCACCGGCGCCGAGAAGCCGCGCAGGAACGATAAAGTGGGCCGCTGAGGCACATCGTAAAAGACGATCGATCGCCGCGCGTCCTTGAGTTCGAACACGCCGCTCGCCAACTCCTCCGTGCTCGCCTCCGACGACGCGAGCGGCAGGTCGCCGCCATTGGGACCGACCAGTCCGAGCGCGAGCGGCATCGTCGCAGGCAGCTTGACCGTTTGTCCGGGCGTCGGCGCGAGCGACTGGGCGATGTCGAGCCTGTAGGTCTTGGCGGCGGCGTCGTAAGCGCTGCGAACCGTGATCTTCGGCGTGCCAGCCTGGGTGTACCAGCGCATGAACAGGGTCAGATCGCGACCCGATGCGCTCTCGAAACAGCCGATGAAATCCTCGATCGTCGCCGCATGGCCGTCGAAGCGCGCGAAGTAAAGGTCCATGCCGGCGCGGAACGCCTTGGCCCCGATCAGCCGCTTCAGCATCCGGATGACCTCGGCGCCCTTCTGGTAGACGGTTGCGGTGTAGAAGTTGCTGATCTCGTGATAGACCTCGGGCCGGACGTTGTGCGCCAGCGGTCCGGCGTCCTCGGGGAACTGCGCCGCGCGCAGTGTGCGCACGTCGCCGATTCGCTCGACCGCGGCGGAGCGCATGTCGGCCGAGAACTCCTGATCGCGGAAGACGGTCAGCCCCTCTTTGAGGCACAACTGGAACCAGTCCCGACAGGTCACCCGATTGCCAGTCCAGTTGTGAAAATACTCGTGCGCGATGACGCCCTCGATGCCCTCATAATCGCTGTCGGTCGCCGTTTCCGGCGACGCGAGGACGTATTTGTCGTTGAACACGTTGAGGCCTTTGTTCTCCATCGCGCCCATATTGAAATCGGAGACGGCGACGATGTTGAACACGTCGAGATCGTATTCGCGCCCGTAGGCCTGCTCGTCCCAGGCCATGGACCGCTTGAGAGCGTCCATCGCATAGTGGGCTCGCTCTTCGCGGCCGTGCTCGACATAGATCGCCAGCGCGACCTTGCGGCCGGAGCCGGTGACGAACGAATCGGCGATATGGCCGAGATCGCCCGCGACCAGCGCGAAGAGGTAGCACGGTTTCTTGTGCGGATCACGCCAGATGGCGTAGTGGCGGCCGGGAATGTCGGCCTCGCCCGCGGTTTCGAGATTGCCGTTGGAGAGCAGGACCGGCGCCTCGGCCCGATCCGCCTCGAGTCGCACCCGATAGGTCGAGAGCACGTCCGGCCGGTCGAGGAAATAAGTGATGCGACGGAAGCCCTCGGCCTCGCATTGCGTGCAATAGGCCGAGCCGGTGCGATAAAGACCCATCAGCTTGGTGTTGGCGGCCGGATCGAGTCCGGTCTCGATCTTAAGCTTGAACGGGCGCTGCGGCGGCCGGGGAAGCAGAAACTGCGACGGGTTCACCTCGAAATCGGCGTCGCCGAGCGGTGCGCCGTCCAATCTGGCGGAAATGAACAGGAGTTCGTCGCCGTCGAGCTCGAGCGCGGCGCCCTCCCGGCCGTCGGGATTGGGCCTTACCGACAGGGTCGAGACGACGCGCGTCGCATGAATGTCGAGCGACACATCGAGTTCGACGAGGTCGATGAAGTAGTCGGGCGCATGATAGTCGGTGAGGCGAACGGGCTGTCCGACCGATGTGCGCATGGGCGGTCTTTCCGGGTCGTGGATTTTCTTGGCGATCAGCCCGGAGCCGAGCCGATGATGGCGGTGGGCGTAAACGTCAACCCGTATCTACGCAAGGTCTTTTGCACCGCCGGCTGCGGCGCTTCGCCGCTGGTGAAGATCGCGGCTCCATCATGCGTCGCCAGCGCCCGCGGCCGCGCCGGGCCGATCAGCGCGTCGAGGCGGCGCGCGATCGCCGGCGCCGGATCGACGAAACCTACCGGCCAGGGCGAGAGCCGCTCGAGCCGATCGACGATGAGCGGAAAGTGGGTGCAGGCGAGCACGACATGGTCGGTGCGCCGGCCGTCGCGTTCGACGAAACATGGCGCGATCTCGGGCTCGATTTCGGAATCCTCCGCCGGTTCGCCGCGCATGATGCGTTCGGCGATCACCGCGAGGAGCGACGAGCCGACCAACGTCACCTCGCAGTCTGCGGCGTGATCGTGCACGAGCGCGCGGGTATAATCCCGCGCAACGGTCCCGCGGGTCGCCAGTACGCTGATCATGCCAGATCGCGACGCCGCCGCCGCCGGCTTGATCGCCGGCACGGTGCCGACGAACGGCAGGCGCGGATAGGCGGCCCTGAGCGGGGGGAGGGCCAGGGTTGAGGCGGTGCTGCAGGCGATGACCACGATGTCGGGCTCGGTTTCGCCGATGAGGCGCGCCATCACCGTTCCGACCCGGGCGACGAGCGCCGCCTCGCCGAGCCTGCCGTAGGGAAAGGCAGCATCGTCCGCGGCGTAGACGATCTCGACGTCCGGCCTTAACCGCCGGATTTCGGTCAGAACCGAAAGGCCGCCGAGTCCCGAATCGAAGACGAGCGCGCGCGGCGCCCGCGCCGCCGCCGCGTCTGCGCCCAATTCGGCGATTAGGCTGAAGCCCGCCTCGCCCCGCTCATCGCCCGCCCTATTCATTTGCGGTCCCCATACGCCAATCCGCCGCACGCGGCAAAGTGACTACAGGGGCCATTGACCGGGCGGGAGCGATTCGGCCAATGAAACACATCGCGCTTTCGCGAGAGGAGCCGCGCGCTGACCGCTACATTGTTGTCCGAGGCCGATTTCACCGCCGAGCCGGTTGAGCGCCTGGATGGGCCAGAGACGCCGACCCCTGGGGAGCGCAGGGGCTTGGCTGTCGCGCTCATCGCCGCGGCCGCGCTCCATCTGTTGCTTCCACTTGCATTATTTGTCTATTACGCCCTTTGGCCGCCCGCCGCTCCAACCGCCGTGCAGGAAATCCCGGTCGAGGTGGTCATCGAGCAGCCGCCGCCCAAACCCAAACCGGCCGAGGCCAAGCCGAAGCCGCCGCCCGAGCCGGATCTCGAAAAACCCGCCTACGACGCGCCGGCGCCGGAGACCAAGGAGATGGTCAACCGCGAGTCGCCAGACAAGACGACCCAGGCCCCCGCCGCCCAAGCCCCGCCGCCGCCGACCCCTGGCGCTCCGCCGAAAAGCGAAACGCAGGCGCCGGCGCCCGCGCCGGCCGACGAGCAAAAGGCTGAGAACGCGCCCCCGGCCCACGACCTCACGCCGACGCCGGAGGGCGAATTGCCGGCAGACGTCAACCCGAGGCCGAAGAACGACGCCGCCGAGGCCGCCGCCCCGGCCGCGCCTGCGCCCCCGGCCAAGGCGCCGGTCGGAGAGGCGCTGCCGACAATCGAGGACCTTCCGCAATACAAGTTCGCTCGCGAGGTCGAGCATTCGCCGATCGCTGGCGGCAACGCCGAGTCCCGCTATCTCACGATCGTCTACGGGATGATCAAGGCGCATTTGCGCGAAACCCCGGAGCTCCGCGTCGATAGCGCCAATAAGCGGGGGGCGGTCGACTTCTACGTCGACGAGGGCGGCAACTTGGTCGGCCGCAAGCTGATCAGTTCGAGCGGATCGCCGAACCTCGACATGGCCGTTATGGCCGCGATCGCCGAGGCCGCGCCCTACCCCGCGCCGCCGAGCTGGCGGCCGCTCTACCTGACCTACAATTTCGGCAGGCGCTGAGCGCGGGCCGTCCGGCAGCCCCGACGCTGCTTACTGAACACAAACGTAATTAACCCTGACGCGGTCGAAGTCGAAAGCGTAATTGTCCCAATTATGCACCGCCTTCATTCCGTATCTGGCGCATTCCCGACTCGCCTCAGCGTAGAACGCGGATGGTGGGGGGAATGTGTCGTTGGGCGGCGCGTTGGGATAGTAGAGGAAGGTGACATCGCGGTAGCTCGCGCAGCCGCCGACGGTTGCGAGCATCCCAATCAAGAAGACAATTCGCATTCTCGCCCCGCGCCTCGCGAATTGGCGGGCCGTCCACGAGCAGCCCGACTCTCTGCGGCTACTCTGCCCGCCCGCAGCCGGTCGCGCAAGCCTTTCGGCCTCGGCCCCGAACTTAGCCGCCCAGTTCGGCGCGGCTACGATTTGACCGAACCCGAAGTGGAATCGGCTGCAGCCTTAATTCGCTCCGCCTGCGCGGTCAGGAACTTTTCTGGCCGGATGGCGTTCTGCCCGATCGCCCGGTTCGGGCTCAATCGAGGAGCACAGTGATGAAAGCCACACGCATTGCGGTCCTGGCCGCAGTCCTAGCAGTCCCGTCCCTCGCATTCGCGCAGGATGACAGCCGCCCCGCCGGTACAGTGGGCGGAGCGCTTGGCGGCGCCGCTGTCGGCACGGTGGTCGGGGGCCCCGTTGGCGCGGTCGTCGGCGCGGGCGTTGGCGCGATCGTCGGGTCGTCGCTGCCGGCCCGACCTTCCGTCGTATATGAGCAACCTGTGGTCGTCGGCGAACCGCTGCCGCAAACCATCGCCGTTTACCCGGTCCCGCAATACCGGAATTATGAATATGCGATCGTCAACAATCATCGCGTGATCATAGACCCGGCGACGCGTCGCGTCGTGCGCGTGATCGACTAGCGGCCGCGCCCGCCTGCTCGGGTGGGCGGGAAGTCATTGAGGCTCATGCGGCGGCGAAGGCGCATGAGCCTCAATTCGACATCGGGCCTTCCCGCAAATAGCTTCGCAGCGCCTCGACGGAGCCGCTCTCGTCGGCTAGCCCGACATAAGTGTCCGGACGCAGAAGATAAACCGCATTCTGGGCCAGTCCGGCCTGCCCGTAAGCCGGCGTCCACGGATGCGTTTCGAGAGGCAACTTCCGATCGGCGCACCAAGCGACGAGTGCGGGATTCGCGACGCCGTAGACCTGCGCCTGCCACACCGTCTTCGTAAGCCCGTGGTGATTATCGACGCCATCAACGACGACCCACGGCATGCGGTCGCCGCCGTGAACATGGCCCGCCCTGCCCTGGCTCAGCGGGCTAGCGCGATAGTTCACATTGATTTGCGATACCGTGCGGAACGCGAATTCCCTCGCCGCCTCGAACGAGAGCGCCGCTTCCAAGACAGCCGGCGCGAGCCAGAGCCGGACGAGATTCGCGAACGTCCCATCAGCCGTCGCAACCGTGAACGCCTGATCGGTCGTCTTGACCAGCCGGCGGGCGAACGCAATGCGTTCGGTTTCGTAACTGTCGAGAAGCACATCGGGAGCGCCGTCGAGCGCCGCCTTCAATTTCCAGGCGAGATTGATCGCGTCGCCAATTCCTGTGTTCATGCCCTGTCCGCCGGCCGGACTGTGAATGTGGGCGGCGTCGCCGAGCAGAAATGCGCGGCCCGCACGGAACCTGTGCGCGACCCGGTGGTGGACGTGATAGGTCGAGAACCAGTTCGTCTTTTCGATCGTCACCTTCAAGTTCTCGATCGCGCGATCGCTCACGTCCTGGAATCGCAGTTGGTCGCCGAGGTCGGCGCGTTCACCGCGCACCGTCCCGACGAGGCGCGCGCGTTTTTCGCCCGCGAGAGGGAAGATCGCCAGAAAATCGGCCTCATCGAGGTCGACGTGCAGTTCGCCGTCGATGGGCGGCCCGGACGCAACGACATCAGCAACGTAGAAAAGCTGACTGTACGTGCCGCCCGGAAACCCGGCGCCCATCGCTTCGCGGACCAGCGAGCGGGCTCCGTCGCAGCCGGCGCAATAGGCGGCCTCGATCGTCTCGCCGCTGCCGTCGGCATGACGAAGCTCGGCGACCACGCGGTCGCCCCGATCTTGGAAACCGACGAGTTCAGCTCGCCGCTCGACCGAAACTCCCGTCGCCTCCAGGCGGTCGATCAGCAGGCGTTCGTGCTCGTCTTGGGGAAAGATCCGCAGATAGGGGTACGGGGTTAGGCCGACGCCGACTTTCTCGAAGTCCAAGCGCGCCTCGTGCTTGCCGCGAGCCCAAAGGTTGACGCCGGGGACCTTATGGGCTTTTGCGACAACGGCGTCGGCGAGATCGAGCTGACGGTAGAGCTCGAGCGTGCGGGCCTGAACGGCGAGCGCGCGCGAGGTCGTGCCGGGTTCGGCGGTCTTGTCCACGATTCGCACTTTGGCTCCGAGCTTGGTCAGCCACAGTGCGAGCACGAGGCCGGTCGGACCGGCGCCAACCACCAGGACATCGCAGTCTTTCATGTCCGGCTCCTCCAGTCGGAGAACAAAATCCAAATCGGGGGCAACAAAATCCAAATCCGACGCAACGAAATCCAAGCCGGGCGCAACAAAAACCAAATCGGGCGCAACGAAATCCAAGAGAAGATTCAAGCGCCTTTCCTGCCGCTAATCGTTATTTTCCAATTGATTACGTCGCGCGGGGTGGCGGGCGCTGCCTTACCCTACGCGCGGCCGCCGACACTACCCGACGAACGCAGGTACTTTAGCACCAATTTCTGATTATCACAAATAAAATCGCTATCTCTCGCTCGGACCAATAGGAATCGGATGGACGGAGACTGGCGTCGCCATTCGGGCTCACGCGTGCGGCCTGCCGCGTCGGGACTTATTTGACGATCAGCGCGACGAGGATGAATGCAATGATGACCAGCGCGCAACTCGCGATGAGCACATAGCGGAGATTGTCCCCCGTATGACCTGCGCGCACAGCCTCCTTGTTCGCTTCGGTCACGACCGGTCGTTCATGCACTTTATCCATGGAGCGATCCCATTGTCGCCGATGAGACTCGAGGTCCGGAATCGTCGCTCGCTTGGCGAGACGTCGGTCTGCCTCGCGAAGATAAACCGGCGCGAGCCCGAGAGCTTAAGCCTCTGGGAAACTCCGGAATGGCGGATTTGTTCCAAGCGGCTCGGCCGTTGACAGCACAAGGAGGCTCCTGGCTCGGTTCTCGGCATTGCGGAGGCCGAGGTCGCGGCCGGCTCGTCTGGGCGATAGCCGCCGGGGCGCAAGCGAGAGGACGACTGCGAGGCCGATCGAGGCGATCCTGTTGACCATTGTTGCGGACTCTGGACAATACCGAACGTGGCGCGCTTCGCTTAGCCCGCAGGGCTACGCGATGTCGCGGCTGGCCTTGCCGGACGCGGGCTCGAAGGCCCGGCTAACGAAAGGGCGCGCAGACAGTCGCATTGTCCAATGACGCCCCTATCCATCCTCGAGCTTGTCCGAGTCACCCAGGAGATCGACGCTCGCGGCGCGCTCATCAACGCCCGCGATCTCGCGGCCCATGCCGAGATATGGGGCTATCGCCGCATCTGGGTGGCGGAGCATCACAACATGCCGGGCATCGCCAGCGCCGCCACGTCGGTCGTGCTCGGCCATCTCGCCTCGGCGACGAGAACCATCCGGGTCGGGGCGGGCGGCATCATGCTGCCGAACCATGCGCCCTATGTGATCGCCGAGCAGTTCGGAACGCTGGCGCAACTCTTTCCCGGCCGCATCGACCTCGGGCTCGGCCGCGCCCCGGGCACTGACCAGCTCACGCTCAGCGCCTTGCGTCGCCCGCCGGAGGCGGCGGAGACCTTCCCCCAGGACGTTCTGGAACTGCAGGCGTTCCTCGCCCCGGCCGCTCCGGGCCAGCGCATCCAGGCGGTGCCGGCGGCGGGGACAGAGGTGCCGCTCTGGATCCTCGGATCAAGCCATTTCGGCGCCATGCTCGCCGCCGAGCTCGGGCTCCCGTACGCATTCGCATCGCATTTCGCCCCCGACCTGCTCATTCCGGCGCTCGAGATTTATCGCAGCCGGTTCAAGCCGTCCGCACAGCTCGACAGGCCCTATGCAATGGTCGGCGTCAACATCATCGCCGCCGGGAGCGACGTCGAAGCGCGCCGTCTCGCCACGACCCAGCAAATGTCGTTCGCCAACATCTTCCGCGGCGCGCGGGGCTTGAGCCAGCCGCCGATCGACGACATTGAAGGCTATTGGTCGCCGATCGAGAAAGCGCAGGCGAAAAGGATGCTCGCCCGCTCCATCGTCGGCTCGCCCGAAACGGTTCGCTCCGGAATCGAGGCGCTGGTCGCGGAAACCAGGGCCGACGAACTGATCGTCGTCTCCGACGTTTACGAGCATTCCGCACGACTGCGCTCCTTCAAGCTTATCGCTGAGGCCGCTGCACTCGCAGGAAGGCCCTCGCCGTAGCGGGGCGCAAGCGAAAAAAAGCCGAGGGCGCCTTGGCCGTGTGATCCAAAGCGAGCCGCGTCGCGTATCACGTAAGGTTAGCTTCTCCCGCTGGCTGGGCCCCGTCGGCGAAAGCCGCGGGGCTCTATTTGCTTCTAAGCCCCGGGCGGACTTAACCGGTCGTTTCAAGCGAACTGGAGCGCGCGCCCATGCGGCCTCCGATCATTTTCGCTGTCGCGGCGTTGGCGCTCTGCGGCTGCAACGCCCGCCGACAGCCCAACCCTTCTGCACGGTGGGGCTTTAGTGGCGACTCCGCTATGTAGGATCCCATCCATCAGGCGCAGACAAGCGGCTTCTATGCCGGCCATTGACTTGTCGAAGGATCGGACGGAGGTCGCATCATGTCCACCCTCGGATCGAGACGTCGCATCGCGATTGCGGCATGCGGAGCTTCCGCGCTTCTCGCAGCGGTCGCGTGTCAAAACGCGCTTGCGCGGCTCGGGCCTTGCGATTCGCGATATTCGCGTTGATGTCGCGCCTTTGCGCGCAAACGTCGGCGACCCGACAGCCTCGTGGGTGCAGGAGCGACTGCCGGATCAACTTGCCCAAGCCCTGGCGGGCCGCATGACGGCGCAGGGCGGCACGCTGGTCGTGCGAATAGACTACGTCTCCCTGGGGCCAATCAAGGACAGCTCGGCTCGGGACAACATCAGCGGCGCCGCAATGATCGGGGGCATACAATGGCCCGTGCGGGCGACGACAAGATACCAGGCTTCGGCGGTGGACCAGACGCTGGTCGAGCAATCCAATCGTCAGCGCGTGACCCAACTCGTGCAAGCGCTCACGTATTGGCTGGCCAGAGACTTCTGACCCTCTCGCCTTCGTTTCGACAGCGCCCCGTTGACGGCGCTTCGTCCGGAGCGATGCGACCGCCGGAACCCGGCCTTACTACTGACAGTAGGCGCCCTGGCACGGATGGGCGGGACCGCAATTGGCGCTGACGGGCGCAGGGCCGACGGCCAAGGACAAGGCGAATGCAATGACGAACAGTTTCAGCATGACAACCTCAAAATCGCGCAAAGCGGCCGCTATACGAAAGGCGAGGCAGCGTTGGATCACTCGCGACGAGGGCGGTGGCGGACCTCTCCGCTTTTCGCGTCGGGCAAAATACGGCCGCAAATCAAGGAGAAATGGCGCTCAAGTGCAGTCCCGGGCCAGGGATTTCAAAGGGCCTGAGGCATTCTCAACAAAGCTTGTCCCGAGTGGCGCCACCTTCCAAGATGGATGTCATTGGAGCCGACGCTATCGAGAACCGACCAATCGGGCGGGATTCTGCCATCGTGCCGGGCCAGGTGGTAGTGCAATCCCTGAACAGTCTCGTCGCCTGCCCGGCTAACCAGAATGTTATCGCAATTGTAGTTCGTGCTTTGAAGCCGGATACCCGTGTCCTCGATGAACTTTCGAATGTCGTCCTCGCTGACCAGGATCGTCTTCAGATCGTTCCAGTCCGCGAGTTCGACATCGTTTCCGTAGCGGTCGTGAATCTCCTTCTCGAGCGAGGCGCTCGGCGGAAATACTTCCTTTGACAGGCGGTAGACATATTTGCCGCTGACATATCCGCTCGAGGGAGTTGATGTCGGACATTGGGCCGAAGCAGAACTCCGCAGCCGACTTTTGTTGGGTGTCTCCTTGCTGCTGATCAGCCTGCGGTCGAACGGTTGCGGGTTCCGTTTTCTGGCCGCCTCCATACAGCGAATATAAAATTGCTCCAAGCCCGACAATAACAACAAGCGCCATTCCCGCCAGGAGGAATTTCAAACCGCTGTGCACGGACCTCTTCCTGTTGATCGAGTTCGCCGCGGCGCTGTTTGCGTCGATGATCGATGTACTATCCGATCGCGTTTCGAAGGGGAAGACCGCCAGGCTTCGCGTGACGTCTTATCCCCGCCCCACAAAAGCGCACGGCGGATGGGGGTGCGGCCGGAATGGGCGTGCCGGGCAGGCTTCCCTGAGTGCATTTTCCGAGCCCGTTCGCCCAGCCGCCGCTGCTCGGGCGGTCTTGTGATCAGGCCGCCTTGTTCTGATGTCGCAGCCGGTACGCCAGAACACGCATCACCATCAGCGCGAACATCGGCATGTGCTTGACCAGGAAGAGAAACTGCTTTTCCTTGATCGGCGCCACGGCAACGTCAGTCAAGGCCACGACGGTGGCGCTGCGCGGGCTGTCGTCGATCAGCGCCATTTCGCCGAAAATACCTTTCGGGCCCAGGGTTTCGAGGCGACGGTCGCCGCTCCTGATCTCGACCTTTCCGCGGACGACGACAAAGAACTCGTCGCCTTGTTCGCCCTCCCTGAAGATGGTGTCTCCTTTTGCGAAAGAGCGGGTCCGGACCTCCGGCCCGGCGAGACGACTGAAATCGACCACGGTGTCTGACATTTCGGCTTGCTAGCGGGGCGCCGCGACGAATTGATGGCCAAGATTGTGGCAAAACGCGGCGTCGACGAGCGCGCCGGCTTCGTCGTCATGAACACCCTCGCGAGGAACACGTCGAAGGCGGGGTGATCGCGGCACCGCGTTCCTTCGGCGGCTTCTCCATAGGCGGGGCGGCCGACGCCGGCCAAATGGCCTCCTCGGTCCACATAGCTGCCGCTGGCGTCCATCGCCCCATCTCCGCTGTGGTTTAGCGAGTCGCCGGAGTCCGGCGAATGCTAAATCGTCCAGACAGACGAGCCGGCTTTCATTCTATTTATAATTGTCATGGGTCTTGCATAGCATTTTTTCCACTCGCTCTTATTCGCCGGTCCCACCAAGTTCTTCGGAAGAATTTTGGCTTTGACATTGCGAACGCTGTTGGCCCAAAAAGGCGTTGCCTCTGCTGCAAGTCGAACAAGCCTGACTTCCATGCGACAATGAGCGTTATCGCCGCGATTGCAATCAAAATCCTTAGCATGAACAATCCTCCCCTCTGGAGCTTTTGTGCCTGTAGCCGTACAGGTCACGAACAGATCCGCTAGCACAGAATAGATCGGTTTGACTGTGATCCGCGTCACACTTTCACAGCGATCCGCCTGAAGGGGTAAGGGAGCCGGCCGCAGGCTCGCAGGGCTGGCCGCCTAATGCCTCTGCCGGCGGGCTGGACGCCGGCAGCACCTTCCGGGCGAGGCGAACGGGTGGGCCGCTACGAGGTCGCCTTCGCCAGCCGCAGGATACGCCGAGGCGGAACCGGCCAAATGTCTCTGAAAAGATTGGCGCTCCCAAGGGGACTCGAACCCCTGTTTTCGCCGTGAGAGGGCGACGTCCTGGACCGCTAGACGATGGGAGCGGCGGCGCCGCGGCGGGAAAGCGATTGTATACCGGCGCTCGAGGAGGTAGGCAAGCCGCGCCGCCTCTCCGGCAATCGAAAGCTTGAGCCGTTCCTCTCAAGGTTCATGTTCTGTTAAGCTTGTGGCGCCGAACTTGCGTTCTTAGTTACGGTTGCGAAGTTACGGTTGCGAATCGATAAGACGGCCGGCGTCGGTCGGGATGGAGTTTTTGACAATATGCCCATGGCGAGCCTCGCCCGGCGGCCCATTGTTCTGATCGTCGTGCACCAGGAGCATTCGACCCCGGGCCGCATCGGCGCGGTGCTCAGGTCGATGGACGTCAGGCTCGACATCCGCCGGCCGAGCCTCGGCGATCCGCTGCCGGACGGGCTCGCGGATCACGATGGCGTCATCGTGTTCGGCGGCCCGATGGGCGCAAACGACACGCTCGACTGGGTGAAGCGCGAGATCGACTGGCTCGAGACGCCGCTTGCCGAGGGGAAGCCGGTGCTCGGGGTCTGCCTCGGCGCCCAGATGCTGGCGCGCGCGCTCGGCGCGCGGGTGTTCAGTTACGACGACAAGCGCAGCGAGATCGGCTATTACCCGATCGAGCCGACGCCCGCGGGGGAGAAGCTCTGCGCCGCCAAATTCCCGCGCTCGGTCTATCAATGGCATTCCGACGGCTTCGATCTGCCCGAGGGGGCCGAGCTTCTCGCCGCCGGCGGAGCGAATTTCCCCAACCAGGCCTATCGCTATGGCCGCTCGGCGGTCGGCCTCCAGTTCCACCCGGAAGTCACCTATCACATGATGTGCCGGTGGACACATCGCGGCGCCGAGCGCCTGACCCGCCCCGGCGCGCTGAGCCGGCCCGAGCATCTCGGCGGCTGGTTCCAGCATGACGGCCAAGTGGCCTCCTGGCTCGAGGCGTTCCTTCCCGCCTGGCTCGAAGGCCGCCTCCCCGACATTCAGCAGCCGAAGGCGGCCTCGGCGAACCTCAACCGCGCGCCGAGCCATGATGAGCCGGCGGTTCGCTACGCCGGGGTTTAACGGACGCCGCCTCACGCGCACGATGGCGCGCGTGGTCCCCGCGCACGCCGCGGCAAAGCCCTCCAAACAAAATCAAGCAAAGTCAAATAAATCCAAGCAAAACCGCTTGGATTTGCTTGGATTTATTCGTCAGAATCGGGACTTTTCAATGGGTTACGGCGAATCCAAATAGAGAAACCTGGGTTTGTCTCAGGCCATGCGCCAAATGTCTCAACCGCGCACTTCCCTTGTCATTTGTCCTTGCGCCTGGACGCCGGCAAGCGCGGACTCGATCCGGCGAATACGAAGAGGTATAGCACCGTTTTCTCTTTTTCGCAAACAATCGTAGCGAAAAATTGCCGGTCGCTTCTGCCCTTGAGGGGAGGCGCCACAGCTTCGTCCGCTCGTTCGCCCTTGAGGCGGTTCAGGCAGCATCGTCGGGGTCGATGAGACTTTCGTTGGCATGCTCGGCGCGAAATAGCGCGCTTTTTCAACCGGTGCAGCCCGCTTGCCAAGCCTTCGGGCGGCGGCCATGTTCCCCTCGTCTCTCACAAGGCCGACACTATGCCCACGACATCTCTCGGTTTCGGTCTCGCCTTCTTCGTCGCAGCCTTTGCCTCGGCCCTCGTCGGTCTGGCGTTTCGCGCGTATTTGGCCGATCGGCTGCGGCTTGATAATGCGCGCGACATGATCGGCGGCGTGATGGGCCTCGTCATTACGCTGGTGGCGCTCGTCCTCGGCCTGCTGATCTGGACGGCTTTCGGGGTCTTCTCTACGCAGAAGACCGAGCTGCAGGTGATGGCCGCCAATGCGCTCGAGTTCAATCAAGAGACCAGGGAATATGGGCCCGAAGCGGCCCATGCTCGGGCATTGATGCGGGCGGACTTGGTTTGGGCGCATAAACAATTCTGGGGCGACGATCAGACGAAAGCGGCGGCTTTAGCGGCTTCAATTCACAACATGGATAATTTGAGCGTCACCCTCGACCATCTGGAACCGGCGAACGACGCGCAGAAATCGTTGCTCGCGGACGCCAAGCGCAATTATGCCGCCATCTGGCAAAATCGTATTTTGATGTCGCTGCAAGGCATCGACGCGGTGTCTTGGCCAATCCTGTACGTCGTTTCCGCGTGGACTTGCATCGCATTTTTTCTGACCGGGCTGAACTCAAAATCCAGCCGCGCGACCATCGCCGTGGCGGCGCTCGGTTCTTTTTGCGTAGCAAGCGCGATGTTCTTGATTCTGGAACTTTCGCAACCTTACTCCAGCGGCATTCGCGTCTCTTCGGACGGCATAGACCAAGCCGGTCTTGAACTCGAGAAGCCTTGAAGGAACCTCGGCCCCGCGCGCTGCGGAGCGATCAGAACAGCGTCCCCTGTCCTTCGTCTTTGTCCGGCTTCGCTCGTCTGCGCGGTGGCAGGAGCGGGGGCGGAGTCAGGAGCGGCCCGACGCGGCCTCCGGCTATGGCGCCGACCTTTCCGTCGGCGAATTCGATTTCGAGCCGCTGCGTCTGCCGGACCTCCGTCGCGCGCCGCAGCGGTCTTTGCGTCTCATCCCGAACAAGCGCGAAACCGCGCGACAGCACGCCGCGATAACTCATCGCGCCAAGCAATTGCCAAGCGGAGAAGAGCTGAGCGCGGCGATTCTGCAGGCGTTCGTCATACGCCCGCGCCATGCGAGCGGCGAGGCGCTCGACCGCTTCCGCCCGCTCGACGCGTCTCCTGGCGATGAGCGCCGTCTCGCGCGCGAACGCCCGGCCGGCGGCGGCCGCCGCCCGGCGCGTCCGTTCGATGAGCGTCGGCCCGAGCCGGGCCAGACGGCCGATGAGCCCTCGCACGCGCTCGCGCTGGCCAGCGAGAAGCGCGCGCGGCGAATGGCGAGCGAGGCGCCGCGCCAATCCCGCCGCCCGCAGCGCGCGCTGGTCGACGCCTGCGCGCACCCGCGCGCTCAGCGTCTCCGCCGCGCGGTCGAGGCGCTGGCGCGGCTGCGCGATGATCGCCTCGCCCCCCGGCAGCGCGCGGGAGAGTGCGCGCAGGTCGGCGCGAAGGCGCTGGGCGAAGCGCAGGATCGCGCCGCGGCCGCGGGCGTCGAGTTCCGCGGTCGCGGCCAGGAGATCGGCGCGGACCGGCACCGCGAATTCGGCGGCCGCCGTCGGCGTCGGCGCGCGGACGTCCGCCGCGTGATCGAGCAGCGTCCAGTCGGTCTCGTGGCCGACCGCGGCGATGAGCGGGATTAAGCTCCGGGCGGCGGCGCGCACCACGGCCTCGTCGTTGAAGCTCATGAGGTCCTCGAGCGAGCCGCCGCCGCGAGCGACGATCAGCACGTCGGGCCGCGCCACTCGCCCGTCCGGGGGAAGCGCGTTGAAGCCGTCGATCGCCGCGGCGACCTCGGCCGCGGAGGTCTCGCCCTGCACCCTGACCGGCCAGACGATGACCCGGACCGGGAACCGGTCGGCGAGACGGTGGAGGATGTCGCGAATGACGGCGCCGGTCGGCGACGTCACCACCCCGACGACCTTTGGCAAAAACGGCGCCTTGCGCTTCCGCGCGGCGTCGAACAGCCCCTCCTCGGCGAGTTTCCTGCGCCGCGCCTCAAGCAGCGCCATCAGCGCCCCGACGCCGGCCAGCTCCAGCGCCTCGATCACGATCTGGTAGGTCGATTTGCCCGGGAAAGTGGTCAGTCTCCCAGTCGCGACGACCTCGAGCCCGTCTTCGGGCTTGAGCCGCATCCGCTGGAAGGCGGTGCGCCAGACGACGGCGTCGAGGCGGGCGTTGGCGTCCTTGAGGCAGAAATAGGCGTGGCCGGAGGAATGGGGTCCACGATAGCCGGAAATCTCGCCCCGCACGCGGACGTAGCCGAACCGGTCTTCGATCGCGCGCCTGAGCGCGCTCGACAGTTCGCTGACGGTGATCTCGGGCGCATTTGCTCCGCGCGCGTCCGGCTCGGCCATCTCCCGACTATGCCCGATCCCGCCGGACGAAGCCATAAGCAGCGCGGCGCGCGCTGTCGGGCTGGGGCTATGGCGCCTCGCGGCGAAACCACGTATGAAGCGCCGCCCGCGCGCCTTGTTCGCGCCGCGATGTCGGTTTCTAACGGCGCCGGTCGGGCTCGGGCGCCGGCGCGGAGCTCCAGGGATCGCGAGGGGCGGTTGACGAGATGAAGGCGGCGATGACACGCAAGGGAAGCGCGCTCGGAAGCGGCAAGTTTCTGGCGTCGGCTGGCGTTTTCGCCGCGCTGGCGGCGTCTATCGCGGCTTTCAACGGCGGCGCGCTGGCGCAGAACGCCGATTGCGCGCGCCTGCAGCAGGCGATCGCCTCGCGCCACGGTTCCAGCGGCTCGCAGGCAGCGGTCGAGCGCCAGCGCGCCGAGCTGTCGCGCGCTGAGGGCTCTGCGCGTTCGCTCGGCTGTGGAAATCGCAAGTTCCTGTTTTTCGGTTCGGAGCCGCCGCCGCAATGCGGCGAACTCAACGGACAGATCGCGCGCATGCAGGCCAATCTCGCCGACCTGGAGGCCCGCGCGGGTGGCGGGGCCGGTGATCTCATCGCCCGCTATAACGCCGAATGCGGCAATGCGCCGCCGAGACCGACCAACTTCCTCGAGGCGTTGTTCGGCGGCGTCGCGAGACTTGCGGCCCCGCCTCCGTCGCAGCCGCAGCAGCAGATGGACGCGAGATTCGAACCGCTCGATCACGGCGCGCCTGACCGAACCAACAAATCCGGGCAGCCCGCCGACAGGCGCAGCGTCGTGGCGCACGCCGGCTCCTATGCGGTATGCGTGCGCACCTGCGACGGCAGCTTCTTTCCCGTTTCCTATTCCGGCGCCGGCAGCCGCGCCGACAGCCTGGAAGAAGTTTGCAGGGCTTTGTGCCCTAACGCCGACATGGCGCTTTACTCGTTTCCGTTCGGAGGGACGATCGACGAGGCTGAATCGATGTCCGGCGAGCCCTACGCGAATTTGCCCAACGCCGGCAAATTCCAGCAGACCAACGATCCGACCTGCTCCTGCCGGCGCAGGGGAGAGTCCTGGGCGGAGGCGCTCGCCGACGCCGAGGCGCGGTACGGCCACGAGAAGCACGACATCATCGTGACGCCCGAGAAGTCGGCGGAAATGGCGCGCCCGATCATCGATCCGAAAGCCAAGCCGGCGGTGGATCCGAAGGCCAAGCCCAGCGCGCCCGGCGCGTCAGTCGTCGCCGGACCCGGGGCCGCGCCGGCCACAACGCCCGGCGTGACGCCTCCGGGCGACGCGGCGAGCGCCCCGGTCCTCGACATCAACGGCGCGGACACGAAGCTCAGCGCCGAGACCGCCACAGTCAGCCGCGAGGCGTCCGGCATCGCCGGCGACGACGTCCAGGGCGCGAAAAGCTTCACCGTGACTCAGGGGCGAATGACGGAAGTCACCGGACCCGACGGGGTCAAACGCCAGGTGCGGATAGTCGGGCCAGCGCTCTAGCGCGGCCCATCAACGGCAGGAGAACGGCGAGCTCCGGCCCCGCGTCCCGGCCGGTCAATGCCAGGCGCAAGGGATGAAAGAGCGCCCGCCCCTTGCGGCCGGTGAGTTCCTTGATCCGCGTCGTCCACGCGCCCCAGGTCGATTTGTCCCAGGGGCTCTCCGGCGCGCATGTGGCGGCCAGTTTCAGAAAATCGGCGTCCTCGACGATCGGCGTGACCTCGCCGTCAACGACGTCCTGCCATATGGCGGCGTCGTCGAGACGCGAGAGGTTGCCGCGAACGGCCAGCCACAAGGCTTCCGCCTTGGGTCCAGCGACGCCGAGCGCGGCCAGCCGATCGGCGACCGTCGCATAAGCCATGCGATGGAGGGTGCGCGCCGAAAGCGCCTCGAGCTCCGCTTCGTCGAAGCGGGCCGCGCCGTGAGAGAGATGCGACAGATCGACCAGGCCCGCCAGTTCGTCGAGTGAATCGACGGGACGCACTGCCTCGGCCGAACCGACCAGCACCGCGAGCGCGGCGACGGCGAGCGACTCGATCCCCTTCGTGCGCAGCGAGCCGATCGACAGCGCGCCGGCGCGCTTCGACAGCCCCCCGCCCCCGGCGTCGGTCAGTAGGTTGTGATGGCCGAAACGGGGCGCAGCGCCCGCGAGGGCCTCGAAAATCTAAATCTGCACCGCGGTGTTGGTGACATGATCCTCGCCCCGGATGACGTGGGTGACGCCGAAGTCGATGTCGTCGACCACCGAGGGCAGCGTATAGAGGTAGGTGCCGTCCTCCCGGCGGAGGACCGGATCGGACAGCGACGCGCAGTCGATGCGGCTCTCGCCGCGCACCACATCGTCCCAGCGCACTGTCGTCGGTTCGAGCCGGAAGCGCCAATGGGGCTTGCGGCCCGAAGCTTCGAGCGCCGACCGCTCGCTTTCCGACAGGCGCAACGCGGCGCGATCATAGATCGGCGGGCGGCCGAGCGCCTGCTGCCGCTTGCGGCGCCGGTCGAGCTCCTCCGCTGTCTCATAGGCGGCGTAGAGACGGTGCAGGGCTTTGAGCCTTACGGCTGCCTCATCATAGGCTGCCATCCGCTCGGATTGGCGCCGCACCAGGTCCGCCTTAATTCCCAGCCACTCGAGATCCGCCTCGATCGCGTCGGCGTATTCGGCCTTCGAACGATGGAGATCCGTATCATCGAAGCGAAGGATGAATGTTCCCCCGCGGCGCTTGGCGAACAGCCAGTTGAGGAGTGCTGTGCGGGCGTTGCCGATGTGGATGCGCCCGGTCGGCGAGGGTGCGAAACGGACGACCGGGGGAGAGGTCATTTCGCCTTCATAGAAGCGTCGTGACGGCGCGGCAATATGGTGTGACAAGGCCTAGTGATTCGAGTAGTCTAGACCCATGACCATCAGCGCCCTGGCGGCGGGGATTTGCGCTACCAGCGCGGGGATTCATGGGCTGAGCGTTGCGCTCGCGGCCCCTCGGTGCAGGCGGCGGCCGGGCCCGACGCCAGCGCCGAAAGACGCTCAGGGCGTCACGATCGTGCAGCCTTTGTGCGGGGTTGAAGCGTTTTCACGTGATACCCTAAGGTCGATCTTCGCCCTCGACTACCCGACCTACGAGATCATCTTCTGCCTCGCCAGCGCCGACGACCCGATCGCTCCCCTGGTGCGCGGCGCGATCGACGCGAACCCGCATCGTCCGGCCCGTCTGCTCATTGGCGATGACCGGGTCAGCGCGAATCCCAAGCTCAACAATGTTGTCAAGGGATGGAGAGCAGCGCGCCACGAATGGGTGATCATCGCCGATTCCAACGTTCTGATGCCGAGCGACTACGTTCAGCGTTTGCTCGCGCGCTGGCGCCCCAACTCCGGGATCGTCTGCGCCCCGCCGATCGGCACCCGTCCCGAGTCCTTCGCCGCCGAGATCGAGTGCGCCTTTCTCAACACCTATGAGGCGCGCTGGCAGTATGCAGGCAAATCCTCCGGCTACGGTTTCGCCCAGGGCAAGACGATGCTGTGGCGCCGCGAAATCATGGAAAAGGGCGGAGGCATCGAGGCTTTGGGGGCCGAGATCGCCGAGGACGCGGCCGCGACCAAGCTCATCAATGCCCAGGGGCTGAACGCCCACCTCGTCGACCAGCCATTTCAGCAGCCGCTCGGAAGACGGCGCCTGAAGGACGTCTGGTCGCGGCAGGTTCGCTGGGCCCGACTGCGGCGGGCGACCTTTCCGTTGTTTTTCGTGCCCGAGATCTTGACGACGAGCCTGTTCACCCTCGCGGCGGCGGGCGTCGCCGCGCCGCAATTCGGGGTGAACGTCGCCTTCAGCGTCGCCGCAATGGCCGTTTTTTGGTACGGCGCCGAGGCTATCCTCGCCGTGGCGTCGGGCTGGCCGGTGTCGTGGCGAATGCCTTTGGCGTGGATTGCCCGCGATCTCCTGCTGCCGCTGGTGTTCGCCAAGGCCTGGACGGGCCACGCCATCGTCTGGCGCGGCAACGCCATGAGTGTCGACGAAACCATGTTCAGCGAACCTGATTCCGAGCCGCGACCGCAGATTTGACTGGCCGCGGAGCGCCGCCCGCCGGCTGGCGGCTCCGCCGCAGGCGAAACCGCCAAAATTCCGCTCAACTGACGCGATAGCGCTTTGACCAGCGTCAAGGAGCGATGGCGGCTCTCGTGTTAGCGAGATCGTCGACAGGCTCGCGCCTGAACTACTCAAAACCACAGGCGCGAGGGAGGAGTAGCCAATGCATTCGCAGAGCGAAGACCTGCGCGCAGGCGTGTTGAATGCGCTCTTTTGGGACCTGCGGGTTCCGCGGCACCAGTTGAGCGTCGACGTCGAGAACGGATGGGTCACCGTTTCCGGGACCGTGGATCTTCCCTATCAAAGGATCTGCGCCGAATTCGACGCTCGAAGCGTCCGGGGAGTCGTCGGCGTAACCAACCTGATCCAACTCACGGACGTCCTACGCGCCAAGGATCGAACGGACCAGGTCGCCGAAAGCCGCCACTGAATTCGGCCGAGGGCCGAGACCGGTCCGCCGAAAGCCGAGTTCAGACCGACTTCAACATGCCGCCGTCGACGAAATAAGTCGAGCCGACCGAGTAGCTTGCCCGTTCCGAGCACAGGAAGACGAAAAAGTTGGCCAGTTCCTGCGGCGTGGCGAAACGTTTGATCGGCGCGTGCTCGCGCGCCACGCTGTCGAGATAGGCCTGCCAGTCTCCTCCTTTGTCGGCGGTGAGTTGCTTTGCGGTCTTGATCCAGTCCGGGGTCAGAATGAGACCAGGGTTGACGCAATCGACCCGGATGTTGTCGCCGATGAGTTCGGTCGAAAGCGTTTTTGAGAACATCATCAGCGCCGCCTTGGTCACATTATAGATCGGCTCGTACCAGAGCGGCTGGGCGGCGCAGATCGACGCATTGTGCAGGATGACGCCGCCGCCGCGTTTCTTCATCGTCGGCGCGAGGCCACGCGCGAGCCTGACCGCCGCCATCACGTGCAGGTCCCAGTAGGCTTGCCATTTCTCGTCCGGCGCCTCGATCACCGTCTCGTTGCTCCCCGTGCCGGCGTTGTTGATGAGAATGTCGGCGCCGCCAAAAAGTCGCCCGACATCGGCGACGAGGTCGTCCGTCCCCTCGCGAGTCGCGACGTCGCAGGCGACCCCTTCAGCGCGGACGCCGAAAGTCTTGGCGATGCGACCGGCCTCCCTGCGAACTCGCTCGACGCCGCGCGCCGCGATCACGACATCCACGCCCTCCGCCGCGAGGCCCTCGGCGATCGCGAGGCCGATGCCGACGCTGCCGCCGGTGACGACGGCGACCTTACCCTTGAGCCCGAGATCCATGGTGCGCCCCTCCCGCCTGTCGACGTCGCCGGACTCTCACCAGCTGGTATAGCCGCCGTCAGCCAGCACGATCGACCCGGTCATCAGACTGGCGGCGTCGGAAGCGAGAAACATGACGACGGCGGCGATCTCGTCCGGCTCGCCCATGCGCGCCATCGGCGTTCCGTCGATCCAGGCGTCGAACATCGGCCTGTTGGTTTTCGCCAAGGCGGTAAGCGGCGTGTTGATGTAGGTCGGCGCGACGGCGTTGACGCGGACGCCGCGCGCGCCCCATTCGGCGGCGAGCGACTTTGTCAGATGATGCACGGCGGCCTTGGAGGCGTTGTAACAGGCTTGCGGCTGCGGCTTGTTGACGATGATCCCCGACATCGAGCCGATGTTGACGATCGAGCCGCGCCCGGCCGCGAGCATGTGCCTGCCGAACGCGCGGCAACACCAGAAGAGGCCGTTGAGGTTTACATCGATGACGTTGAGCCAGTGCTCGTCGGTCACGTCTTCCGCCGCCGTCTCCGAGCGGGCGATGCCGGCGTTGCAGACCAGAATGTCGATCCGGTCTTTCTCCTTCATCACCCGGGCGGCGGCCGCGTCGACCTGCTTCGAGTCGGTGACCTCGATCTCGATGACGTCGACATCGTAGCCCTTGGCTTTCATCGCCGCCTGGCTCTCCCCGGCCGCCTTAGGATTGCGGTCGGCGATATAGACATGGGCGCCGGCCTCCAACAGCGCCTCGACGCAAGCCAGGCCGATGCCCTGGGCGCCGCCAGTGACGACAGCGACCCGGCCCTTGAGGTTGAAGCGATCCAGATACATGGGCGCGAGGCCTCCGTCAGCTCATTCACTCGCCGCCATCGACGTTGGGCGTCTGCGCAGCCGTCTTGGCAGCGTCGAGCGCGACGGCGAAGGCTTTGTCACTGTCGCGGGCGGCGGCTTCCTGCGCGTGGGCGAAGCATCTGCCGGCGACGGCCGCCCGCGCGCCCTTATCCGTTAGCTTCATTCTCGCGTTCCCCGCGTCTCTATCCTCCGATCGCCGCTCCGGGAGCGTGGGTCGGCTCACACTCACCGCTTGTCGGACAGATAGTCGGCCAAAGTCGAACGGACGCCGCGCGTCCACAGCGAAGCGAGGGCGCTAGAAAAGGCGTCGACATAGGCCGGATTTTCACCGAGCTCGCCGAAAATGTCGCGCATTTTGAGGAAGGCCTGCGCATCGTGGCGCGCCGGCTTCGCCGCCTTCTGGAGGCGGTCCCAGCTCGGATCGTTGGGCGAGATCGCCTTCCCGCTCTCGGTTTCACCGTAGCAATAGCGGCACCACAGCGCCGACACCAGCGCGAGGCCGCTGAAGGATGCGGCGGCTTTCAGGCGATCGCGAACGGAGGGAAGGATGAACTTCGGCTGCCGGTTCGAGCCGTCCAAGCACAAGCGCTGGATCGTATCGCCGATCTTCGGATTGGCGAACCGGCGCGCGACCAGGACGCGATACGAGTCGAGATTGGTGCTAGGCGGCGGCGGAACGACCGGCTGGATCTCGCGCTTGGTCAATGCCTCGAGAAAGGCGCGGATCTGCGCATCGTCCATCGCCTCGTGGACGAAATGGATGTCGAGGAGCCCGGCCGGATAGGCGATCGCGGCGTGACCGCCGTTGAGGATGCGAATCTTCATCAGTTCATAGGGCGCGACATCCGAGGTGAACGTGACCCCGGCCGCATCGAGCGCCGGGCGTCCGGCCGGAAACCGATCTTCCACCACCCACTGCCGGAACTCCTCGCAGAACACCGGCCAGCCGTCCTCGAGGCCGTATTTGTCGCGAAGAAGGGCGCGTTCCCGATCGGTCGTCGCCGGCGTGATGCGGTCGACCATGGAATTGGGAAAAGCGACGTTGCCCCAAATCCAGCTTCCGAGTTCAGGATCGGCAAGCCGGGCTAGGCCGGCGACTGCGTTCTCAGTGACGTAGCCATTGCCAGGAATATTGTCGCACGACATCACCGTGAAGGGCGGTACCCCGGCCGCGCGGCGGCGCTTGAGCCCGGCGACGATCAGTCCGAATACGGTCTTCGGCGCGCCGATGTTGCGCGCATCGGCGGCGATCTCCGGATGGGCCGAATCGAATGTCTGCGTCGCCGGCGAAATGTAATATCCGCCCTCGGTCACAGTCAGCGAGACGATGCGGATCTCCGGCCGGGCGAGCATGTCGAGATTCGCCGCGACGTCGTAAGGCGGGACAAAATCGATCATCGCGCCGGTGACGCGGGCGTTGGTGGTCGCCGCCTCTTGCTCGACGACGGTCGTCAGCCAGTCCTGTTGCTCGAGCTTCTCGCGCACCTTCACGTCCGGGTCGCGCACCCCGGCCCCGACGATGGCCCAATCGCGGTCGCGGCCGGCGTTGAACAGATCGTCGAGATAGACCGCCTGATGCGCGCGGTGAAAATTGCCGACGCCGAAGTGAACAATGCCGGGGTGGAGATCGGAGCGTCGATATTTCGGGGTCGCGATTCCCGCAGGCATGTGGGCGAGTGCGGCGGCGGAAAGTTTAACGCTCATGAATTCGTATCCACCGATGAATGCCGCATGGGTTCGACGTTACGCTGTCGCGGCGTCTCGCATCGAGGAGTCGACCTCCGTGCGCCGCCGCTCCTCCGCCGTCAGTCGATCCTCCTGCCGTCCTTGTCGAACCGATGCAGGTGCGCCTCGCGCGGGGTGACGAATATGCTCTGGCCCGGCGTCAGCGCTGCCTCGCCCTCGAGCCGCAGGGTGAGAGGCCCGATGCCCTCGGCCTCCGCATGGACGAAAGTGTCGGAGCCGAGGTGCTCGGCTAGGCGTACTTTCGCCGGCCACTCGCCCGAAGTGGTCGATACGTCGGCATGCTCGGGGCGGATGCCGATGGTCTCGGCCCCCCGCTTCGCTGCAGGCGCGCCCCTGATCAGGTTCATGGTCGGCGAGCCGATGAAGCCGGCGACAAAGAGGCCGTTCGGCTTGTTATAGAGTTCGAGCGGCGAGCCGACCTGGGCGACCGAGCCGCGATCGAGCACAACGATCTTGTCGGCCATGGTCATCGCCTCGACCTGGTCGTGGGTGACATAGATCATCGTCGTCTTGAGAGCCTCGTGAAGCTCGCCGATCTCGACCCGCATCTGCACCCTGAGCGCCGCGTCGAGGTTGGAGAGCGGCTCGTCGAACAGGAACGCCTTCGGCTCGCGCACGATCGCGCGCCCGATCGCGACCCGCTGACGCTGTCCGCCGGAGAGCTGGCGCGGCTTGCGGTCGAGGTAGTCGGTCAGGTTCAGCGTGGTCGCGGCCTTGCGCACCTTCTGGTCGATGACCTCGGCGCTCTGTCCGGCCATCTTGAGCGCGAAGGCGATGTTGCCGCGCACGCTCATATGCGGGTAGAGCGCATAGGACTGGAAGACCATGGCGAGCCCGCGCTGCGAAGGGCCGACGTTGGTCATGTCCTTGGCGTCGATCAGGACCTGTCCGGAGGTGACGTCCTCGAGTCCCGCGATCAGGCGCAGAAGCGTCGACTTGCCGCAACCGGATGGGCCGACGAACACTGCGAACTCGCCATTATCGATGTTGAGGTCGACGCCGTTGATCACGCTGACGGCGCCGAACGCCTTGCGCACGGACTTGAGTTGGATGCTGCCCATGGGTGCTTTCCCTTAATTCCGGATCACTTCACCGCGCCGAACGTCAGGCCTCGGACCAGCTGCTTCTGCGAGAACCAGCCGAGAATGAGAATGGGCGCGATGGCGAGCGTCGAGGCCGCAGAGAGCTTGGCCCAAAAGAATCCTTCCGGCGCCGAAAAGGAGGCGATGAAGGCCGGCAACGGAGCGGCGTTGGAGGTTGTGAGATTGAGCGTCCAGAACGCTTCATTCCACGACAGGATGACTGCGAGAAGCATTGTCGAGGCGATGCCCGGGACCGCCATCGGCGTCAGCACATAGACGATCTCGTTGAGAAGAGAGGCGCCGTCCATGCGCGCCGCCTCGAGGATATCGACCGGGATTTCCTTGAAGTAGGTGTAGAGCATCCAGACCAGCAGCGGCAGATTGATGAGCATCAGCACGACGCCGACGCCGAACAGGCTATCGAGCAAGTGCAGATTGCGAAATATTAAATAAATCGGCACCAGCGCTCCGACCGCCGGCATCATTTTCGTCGACAGCATCCACATCAAGAGGTCCTTGGTGCGCTTGCCGGGCGCGAACGCCATCGACCACGCCGCCGGAACGGCGATCAGGAGGCCGACGACATTGGCGCCGATCGACAGGATTATCGAGTTCCCAGCGAACTTCAGATAGTTCGATCGCTCCTGAACCTCGTAATAGTTCTCGAGAGTCCAGTTGAAAAACAGGAATTTCGGCGGCATTGCGATAGCGTCGAGCTCGGTCTTGAAGCTCGTGATGAACGTCCACAGAATCGGGAAGAAGATCAGGAACGCGACGACCCAGGCGACGACCGTGACCCGAATGCGCTTGCCAGTTGATTGCTTCAACGCCATCGTTCAGCCCTCCAGGTTCCTGCCGATGATGCGCACCAGGAAAAACGCAACGATGTTGGCGAGAATGACGGCGATGATGCCGCCGGCAGAGGCGCCGCCGATGTCGAAGTTGAGCAGCGCCTGCTTGTAGACGAGGAAGGGAATGTTGGTCGTCGCATTGCCGGGGCCGCCGGAGGTTGTGACGTAAATTTCAGCAAATATGCTCAACAGGAAGATCGTCTCAATCAGGATGACGACGGTAATCGCGCGCGCGATATGCGGCAGCACGATATAGCCGAAGTAGGAAATCGGACCGGCCCCGTCGAGCGAGGCAGCCTCTTTCTGCTCCTCATCGAGCGACTGTAGCGCGGTCAGCAGAATGAGACTGGCGAACGGCAACCATTCCCATGAGACGATAATGATCACCGACAGCATGGGCCAGTTGGTGAACCAGACGATCGGATCGAACCCCAGCGACCGGGCGATCCAGGCGAATAATCCTGAATCGGGATTCATCAGGAGGTTCTTCCACACCAGCGCGCTGACCGTTGGTATGACGAAGAACGGCGCGATCACCATCAACCGCAACACGTTCTGGCCGAAGACCGGCTGATCCATCAGCAACGCCACGAGAATGCCGCCGCACACGCTGATGATGAGCACCGAGGCGACGAGCACAAGCGTGTTGTAGAGCGCGGTCAGAAAATCCGGATCGGTGAGGAACGCGGTGTAGTTCTGCAGCCCGACGAAGCTCACGTTGTCGGGATCGAGCAGGCTGTAGCGCAAGGTCGAGAAGTAGAGCGTCATGACCAGCGGCACGATCATCCACACGAAGAGCAGGATGACCGACGGCGCAACGAGGGCGCGGCCCGCGGTGGTGGTTTGCTGCGTCGCCATCCTTGCCCTCTCTCTCCCCGTGTCCCGCCCGTCGTTTGCCCGTCCAGCTGGGGCCGACGCAGGCTTTCTCCGCAGCTGGCTCCACGGGCTCTAGACCGCCCGGGCGGGACCAACGCGCTTCTTCGTTCACTTCTAAACTCCTCCCCTTATCCCCCTTTCCGCGAACGGAAAGGGGGCGGGACGGGGAGGAACGTCCCTAAGGCCGCCCCGCGCGAAACGCTCGCGAGGCGAAGTCCGTCTGGGCTACTTGATATAGCCTGCCTTCTTCATCGCGGCTTCCGTGCTCGCCTGGGCCTTGGCTAGCGCGGCGTCGACGGTCATCGTTCCCGCGAGCGCGGCCGAGAAGTCCTGCCCGACGTCCTCGCCGATACCCTGGAATTCAGGGATCGCCACGAACTGCACGCCCGTATACGGGACAGGCTTCACCGTCGGATGCGCCGGATCGGCCGAGTTGATCGAGTCGAGCGTCATTTGGGCGAAGGGCGCGGCCTTCAGATAGTCCGCGTTCTTGTACAGCGAGGTTCGGGTCCCCGGAGGAACGCGCGCCAAGCCCTCCTTGGAGGCTACAAGATCGAGGTAATGCTTGCCGGTCGCCCAGGCGATGAATTTCTGCGCCGCCTCGGATTTTTGAGACCCGGCCGGCACCGCCAGCGACCACGCCCACAGCCAGTTGCCGCGCTTGCCGAGACCGTTGTCCGGCGCGAGCGCGAAGCCGACCTTGTCGGCGACTTTCGACTGCTTGGGATCGGTCACGGAACCCCCGGAGACGGTCGCATCGATCCAAATGCCGCACTTGCCATCGTTGAACAGGGCAAGATTCTCGTTGTAGCCATTGGACGAAGCGCCGGGAGGACCATCGGCCTTCATCAGTGGAACGTAATAGTCGAGCGTCGCCTTCCATTCGGGCGTATTGAATTGCGGCTCCCACTTCTCGTCGAACCAGCGCGCGCCGAACGAGTTCGCCGTCGCTGTGAGGAACGCCATGTTCTCGCCCCAGCCCGGCTTGCCGCGTAGGCAAATGCCGTAGACGCCGGCGGCCTTGTCGGTCATCTTGTCCGCCGCCTGCTTGATGAACTCCCAGGTCGGCTTGTCCGGCATCGTGAGCCCGGCCTTCTCCATCAGGTCCTTACGGTACATGACGAAGGAGCTCTCGCCGTAGAACGGCGAGGCGTAAAGCTTGCCATCGTAGCTCAGGCCGGAGCGGATGGCGGGCAGCAGGTCGTCGACGTCATAGTCGGCGCCGAGCTTGTCGAGCGGCAGCAGCCAGCCCTTCTTGGCCCAAATCGGCGCTTCATAAGTTCCGATGGTCAGGACATCGAATTGACCGCCCTTGGTGGCGACGTCGGTCGTGATCTTCTGACGCAGCACGTTCTCTTCGAGCGTGACCCAGTTCACTTTGATGTCGGGATTGGCCTTGGTGAAATCCTCCGATAGCTTCTGCATGCGGATCAAGTCGCTGTTGTTGACGAGCGGAATCGTCAGCGTCGTGTCGGCGTAAGCGGGAAGCGAGAAGCTTGCGAGCGCGACCGCGCCCAGCACGCCCTTCACGTGAATCTTCATGGTGTTTCCTCCGATGAGGCAATGCCAGTATTGGGCATTTGCCAATTAAGCGGGCGAATATTCGCCATATCCGTCCGCGCAAGTCAATCCGAAATTATCGCTGCGCTGCACAAGCGCCGCAGAGTCGGGTGAAGTGTCTGAAGCATATGGCTTTTCGCGCTTCCGTCAACGCTGCAGCAGATGCTCGGCCGTCGCCTCGTCGGTCACCAGGCCGGAGATCAGCCGCCCGGCGAGCGCGGCCCGCAGCGGCGCGCGCCGCGACGGCCCCATCGCGACGCCGATCACCAGCCGATTGTCGGCCCGCCGCAACGGCGCCGCGGCGACCCGCTGATTTGTGCCTTCGGCGATCACCTTCCCTGCCGAGTCGAACGCCCAGCCGGTGATCTCGCCGACCGCCCCCGCCTGGCGGAGCGCCTCGGCCTCCTGGCGGGTGATAATGCCGTCCTGCACCAGCGGGGCAGAATCGCCGACCGAGCCGACGCCGACGAAACTGACGTCCGTGCGTTCGACGAGGTCGAACAGGCTCCGGACCGAGGCGAGGTTCGTCAGCAGCTCCCGCTCCTCGATCGAGCGCGCGATGACGGGAACCGGCATCGGGTAGTGGGGCGCGCGCACGCTGTCGGAAACGCGAATGATGACGTCGTAGAACGACGCCGAGCCGTCGGTCTTGGTGGTGCCGACGAGCGCGACCAGCTTGTGCTGCGGACATTCCATCGCCGGCAATTGGTCGGCGACGGCGCGCATCGTGCGTCCGGTGCCGATGCCGATGACGGCCGGCTCGGACCTCCTCAGCCACCGTTCGAACTCGGCCGCCGCCAGTTGCGCGATGCCGAGCGTCGACGACGTCGAGGCCGGATCGGTCGGAGCGATTTCGCAAAAGCGCAGGTCGTGGCGCAGTTTGAGCGCCGCGGCAAGCTCCATGCAGCGGGCGATCGGATGATCAAGGCGGACCTTGATCAGCCGCTCGCTGATCGCCAGCGAAACGAGGCGTTGCGCCGCCTGACGCGAAATGCCGAGTTTGCGCGCGATCTCGTCTTGGGTGTTCCCGGCGACGTAATAGAGCCACCCGGCGCGCGCGGCTTCGTCAAGCCTCAGACCGTCGTGATCCGACTTGCGCGCCATCGCCTTAGTCCGTGTTCGCCACGCCCGCTCGCGCCGCCTTCACGATGTCGGGCAGCCGCGCCATGTCGTCAAAGATGAGTTCGGCGCCGGCCGCGGTCAAATCCGCTCCCTCGTCGAGGCGCGAGAAATGACTGGCGCCGACAAACCCGAACACCCTCATTCCGGCGGCGCGCGCGGCCTCGACGCCCGCGACGCTGTCCTCGATCACCAGGCAATCCTTCGGCGCGGCGCCCATTGTGCGCGCCGCGAACAGGAAAAGATCGGGACTGGGCTTTCCCTGCGGGACCTCGGCGGCGGAAAAAATATTGGGCGCGAATAGGGTTTCATAGCCGGCGACCCGAAGCGCGAAGCGCAGCCTCTCGGGCGCGCTCGAAGACGCGACGCAAACGCGCGCCGCCAAGCCGCCGACGGCCTGCCGCACGCCTTCGATCCCCTTGAGCTCGCGCGCGAAGGCGCCAAGGATCTCCCGCGAAAGATTGTCGGGAAACTCTTTGGGCAGCGGCGCCCCGAGTTCGCTTTCGACCCTGCGCAGGACCGTGTCGAGCCGCAGTCCCAGGAATCGCTCTCGCGTCTCCTCGTCGGTCAGGCGAAGGCCGGCCTCGCCGAGCCGGCGGCGGGTGACGGCGAGTGCGATCACCTCGCTGTCGACGAGCACGCCGTCGCAATCGAAAATGACGACCTCCGGCCAGCGGGACTTCTGCGTCGTGCGCCGAATTTCCCGCTCGGCCTGCCGCAGGATCTCGTGCGCCCTGCGCTTCCGCTCGTGGAACGCCGCAACCGCTCCGCCCGCCGGCGTCGCGCGAACCGCGATCGCCGACATCGACGCCATCGCCGAGGCAAGCGTCTGCGTCCCCGCCGCGACGGCGCCGATCATCGCCGAGCCCAGCAGCACCGGCTCCGGCGTCTCGGGCGCCTCGACCGTCTTGCCGCAGACGTCGGCGATGATCTGACGGACCAATGGGCTCTGCGCCGCGCCGCCGCTGACGACGACGGCGTCGAATTCGTAACCGGACCGCTCGAGCTTGCCGACGATGCCGGCAAGGCCATAGGCGAGCCCGCAAAGCCCGGCGACATGGAGCTCCTGCAAGCTCGCGGCGTCTTCGCGCAGGTCCATCCCCACGACGCCGCCGCGCGCTCCGGGATCCGCCAGCGACGATCGGCTGCCGATGAAGTCAGGCAGGACATGCAGGTCCCCGGCGATCAAGGCCGCATGCGACAGACCGCCGGCGCGGGCGACAATGTCCTTTTCGAGCGCCGCCAGCGCACACGGCCCCGCGCGCGCCGACAGCGCGGCAAACGCCGGATGTAGCCGCAGCAGATGATCGATCGCCGCGCCGAACGCCGACTGGCCGCCGTCGATGAGCCATTGATCGGGGGTCAGCGCCGCGAAATGCGGCCCCCACACGCCGTCGACGAATCGGGGTTCGTCCGAAAGCGCCATGCAGCTCGACGAGGTGCCGAGGATCAGCGCCAGGCGCCGCCGCGGATCGGCCAGCGTCGCTCCCGCGCTCGCGCCAAGCGTGCCCGCGGCGCCCGCATGGGCGTCGATGAGCCCGGCGCCGACTGGGGTCCCTACCCGCAAGGCCATCGCCGCGGCGGCCTCGGCCGTCAGTCCCCGGCCGAGCGGCGCGCCCGGCGGCGCCGGTTGAGCGCCGATGAGGGCGTAATTGTCGGCTTTGAGGAAACCGAGACCCACCCTGTCGAAGAACTCGTCCGGCCAGCGCTTCTCGTGGGCGAGATAGCCAAACTTGCAGGTCGTCGTGCAGGCCGAGCGGGTGAGCGATCCAGTGGCCCGGAACGACAGGAAGTCTGTGAGGTCGAACACATGTCCAGCCTTGGCGATCGCTTCGGGCTTACGCCGGGCGAGCCATGCAAGCTTCGGCGCATGCATCTCGGGCGACATCCTGCCGCCCACGTGACGCAGCGTCTCGTGACCGCCGCCGTTGATTCGTTCGGCGTCGTCGGCGGCGCGATGGTCCATCCATACGATCACGTCGCGCTCGGGCGCGCCGGTCGGGCTCACCGACAGGGGACGCGCCTCGCGGTCGAGCGCCACCAGCGAGCACGTGGCGTCGAAGCCCATCCCGGCAATTGCGTCGGGCGGCAGACCCGATGCCTCGACCGCTTCACGCACCGCAGACGTCACCGCGCGCCAGATGTCGCTGGACGATTGCTCGACGATCTCGCCAGGCTCGCGCCAGATCGCGATGGGTCGCCGGGCGCTGGCGACGAGGCGCCCGCCAGAATCGAAAACGCCGGCCCTGGCGCTGAGGGTGCCGACGTCCACTCCGATATAGGCCTCGCGCATCGCGTTCCCGGCGTCGTTTGCGGCGGGAGAATTCTCCCTTTCGGGCGCCGCTGGCAAGCGCGGAGGCGTCGCCGCAGCGCGGCCCGCCATCGCGGCGGGCGCCGGGCGCCCCAACTCGGAACGGTCAAGGTCCGAGCATCAGGCCGGCAAGGTCAGGAGGCCCGCCGCGCCGCTTTCGAGGCCAAACATCAGGCGGGCGCCCGCGGCGTCCCAAGCGAGCGCGCTCACCTGGCCGCCACCGGGATCGCGCGCCCAAATTTCGGCTGCGTCCGCCAGGCGGCACAACAGGACGACGCCGTCGGCGTAGCCGATGGCGACGACGAGCGCCTTCGGATGAAAGGCGACCCGCGTCACCCGCGCTTCGCGCACGCCGCATTCGCGCGGCGCCTTGCCCATCGGCCCGTCCTTGTCCTTGAACGGCCAGATGACCGCGGCGTCCGCGCCCGAGGTCGCAAGCCATTGGCCGTCATGTGACCAGGAGAGCGAGCGGGTCTTGGCCGGATATCCAGTCATGCGCATGTTGCGCGAGTCGGCGACACGCCAGCCATGCAGCGCGTTCTCCTGCATGGAGCTGACGAGAAAGCGCCCGTCGGGAGAGAACGTGGCGTCGAGATGCGCGCCCTTCCACTCCAAGGTTTGCGGCGCGCCTTCGACCTTCGGAAACCAAAGCGTCACGCCGTTGTAATGCGTCGCCGCGAGGCGGTAGCCCTTCGGCTGGAAGGCGAGGCCCCGAGCCGTCGTCGGCGCGCTCCAGGTCTTGACGGCTCCCGTTTCGTCGCGCGCGCGAACCTGCTTGCCGGCGCTCCACGCGTAGGCGTTGCCGCGCATCGCCAGGGCGTCGATCCACCGGCCCTTCTCATCCGCGATCCCTTGCAGGCTGCCGTCGGCCCGCATCGCGACGACTCGGCCGTCGTCGCCGCCGGTCAAAATCGTTTTGCCGTCGCTGATCGCCGCCAGGATCGCCGCGTCGGGATGAAGGACAACCCGTTTCTGCTCCCCGGGCTCGCCGATGAGCACGGCCCCGTCGGCCAGCGCCAGCGTCGGCGCGCCGTCGACGAACGCCGCCGCAACGACATGCGCGCCCGCTTCGAAAGGACGGGCGTGCTGGGCGAGGGAAGCGGCGGCGCGAGAGTCGGTCATCTGAACCGATTAGCAATCACGCCGCGCAGGCCAGGAATCCGTTGCGGATGTCCTCCTCCGCGAGGTCGCGGCCGATGAACACCACCTTCGACTCCCGCTTTTCGTCCGGCTTCCATTCGCGCTGCGAGTCGCCGTCGAGCATCATGTGCACGCCCTGGAACACGAAGCGCTTGGGGTCCCCCTTCATCGCCACGATGCCCTTGCAGCGCAGGATGTTGGGGCCCTGCTGCTGGGTGACCTGGTTGATCCAGGGCATGAACTTGGCCGGATCGACGTCGCCCTCGAGCCTCACCGCGACCGACTGCATGTCCTCGTCGTGATAGTGCTTGAGGCCGTGGTGATGATGGCCGTCGTCATCATCATGATGATGGTCGTGGTCGTGGTCGTCGGCGACCAGGAAATCCGGCTCGATGTCGAGGATGCGTTCGAGATCGAAGGCCCGGCGCTCGAGCACGTCGGCGATCGGAACGTCGCATTTCTTCGCCCGATGGAGCGAAGCGTACGGGTTGATGGCGCGGATGCGCGCCTCGACCTCGCGCAATTCCGCGGCGCTTACAAGATCGGTCTTGTTGAGGATGATGACGTCGGCGAAGGCGATCTGGTTCTTGGCCTCGGGTGCGTCGCGCAGGCGCTGGGCGAGCCATTTGGCGTCGGCGACGGTCACCACCGCATCAAGCCGCGCCGCCTCGCGCACGTCCTCGTCGACGAAGAACGTCTGCGCCACCGGAGCGGGGTCGGCGAGGCCGGTCGTCTCTACGATGATGGCGTCGAACCGGCCCTTGCGCTTCATCAGGCCCTCGATGATCCGGATGAGGTCGCCGCGCACCGTGCAGCAAATGCAGCCGTTGTTCATCTCGAACACTTCCTCGTCCGCCCCGACGACGAGCTCGTTGTCGATGCCTATCTCGCCGAATTCATTGACGACGACGGCGTAGCGCTTGCCGTGCGGCTCGCTCAGGATCCGATTGAGCAGCGTCGTCTTCCCGGCGCCCAGATAGCCGGTGAGGACGGTGACGGGAATTTTCTCCGCTTCGTGGCTCGTGGTCACGCGGTTCATCTCCTGCTCTCGAGGGGTCGACCCGCCATATAAGACTGGGCGGCGCTCATGGGTAGGGGCGGCGTCGCGCCCCGCAGTCCGGCGGCGCTACCAGCCGCCGGACCCGAAGCCGAAATTGGTCCCGACGTAGGCGCCGGACCATCGCCATGCCGGCGGCGTGACATAGGTCGGCAGCACGTTGACGACCGGCGGAGGCATCTCGTTCCCCGGCAGCGTCGCCGGCGGCGGCCCCAGAACCACCGCGTCGGCCGGAATATAGCCGATGAGATGTCGCCACGAGGCATGGCACCAGCCGCGGGCGCATTTCAAAACCTCGATCTCCGCGCTCGCGGGGACGCGCTGCACGATCGGCGCGTTCGCCGCTGGACCGGCGCGCATCGCGACCGGCGCGCCGGTCATCGCCAGTTCGGCGAGGGCCGGCGCGGAAAAGGCGGCGACGACGCCAAACCCAAATAGAACACGCCCAATCATTCCGCCGAGGACTCCCTACATTGGGCGGCGAAAATAGTGGCTTCGCCGCCTCGGGTCCAGTGACGCGCCAGACTGCGGATTTCGCCGCACGGCCGCGATGGTGCAACGGGCGCGCTCAGGTCCTGGTCGCCCGCCAAGTTGGACCCTTCGGGCCGAAGACCGGCTCGATGCGGAAATTATCCTCAGCCGTCATCCTGCCGAGCGGCAGGGCCTCGTCCGGCATGACGAGCGTCGCTTCGTCGCCGACGAACATGATGACGTGGCGACGCTGCTCCAGGAGCGTCTTGGCCATCGCGCGCAAGGCGTCGTAATAGGGGGCCCTGCGCCACGCGCCTGGCGAGCCGGGATCGGCCTGACCGTAAATGAACCCGTTGGCAGGATAGACGGACAGCACAAAACGCGCCCGGTCGGGCCGCCATTCCGCCGGCATGGCGCCGTCGGTCATCCACAGGCAAAAGAACTGCCGGCACTGATCGGGCAGAGTGTCGTGGATCGCGCAGCCCTTGCCCGGCGCGCAATGCTTGCACCATACGCCCGGGGGTTTAGCGAGCGCCGGCAGCGCATAGACCTTGCAGCAGAGGGTGCAGCTTCCACATTCCCGGCCGGGCGCCGCTGCGTAGGGCGTGACGACCGTGATAGGCGACGACATAAACCGGGTCCCGTCGATGTTGGGCTGCTGGGCTATCGCGGCCTAGCCGCGCTGGCAAGCCTGCCGCCCCGGCCGCCCCGGCCGCCCGGCTCGCCGCTCCCGCCCTCACCCGCGCGCCGCCGCGGAGAACAGGTATTCGACGCTGTCGAACGAATCGACCGGGAAAGCGTAGAAGAGGCGCAGGACCTCGCCCCCCGTCTGGCGGATCCCATGCTCGGTCATGCCCGGGATGAAGACCGCGCTTCCCGCGGTCACCGGGATTTCGCGGCCCGCGAGGCTGACGATCCCTGCGCCGGCGAACACGTAATAGACTTCCGGCGGCGCGTGCCGATGCAGCCCGAGCCAGTCGCCGAGCTTAAGCTCGGTCACGCCGCACGTCATCCCGTCGGTCTGGGTCAAACCTTGCGAGAACAGAGTGCGCCAGCGAAGCCGCCCGCGCACCGGGTCGTCCCAGCCGTCCTCAGGCGCCTGCGCCGCGTCGAGCGCCAGCGGCCAAACCGCGCGGTTTTCATCCTTCATCGCGGACTCCTCATCCATCGCCGTCGACGCCCTCCGGCGCTCCGGCCATGTGCAAACCGGTGTAATAGCGCTCGATCTGCTTCAGGTACGCCGGGTTGGAGCTGAACGGATTGGCGCGGCGCCGCGCGATGGTGAAGCTCGGATCGAAGATCAGCCCCGACTCGACCGCCACGCGAGCCTCCTCCACCCGGCCGAGGTGCGCCAGGGCCGCGGCATGAAAGAAATGTGCGACGGAGTAGTTGCGATTGGTCTCGATCGATCGCCTTAGCCAGACAATAGCCGCGTCGTCCTCACCCAGGCTGAAGCGGGCGAAGCCGGCGCCCGCCAGCCAGATAAAAGCGGACGTGTCGTGCGGCGAGAGCCGCAGCGCCTCGCGAATGTAGGCTTCTGTCTCCTCCGGGCGTCCGAGACAGTATTTCGCCAACCCGACGCCAAAATGCGCCATCGCGAGGTTCCGGTTGAGCGCGAGGGCGCGCTCGAATTGCGCAATGCCGGTCTCCGCGCGGTCGGTGACGTTGCACAAGAAGCCCATGGCCGCGTGGGCGGCCGCATTGCCAGGGGCGAGCGAGAGCGCTTTTGTCAAGTCCGCCTCGGCGGACGCAAACCGCGCCAAACGATCGACAGGCCCGAACATGCCGCCGGACCAGGCGTCGGCGAAGCCCCGGCCGACGAGAGCCTCGATGGCGCCGGGATCAATCCTGAGGGCGCGCTCGAAGAAACCGCGCGCCCGGCTGAAGTTTTCGGGCGTGGCGCCCTTGTTCATCCACGCCATCCCCTGAAAATAAAGGTCCATGGCGTCGGGATTCTGCACGCCTTCCGCACGCCGCGCCTCGGCTGCGGAGAGCTGAGCTTCGAGCGCGTTCGCCAGGCGCGCGACAATCTCGTCCTGCATGTCGAAGAGATCGGCGACCGGCTTGTCGAAGCGCTCGGCCCACAAATGGCTGCCGCTCTCCGTTTCGATCAACTGGACATTGACGCGCATGCGCTGGCCGCCCCGCTGGACGCTGCCCTCGAGGACGTAGCGAACGTTCAGCTCGCGCCCGACCTGCTTCAGATCAACGGCCTTGCCTTTGTAGGTGAAGGCGGTGTTGCGCGCGATCACGAAAGAGCCGCGGATGCGCGAGAGGTCGGTGGTCAGGCTTTCAGTCACCCCGTCGACGAAATATTCCTGCTCTGGGTCGCCGCCGATATTGGCGAAGGGTAGCACCAAGAGCGAGAGGCGCGGCGAGCCGACCGTTGCTTTCGCGGGCGCGGATGCTTTGTGGGCTGCGGCGCCTGTCCCGAGCGCGAAGACCCGCACCGGCCGAGCGATGTTTTTTAGTGCTTTCTCGCCGCGATCGACGAACTCAGCCTCGATCCGCCCTCGGACCTGCTCATGCGCCAAACTCGAGATCAGGACGCCACCCGGTTCGCAAATGCTCTCGATCCGCGCCGCGATGTTGACGCTCTCGCCGAGAATGTCGTCGCCCTCGACCAGGACATCGCCGAGATGGACGCCGACGCGGTAAACGATGCGCTTGGCATCGGGAATGTCGGCGTTGCGCTCGGCCATGAGCTTCTGGATCGCAATCGCGCACTCAACTGCTTCGACCACAGAGGGAAACTCAAGCAACAATCCGTCGCCCATCGTCTTGACGATCCGCCCGCCGCGTCCGGCCATGACCGGCCGCGCCGAGTCGCGATGCCCCCGCACCGCCCGCGCCGTTCCGGCCTCGTCCTCGCCCATGAGGCGCGAGTAGCCGACGACGTCGATCGCCATAATCGTAGCCAGTCTGCGGGTTTCGGTCATCCTGCTCCCCGAGAGGGAGCGACCTTAGCACAAGGCAAATCCGCCCGTGGCGATCGCCTTTTTGCGCCGATTGCGTTCGACCCCAAAAGCGCGTCGCGAAAAAGCAGGTGCCGGATTTCCTAAATGGCGCGCAAAGCCAAGGCAGGACAGAGCCCCTACTCCGCCTGCCGCGCAAGGCTCATGAGGTCCGGCGCGCGGGCATGATCGCCGTCGGCGAAATCCATGGATTCGATCCGCTCGGCCCGGCGCGCGATCCGCACGCTCGCGGCGCCGACCCCTGCAACGTCCTCCTGCGCCAGCCGGAAATGCGCTTCGAGCTTGCCAGCCCGCTCGATGACGAGGCGGACGTCGTTCAGGAGCTTGCCGACCTCGGCCTGGATCTCGTGCGCTTCGTCGCGCATGCGCGCATCGCGCAGGATCGCCTGGGCGACGTTGATCGCCATCATCATGAGCGTCGGCGAGACGATGACCACCCGGGCGCGATGCGCCTTCTGCACCAGTTCGTCGAAATGCTCGACGAGATCGGAATAGATCGCTTCCGACGGCACAAACATCAGCGCGACGTCCTGCGTCTCGCCGGGCAGGAGATAGCGCTCAGCGATGTCCTTGACATGCTTGCCGACGTCGGCGCGCACGCGGCCTTGCGCGCTTCTTCGCGCCTCCTCGTCGCGCGCCGCACGATAGGCGGAGAACCCCTCGAGCGGAAATTTCGCGTCGACCGCGAGCGGGCGCGGATCGCCCGGCAGGCGGATGACGCAGTCGGGCCGAGCGCGGTTCGACAGGGTGAACTGAAAGTCATAGGCGCGCGCCGGCAGGCCGTCGCGCACGATCGCCTCCATACGGCCCTGGCCGAAGGCGCCGCGCGCCTGCTTGTTGGCGAGAATGTCCTTGAGCGACACCACCTCGCTGGTCATCTCGGTCAGGCGCGACTGCGCCGCGTCGATCACCGCGAGGCGCTCATTGAGCCGGCCGAGCGATTCGCCGGTCGTCTGAGCCTGGGTTTCGAGCCCGGCGCCGAGCCGCGCTCCGACCGAATCGAGCCGGTCGGAGACAACCCGGGCGAGGTCCGTTTGGCGCGACCCCAGCCATTCGGCCATCGCCCCGACCCGGCCGTTGAGCTCGGCGCTCGATTGGGCGAGCGCGGCGAACCGCTCCTCGATTGCCTGCTGCCGCTCCTCCGCCGCCTCGCGCTCGCCCCGCCGCGCCGCTCCGGCCCGCCAGAGCGCGATCAGCGCCAGAGCCATGAGCGCCGCGAGCAGGACGGCAACCGCGTCGAGCGCCTGCGGCGCGGAGATCGGGACGCCGCCGACGACGGCGATCGGGAAGGCGGAGGTCATCAAAGACTCGGGCGTGGTAAACGGCGAATGGAACAAAATAAGAACACGTTTGACCGCGCCTGTCCAGACGCTTATCAGTCGCGACGCTCCTGCCTTCAAAACAATCCGGCTCCATGGCCCAGCGACCACTTATCATTTTGCCCGACCCCAAGCTGCGCCTCGTCAGCAAGAAGATCGAGCGCGTCGACAATTCGCTGCGCCGCCTGATCGACGACATGATCGAGACGATGCATGAGGCGCCCGGCGTCGGCCTCGCGGCGATCCAGGTCGCCGAGCCGATCCGCCTCCTGGTCGTCGACGTGGCGAAGAAAGAGGAAGAGCCTGATCCGCAGGTGTTCATCAATCCCGAGATCGTGTGGTCGTCCGAGGAGCGCGCGACCTACGAGGAAGGTTGCCTCAGCATCCCGGAATATTACGCCGAGGTCGAGCGGCCCGCGTCGGTGCGCGCCCGCGCCCTCGATCGCGAAGGCAAGCTACGCGAAGTCCTGGCTGAGGGCCTCATGGCGACGGTGCTGCAGCACGAGATCGACCACCTCGAAGGCGTGCTGTTCATCGACCACATCTCCAAGCTCAAGCGCGACCGGGTGATCAAGAAATTCCAGAAGGCGGCCAGGCGCGCCGGCGACGGCTCGCACGTGCTGTAAGCGCTGCGATAGGTTCACATCTTAAGGAGCATCGCCATGCAACACATCGCGCTTCTCGGTCTTGGCACGATGGGGGCCGGCATGGCCGCCAATTGGCTGACCAAGGGCTTCGCGCTCTCGGTCTGGAACCGCACGCCCGCCAGGGCGCAGACGCTGATCAGCAAGGGCGCCAGGGCCGCGGCGACGCCGCGCGAGGCGGCGGCGGGCGCCGACTTCATCTTCGCCATGGTCGCCGACGACGCGGCGTCGCGCGGCGTCTGGCTCGGGGCCGACGGCGCGCTCGCAGGAGCGAAGGCAGGCGCGATCGTCGTCGAATCGAGCACGCTGACGCCCGATTGGGTCCGCGAGCTTGCCCGCCACGCGAGCGCCAAGGGATGCGGCTTCCTCGACGCGCCGGTCGGCGGCAGCCGTCAGGCGGCGGCGGCCGGCGAGCTCAGGCTCTTCGTTGGCGGCGACGAAGCAACATTCGAGGCCGCGCGCCCGGCGCTCGCCGCCGTCGGGAGCAAGATGGATCGGCTCGGACCTGTCGGCGCGGGCGCGACCTGGAAGCTCATCAACAACCAGCTCATCGCCGCCCAGACCGCCGCCCTCGCCGAAGCCCTCGACGTGGCCTCGAGGGCCGGCTTCAAGCCCGAGCAGGTTTCCGATCTGATCCTCACCGGCGCCGCCGCGAGCCCGATGGTCAAGCTCAAGCTGCCGCGCATGCTCGCCGGCGATTTCGACCAGACCGACTTCGCCCTCTATCTCATGCTGAAGGACGCCCGCTACGCCACCGCGCTAGCCCAATCGCTCGGCGCGCCCGCCGACATGATCTCGAGCGCCGTCAAGGCGTTCGCGCGCTCCGAAGCCAAGGGGCTTGGCGCGAAGGACATCGCGGCGGTGGCGGGCTGAGCCCTCGCGGCTCGAAGAGGCGACGATGCAGGATAGGCCCGCGGCCGCCGAACGCCCCTGGCACGCCGAAACCGCCGAGGCCGTGCTCGAGCGCGCCCGCTCCTCGGCCCAAGGACTGACCTCCGCCGAAGCCGCCGACCGGCTCAGGGCGAACGGGCCGAACCGCCTGCCGGCCGGCAAGCCGCGTTCGCTCGCGGCGCGGCTCTTCGCCCAGGTCAACAACCTCCTGATCTATGTCCTGCTGGCTTCGGCGCTGATCGCCTTCCTGCTCGGCCACGGCGTCGATACCGTAGTCATCCTGGGCGTCGTGATCATCAACGCGACGATCGGCTTCATCCAGGAGGGCCGAGCCGAGAAGGCGCTGGACGCCATTCGCGGCATGCTGGCGCCCGAAACCTCGGTCCTTCGCGACGGCCGGCGCCTGACGGTTCCGGTCGAAAGCCTGGTCGTCGGCGACCTCGTGCTCATCGAAGCGGGCGACCGCATTCCCGCCGACCTCAGGCTTCTGCGCGCGACGAGCCTCAGGATCGAGGAAGCGGCGCTGACCGGCGAGTCGGCGCCGGCGGACAAGGGAATCGAGCCCGTCGCGCCCGACGCTCCGCTCGGCGACCGCGCGTCGATCGCCTATTCCGGCGCCCTCGTCGCGAGCGGCCAGGGCGCGGGCCTGGTCGTCGCGACGGGCGCCGCGACCGAGCTCGGGCGGATCAGCGCCATGGTCGGGGGCGTCGAATCCCTGACCACCCCGCTGCTGCGCCAGATGGACGCTTTCGCCCGGCGGCTGACGATCGTCATCCTCGCGGTCGCGGCCGGCGTCTGCGCCTTCGCGGCGCTCGCCCGCGGCTATGAGATCGAGCATGCGTTCATGGCGGCGGTCGGCGTCGCGGTCGCCGCCATTCCCGAGGGCCTGCCGGCGGTGATGACGATCACGCTCGCAATCGGCGTCCGGCGGATGGCCGAGCGCAACGCCATCATCCGCCGCCTTCCCGCGGTCGAGACGCTGGGCGCAGTGTCGACCATCTGCTCCGACAAGACCGGCACGCTGACCTTGAACCAGATGACGGCGAGCGCCGTCGTGACGGCGTCGGGCGCGTTCGAGGCGACAGGGGCCGGCTACGAGCCGCGCGGCGCGCTTTTTCTCGACGGCGTCGCCATCGATCCCGCCGTCTATCCCGCGCTCGGCGAGATCGCGCTCGCCGCGCTCCTCTGCAACGACGCCGCTTTGCGCCAGGCAGAGACGGATTGGATCGTCGACGGCGATCCGATGGAGGGCGCCTTGATCGCCCTTGCGATGAAAGCGGGCGTGGACGCCGAGGCCGCGCGGCGCGAGTTCACGCGCCTGGCCGAGATCCCGTTCGACGCCCGCCACCGCTTCATGGCGACCCTCAATCGCGCCGGCGCGGCGAGGCTCATCATGGTCAAGGGCGCTCCCGAACGGGTGCTCGAGCTCTGCGGCAGCCAACGCTCCGCCGGATCCGACGAGCCGCTGGATACGCCGAAGTGGCGCGGCGCAATCGACGCCCTCGCGGCAAAAGGCCAGCGCGTCATCGCCTTCGCCTCGAAGCCCGCTGCGCCGGACGCTGCGAGCCTGAGCTTCGCCGAGGTCGAAAGCGGCGATCTCGCGCTGCTCGGCCTCGTCGGGCTCATCGATCCGCCGCGGCCAGAGGCGGTTCACGCCATCGCCGATTGCCGGACGGCCGGCATCGACGTCAAGATGATCACCGGCGACCACGCCTCGACCGCAGCCGCGATCGCGCGCGAGCTTGGCCTCGGCGAAGGCTCGGTCGACGCCCTGACCGGCCGCGCCATCGACACGATGGACGACGCCGCGTTGCGCGCCACCCTGCCGACAACGTCGGTATTCGCGCGCACCAGCCCCGAGCACAAGCTGAGGCTGGTCGAGGCGCTGCAGGCCGGCGGCGCGGTGGTGTCGATGACCGGCGACGGCGTCAACGACGCGCCGGCCTTGAAGCGCGCCGACGTCGGCGTGGCGATGGGCCGCAAGGGCACGGAAGCGGCCAAGGAAGCGGCAGAAATGGTGCTGGCGGACGACAATTTCGCCACCATCGCCGCCGCGGTGCGCGAGGGCCGCATCGTCTACGACAATCTGGTCAAGGTGCTCGGCTGGACGCTGCCGACCAACGGCGGCCAGGCGATGGCGATCGTCGTCGCGATCCTCGCCGGCGTCACCCTGCCGATGACCCCGGCGCAGATCCTATGGGTCAACATGGTTACCGGCGTGACGCTCGGGCTCGCCTTCGCCTTCGATCCGGCCGAGCCCGGCGTCATGCGCCGCCCGCCGCGCGATCCGCACGCGCCGATCCTCTCGGGGCTGCTCGTCTGGCGGACGGCCTTGGTCTCGGCTTTGTTCTGCGTGATCGTGTTCGCGGTCTTCTTCTGGGCGATCAGGCGCGGCGAGGAGCTCGAGCACGCCCAGACCTTCGCCGTCAACGCGATGGTCGGGCTCGAGATCGCTTATCTCTTCAGCGTCCGCCTGCGCCGCAGCGCCCCGTTCGACTTCCGCGCCATCCGCTTGACTCGGGCGCTCGCGATCGGCATCGGCGCCGTGGTCTTCTTGCAGATCGCCTTCACCTACCTGCCCCCGCTCGAATTCCTCTACGACACAAGGCCGATCGACTGGCCCGATATGGGCGTGGCGGCGCTCGCCGCAATCGGCCTCATCCTGGTGCTGGAGCTGGAGAAGGCCATACGCGTCGGGCTGTTCGGGGCCGGAAACGCGTGACAGGGTGGTTGGAACTGGCTCCTTCGAATTATCATTTGAATGCGAGCAACGCGGTGGCCGCCGGATAAGCAACGGCATGAATGGAGACCGTCGTGAACCCGGCTTCAATCAGATAGGTCCAGGCGTCAGCGCCGAACTCCGTGCGAACCGCAAAGTCATCCGCGGAGGTCGCCGGATTCCCGTGGTAGCTCATCGGCAAGCCTGCTCGATCCCGGGTCAAGCGGCCGACGATGATCGGGACCGTAAAGCAAAGCCCTCCTGTCGGCTTCAGCACCCGCCGGCATTCCATCAAAGCGTGGATCGGGTTGATGACATGCTCGAGAGTGTCCGAATGAACGACGAGGTCGAACGATCCGTCGGCGTAAGGCAAGCGATGAATGTCGACTTCGGGGTAGCCGGCGAGGACATGCCCGTCGAACAGGCGCAGGATGGGGCTTAGAGTTCCGGCTTCGTTGATTTCCAGAATGGAAACTGGCGATCCCCGTTCAGCGATGTCCCGCAGGGCGGCGTCTTCGCCGAAATAGGCTCTTATCCCGTTCGCAAGCGCAATCGAGCGAAGATTGGAGCCACATCCATCGCATGTCGTTCCCTGCTGCCGATCGATGTAGGCGGCCTCATAGGGCGAAAGCTGCCACTCGGATATGAGGCCCGGCCAGAGGACTCGTCGGTCGGTGAAAGCCCTGCCGCCGCATACGCTGCAACTCAGCGCGCTTATCAACTCGAGCATCGCAAATGGTCTTCCACGGTTTGACACGTAGACGGCAGGTTCGATTGCGACAGCCTGCCGGCCCGCTGATCCCAGATGAAGAAAGGATGTATCATCCCGGTGACCGGCGGGTCGAACGGGACGACCGGCTCGACCGAGATCGTGGCGCCGCCCGCGGCCCTGGACTGCTTTGCTTCGCTCGCAATGACGTCGCACAAACGCGCCCTTACACCCCCACGTCGTCCGCCTCCGCGGTCGAGAGCCACCAGCCCTCGCCCGCGAGCCAGCACGTGTCGTCGGGCTCTTCGGGCGGCCGGCGCAGGGACTTGACGGCGGCGTAATCCGCGCGCGCCAGCGCGTCCGTCAGTCGCGCCTCGGCGTCGGGGTCGCGTCCGCCGACGCAGGGGATGATGCCGGTCCGGGACGCAAAGCGGACTGGATAGCGCGAGCCGCGGCGGGTGATGAGCAGGAACGCGCCCCACAGGTTGGCGTTGGTGAGCGGAACGAGCAGCCGGCCATTCTCCGCCTTCAGCGAATCGAGCCACGGCGCCGCCAGATGCGTCACGCCGGCGTTGACGACGATCGCGTCGACGGGCTCTTCCGCTCGGAACGCGAAGCCGTCGGCCGCGACGACGTTCGCCTGCGGCCAGCCCCGGGCGAGGTTCGCGCGCGCCCGCTTCGCTAGGCCTTGGTCAATCTCGATCGCCGTCACCCGGCCGCCCCGCCCGACGATCTCGGCCATGATCGCGCTGTAATAGCCCACGCCAGCCCCGACATGGATCACCCGGTCGCCAGCCATGAGCCCGAGCTGGTCAAAGAGGCTCGCCCACAGGCTGGGCTGGCCGTTGTTGAGCCGGCGTGTCTCGTCGATCGCGACCAGGATATCGTGGCAGAGGCGTCTGGGATCGGCGTCGTCGGTTGTCCAGTAGTGGTCGAGGGTGCGCATCGGGCTCAACACCCGCCACGGCCCCGGCCCGGCGAAATGCTCGCGCGGAACAGTCGCGAAAGCCTCGACCACCGCGGACAAGCGCACATGGGCGGTATGGCGCAGCTCTTCGGCGAACCAGCGCCGCGCCGCGCCGATGTCATCCGGTCGCCCGGAGAGCATGTTCCCGTTCGGCAAATCGTTGTTCCTGGGGACCAGTATATCCATCCCGGATCTCTTCGTCTGGGTCGGCAAGCGATCCCCGCGCCGGGAACCGGGATCTGCCTCTGGGAGCGACTTATCGCTTGCGGCAATTTCGAAGATTTTTCTTTCTGAAAATCGAAATCTGCGCTATGATCGTCGCCTGATGGAAGTCAACTGCCCATGCGTAGCGAAAGCCAAGAAGAGCCGGCATTCGTTGTCCGCCACGCGGCCGCTGTTGGAGGAAAAACCAGGAAAGAATTTTTTGCCGGGGGGGTCAGCGCAACCTATTGAAGAGTCTCGATCCGGACAAGAGAATCCAAGGAAATCCAAGAACAATCCAGGCGTTTTTCTTGGAAAGATTTGGCTGGGCTTGGCGCGATTTGGTTATATTTGGGGTGAATTTGGATAATTCGGCGCCGCCTCTCTTTCATGCCGGCGCGCCATGTGTTTAGAGCGTCCCGCGCCGGCTGGCCGCCGCTTGCGCGGGCGCCGCGCCCGATGCTATGCGCCTCGCCTCGCCTTTCCCCGGGGAAGCGCGAGCCGGAGGGGTGGCCGAGCGGTCGAAGGCGCACGCCTGGAAAGTGTGTATACGGGAAACCGTATCGCGGGTTCGAATCCCGCCCCCTCCGCCAGAACCCTACGGAAATCGGGGCATTCTCTTCCCTAAGCTATTGAAACTCCTCGCACCGGTGTTAGCTAGTGTGTGACGCAATGTGCGTCATGCTGGCCTCGGGCGTGGACAATAATGTGGACAACGCCCCGGTTTGGCGGAAAGCAACAGAATTAGAAGGCGATATATGAAACTGACCAACCCCGGTCTCAAGAGGCTCCTTGAAAAGCCCGGCCGCCACGGCGACGGAGCGGGCCTCTACTTCCGCACGGTCGGCGGCGACAAGGCTTATTGGGTCTATCGCTACCGTGTGGGCCGCAGGGAGCGCGAGTTCTCCATCGGCCCCTACCCCGAGGTCTCGCTCACCGAGGCCCGCGCCAAGCACACGGAATTGCGCAAGCGCGTCGTCGTCGACAAGACCGATCCGCTGGCCGAGAGACAGGCCGCAAGGCAGGTCGCTGTCCTTGCACCCAAGGCTTTGAAGCCTTCCTTCGGCGAAATCGCGGACGCCCACGTCAAGACGATGAGCGGCCAATGGAAGAACGCGAAGCACCGGGCACAGTGGGCGATGACGCTCAAGAAATACTGCGCGCCGATTCGCGACACGCCGGTCGATCAGATCGACACCCAAGGCGTACTTCGGGTTCTCACCCCGCGGTGGCCCAAGACGCCCGAGACGGCCTCGCGCCTCAGAGGGCGTATCGAAGCCGTCCTGAACCGCGCCCGCGCGCTGAACTTGATCGAGGAGAACCGCGCCAATCCCGCCCGCTGGAAGGGCCATATCGACCAGTTGCTGCCGAACCCGAAGAAGCTCGGTCAGCGGCGCGGCCATCACGCGGCGATGCGTTATGCCGACGTTCCCGACTTCATGGCCACGCTCAAGGCTGCCCCCGGGGCGGCGGCGAGGGCGCTCATGTTCACCATTCTGTGCGCTGCTCGCTCCGGCGAGGTGTTCGGCGCGACATGGGACGAGATCGACCTTGACGCGGGCGTGTGGACCGTGCCTCCGGACCGGATGAAGGCGGCTCGGTCGCACCGCGTCCCGCTTTCTGCCCCGGCCGTCGGCATCCTGCGCGGGCAATTCGCCGAGCGCGGCCAGAACCCGCATGTGTTCGCCGGCGCGCGTCCTCATCAGCCGCTCAGCGTTATGGCGCTCGCCATGGCCATGCGCAGGCTCGGTGCAGGCGAATTCACCCCCCATGGGTTCAGGTCCGCCTTCCGCGATTGGGCGGGCGACAAGACCAACTTCCCGCGCGAGATCGCCGAAGCCGCACTGGCGCACGCTGTTGGCGACGAAACTGAACAAGCCTACCGGCGCGGTGACGCGCTCGATAAGCGACGCGAACTCATGGACGCATGGGCGTCCTTTTGTTTCCCGACGCCCGCCAAGGTCGTGTCCATTGCGGACCGCCAGAAGCGATCATGATCCGCATCGCCATCACCACAGCCGCCTTCGAGGCCATCGCCGCGACCCTGCCGCTCGGCAGAGTAGGCTACGAGAACGCGGTCAACGAGCGCGGCGAGCGCCTTGTGTGGCTGGCCCCCAACGTGATCGACCGGCTCCGGGCGATGCGCCACCCCGGCGAGAGCTACAGTGACGTGATTCTGCGGATCGTCGGGATGGAGGGCAGAGTCGATGCGGGATGAGCCGGACGAGTATTGCGACATCGACTAGTGCGATGTGCCGAAAGAACGGCGTGACGCGCTGCAACGCTTTCGTTCAAGACGACGTGTCTGGCTGTCGTGGCTGGACACCGACGAGGATCATGCGATCTGGCAAACACTGAGCGCCCTAGTGTGGAGGGATGTCGCCTTCAAGGCGCTGACGGCTTTCGCCCTCTGCGACGATGAGATCGCGCTCCACAACCCTATTCTCCACGAGGCGCTGATCAACGGACACATTGCGGCTCAGGTCCTCGCGATCCGCAGACTAGTGGAAGAGACCCCTAAAGAGCGGCTCTCCCTGCGCACGCTCGTAAAGGATCTCAATCGTAACGCCGGTCTTTTCACGCGCGAAAACTGGGTCTGCTACAACGGTCTACCGTACGACTATCAGGCCGCCCGCGAAGCTCGGTTCCTCGAAAATGCCGGGAAGTATGGACAAGGGGCATCTGGGTAGTCCGTGGAGGCCATGGGGACGACGCCGCCTCCGAAAGCCTCCACGTGATGTTTGACAAGCTCGCAGGCATTGATCCGGCGAGGCGAAATCCCGAAGACCGTCTCCCGCGTGATCTTCTCTCTACCATTGACAAATGGCTCGACGAGAGCGGCGCGGATGACTTGGCGAAGTGGGCCAGCACCTATCTTGCACATGCGGGCGGTCCGAACGAGCGGGCAAGGCTTGCCGACATGGAGATTACGTCAAAGAAGATCGCCGACGCGATCAAGGCCCTCGCGCGAGCAACAGAAGCAGTATCGTTGTTCGTCTACGGAGGCGGTCGGGCGCGGGCGGTGATGCCGGTCGCGCAGTACAATCAGTTCGAGAAGCTCGACAAGCCCATCATAAGGCATGCTGGTGACGAGAACACAGGCAAGGATCGCTGGCGTTCGCACAGCGCCATATGGGACCGCTGTCTAGACGGCGTGGAAGACGAATTGCTCGGTCGGCCCCGATTGTCGCCTTCGTCGATCACGCGATCATAGCCGTTGCGGGGAACCGTCGCTGATTCCCGTTCGCGTCACGTCCGGCGGTCGGAGCGGAGGGCCTCGCCTGCCCCGCGTCAGGCACTGTGCTTCCTAGACATGCTCCCCTCCCATCGTCTCGCCCTTCCGCCGTACGAGTTCGACAAACCTCGCCTCAGCGGGCTGGATTATCTTCTCATCGAGCGACGCGATTAGAGCGCCCACCGACGAGTAGTGGATCGTCCGGAAAACCCGGTCCGGATAATTGATCCACAAGTCTTGCAGCAGACGAACGGCGTCTCGCCCGCTGCGATAATTGGCTGAAACGGGATCATCGTCTGGGACACGATAGCTCCCAGTTCGTATGGGGCGGACTTCGGGCTGGTTAGATCGGCGATGACGAACTTCGACATGCCAGCTAGCAGCCGCACCGTTTCCGTGAAGTCCTTCGTCTCTGGTTTGTCGGAGTTGAAGACGATGGGCAGGTAGCCGCGCTTGCGAAGTTCCTCCCGTAACCGGTCCAAGACAACGATCCTGCCTTTGGCCTGCTGCCGGTTCCGTGGACACCGAGATAGGGTGTTTGAGGAAGCCGGAGGCAAGCGATGCAGAGGCGCAAGTTCAGTCGAGAGTTCAAGATCGAGGCCGTCCGCCTGGTGCGCGAACGAGGCGTGAGCGTGGCGCAGGCGTCTCGGGACATTGACGTCCACGAGAACGTTCTTCGCAAGTGGGTGAGAGAGTTGGGTGCGGATCCGAAGCAGGCCTTCCCGGGGCACGGTCAGATGAAGCCCGAGCAACTGGAGATCGACCGGCTCAGGCGCGAGGTCGCAAAGCTCAAGGCGGAGCGCGACATCCTAAAAAAGGCCGCAGCCTACTTCGCGAGGGAGTCGACATGAAGTTCGGCTTCATTGCGAAGCACCGTTCCGTCTGGCCGGTGGCATGGCTTTGCGAAGCGCTCGGCGTATCGAGGTCTGGCTTCCATGCTTGGCTGAAACGCGGCCTCTGCGCGCGCTCGCGAGAGGACGAAGCGGTCATGCCGGCGGTAAGGGCGAGCTTCGTGGCAAGCGCACGCACCTATGGCGCACGTCGGGTCTGGCGCGACGTGCTGGAAGCCGGCTTTTCGTGCGGTCTGCACAAGATCGAACGCCTGATGCGCGCTCAGGCGTTGCGGGCGCGGCCGCGCAGGCGCGCTTTGCCAAAGGACGATGGCGAACGTTCGGCTTCGGCGATCGCGCCGAATGTGCTCGATCGCCAGTTTACGGCGTACCAGCCCAACCGCAAATGGATCGCCGACTTCACCTATGTCTGGACAGCCGAGGGCTGGCTCTACGTCGCCGCCGTAATCGACCTGTTTTCGCGCCGCGTCGTCGGCTGGTCGATGAAAGCCGAGATGAATGCGCAACTCGTCACGGATGCGCCGATGATGGCGATCTGGCGGCGCGGGCGCCCGGATGCGCTGTTGCATCACTCTGACCGGGGCAGCCAATATACGAGCGAGCAGTTCCAGCGGCTGATGGCCGACAATGGCGTTGATTGCTCGATGAGCCGTTCGGGAAACGTCTGGGACAACGCCGCCATGGAAAGCTTCTTCTCATCGCTGAAAACCGAGCGGATTGGCAGCAAGTTAAGCGAGACTTTATTCGCTGAACTCGGCGCTTGCCCCGCGAGTTGGATTGGCTATTTCATTCGCCACCTTGAAGGTACGTTTTAGGGAGCGCCAAGTCGGGCGCCCAAGGAACCAATCGCCGGTTGGGTTCTGCTTCACCGGCATTCTGGACCTCTTGCTGAGAGACGAGAGTTTTGCTTCCGTCGTGAAGATGCCTGGGGTCGACCTCTCATTCGTTATCGAGGAAGGCAACGCCAATAATCAGGAGATCCTTCAGCGGTATTTGCGCCTCAAAAAGAAACGCGAACACGAACTTCCATTCTTGGGTGGAATGGCATTCGCGGCCAAGCAAAGCTCGATCGCCATCCAAATGGCCGACCTATTTGCGTTCCTAACTCGCAGGCAGGCTGTGGCGATGCAGCGCAACGGCGGCCAGCCTGTTGAGATGAATCCTTACTTGGCGCTGCTTCGGGAGGGCATTCGCGATGTCGGCTTCGCGGCTACTGATTTTGGGTACGCGCGCCCTTAGCTGCGTTGATCTTCCCGAACGCCCGATCTAGCGCCCCTGGGGTTTCGTCGCAGCCAAGCTCGCGGGCGGTTTTTTTGAACCGGTCCGATTGCTCTTTTTGAGAGGCGGTCTTTGGCTTAGGTTCGTGGCGCGTCGTTGGGGCGGCCATGATTGATCCTCGAACATGGAAGCGAGAGCACCGGATTGCCATCGTTCTGGCGATCGGGCTAGGGGCAGTCGTAGGGGCGCGGTTGGACTGCACATGGCCGGCCAAACGAGCTATCCGTTGTATCATCCGCTTGGTTGCCAAGGATTTCCCAGGCGTCTGGGGAATCAACATCAACTATTACAATGGTGCCTGTCTCTCGATTCGTCCAGGCTACTGGCTGATGATTGCAGGATCGCTGACGCTAGGTGCTGCCACCGCCGCCGTTCTAGTGTATATTCGCCAACTGCTGAGAGAGTGATCGCCGGGGCTGGCACCCCGGCTGATCGAAACACGCAGGCTTGATTCGCGGGTCTCCGCTATCTCCTAGGATAGCGCAGGGAGCCGTGCATGTCACTGACCGCCGCGACCACAGATCGCTCTTACCATTTGCCAGCCCAACTGGCCCATGTCGTTCAACAAGGGGTTGAAACGGCGCTTGCAATCATGGGCAATGACTGCGGCAGACGTTGCCCCATTCTATCGTTTGTAACCTTTTCCGATCGCAAAGGCGTTGAGCGTTGCGCCATTGGTTTCAATTCCACTGGTGCGGCACCACGCGGCGAACTCCTGCGGGTAAACTTCGACTTTGTGGACCAGCGCGCCACGCGCCTCAGCTTGGCCAATGTGTTTCTCAGCCAACTGAAGCCACGCCTTGTAAGTCTCGGGGAAATCGAGGTCGTCGGCACACATCCGTCTGAAGGACTCGTAATCCTTCCGGTGAATCCAAGGGTAATAACTAGGATTGGACATCCGTAGGCTTCCTCCCTCATTTTTGAGGGATCAAACCACGCCGGTTTTTGCGAGTTGACTCAGATACCAGTCGTTTGATAGGTCAGCCGCTTGCCGACGATGCCTTTCACCGCGCGTTCGGTCCTCTCCACGTCGTCAACGCCGAGCCGAACGCGGTTCGAGTAGCGGAAATCAAATTCGGCGAGGTAGCGGTGAAGGTGTTTCTCGCCGCAGTGCTGGTAGATGCCCTTCATGCCTCGCTTGAAAATCGAGTAGTAGCCTTCGACGCTGTTGATCCCGATGGAAATTCCTGTGACGCGATCGGTATAGGCATATTCCTCGTGGGAGTGGTCAACGGTGCCGTGCTCTGAGAAGTCCCGGCCGAGATGTTCGTATCGCTTGGCCTCGTCGGTCATGACGTGCGACTCGCGCTCTATGTTCGCTTTGACGATCGGAAGAATCTCGTCTTTGGACACGCGATCGATATGGAAGGAGCGGGCCGAGCCACCGCGCTCAACGAGAGTCAGGACCGCATGCTTGTGCTGCGAGCCTTGCCTGACCTCGACCCCAGGTTTCCGTCCGATGAAGGTCTCATCGATCTCAACGATGTCCCCTTCGCCGCCGAGCGGGCCCGCGCCGACAACGCGCATGGCCTCCCGCAGTCGATGACTCATGAACCACGCGGTTTTCAGGGTGACGCCAAGAGTACGGTGAAGCTGGTTGCTCGATACGCCCTTCTTGGACGAGCACATGAGATAGACGGCCTGAAGCCAAAGGTGCATCGGGACATGGCTGTCCTCGAACACGGTCCTAACCTTGACCGAGAACTGTTGATGATCGTTCGGCGATCCAAGCACCACAGGAAAGACCGCCGTCGCCAATGCCTTTCTCGGCGTGAGCAGGATAACCTGAGCCAAACAATACGACAGCCGCATAGATTGAGATTCGACGCAAACTGCCCCCCGATACCCTCGCAGCGACTCTAAGCCTCGTGCGACCGTGGAATCTCAGCTTCGGCTTGTAAGCGTCTGAGCCGCCCACAATAACATTGCGGCGGCCGTCAAGACGGCGGCCAGAGCGTTCCATCTGCCAACGGCCTCAAGATAAGGAGCAAGCTCACTTGCGCTGGCGAACTTGCCGAGATGATGGCTGTAGTCGCCCGGCTGCCGCCCGTCCCGTCCGCCTGCCCAACTGCAAAGGCTCTTGCTTCCCGCCAAGCATAGCACGGGACGTCGGGGCGGCGCGAGCGCAGGCGGAGCCGAAAGCTGCCGCGCGGTCGAGGGGGTTTATCGACGGCTGATAAACCTCCAGGTCGCGCGCAGGGCATGGCCGAGCTTGCCTTGCGCGGCTCGACGCTCGCATTATCGGCGCATGGCTTGCCCTGACCTCGCAGGCTATGATGCGTCAGTTGCACCTTGGAGAGGTCGATGCCATCGCGCTCTCGGCCGAACGCAAGCAGCGGCACGAGCCGACGATAGAACATGAACCTCTTTTCAATGGCCGTGTTGCCGTAGTCGAACATCTGAGAGAGGAAGGCGTACATCCGCGTCCCGCTTTCTGCCCCGGCCGTCGGCATCCTGCGCGGTCAATTCGCCGAGCGCGGCAAGAATCGGCATGTGTTCCCAGGCACGCGTCCTCATATTGAAGCGCCGCAAACCAGTGACTTTTTCAACTGCCTGCTAGCTAGTCGCGATGACGCTTGGCTGCAGGCGATTGACGCGACCGCCTTTCCGGGGCTGCAGGCGGTTGTGGGCCGCTGCTCATATCTGGGACGTCCATGCCGAGCGCGGTCGCCAAGTCGATTTGATGATCCTGATCCTCCGTGAGGCTCTGGCGCATCTGTTCGGCGAGTTCGGAGCCGCCGATAAAGTGCCAGCGGTCTGGCTTTGTCGATTGCGGAGCCATGAGAAGGTCGTACAGGCTGATTATCATTGGGGTCCTGGTTCTTTGCCGAGATTGAGGGCTGTGACATCGGCACAGGGCGCCACGGAGGGAGGTCGGCCAAGTACCGCACAACATGTATGGACGCTCCCTTCGTCGCAAGAGCAATTTTGGAACTGGCGCTGACTGGGCGGCTGGGCTGAGGTCAAGCCACCATCTTGACGACTCAGACGATTTCCCGCATGTGGACGGTGTTCGTGCCCCCGAAATGATTCGGGTCGGGTCCGAGGCACGCGGCGGGGTGCTGCGAGCGAGTACGCCGGTAGCCCCTGTGATTAGCCCCCGCGATGCGAAACGCGGGGGCTTTCGCATGCCGGCGATCCGCCCGAATAAAAAATAGGGTTTTATTCGGGTGACGACGAAAAAACGAAGTCGTTCTCGGTCGCGGCCTTCCACTTGACGTAGGTCTTGTCCGTCGTCTCGGGCTCCAAGTCCGCCCACGCCTTGGATCGTATTCGAGACCGGGCGAATGGCGCCGATCCTGTTCCACGGGTTGAGCCAACTCGGTCTGCCCGTGGTCTGCGTGGAGAGCCGGCAGGCCTATCAGGCGCTCAAGTCGCTTGCGACTCACAAGACCGATCGCAATGACGCGCGAGGGTTGGCGCATTTGGCATGCACGGGCTTCTTCAAGCCCGTGCATGTGAAGTCGCTTCCGGCGCACGCCGTCCGCTCGTTGATCAGCGCGCGCAAGAAGCTGGTCGGCCAGCGAGTGACCTTGGAAAATCAGATCCGTGGTCTCGCGGTCGTGTTCGGTATCCGACTGCCCCGCGCGCTCACCGCCGCTTTCATCGATCAGGCTCTCAAAGCCAGCGAGGGGGTAGCCGGTCTCTCCGCCGCCATGCGGGGTCTGATTGCGGCGCGGACTGCGGTAATGACGGCGGTCGCCGCGACCGACGCCGACATAAGGCGCATGACAAGGGCCTCTACAGCTTGCCGCCGGCTGATGACGATTCCAGGCGTCGGCCAACTGACCGCTCTCGCTTTTGTCGCCGCAATCGACGATCCTTCCCGCATCCGTCGCTCGCGAGACGTCGGGGCCTATCTGGGCCTGGTTCCGAGGCGCTACCAGTCGGGGGAGGTCGACTACGTCGGCGGCATCTCGAAATGCGGCGACCGGCGGGTGCGGACCCTGCTGTATGAAGCCGCCAACGTCATGCTGACCCGCTACAAGGGCCAGCTCAAGCTCAAGGACTGGGCCTTCGCCATCGCCAGGCGATCGACCATGCGCAAGGCGCGAGTTGCTCTGGCTCGCCGCCTGGCGATCATCATGCATGCGATGCTGCGAGACGGGACGGAGTTCGCATTGGCCTAAGCCCCGCCGCAATCCACGAGATAGGAGGCCGAATCTAGCTCCCAAGAGGAGCGACGCCCAGGGAGAGAGCAGACGACGGCGCGGATTGCGTAGCACGCGGCCAATCGTCGGCCGACTGCGTTTTCAACCTAGCCGCCCTGCACCCAGCTTACCCCATCAAGCGCCAGCGAGCGCGCAGAGAACACAGGCATCCCAAGGCGTCAATAACCGGAAGAGCCTCGCCCCCTTGACCCATTAGAGAACACTATCCGCAAAAAGCGGCCGTTCCCCGAGGCGTGACGAATGAGTTCAAATCGACCCTTCCGGTCATTCGTAGCCAAGGCCAGACGACTGTCGGCGATCCCGCCTGGCCCGGTTCGGTCTGGGGACAGGGAGCGGCGCAGTCTTATGACGAGCCGAAGGCGCGGGCGCTGGTCGCGGCGGCGAAAGCGGGGCTGGGGCCGAACCACAGCGCCAGCTCAGGCTGGGCTCAAATTAAGCGGGAACCGCTCTAAAAGCTGAGCGTCGCGGCGCCGGTCTTGATCCGTTCGTGGACCGCGCTCGCGCCGCTGATAACAACGCCTTCGAGGAGGTCCTCCTGACCATAGCCGCGAACTCTTGACGCATGGCGTGCACGCCCAGATCGTCCCGCCGCGCGCCATGAAGTCTTTGATGAGATTTGCGAGCGGCTCGAGCGGATTGACTTGCGTCGTATCGGCGGCGCGCTTGCGCACCAGATCGACGCCGCTGCTACTCAAAAAAATGGAAACTTTGAGGCCAGCTGTAATGCCGCCGTTGGCGATGGTGAGGCCGACCGACGAAAGCTCGTGATCGGTTCCGTGGGTGATCAGGCAAATCAGGTCTCTCGCGTCGTCGGGCATGGGAGCGTTTCCTTGCTGCGATGGCATAATTCGGGCCGACCGCCCCATTGAAAGGCCGGTTCTCCCGTAGCCACGCACTGTGTTAGGCTAGCGCCGGAATTGGGGGCGCCGGAATGACCCAAACGCCCGATCTCCTGACGGAAACGCCCTTTTTCGATGACGCTGCGCCAGGACCCAGCGGCATCGATGTCCTGTCCGACATTCTCCGGGTGTTTCATGTGACCGGCGCTGCGCTGCTGCGCGGCGAATTCGATGCGCCCTGGGCTTGGCATGCGCCACCCTCAAGCGAGATCGCCAAACTTCTTCATCCCGGCGCCACGCAGTTGATCATATTCCACATCGTCGCCGAAGGCTCTTGTTGGGTCGAGGTGGATGGCGAGGAGCGATGCATGCTGCGGTCCGGCGACATGGTCGGGTTCCCGCATGGACATGCGCATAGCATGGGGAGCGGCGAGGCTGAACTGATCCCGATCGCATCCTTATTCCCGCCACCGCCATGGATGAAGCTTCCAGTCGTCGCGCATGGCGGAACCGGCGAACGGACGCATATTGTCTGCGTCTATTTGCGTTGCGATCTTTTGTCGTTCGAGCCGTTTCTGGCGAGCTTGCCAAAGCTGATGATCGTGCGACGCGATCAGGGACCGCCGGGACGATGGTTCGACGCCAATATGCGCTATCTCGCCTCCGAAGCGGTCCGCGCCCGCCCCGGAACCTCCTGCATGATGGCGCGTCTGACGGAGCTGCTGTTCATCGAAATGTTGCGCCTTCAGATGGCGCAGCTCCGTGAGGAGGATGTCGGCTGGCTGGCCGCCTTGAATGACCGCTACACCTCCCGCGCGCTCAACCTGTTTCACAGCAGGCCCGCCGACCGGTGGACGGTCGAGACCCTGGCCCGTGAAGTCGGGCTGTCGCGCTCCGCGCTGGTGCGGCGCTTCGATCGGATGCTGAACGTGTCCCCGATCCGCTATCTCGCAACTTGGCGCCTTCATCTGGCCGCCCAGGCCCTGCGCGAAGGCAGCAATCCCATCGCGGCCATCGCGGATAAGGTGGGATACGAATTGGAGGAAGGCTTCAGCAGGGCTTTCAAGCGCTATTTCGGCGCCGCGCCCGCTGCTTGGCGACAGTCGCAAGGTTCCTGAACGTCTGCTTGCCTCGCGACGCCTCGCCTGACCGCTCCATCGACAAATACCGCGCCACATGCCGGTCGAGCAGGTTGTCACTCACGGTCGATGACCATCGAGAGCACGCCGGCGACATGGAATTCGTCCCCCAAGGTTTCACGCACGAAGGCGAGCTCGTCGGCCAGGGCGTCGTCGTAGGTGTCGAGACCGACTCCAACCGTCCGGTGCGCGCACATAAGCGGTCCTTCGCGCCTAAAACAGGCAGACTGGGGCTGGCGTTTGGGCTAATGTGGCTGCCCCAAGAGGGGCGCGATGAGCGAGACCCGCAAACTGGCCGCGATCTTGGTGTCCGACGTCGTCGGGTACAGCCGGCTTGCCGGCGCCGATGAGGACCGCATCCTTGCGCGGCTCCGAACCCTCCGCAGCGATCTGATCGACCCCACGATCGCCGTCCATCACGGCCGCATCGTCAAGCGCACCGGTGACGGGAGCATCATTGAATTCCGCAGCGTCGTCGATGCGGTCCGATGCGCGATCGAGCTACAGAACGCGATGATAGAGCGCAACGCCGGCGTGCCGGAGGACCGGCGGATCGAGTTCCGCGTTGGGATTCACGTCGGCGACGTCGTCGAGGAGAGCGACGGCGACCTGATGGGCGACGGCGTCAATATCGCCGCGCGGCTTGAGGGCATTGCGAAGCCTGGCGCAATTTGTCTTTCGGAGGATGCTTATCGGCAGGTGAGCGGCAGGCTCGAGATGGAGGTCACGGATCTCGGCCCGACCCAACTCAAGAACATCGAGAGGCCGGTTCGCGCTTATTCGCTGCAGGTCGGGGTCCCTGCAAAGCCGAAGCCGACGAAACCGGCGGAACCCGTCACGCCCGTGACGCCTGCAGGGCCCACGCCGCAGAAGAGGCGCTTCGGGCTTGCGCCGCTCGCCGTCGCGCTCGCGGCGCTGCTGGTGGTGATCGCGGGCGGCGCGTGGTGGTTCCTCAATGCGAACCGGTCCACAAGCGTCGCTGCGAAGGCGCCCGCCGAGGCCGCGCGGCTTTCGATCGTCGTGCTGCCCTTCGCCAACCTCTCCGGCGATCCGGGGCAGGACTACCTCGTCGACGCCCTGACCGACGAACTGACAACCAGTCTGGCGCGCATCCGCGACAGCTTCGTGATCGCGCGCAACACGGCCATGACCTTCAAGGGCAAACCGATCGACGCCAAGGCGATCGGCAAGGATCTGGGCGTGCGCTATGTTCTCGAAGGCTCGGTGCAGCCGAGCGGCGATCGGATGAGGGTCAACGCCCAGCTCATCGACGCCGACAGCGGCGCCCACCTCTGGGCCGAACAATTCGACACGCCCCGCGCCGATCTGTTGCAGACGCAGGACGCGATCGTCGCGCATCTGGCGCGCGCGATCGGTATGCAACTCAATGATGCCGAGGCCGCCCGTCTCAAACGGACGCCCGCAGCGAATCCCGACGCCGAGGACTTGGCGCTTCAATGCCAAGCGGGCTCTGACAAGGCCGGATGGATCGGCAAGGAGGCGGATGCAGCATACACGCTCTGCGAAAAGGCGCTCGCTATCGATCCCAACAATGTCCGCGCCCTGATGGAGCTGGGCGTCAAGTTCCAAGTGCTGGTGCAGGCTGGCGTTTCCAGCAACCCTAAAGGCGATCTCCAGCGGGCCGACGAATTGGAGTCGAAGGCGCTCGCCCTCGATCCAGATTGGACTTATCCTCACAGCATGAAGGGCCTCGTCCTTCGGTTCCAGGGGCGCACGGAGGAAGCCGTCCCGGAGGACGAGCGCGCGCTCGCCGTGGACCCGTCCAACGTGCAAGCCGTCGTTGACCTGGGCTTCGACCACGGAAACCTCGGGGAATTCGACAAAAGCCTCGAATACTTCGACAAGGCGATTCTGCTGAGCCCGTACGATCCGTTCCTCGCCCATTCTTATGGCGGCAAGGCGTGGGCCAATTTCGCGCTGAAGCGTTATGACCAGTCGATTGAAGCGGCTCGCCAGGCGATCACGGTCAATCAGACTGGGGGCGTCCAGTATATTCATGCTGCCCTTATCGCGGCGCTCGCCTTGAGTGGTCATGATGCCGAAGCGCGCGAGGCGCTGCAGCGCTACCTCGCGCTGCCCTCCACCGGGCCGCTCAAGACGATCGCGGCGTTCAAGGCGTACTTCTCCGCACAGGGCGGCCGCGTCGAGACGAACGAGCGGATCTACGACGGCCTGCGTAAGGCCGGGATGCCGGAGGAGTGAAGGCGGACGCGATTCGGGCGAAAGGCGGCCTCGATGCGCGGAAGGGTCTTCGCTTCGGCCGGAGAAGCCTATTTTGCGTTCGCAATGAACGGCAGCTTTGGCACGGACCTCCTGCCCTTCCCGAGGCGACACCTGTAGGCGCTTTCCGCCCATTTACGGCGTACACGGTCGCGATCGCCTATGTCCGCTTAACGTCGACACCGGACCGTCTGCCGAGTGGAAAAAACGGGTACCGAGTGACGCAGACCGGACAGACCACGCGCGTGAGACAGGTCTCAACGGCGATGACCAAGACCGACGCCGATTGTCTTCGCCTTTTGCCGGACCGCCGCCTCGGTTCGCTTCATCGCCTTCGCGACCTCGACCACAGGGGTCCGCGTTTTCGAATGGGCTTTGAGTTGCCGCAGATCCTCTTTAGTCCATGGTTTGCGGACAGTGGGTTTCTTTTTCGGCATGTCTTCCACTCCTCCCCCTGACGGATCGATCCAGTATCGTCGCAGCTCGCGTTAAGCCGATTCGATTGAGGTTGTCGACTTCGTAGTCAGGTACCACATCTTCCGATGGACGAAGGGCGGATTCGCAAGATCATCCATATCGACATGGACGCGTTTTATGCGTCCGTTGAACAGCGCGACGAACCGGCTCTCAGGGGCAAGCCGGTGGCGGTTGGCTATCCGGCAAAACGCGGCGTCGTTGCGGCGGCGAGCTACGAGGCGCGAAGTTTCGGAGTTCGCTCGGCGATGCCGTCAACCGTCGCAATTCTTTGTCGCAGCCCTAACAGTGACGAAGTTCCACGGCGTAGGTCCAAAGACGACGGCCAAAATGCGTGCGCTCGGTATTGAGACGGGCTCGGATTTGCGACGGCAAACCCTTCCTTTCTGCAGCAGCACTTCGGCAAGGCAGGGAGTTGGTACTACAACATCGCGCTCGCTCTTACGTCGGGTGAAGCGCATGACAATCGGCTGTGTTCGGTTCTTCTCAGCGCCCTGCTTCCACAAACGATGTTACTCGCGGATCGTGGATACGACGCGGACTGGATCAGGGAGTTTGCCCGCCAGCAAGGAGCATGGGCGAACATTCCGCCGAAACGAAATCGCAAAGATCCGATCTGCTTCAGCCCGTATCTGTATCGTGCGCGGAACTTGATCGAACGGTTCTTCAACAAGATCAAGCAATGTCGGCGCGTCGCGACCCGGTACGACAAACTCGCAGCCAACTATCTGGCGTTCGTCAAGCTCGCATCAATCCGAATTTGGCTACGCGTTAATGAGTCCACGCCCTAGCACTACTTTGACAGAATAGGAGTTTGTTAACCACGCCGAGGAGAGGATTCGCGCTCTGATTTGGGAGCGCGTGGCGTGGCGGAATGGCGGGACGAGCTTGGGTGGTGGCTGGCGCCGTTTGTGGAACGGTTCGGTCATAAGGCGAGGCGGCGGATGTGTCCGCTGTATGTGGCGGGGCTGATTGGGCCGGGCGATCGCAAGAGCATCGGCCCGATGGTCGAGCAGGTCGCGCCGGGCGATTACGACCGGTTGCACCATTTCGTGTCGGACGGGGTCTGGGACGAGGGTCCGCTGGAGTTTGAGCTTGCGATCCAGGCGGACAAGCTGGTCGGCGGCGGGGACGCCTTCCTTGTCATCGACGACACGGCGTTGCCGAAGAAGGGGACCCATTCGGTCGGGGTCGGGCCGCAATATGCGTCGGCATTGGGCAAGACTGCGAATTGTCAAACCTTGGTGTCGCTGACGCTGGCGCGCGTCGAGGTCCCGGTGATGGTGGGCCTGCGACTGTTCCTGCCGGAGATCTGGACCGGCGACGAAGCTCGGCTCGAGCGGGCCGGCGTGCCCGCCCAATATCGCTCGGCGCGGGCCAAGTCGGAGATTGCGCTCGCCGAACTCGATCGCCTGATCGCCGCCGGCGTTCGCTTCGGGACAGTCCTCGCCGACGCAGGGTACGGCATGGGCGCCGAGTTCCGTCAGGCCTTGAGCGCACGCGGGCTTGCCTGGGCGGTCGGCATCCCCCGTCATCAGAAGGTCTACCCACGCGACGTCGAACTCGTTTTCCCCGTCGCCCCACGCGGCCGGCCGCGCAAACGGCATCTGCCCAATGTCCTCTCCGTCAGCGCTCAAGACATACTCAGCCAAGCGAAATGGCGCACGCTCGCCTGGCGCAAGGGAACCAAGGGACCCTTGAAGGCTCGCTTCGCCGCCGTCCGCGTGCGCGTCGCAGACGGGCAGCCGCAACGGATCGGCGACAAGGGCATGCAGCACATGCCTGGCGACGAAGTTTGGCTCGTCGGCGAGCAGCGCCCGTCCGGCGAGCAGAAATACTATCTGGCCAACCTGCCTGCCGACGTCGGTCTCAAGACATTGGCCGCGACGATCAAGGCGCGCTGGGTCTGCGAGCAGGCTCACCAGCAGCTCAAGGAAGAACTCGGCCTCGACCACTTCGAGGGCCGCTCATGGCGAGGTCTTCATCGCCACGCGCTGATGGCCATGATCGCCTACGCCTTCCTCCAGCATCTTCGCCTCGCCGCCGCGAGCGGGGGAAAAAGAATCTCCGCCGGCCCGCCTCAACCGACGCTGCCGGCCATACGAAGAGCGGTCGTCGCCGCCCTCGCCCGCGCTCCCCCTTACCGATGCCCACACTGCCGCCGGCAAGTCCGCAGACCGCTCAATTGAAAGTGCCAAAGTAGTGCTAGTCGGGAGGAAATAATGAAAACCAGCTCGAGGAGTTTTCTATTGGCAGCCGCCGCCATTGCGGCGGGGCGCTTGCTGCTGGCCGAGGCATCCGCGGAAAGCGTGAAGATCGGCGTTCTCAACGATCAATCCGGGGTCTATGCCGATTTTGGTGGCAAGTGGTCGGTCGAAGCGGCGAAAATGGCGATCGAGGATTTCGGCGGCAGCGTGCTCGACCAGAAGATCGAACTGATCAGCGCAGATCACCAGAACAAGCCCGATCTCGCCTCCGCCATCGCTCGCCGCTGGTACGACGCCGAGGGCGTCGACATGATCACCGATATCAACAATTCCTCGGTCGCGCTGGCCGTGCAGCAGATCGCCGCCGAGAAGAAGAAGATCGATATCGTCGTGGGCTCGTCGACGCCGGCGCTGACCGGCTCGGCGTGCGTGCCGTACGGTTTCCAGTGGGCCTTTGACACGCACGGGCTCGCGGTGTCGACGGGCGGCGCGCTGGTGAAAACCGGCGCCGACACTTGGTTCTTCGTCACCGTGGACTACGCTTTCGGTCACGCGCTGGAGCAGGACACCAGCGACGTCATCACGGCCAGCGGAGGCAAGGTGCTGGGCCACGTGTTCTACCCGCTCAACACTCCCGACTTCTCGTCCTTGGGCGTGTGCAGGCCAATGGGCGCATGGTGACGGACCTCTATCTGTTCGAAGTGAAGAAGCCATCGGAAAGCAAGCGCGATTGGGATTACTACAAGCTACTTGCAACCGTGCCAGGCGAGACCGCCTACCTGACCGCCGCCAACAGCGGCTGCCCATTGACAAAGTAACGGATAGGCGTCGGCCTCCAGGGCGGGTATGCTCGTGCGAGTGCACCATGCCCCGAGGCCTGACACAGCAGACAAGATGCGCTGCTGGCGCAAGTGAAGCTCGACGAAGAATTCCTTTCCTCATGCCTTCCGCCCGTTCACAGGCCCACCTCAAAGGTCTGGCGCATAGCTGACTCCTTGAGAATTGCTTGAGATCAATATCTCGTATCTGACACATGGTGGGGGGACGGCGTATATAGCAGGATCGGAATCTACTCAGTCCGAATTCATGTCTTGCCCGCAGCCGGCAGAGAGTGTCCGCCTCGCGCCATCACCATGCGTGATCGACGATGCCGGCCCCGAGGTTCATTCGGCGAGAAGGGGCGGTTTTGCTCGTCGGCCCCAAAGAGGCGCAGACGCGTCTCCCGCATGTCTTGCCATTCGGGCCGCGTTGCGTGACGCAGCCATCGCGTGAGTGTTTTCCGATGGTTTCGCTCGCGTCCCGAATCCCGGATAGCGGTTCATGCGGTGCTATTTCCTACGCGGTGGACACATTGCCGGCGTCGAGGTGCTGCCGCTCGGGCTCTCGGACGAAGACGCGATCGCGAGGGCTCAGACACTGTCTTCAAAACGCGGGGGCCCGTTCGATGGCTTTGAGGTTGGACCGTGATCAGAGGACCGCCAGCGGCCTCTGGAGGCCCGGCAAACGGCATCTGCCGGGTGAGGTTCAAATCGCAGCGGGGCCGCCTCGATGGCGGCGGCGGATCAAGCGGGGGGAGCTGAAGCTTGACGCTTTAGAGAAGCCGGAACTATTTAGGGGCTCGCATCGCCGATGACTGATTCGGCTCGGGTCCCAGATGCGGGGCGGGGCGCTGCGAGCGAGTACGCCGGTAGCCTCTGTGATCAGCCTCCGCGATGAGGAATGCGGGAGGTTTTAGCGCGCCCTCGATTTCGTTCACTAAAGTAGCAAAAAATAGCAAACGAGATCATGCCACGTGGATCGAAACCGGGCGAGCGTCGAGGGGGCCGACAGAAGGGCTCCATCAATGTCTCGACCAGGCAGCTTCGAGACCAGTCGCAGGGAAACGCCGACGAACTGCTCGAGAGGCTCTTGGCGCTCGTACGCGACGAGACGCAGCCCGCCAAGGTTCGCATTAAGGCAGCAAGCATTATTCTCGAACGCGGCTACGGGAAGGTCTCCTAGCTGGTCAAGCCGTTCGAGGGTGCCGGGCGCTACGACGACAAGCTCAGCATGGTCGCCCAGACGCTGCGCCTCGCCCGGCGCGAGGGTCTGGTGATCGACCATGAGTGATCAGGTCCGCTGAACATGGCGCTCGCGCTACCGAGGATGTCGGACCCCGTCTTATTCATGGCGGACGCCAATGCGGCCAACGTCGAACTTTTTTCCTTCAGCGCGCTCAGCCGCAAGTATGTCTTTGAAGGCGACCATGAGCAGCTTCGCCGACCAACGTCGCCCATGGTGGCGACCATCCGTGTCGAATTCCTCGCGCTCGCCAGTCGCTTCCTGTATGCTGCTCCGAGAAGCGAGGAGGCTGAACATGTTCAGCATAGAATGGCTTCACAATGGCGCTGTGGTGGATACAGAGAGCAGTCTCTTGCAAACCGTAGAGGAAGTTATTGAAACCGCCCGTTTGCGGAGGGTTTCATTGTCCATTCGCTTGCGAGGCCGCGCGCCCGATAGCTGCCGTCTGAAAGACGCCAGCGGCAATGTTATCGGCGTATATTCTATCGACGGGAAGATTGATGCCCACCGGTCCTGAAGGTGCGAGCACCGCCCCGCCGACGTGATCTGTCGAAATAACTGAGACGCTCCCCACAGACGACGGGAAAGACATGGGGTCTGACGGCCTCACCCTCCGACTGCGGCTTCCCTGTGGCCCGCAAAAGAAGAGAGCCGCTTTTCCGCGCGTTCAACGAAGGCGAAGCCGCTCCTCGATGTCGCGGAATCCGCCCGTGCTTGGAGTGAACGCGACGTGGCGGCGCAGTTCAGAACTCGAACCCGTTGAGCCACACGACCCCGTAGTATCCCACGTACGGGTTGGGCGGCATCCTCGGATCGTTCTGCTTCACGTTGGGCCCAAATTTTGCGAAATACCGGCGGAAGGCCAGCCGTCCCTCATTGTAGCCTTTGTCCAACGCATCCGTCATCGGTCTATGTCCTCGAAGGGCGAAGGCGGGGGCGATGGGGCAATCGCTCTCCTCGAAGGGCGAAGGCGGGGGCCGTGGGGCAATCGCTTCGGTTTTGCGCCCAACATAGCACGGGATTCGGAATAGCGCCGAGGCAGGCGTTTCGTTCTACCTCTGCCGGACATGACCTTCGAACTCAGTTCATGGAACTAGAGGACGACTGGTCGAGGCGGGAGGAAAGGGTTTGACCAATCGCCAGCGGGTGCGCTGATCCGTGTCACCCGCGCAGCGTCTTGAGTGCGGCCGCCCAGCGCAGGAGCTCGTCCAGCATGACCTTCGCGGCCTGTGTTTGCAGCTCGTTGCCGTTGAACCGCCCGTCGGCGATCGATTGCGCCACCATGGGGATGACGACGGCCTCGACGATCGGCACGACTTTCAACGTCGTGAGGGTCTGCTTCTCCATCTGCACGGCGCGAAGCCCGCCGGAGACCCCGCCGTAGCTGACGAAACCGGCTGGTTTATAGTTCCACTCCTTGTAGACGTAATCAAATGCGTTGATGAGCGAGGGCGGCGGCCCGAAGTTGTATTCCGGGGTGACGATGACGAACGCGTCGGCCGCAGCGACGCTCGTCGACCATCGTTTCGTATGATCGTGCTCATACTGCTGAAGCGAAGGATGCTTCGGTTCGTCGTATAACGGCAGGTGGAACTTGGCGAGATCGAGCAGCTCGATGTCGAACTTGCCATGCTCGACAGCGCGCTCCTGCACCCACTGCCCGACCAGATGACCGACCCGAGTCGGGCGCGTGCTAGCGACGATGATTCCGAGCTTCATGGGCGGGCGTCTCTTCCTCTGCTGAACCATTGAAGGCTCGCCCGCCGGGAGGAGTGGGTCAAGTGGCTAGCGGAAACGCGCCGAGCCGCCTGAGCAGCGACAGATCGGCCCGTATCTGGCCCAGGACGGCCCTTTTGAGGTCGGCGAAGGGAATGGATCCCAGCCCTGGCAAAAGCCGTCTACGAGTCTCTAAACGCCCTCTACGGCACATCGCCCAAAAACAGGGCCAAAACGGCCCTCCCTGCCCACCCTCACCCTTTGCTGCGAGCGCAGCACGGCGTCACCGAGCGGAGGCCACGCGCGTGCAACTGGGTGCTGGCAGGCGGTGCGCGAGCGCGGCCACCGCAGCCATCGGTGGGTGGGACACACACGAGACCGTGGGGCCGCCGGCCAGCGCGGTCGTCTCGCTTTCAATGCTTACGAAGACGGCACCGACACCTAGGAGGGCGAGAAGGGCTAGAGCGAGAAACTTGCGCACTCAGGAGGGTCCTCAAATAAATAGGGCGGGGGACACCGGCGGGCGGCGATTGCGCATGCCCTCCATTGCTGTCCCTGGCTCCCGAACTGGGTTGCTGGGTTATCCATAATCAATATGGGTTAAGAGCAATTGTAGGCGAAAGTCAACAGTCGAGTTATGGATTTTTTTTGTTGCCTTTCCAGGCGTGGCGCCGGGTCTTGCTGGCCAAAGATGGTGAGGGTGTCGCGCGACGCGGCGTTCTTGCTCAGCCTCGCCAAGTCGGGAGTCAAGTTCGTGGCCGCCGACATGCCGCACGCGGACGCACTCACGATCGGCATCCTCGCCGTTGTCGCCGAGAATGAGCGGCGGCTTATCAGTGAGCGCACGAAGGCCGCCCTACAGGCCGCCAAGGCTCGCGGCGTCAAGCTCGGCAATCCGAACGGCGCGGCTCACCTTCAGGGCGACGTGAAGGCCCGCGTTGTGGCGACGCTCAGGGCCAAAGCACAATCGGTCGCGGACGGGCTCAGGGCAACCATCGAGGCGATCAGGGCTGAAGGCATCACGTCGGCGAACGGTATCGCTCGGGCGCTGAATGAGCGTGACATCGAAGGCCCTCGCGGCGGCCAATGGACAGCGCGCAGCGTGATCAACGTGATGGCGCGGCTCTGATCGCGCGGGGCTGCTCCGCCCCGGCCGCCTCGAAGGCGGGCGAGGACCTATCGGATAGTTCCGCTCTAAGGGTCCTTGGATGACGAGCTTAGCCGATGCCAGCGCGGCCAAGACGAGGCTCCCGAGAAGCACGAAGATCGACATCAGGAACCAACGCAAGGTGATTCGATACTCCTGCTCGTCATCGTCCTCGATTTGCAGCGCACGCCAGAGCGCATGGAATTCGAGAATGATCGCAACCAACAATGATAATCCGGCGATAATCGAAGGTCGGGTGAGCTCGCCTGGCGCCTCAAAGCTCCAATAGCGCACGAAAACCAGCGAAAAGCCGAGAAGAACGGTAATGGCCGAGATGATCCCCTGCCGGTAGCCGGAGGGAATCGGAATGCGGAGATTTGGTCGATTGTCGGCCATGGCTCCGAGCGTTCCTCGCTCATGCCGGCTAGCGTTCCGATTTTGGCGGAAAGAACCATTTGCCGTCGCGGATCGGGATGAAGTGACCGTTGTCGTCGCCGACCTCCTCGGCGATGCGGCCGTTAAGCTTAGCGTTCATCGCCATGATGAGATCGCCGTTGGCCTTCGGGTTCGTCGCGAGGTTGTTGACCTCCTCGGAATCTTCCTGGAGGTCGTAGAGTTCAAGATCGTTCTTGGCGATCAGCGCCTCGTAGGTCGTCGGCGTGTTGAAGTCGAGCGGCGAGAAATAGCGGCTGAACCGGTAGCGGCCATCAAAGGCGCTGCGGATAGCGCAGCGGTCGTGGAAATCGGGTTCGACCTTGATCAGCTCCTTGAGCTTCTCGGTCAGCGGCGTTTTTGAGTCGCGCATGTAGATTTCCATCTTCCGCGCCCAGTTCGCGTCCTGGAACGACAACATATTGTAGTTGAACAGCGAGGCTGGGCGCAGCGAATCCGGCGTCGCTTTTTCCGGCGCGCTGAGCAGGCTGGCGAAGCTACGCCCCTTGAGATCGCCGCCGGCTTTCGCGACCGCCGCGGGGTCCGCGCCACTGAGGGCGAGAAGCGTCGGCGTGATGTCGATCTGCGACGTCACCGCCGCGCAGGTCTTGCCACCGGGATAGGCGGGATGGGCGATCATCAGGGGCAGGTGGTTCTGTTGGCGGTAGGCGGAATTGCCCTTGCCGCGCATCTGATGATTGCCGCCGAGTTCGCCGTGGTCGGCGGTGAACACGATGATTGTGTTCTTGTCCATGCCGTTGGACTTGAGCGAATCCAGCACGCGTACGACCTGACGGTCGCAGTCGCGGATGCAGTTGTAATAGTAGTTGCGCAGCAGTCGCCAGCGGCGGTCCTCGTCCGGCCAGGCGCCGACCAGGACGTCCTGCACTTCCTGGTAGATCTTCTGGCCGCGCGGGCGGCCTGGCGCGTCGAAGGACTGGCTGCGGGTCGCCGGCAGGGGCACATCGTCCCAGGTGGCGCGATAGATCTCGTCCGCCGGAGGGCGGGCGATCGGCATGGAGTGCAATTTGCTCTGGATGTTCTCCTCGGGCAGATCCGAATTGACGTACATCACATCGTGCGGGTTGACGAAGTTTACGGCGAGATACCAGGGCTTGCCTTCCGCCCGGAGCGCCTCGCCCTTGGTGCGCAGCCAACGGGTGACAAAGGCGGTGGTTGTGTCGTCGTAGTTGTAGCCGCCGAGGGTCGTATCATTGATATCGCCAACGCCGAAAAAATCCTCGAAGCCATAGGATTCAATGATACGCCGATAATCCGCGAAAGGCGCATCGATGGCGTCGTGGACCTGATCGAGATTCACGCTCAGGTGCCATTTGCCCTGGTAGGCGGCGTGGTAGCCAAGCTCGGCCATGCGATGCCCGATTGTCCTTATCTCGGTGGACATGTCGGCCTGCCACAACGAATTGGCGTTGTCGAAGATGGCAGTGTGTTGAATGTGTTCGCCGGTATAGATGGTGGAACGCGCCGGCGAGCAGACGCAGGAGGCCGCCTGATGGTTGGTGAAGGTGATGCCGTTCTGCTTGATCCACTCGCGGCCGGGCGCCGGCATCGGCCATATGTCGAAGAAATGCTCCTGATCGACCAGGATGAACAAGATGTTATAGCCGCCCGGCGGCGTCGCGGGGACGACGACCGGCGCCGCGGGCGTCACCTGCTCTGCGGCGGCGACGATCTGCGGTTGCATCGTGGCGGCGGCCCCGAGCGCGGCCGCGCCAGTGGTCATCACCGCACGGCGGGAAGGATTGCGTCCTCGTCCTGGCGGAGTCGTCATCGCTGTCTCCCGGCTTTTGCCATTGGCGGCGGTTGGTGGGCGAATCCGATTAGAGGGCGGCCACCGGCTTACGATGAGCGGCTGCCTTCAGAGGCATGATGCCGCGCGCGTTGCCGCTGCAAACCTTCTCACGGACTGCGCTGCCGATCGCCGCGCGCTCGATAAAACGTCCCGCGGTCGCGGAGTCTTCGTAGGGGTAATCGATCGAGAACAGCACGTGCTCGTTGCCGAGGGCGGAGAGTGCGGCGATCAGCGGAACGTCGTCGCACTGGCCCGACGTGGTGACGTAGAGATTGCGCCTGAGATACGCTGACGGCGGCAGCTTCAGGGGCCGGTTCTTTGTGTTGAGCGCGGCCCGGCTGTCGAGCCGCCAGAGCACGTAGGGCAACGTTTCGCCCATATGGCCGAGAATGATCTTCAGCCGCGGAAAACGATCGAAGACGCCGGAAAACAGCAGCCGAAGAAAATGCGTGGATGTCTCGCAGTTCCATTCCCATATCGCCTTGAGCAACTCGTCGCAGCCCTCCATCGCGTAGGGCTTTACATAGGCGTTGTCGGGATGAAGATAGAGTGGCACGTTCAGCGCTTGCATGCGTTCCCAGAACGCGTCGTAACGGGGATTGTCCAGATAGACGCCGTTGGTGTGGCCGTTGACCATCGCGCCGGCAAAGCCGAGATCCCTGACCGATCGGTCGAGCTCGTCAGCGGCAGCTTTCGGGTCCTGCATGGCGAGATGGGCGAAGCCGGCGTAACGCTCCGGCCGGCGCTGCACCTCGACCGCAAGACGGTCGTTGGCTTGGCGGGCAAGGCGCACCGCGACCGCCGTATCCGGCTCGATCTGAACACCCGGCCCAGAGAGTGACAGAACCGCGACATCGAGCCCGGCTGCGTCCATCGCGGCCAGCCGTTGATCGCCGAAATCGGACAGCAATGCGACTAGCCGGTCGTAGGCCTCGGACGTTACGGCGGGCATGGACGTTGCGAGATAGTCGTGGAAGCCCGGAATGACGAAATGCTCTTCCAAGGCGATTTTCATGATGTCCTCCAGATCCGACGGTCTTGTGCCGCCGGATACCTTCATTTCGGATCAATAATTAAGTGCGGCTCTCAAAACTGCGCTGGTCGACGCCGGTAGCGGCGGCGATTGACTCGTGACGGGCAAGAGCCGGACTCTATGCGGCCTCTCGAAATTGCGGCCCCTCGAATAAATCGACGATATCTGGCGGCGCGAGCCGGTGCCAGAGTCGGAAACTACTCATGCCGGCTACATAGCCGGCCGTAGGTACCGACTCTTCTGCAAAAGGCGGTCATGGGGCAAAGTCCGAGATCGGATTGTCGGCGCGCCATGAGCAGGGCTTGCGCAAGAACATCGGGCTGAGAATTCGCATCAGCCGACGCGACGGCGCGAGCGCAAGATGCAGCGCTTCAAAAGCCCTGGATCAGCCCAGCGTGTCGATTTCCGCTGAGAACTGACCCGGGATTTCCATCGAGAAGTGACCCGGCTTGATGATGAGTTTGGGTCAGGTTGTCGTCAAGTTGTGATGCTTCTCCTTTGTTGGCTTGACGGCTTTCGCCGAGCTGTTTTTGAAGCGGAAGCTGTCATTTCCGGTTTCGAGGATATGACAGCGGTGGGTGAGCCGGTCGAGTAGCGCGGTCGTCATCTTCGGGTCGTCGGGGCCTTCGATAGCTCGTCTGCGATCGCGTCTGCCACCGACGCAGACTTGCATTCATAGACAACAGCGCCCTCGCGATCGAGAACGCAGATGTGCGTCTCGTTCATCGAGATGTCGAGGCCAGCAAAATAGTCCATTGAACGATCTCCTCTTCCGAAATCGTTGCCGATCCTATCGGCCTCAGCGGAAGAGCTCCCGACCATTATCGGCCACGGGCTTGTCGAAGCGCTCGGCCCACACATGAGCCCCGGTCTCCGCGTCGATGAGCTGAACGTTGACCCGCATTCGATTGGCGGCGCGCTGGACGCTTCCCTCGAGCACATGGCGGACGTTCAGTTCCCGCCCGATCACTTTCACGTCGACCGGCTTGGCGGCTGCCGTTCTTATCGGCCGCGCCGACGATGCTGGGGTTCTAGTGACGGAGAACTCGTAAGCGTGCGCTAAGCCACGAAGCCGGTGCCCATTACGCCAACCACGGATAGTCTCCGCCAGCCTGGAGTTTGCCCGTGCAAGCCAGCCGATCAGCTTCGGCGACCAATGCGGCGCGGCTAAGCGTCAGTCGCGAGCCCTCGCCGGGTTACCTTCCGCGTAGACCGCCCTCTCGAAATCCCCGTAGAGTTTCACGAAACGGGGCTCCACGAATGGGAGAGATTGCGTCAGGAGCACGGCTGCGATGTTACTCTTGAGGTCAAACCAAAAATGCGTGTTGAGAACCCCCGCCCAACTCTGCGAACCGGCTGATCTCATACCGGGTATGTCTTCTTCGTTCCGGAAGAAGGCGAAGCTGTGCGTCCGCCGCGTTCCGGCAAAAGGGTCGCAATCAGCGGTGATCGGCGGCATGGCGGTGACCATCTTGCGAAAGGCGAGGCCGTTCGTCCGATCCGCCAGCATCCAGTCGAAGGCCTTCTCGGACAGAATTCGGGTGCCGTTCAGCGCACCGCGATTGAGAAACATCCGCAAAAATTTCATGTAGTCGATCGGAGTCGAGTAGAGGGAATGACCCATCCCATAGACTTCCGGGTTTGACGGCGGCGCGATTTCCATCGGCGCGAACCGCCCATCCTCTCCGCGTGAAAAGACAGAGGCGAGCCGCTTGGCCATTTCAGGGGAAACTTCATGAGCTGTATCGGTCATTCCGAGAGGCGAGAAAATCTCCTCGCGGCAGAATTGATCAATTCGTCGGCCGTCTATCTTTTCGACGGCTTGCCCGAGCCAATCGATGCCGATCCCATAGCCCCAACGCGTGCCGGGATCGGTGACCATTGGGTAGAAAAGCGCGGCCTTTGTCCCCGCCAGAATGCCGGCGGTTCCGGTCTTCTGCTGATACTCCAATATGCTGCTGTTCCAAAACTCATACTCAAGACCACTTGTGTGGGTCGCCAGCTGGCGAATTGTCGCCTTGGCTCGGGGCGCCCGCAACTTCGGCTTATCCCCGTCAAAGCCCTCCAAAACCATGATCTTTGAGAACTCGGGGAGGATGTCCTCCACAGGAGATTCCGGATCGAGCTTGTTGCGATCGACCAAAATCATTGCTGCGGTCGATCCAACCGCCTTGGTCATGGAGAATATTCTGAAAACCGTGTCCTGCCCCGCCTTGTGCCCTGGAGCCGCGTCGCCGGCCGCGCCAGCATAGGTAGTCCCCTTCGAATCGCCAGTCGCGGCGACGACAAATGGAACGTCATGACTGTTCACGGCGTCATCGAGAATCTTATCCTTGACGTTCATGAGGATCCTCCCTTTTTGTTGGTCTTCCGATCAACGCGATTTTGCGTTCGATCCTGATCAGCCCGCAGAGACTGGTCGGGGGCGAATGTTAGTTCATGGTTGGGCTGTCGGCCAGCGCGGCCGGCGGCGTGGGTCGGGGTTGCGAAGTCGCCCGCGCGGCGAGGGCGGCGATGAAGACCTCGGCACCGGCGGTTTGTGGCCTAATGATCCGTGCGACCTCTCGGGGTTGTAGTGACGCCGCCATCCGCCGCTGCGACATCGAAGATATCGTGCGCCGCACGGGTCCGCGCAGAGTCGACGCGTAAAGCGACGGCTTTCTTAATGCGCCAAGGACACTCCACGCCGCTTCCACAGAGGGTGCCGCCGCGGACTCTCCAACAGGCGTAGAGTTCCGGTGAAAGGTCGGCTTCGAAGATCGGTTCCAGCACCAGCATCGCTGCTGTCATGCAGACCGATCCCGCAAGGTTGAGATGCCCATCCACCATCTTACTGGCCGACCGCAACCCACTACCGTTCCCGTGACAAAGCCCTCCAGCCATTTCGTCACTTGCGTGACTGCTCCGGTTGCTTCCGGCTGGAGCTTTGCCGGGTGGGGCTCGCACCACTGGAAAGCGCCGCCTTGTCACGGCGCACACGTAGATCGGTCATTGCAGATCATGACATTACAAGCCTGGTTGGGTTGTCATGCGTCGAGCGTCGGAGCGAAAGGGCACCCTTCGCGCGACGATGGGAAGAATGCTGAGGGAAAAGCAGAGAGTTGATCGATACGGTTGTTGACGAATCACGGCTCTCCTGAGAGCCAATATATTGCGACGGACCCAGACGCGTCCTCCCCGCGTCGTGCGGCGGTCCCGGCCAATCCTGGCTCGAATTTAACGCCGGGTGTCCTCGGGTCCGATCGCCCCAACCGTCCGCCTATTCCCTCTTCGAACGTCTCCGCCCTAAGAGTCTAGGGCGTCGAGTTCGCTGGCTATCGGTCTGCTTGCCTTGTGGAAAGACTGAGCGATAGCGGGCATCGGCAAGGGTCGAATCGGCCCGAATCATGCATGACTCTCCGTGGAGTCATCATGCCATTCGTCACCATCCGACATATCACGACCTATCGCTACCGGCGACCGGTCGCCTTTGGCGAACACCGGATGATGCTCCATCCGCGCGACTCCCACGATCAAAGGGTGGTCCAAGCCGACCTAAAGATTAGCCCGAAACCGAGGAGCCTGCGCTTCATTCAGGATGCATTCGGCAACCATGTGGGGATCGCGCGGTTTTCGCGTCGATCAACAGACCTGAGCTTCGAGAGTATCGTGCGCCTAGAGCATTCGCCGCGCGAAATGGCCCTCGATCTGGAAGAAGCCGGACGGGCCTTCCCGGTCAGCTGTCGCGTCTCTGAGTTGCGGGACCTCGCCCCTTACATCGAACGCCAACAGCACGATCCGATGGACGAGGTTGGGCGATGGACTCGGCGATTCTTGGGCCCAAGCGGGTCGATCGGCGCTTTCGAGCTCCTCACAAGGTTGTCACAAGCCATCCATAATGGCTTCGTTTACAGGCGGCGAGAAGCGAAGGGCATCCAGCCGCCGATAGAGACGCTGCAACTCGGCCATGGGAGTTGCCGCGACTTCGCCGTGCTGATGATCGAGGCGGCGCGCTCGATTGGTTTCGCCGCGCGTTTTGCGTCGGGGTATCTCGCAGTCCCGATGCACGATCCGCAGGAGCCCACGAGCAGCTCAGGTCGGGGATCGACTCATGCCTGGGCGCAAATTTATCTGCCGGGCGCCGGATGGATTGATTTCGATCCTGCAAGCGGCAGCGTCGGCAACGCCGACCTTGTCACCGTTGCAGTGGTCGCCGATCCTCGCCACGCGATCCCGCTTCACGGCACCTATGTCGGATTTCCGTCGGACCATCTTGGCATGGAGGTGCGAGTGAGCGTCATGTTCGATTCTCCGAAGGGCGATCTGGACCGCTCCGCAACCGACCGCACTTCGACGATTGGGGCAATCGGCGTGATCGACGTCGAGAGAGGGACCGCGAACGTGGATCGCCGCCATGAGATTGGCAAGATCGAGCTTCTGAGCCCGGGATCCCGATTTTGACTCACTAGTTGCACACGGTCGCGTGCTGCCAGTCCTAAAGGCCTGCCCCTTACCCCTGCGTTGACGTCCAAACCCTAAACTCCTTCGAACGACGGCTGGGAATTCTAGGCCGTCAGCGACGATGCATTCCAAGGACGTCGAATGAAGATACCCACAACGACCGCCAAGGAGGGTCCTTGAGCGCCGGAGATCGTGGCGTCGTCGGGGGCAAAGGTTTTTGCCCGATCGGAGCCGACTAAATATCGTGTCTGCCTGCTGCCGGTCTCACGCTCGCGCGTTTTGACGATCGGTGGACGACGCGGAACCTTCCGCATAGGGGCAGCCGCGTTCTGCAGCAACCATCGGAATCTACTCACGCGACGACCGCGCCCCGCACGAAGCGGCCGCCGAGGCGCCACACAAAAAAGCCCCGCGCCAAGAGGAACAGAGCGCGGGGCAGAATTAGCGCGCTCGGGCTGGGGGGCAATAATCAAGCGCGCCAAATAATCAAACACGAACGGCGCGTCCATTTTAGGGCAGAGGCCCCGTGCCCCTGGAAGCGTCGCCCTGGACTTCTGAGTAAACCTCGTGTCCCTCTGCATCGAGCACGCGCGGTGAGGGCATGAGGCGGCCGGTCCGGGTCATCCGCAAGCGCGCATGACAACAAAGTTCGCGGCCTCGAGGCGGTCGACGCTCCGCTCGGAGCGCATGCTCCTAGGCTCCAAACCCGATCAAGCTATTGAGCTTTATGTCCGGCGATGATTCAAGCCTTGGTTGTCGAATTGGGGGGTGGGTCATGGCGAACGAATTTTGGTTGAGCGACGCGCAATGGGTGGTGATTGGGGCGCTTTTGCCGAAGAATCAGCCGGGGGCGCGGAGAACGGATGACCGTCGGATCATCAGCGGCATCGTTCATGTTCTTAAGGTCGGCTGCCGGTGGCAAGATTGCCCGGCCGTTTATGGTCCACCCACCACGGTCTACAATCGGTTCCATCGCTGGACGATGCGTGGTTTATGGCGTCGTTTGTTCGATACCCTGACGCGGATGGAGCCCGGCGACGTCCAGGCCATCGACAGCACGACAGCCAAGGCTCACCGCTCTGCGGCGGGCGGAAAAGGGGGGCCGAAGCGCAGGCGATCGGTCGCTCGCGTGGCGGTCGCACAACGAAAATCCACGGGATCGTCGATTCTCGCGGACGCCCCATCGCGCTCGAAGTAACGCCCGGCCAACTCGGCGACGTTCGCGTCGCACTGGCCCTGATCAGCGCTGTCCCGCCCGGCCGCCGCCTGGCCGGCGACGCCGCTTGCGACAGCGACGGGTTGCGGCGCTTGCTCATCGAACGTGGAACCCTGCCTGTCATTCCCAACAATCCGACACGCAAGAGGCCCCATCCCTTCGACGAGCACGCCTATCGCCACCGCAATTTGATCGAGCGTATGTTCTGCCGCCTCAAGGACTGGCGGCGCATCGCAACCCGCTATGACAAGCTCGCTTCAAGCTTCGCCGCAGCCGTCGCGATCGCAGCCGTAATCATCTGGTGGACCTGATTGAGTCTGGAGCTAGTGCGTATGCCAACGCCCGGCGGTGGGCTTGGGATGCCTGGCAACTACGCGCGTGCCATCCCACAGCTCGAAGCCCTCGAAAAGATGCTTCCGCTCCGATAACAGCGCATCGGCTTTCGTAGTCGCAGCTTCGTCAGAGAGTCCGGTAAGTTCCTCGAAGGCCGCGATATGGCCTCCCCGCATGAAATAGCACCGCATGACTGTAACTCCCACCTAAACGAGGGAGTTCGCGGTTTCCTTGAAATAGAGACCCGCGTTATGCTCTCAGTCATCGACATCGACGATGGACGACGCTAACAGGCTTTGAGCTGTCTGCCTAATCGATTGATGCGTCGAGGCGACGATGCCTCGGATGGATCGCGCCCCGGCGTCCAAACGCCCGGACGGACAGGGTGCAGATCTGGCTCGGCCGTAAGGTCGTAGACGAGCTCGGCCGCGCTCGCGGCCCGGGCGAGAGCTACAGCGACGTGATCCTACGGCTGGCCACGTAGGACGCCCGATTGCCGGCCTCGGCGGGGGGCCCGGGTCGGCAAAGCCTGCATCACAGCCGCGCGCGGCGGATCCGGGTTAAGAGGCCCTCAAGGCAACCCTCGGCAACGACGTAGCAGGCGATCGCGAGATAGCCCCAGGCGGTCAGTTCGATGAACTGCAGAAGGCCTCCGTCGAACGCGGCCATCGCGCCATAGGTGAATAACAAATGGTAGTTGGCCTGAAACAGAAACAGCAGATTGAAGGAGCACAACGCGAGCCCGGCCGCCGCCATCCCCATGACGAGGAACGTCAGCCACGCTGGTCCATGATGAAATAGTCGATTGAGTAGCGTGAACAAGCCCATCGCTCACCCGAGTCCCGCCTCCGGACCTTGTTGCTTCGCTCGTGATTGCGGCTCCGTTACCGGACCGGTTCGAATCGGCGGTCGGTACACGGTTGAGAAGATAGCGGAGGGCACGGCTAGGGCGGCCCTGCTGCCACGAGTTCATTTGAACGCCTCCACGGTCTTCACGAGCACATCAAATCGCGTGCAAGGCTCACTGCGATCGAGTCGCCGGCCGGCCCGTACAACGCGCAAGCAGTGTTAAGGATAGCTCTCTGCGTCGTGACGGCGCGCCTGGGCGCCAGAAAGCAGCGGCATCCGATCGAGCCGGCAACGCCAAACGGGAGCGCCCCGAAAACCGGGGCGCTCCCGAACTTCAATCGTCAAACTGTCACGCGGCGATCTTGGCCGCGTTGCCTTCAAGGACGGCCTACTTGGCGGCCGTTATGGGAATCGCCCGGGGCTTCATCGCCTCTGGGACCACCCGCAAGAGGTCGACCTGCAGAAGACCGTTCTCCAGGGTCGCGCCCTTGATCCGGACATGGTCGGCGAGCTGGAACTTACGTTCGAAATTCCGCTCGGCAATGCCCTGGTAGATCAGGTCACTCTCCTCCTGACCGCTGCTCATGCCTTCGATCCACGTTCGTGGTCCTTCTCTCGGCGTCGATCACAATCATCGACATGCGGTCGGTAGGGGAGCCGCCCAGATCGCCCTTAGAAGAATCGGACATGACGCTCACTTGCACCTCCATGCCCAGATGGTCCGACGGAAATCCGACATAGGTGCCGTGAAGCGGGATCGCATGCCGAGGATCGGGACGACCGCAACGGTGACAAGGTCGACGTTGCCGACGCTGCCGCTTGTAGGATCGAAATCAATCCATCCGGCACCCGGCAGATAAATTTGCGCCCAGGCATGAGTCGATCCGCGACCTGAGCTGCTCGTGGGCTCCTGCGGATCGTCCAACGGGACTGCGAGATACCCCGACGCAAAACGCCCGGCGAAACCAATCGAGCGCGCCGCCTCGACCATCAGCATGGCGAAGTCGCGGCAACTCCCATGGCCGAGTCGCAGCGTCTCTATCGGCGGCTGGATGCCCTTCGCTTCTCGCCGCCTGTAAACGAAGCCATTATGGATGGCTTGTGACAACCGTGTGAGGAGCTCGAAAGCGCCGATCGACCCGCTTGGGAGCAAGAATCGCCAAGTCCATCGCCCAACCTCGTCCATCGGATCGTGCTGTTGGCGTTCGACGTAAGGGGCGAGGTCCCGCAACTCAGAGACGCGATAGCCGACCGGGAAGGCCCGTCCGGTGTCTTCCAGATCGAGGGCTATTTCGCGCGGCGAATTCTCTAGACGCACGACACTCTCCAAACTCAGCTCTGTTGATCGACGCGAAAACCGCGCGATCCCCACATGATTGCCGAACGCATCCTGAATGAAGCGCAGGCTCCTCGGTCTCGGGCTAATCTTTAGGTCCGCTTGGACCACTCTTTGATGGTGGGAGTCGCGTGGATGGAGCATCATCCGGTGTTCGCCAAAGGCGACCGGTCGCCGGTAGCGATAGGTCGTGATATGTCGGATCTCAAGCACGGAATGATGACCGTCCGCCCGAAGAAGGAGACGGGCGGGATGGCGACGTCGGTGGACGGCGCCGGCGCAATGGCAATGGAGGGACACAACGGGATGGACGGAATGGTGAGGCAGGAGGCGCATAAACCTTCGCCGTCGGTGGCGACGATGACTGTTCTGTCATTCGTCGCCCCGACGGCCGGGCTGGCTCTCGCTTTCGTGGCCTAGCGGGTGCGGATTGGCGGCCCGCCGGATCGGACTGCTTTCCGTCTAGTCGGTCCAACCATCGCATTCGAGAGCGTGCAAAGTAACCCGAGCGATTCTCCGCAGGATTCGCCCCGATCGACCTCCTCAAAACGACCTACTCAGTATCCAGCCGGTGACTTGCGTTCCTTCTCGTAAATCGATCGATACATCTGCTGATCAGCGATCAGCGTCCAGGGGTACGCCTCACATGTTGGGGTAATTCGGGCCTCCCCCGCCTTCCGGTGTGCACCAGGTAATGTTCTGCGCCGGATCTTTGATGTCGCAGGTTTTGCAGTGCACGCAGTTTTGCGCATTGATGACAAATCGCGGATCGCTCTTTTTCACTTCGTCGCCATAGGCAATTTCATAGACCCCCGCGGGGCAATAGAGCCGTGCGGGCTCGCCGAACTCGGGCAGATTCTTGCCCACAGGTATCAAGGGATCGCTCAATCTCAGATGGTTCGGCTGGTCTTCCTCGTGATTGGTATTGGAGAGAAACACCGAGGATAATTTATCGAAAGTCAGCACCCCGTCGGGCTTGGGATAGACGATCGGTGTCACCTGATCGATGCTCTGGAGCGTGGCGTAATCGGGCTTGCCGTGCTTCTGCGTCCCGAACAGCGAGAAGCCGAACAGATCGTTCAGCCACATGTCGGCTCCGCCGAGAGGCACTCCGATCCAGGTACCGAACTTGGACCACAGCGGCTTGACGTTGCGCACCCTTCTCAAATCGTGGCCAATCTCGCTCCCGCGCCAGCCTGCCTCATAGGACGACAATTCATCATGTGCGTGTCCCTCGCTCAGCGCCAGCGCCAAAGCGTCTGCCGCCTGAACACCAGATAGAATCGCGTTATGCGAGCCCTTTATGCGTGGCACGTTCATGAAGCCTGCCGAACAGCCGACCAGCGCACCGCCAGGGAACGTCAGCTTCGGCACGGATTGCCAGCCGCCCTCGGTCAAAGCGCGGGCGCCATAGCTCAGCCGCTTGCCGCCGACGAACACGTCGCGGATCATCGGATGCGTCTTGAATCGTTGGAACTCGTCGAAGGGCGACAGCGTGGGATTGGAGTAGTTCAGGTGAACCACAAAACCGACGACGATCTGATTTTCCTCGACATGATAGAGGAACGAGCCACCACCAGTTTTGGAATCCAGCGGCCAACCGAAGGAATGCTGCACCAGCCCTGGCCTGTGCAGGGTCGGATCAACCTGCCACAGCTCCTTGATGCCGATGCCATACTTTTGCGGCTCGCAGTCTTGGTCCAGTTTGAAGCGGGCGATGATCTGCTTGGACAGCGACCCTCGTGCGCCCTCGGCAAAAATCGTGTATTTTCCCCGCAGCTCCATGCCGCGAGTAAAAGAGTCTTTCGGGTTACCGTCGCGGCCCACGCCCATATCACCCGTGGCGATTCCGAGCACTTCCCCTTTCTCTCCGAACAAGACTTCGGCTGCGGCGAAGCCAGGATAGATTTCAACGCCGAGCGCTTCGGCTTTGGCGCCGAGATAGCGGCAGACATCGCCCAGCGAACCGACAAAATTCCCGTGATTGTTCAGCAGCGGCGGCATAAGGAAATTTGGCAGCCTGACGCCGCGTGAACGGCCGAGCAAATAAAACTTGTCCTCGGTGACCGGTGTCTTGAGCGGACGGTCGGGATCCTCTCGCCAGCCTGGCAGCAATTCGTCGAGGCCAATCGGATCGACCACCATACCGGAAAGGATATGGGCGCCGATTTCCGAGCCTTTCTCTACGACGACTACGGCGGCGTCCGGTGCCATCTGTTTCAACCGGATCGCAACTGCAAGCCCGGCCGGTCCGCCGCCGACAATCACTGCGTCATAGTCCATCGCCTCGCGCGGAGGCAGCTCCAGCGCTTCGGTCATCGATTGTTTTGCTCCGCTTGCAAGTGCGAGGGCGCGCTATCCAGGTTCGAACGCCGCGCCAATCATAACGGCATGGAGACCTCCCAAAATTCGGCCCAACTCGCCGTTGTTCTGTGCCAGCTAGTCCTTCGGTGGTCCGAACAGTAAGAGTCGGAATCTACTCAGCCGTTTGTGCCGGCTGCGTCGCAGAGCGTTCAAACCCTGGATTCCGGCTGGATTGCACCCAAGGGCGCCTAAGCGGCAAGCGAGCCCGCTTTTTTCCCCAGCCCTGGCGTGACCTTGAGTAGTTTCCGAGTCTAGCGCTCACGGGGGACACGATCCTAGCGTGCTGTCGGGTCAACGCCACCACGTCCGTTCAAACAGCGGTCCTAGGTTGCTGTGCCGCAAATCGAACGGCGATTCGCAGGAGCAAAGGGCGCAAAGCCTGCCTTTGGCAAACAGTGGAGAGTGAACGCCTTGATGATGCGACAGACAAACCGGCTCGTTGCGCGGCAACCAGTCAAGGCCGGTCGTCCCGCCGCCACTATGCGCGCATCCCTTCACCGACCGAGTTGAGCGGGCACGAATGCGGATCTCTCCTTCGAAGGCGCTGACCGAAAGAATAGTCCAATGAACCAGCTTGGTGGCTACGAATTCGCCGATCTGCGAATCGGCATGACGGCGACTTTCGCCAAGACGATCACCGAAGCCGACATTGTCCTCTTCGCCGCGGTGTCGGGCGACAACAATGCCTTGCACATCAACGCAGAATACGCGGCAACGACCATCTTCGAGACCCGTATCGCACACGGCATGCTTTCGGCAAGCGTGATCTCCGCCGCAATCGCCAACAAGCTGCCAGGTCCCGGCAGCATCTACCTGTCGCAAAGCCTGCGTTTTCGGGCACCCGTACGCGCCGGCGATACCGTTCATGCCATCGTCGCGGTCACGGAGCTCCTCTCCGAGCGATCCCGCGTCCTGCTCAGCACGGAATGCGCGGTGCGAGGAGTCGTGGTCATTTCCGGCGAGGCGCTGGTGCTCCTGCCGGCGCGAGCGCGCACCACGCCGAGTCACGAACACGCCGAAGCCATAACCGCCTGAACGCTTGCCGGCGGCCAGTCCGAATCGACCATATGACGACAGTCTTAGCTTGGAGATCGCCCATGAACGCCATCCTCGAAGCGAGCCCGAAACGGGCGGGTCCCTACAGGGATAGTCTCGGCAAGCGGACGGCGAACTATGCGCCCCTGTCGCCGCTGAGCTTCCTGCCGAAGGCGGCGGCGATCCATCCTCATCGGATCGCCATAGTCCATGGCGCGTGGCGCAGCACCTGGGCAGAAACCTACGACCGCTGCCGCCGACTCGCGTCCGCCCTGACTCGGCATGGCGTCGGGCCGGGCGACACCGTTGCGGTTCTCGCGCCAAACGTGCCGGCGATGTATGAGGCGCATTTCGGCGTGCCCATGACCGGCGCCGTGCTGAACACGTTGAACATCCGACTCGATGCCGAGGCGATCGCCTTCCAGCTCACGCATGGAGAGTCAAAGGTCTTCATCGTCGACCGTGAATTCAGCGCCGTGGCGCAACGCGCCCTGAGCATGCTCGAACACCGCCTTCTAGTGATTGACATAGATGATCCCCTGCACCATGGCGGTACGCTGCTCGGCGCCATGGACTACGAGGTGTTTCTCGAGCAGGGAGACGCGGATTTCGACTGGCCCGCTCCCGACGACGAATTCAACCCCATTGCCCTGAACTACACCTCCGGCACGACCGGCAATCCCAAAGGCGTTGTCACTCACCATCGCGGCGCCTATCTCAACGCCGTCTCGCAGATCATCTCCTGGGGCATGCCGGCGCATTCGGTCTACCTCTGGACGCTGCCGATGTTCCATTGCAATGGCTGGTGCTTTCCCTGGGCGATGGCGGCGAACGCCGGGACCAATATCTGCGTGCGAAGGATCGACGCGAAGCTGATCTTCGAGGCTATCGAGGAGCATCACGTCACGCACATGTGCGGCGCGCCGATCGTCTACAACATGCTGATCAATGCCCCTGACGACCTGCAGGGTAAGTCCCGGCGCCGGGTCTGCGGCTACATCGCCGGCGCTGCCCCCCCCGCGTCCACGATCGAAGGCGCCGAGCGCATAGGGTTCGACATCACGCATGTCTATGGGCTGACGGAAACCTACGGTCCCGCGTCGATATGCGCCGCGCAGGAGGAATGGCGCTCGCTGCCTCTGGCCGAACGCGCAAGGCTGCAAGCGCGCCAAGGCGTCGCCAGCCCGATGCAGGAAGCCATGACCGTGCGAGACCCGGCCACGATGGAGGCGGTGCCCGCCGACGGGGAGACCATCGGCGAGATCATGTTCCGCGGCAACATCGTCATGAGCGGCTACTTGAAGAACCCGACCTCCACCGACGAGGCCTTCGCCGGCGGCTGGCTGCATACCGGTGATCTCGCGGTGGTCGAGTCGGATGGATACGCGCGCATCAAGGACCGCTCGAAGGACGTGATCATCTCCGGCGGCGAGAACATTTCCTCGATCGAAGTCGAAGACGTCCTGCACCGTCACCCCGCCGTCGATACCGCGGCTGTCGTGGCGAAGCCCGATCCGAAATGGGGCGAAGTCCCCTGCGCCTTCATCGAACTGAAGCCGAATGCAACGGTGAGCGAGGCCGAGATACGCCAGTTCTGCCGGGATCAGATGGCAGGTTACAAGATCCCAAGGCTCGTCGTGTTCGGACCGATTCCGAAAAACGCCACGGGCAAGGTGCAGAAAGTGCTTCTGCGCGAACGCATCAGGACCATGGGCGAGGCGGCGGCATGACCTACGCGGCCCCGCTTGAGGAGATGCGCTTCGTCCTCGACCGTCTCGCCGGACTGCCGGAGATCGTTGCCCTGCCGGGATTCGAAGACGCGCAGCCGGACGTTGTCGAGGCGATCCTGACGGAGGCCGCTCGATTTTCCTCTGAAGTGCTGGCCCCGCTGAACGCGACCGGCGACCGCCAGGGGTGCCGCTGGGAGGGTGGGCGCGTGACCACGCCCGAGGGCTTCCCGCTGGCCTACCGGCAGTTCGTTGACGCCGGTTGGCACGCCATGCCGGTCAGCCCCGCTATCGGCGGGCAGGGAATGCCGGCGCTCCTCTCGGGCGCTGTCGCCGAGATGTGGAAATCCGCCAACCTGGCTTTCTCGCTCTGTCAGATGCTGACCATCGGCGCGGTCGAGGCGCTGGCGCATCACGCCTCTGATGAGCTCAAGGCGCGCTTCCTGCCGAAGATGGTGGCGGGCGAGTGGACCGGAACGATGAACCTGACCGAACCGCAGGCGGGCTCCGACCTTTCCGCCGTCCGCACCCGCGCCGAGCCTGACGGCGAGCGCTACCGCCTGTTCGGCTCGAAGATCTTCATCACTTGGGGCGAACATGACGTAGCCGAGAACATCATCCATCTCGTGCTCGCGCGGTTGCCGGACGCGCCCGATGGCACGCGCGGGATCTCGCTCTTCGTCGCACCGAAATTCCTGGTCGCTGCCGACGGCAGCCTGGGCGCGCGCAACGATCTCTCCTGCGTCTCAATCGAACACAAGCTGGGCATACACGCATCCCCTACCGCCATCATGTCCTATGGCGACAAGGAGGGCGCGATCGCCTACCTCGTCGGGGAGCCCAACCGCGGCTTGGAATACATGTTCACCATGATGAACCATGCCAGGCTGAATGTCGGCCTTGAGGGCGTGGCCGTTGCGGAGGCGGCCTACCAGAAGGCCGTCGCCTACGCGCGCACACGCGTGCAGGGCAAGCCGATTGGCGGCAGCGAACGCGCATCGATCATTCATCATCCGGATGTGCGGCGCATGCTTATGGATATGAAGGCGCGCACCGAGGCAATGCGTGCGCTCGCCTACGTCACCGCCGCCTGCATGGATCGCGCCCGGCACCACCCCGACCCCGGCGAGCGGCGTCGCAGCCAGGGCCTTGTGGAGTTCCTGACGCCGGTCGTCAAAGGCTGGTCCACCGAGACCTCGATCAACATCGCCTCCACCGGCATCCAGGTGCACGGCGGGATGGGCTATGTCGAGGAGACCGGCGCCGCGCAATATCTCCGTGACGCACGCATAACCACGATCTACGAGGGTACGACCGGGATTCAGGCGATCGACCTGATCGGGCGCAAGCTCATTCGTGACAACGGCGCTAATGCGGCGGCGCTGATCGACGATATTGAGGCGGAAGCGGCGGCTTTCGCGCCCACGAACGATCCCGATCTCTCGGCAATTGGCGCCGCCTTGAAGACCGGCCTGAAATCTTTCCAAGAGGCAACCGACTGGCTCCTTGCCAACCACGACAGAAACCCTCGCGAAGCCGCCGCCGGCGCGGTTCCTTACCTCAAGCTGACGGGTGTGGTCGCCGGCGGATGGCAGATGGCGCGGGCTGCGCGCATTGCCCGGGATCTGACGCACGCCGGAGAAAGCGGTGGCGCGTTCCTCGAGGGCAAGATCGCGACGTCGCGCTTCTATGCCGACCATGTGTTGCCGGAGGCCGAGGTATGGCGCCTTGAAGTCACGACGGGCGCTGCTTCGACCTTGGCGCTCGCGGAGGCATTATTCTAGGCCGGTCCTGCCTGTTTCCCACGGGACCCGGTCTCAGCCCGGCGGTGACAGGAGACGCTTCTTGATGGCCAACGCTGCTCGCAAAGACCGCAAGCGGCTCGCGACGACCGGTGAGCACAACCCGACGAAGGAAAGGACGCCCAAGGCGGCCCCGCCCAAGCGTCGCAGGGCACCGGCGCTGAAAGCCATGCCTGCCGACCCACAGCGCCCGGCCGCCGCGACGAAGGCCCCAAGTGCGGCGCCTGGCGCACTGGAAATAGCCTTGCCGCCAGCAGCTCCGACGCAGGGGACTTCCACCCAAGGGACGGCCGCGCCGCTTTCCGCGAGCAATTCGACACTCTCCGGACAAGCCCCGCCGCCGCCCGCCCGTCCTCCGGCGGGAGGCGAGGCTGACGGCCTCAGAGCCCAATTTCCCATTCCCGACGCGGAAGCGCTCGCCCGCAACATGGGTCAGGCCATAGAGCAGGGCGGCGAGGTGCTGGCCGCGTATTTGGGGCCGCGCGAAACGGGCGAGAACAAGATGAATCTCGCCGACGATGGCGGCGAAATGATCCGATCGATCGGGCAGCTCGGCCAGTACTACATGTCCGACCCATGGGCGGCGTTCGAGGCGCAAACCGCGTTGACGATGCAGTTCATCAATCTCTGGGCCTCGACGCTGCAGCGCTTCCTGGGCGCGCCAGCGGCGCCGGCCGCGGCGCCCGGGCGCCCGGACAAGCGATTCTCCGACGCGGAATGGCGCGAAAATCCATACTTCGATTTCATCAAGCAGGCCTATGTGCTGACCACGGATTGGGCGGACGACCTCGTCAAGCGTGCCGACGAAATGGATCCGCACGAGCGCGACAAGGCGCAGTTCTATCTGCGCCAGGTGACCGCGGCGCTCTCGCCCTCGAATTTCGTCGGAACGAATCCCGAGCTCTTGCGCATGACGCTTCAGGAGAGCGGCGGAAACCTCGTGCGCGGCCTCAAGATGATGGCCGATGACGTCAAGGCCGGGAAGGGCAACCTGCGCATTCGCCAGGTGGACGCGCGCGCTTTCAAGTTCGGCGTCAATCTCGCGAACACCCCCGGCAAGGTGATCTTCCGCAACGAGCTCATCGAGCTCATCCAATACGAGCCCTCGACGCCGCGGGTCTATAAGCGCCCGCTCCTGATCGTGCCGCCCTGGATCAACAAGTTCTATATCCTCGATCTCAATCCGGAGAAGTCGTTCATCCGCTGGGCTGTCGCGCAGGGCCTGACTGTGTTCGTCATTTCGTGGGTCAACCCGGACGAGCGCCTCGCCGACAAGGGGTTCGAAGCCTATATGCGCGAGGGGATTCTGGCCGCCCTCGATTGCGTCGAACAGGCGACCGGCGAGCGTGCAGTCACCGCGATCGGCTACTGCGTCGGCGGAACTCTGCTCGCGGCGACGCTCGCCTACATGGCTGCCGTTGGCGACGACCGCGTCAACAGCGCGACCTTCTTCACCACCCAGATCGACTTCACCGACGCGGGCGATCTCAAGGTCTTCGTCGACGCCGAACAGTTGAGAGAAGTCGAGGAAAAGATGGTCGAACACGGCTATCTCGAAGGCTCGTCCATGGCGCAAGCCTTCAACATGCTCAGGCCTGCCGACCTGATCTGGTCGTACTACGTCAACAATTATCTCAAGGGCAAAGAGCCGATGCCCTTCGATCTCCTGGCTTGGAACTCTGACTCGACCCGCATGCCCGTCGCGAACCACAAGTTCTACCTCCGCCACTGCTACCTTCAGAACGACCTGTCGAACGGGCGCATGGTTCTGGGCGGCAAGACCCTCGATCTGAAGTTGGTGATAATCCCGGTCTACGAACTGGCGAGCAAGGAGGACCATATCGCCCCGGCCCGCTCGGTTTTCACAGGCGCCAAGTGCTTCGGCGGTCCGGTGCGCTACGTGATGGCGGGTTCGGGCCATATCGCGGGCGTCGTCAATCCTCCGGCCCAGCCGAAGTATCAGTTCTGGAGCGATGGTCCACCCAAGGCTGATTTCGAATCCTGGGTCGCCATGGCCAAGGAGACGCCGGGCTCCTGGTGGCCCGACTGGGCCGAATGGGTCACGAAGCAGGCCCCCGAGAAGGTCCCTGCGCGCAAGCCGGGCGAGGGCAAGCTCAAGCCCATCGGCGATGCGCCGGGAGACTATGTGCGGGCGAAAGCGTAGTTTGAAGACAGCATCGACTTGCGAGGCCAAATATGTCGACGGCGGCGACGCGACCAAGATGTCGCGCCTCGCTGAGCATCGCCAAAATGCTCCCGGCGTCGCGCATCGGGACTAAGTAATTTCCGAGTTCTTGCGGCCATTTGGCCGCAGGTTATCGTCGAGGGTCGAAACCGGCCCTCATTGTTCAAGGATATTCAGCCATGGCCAACCCGATCGTCGAGAACATCGCCAAAACCAATGCCGACGCCCTAGCCAAAGAGCAGCCGGGCCGCAGAGACTATCATGAAAGGCGGCGCCGAGACCCTAACCGAAAGCGGCAACGCGTCGAGAGCGGCTGTTCAGGAGTTGACAACGGCGTATCAGGAATTGGCGACAAAGAACGTTAAAGAATCTGACCGCTGCGATTCAGGCGCTTTCCTCCGTGAAAGACCCATCCCAGTTCATCGAATTGCAGCAGAAGCTGATCAAAGACGGCGTCGAAGCCGCTGTCAGCGATAGCCGCCACATAGCCCAATTGACTAGTGCAGTGTTTACTGCCGCTTTCGCGCCAGTGAAAAAGCAGATCGAGGCGATCCAGAAGACGGCACACAACTAGCTGTGAACTTTCAGGAGGTTGTCCATTCGGTCCCGACCGGGAAAGCTGAGGTTGTCGAAGCTTCAGCGATTCGGGGGACTGAATGAACAGCCACAAGAATGCGTTCCTCACTCCGAAAGGTCGAGAGTCAATGGGGCGGGCGGTCGTTGACGACGGGCTAACCGTGGTGACGGTCGCTCGCCTGTACCGGACGACGCCGAAAAGCTGTGACCGGCCTAATGTAACATCGTCCCGTGACGGTACCGCTGTTCTCTGAATCGCAGCTACAGCGATTGACAATTGAAGCGCTAGAGAACCAGCTTCGCACAAAGCTTGGAGGCATGGTGCGCGCTGCAAAGGATATTACAGCAGGCAACATCATATATCGTGGCGTTTTTTGGGATCATAGACCAGATCTAATTTCGCAGTTATCCTACCCGCCCGCCACTACGTTACAATGCTGGAGTGAGTAGATTCCGAGCCTACCACGCGGGAATCCCGGGCCCTATAACCTGAACAGCATGAGCCGAAATCCAGCCCCCAAGGATTGAGGCTCGGACTGGGCCGGTCGCTCGCCTCCTGCCCGCGACCGCCACTTTTTCTGCTCTGAACGCGCTAGCGGGCTTTCCTAGAGCGGCCGGCCTCAAGCAAGGCGCCGGAACATGCAAAAGAAGCTCGCCCTTGCCCTGGTTCTCATTCTGGTCGCGGGTGGAGCGGCTGCGTGGTGGTTCGACCTTCCCGCGCATTTCGGGTGGACGCATAAGCAGGACGACCATCTGACGCTTTATGGAAACGTCGACATTCGGCAGGTGCGACTTGGCTTTCGCGTCGGCGGGCGGATTGCAGAAATGCTCGTCGACGAGGGCGATACGGTCAAAACAGGCACGCTGCTGGCTCACCTCGACGCGAGGCCATATGAGGACTCAGTTCGCGGCGCGGAAGCGCAGAAGGCCAGCCTGCGGGCAACGCTGGACAAGCTAGTGGCCGGGCCGCGTCCCGACGAAATCGCGGAAGCCAGAGCTGCAAACACCGAGCAAACAGCCAATCTGTTGAACGCACAACAGACTTACGAAAGGGAGGCCCAACTTCGCCCGACCGGCTCGATCTCTCAATCCGTCCTTGATCAGGCGACCATGACGAGAGACGCGGCACTGGCGCGCAAGGCGTCGACGGGCGACGCGTTGGATCTCATGAATGAAGGCACACGCGCCGAAGACCTCGCCGCAGCCCGCGCGAACCTCCAGGTCGCGGAAGCGAGCCTCTTGACAGCGAAGACGTCTCTTGACGACATGGAGCTTCGCGCCCCGGATGACGGCGTGGTCCTCTCGCGCGTTCGCGAGCCCGGCGCGATCCTATCGCCGACCGATGACGTCCTCGTGCTGTCGCTGAACAAGCCTGTCGTGGTGCGCGCCTATATCTCGGAACCAGATCTCGGCAGGATCCATCCCGGAATGACGTTGGATGTGGTGTCCGACACCCTCCCCAACCGCGTCTATCGCGGAACGGTCGGATTCATATCGCCTGTGGCGGAGTTCACGCCGAAGTCCGTCGAGACTCCGGACCTTCGGACCGACCTTGTGTATCGTTTGCGGATCATTATCGAGAATGCCGACTTGGGGTTGCGCCAGGGCATGCCGGTCACAGTCCGAGTTCCGCTCGGCGAGCGGGGCGGAAATTCATCTTGAGCGCATCCGCTCCGATTGACGCTCGGCCGTCCGCCGAGTTGGTCGAGCTGTCGCAGATCACCAAGCGCTTCGGGACCGCGCCTCCCGCGCTCGACGCGGTGTCCGGATCGATCGGGGGCGGCGAAATCACTGGGCTGGTCGGGCCGGACGGCGCCGGCAAGTCTACACTGATCCGCATTATGACCGGGCTTATGCTGCCAGACAAAGGGACCGTGGAAGTGCTCGGCTTCGATGCTCGTCGAGATCCGGCCCGAGTTCAAGCCGCCATCGGCTATATGCCGCAGCGATTCGGGCTCTACGAGGACCTGACGGTTCAGGAAAATCTCAACCTGTACGCGGATCTGCGCGGGTTGCCGAACTCCGAGCGCGCGGCGGCGTTCGACCGGCTTCTCACCTTGACGGATCTCAAGAGATTTACGGGTCGGCTCGCCGGCAAGCTTTCGGGCGGTATGAAGCAGAAGCTCGGCCTCGCCTGCGCTCTCCTCAAGAAACCGCGTCTGCTTCTCCTCGACGAGCCGAGCGTCGGCGTCGATCCGATTTCGCGCCGAGAACTCTGGAAGATGGTCGAGGACCTGACCAAGGAGGGCGTCGGGGTTGTGTGGTCGACGGCCTATCTCGACGAGGCCGAGGCCTGCGATCGCGTGTTCCTTTTCAATCACGGCAAGCTGCTGTTCACGGGAGCGCCTTCTGAACTGACCAGTCGCGTCGACGGAAGGGTCTTCAAGCTCACGGGGATGAAGGGTCGTCGGCGGCCGATCCTCGCCAAGGCGCTCGACCAGCACGGGGTGATCGACGGGGTCATCCAAGGCGACGCGATCCGCATCGTCCTCGCGCCGGACGCTAAGTCCGAAACCATAGCGGCCGCGGTCGCCGGCTCGGAAATAAAGGTGGCTCCGACGCCGCCTCGGTTCGAGGACGCGTTCATCGACATGCTCGGCGGCGGTCCGGGCGGTCGATCGAAGCTCGCCGAGGCCGCCTCTCCGCGCCCGACGGATGAGGCGAAGCCCGTCATCGAGGCGCGCGGCCTCACCAAGCGCTTCGGCGACTTCACCGCCGCCGAGAACATCAGCTTCGAGATTCCCCGCGGCGAGATTTTCGGGTTGCTCGGACCGAACGGCGCCGGCAAGTCCACAACTTTCAAGATGCTGTGCGGGCTGCTCAAGCCCACCGGCGGGGAAGGACGCGTGGCGGGCTTCGATCTTCGCCGCGACGGCGCGGAGGCCCGCAATCACCTCGGTTACATGGCGCAAACGTTCTCGCTCTACGGCGATCTTAACGTTCCGCAGAATCTCGAATTCTTCGCGGGTGTCTATGGTTTGAGCGGCGCGCGCAGACACGATCGCATCGCTCTCATGAAAGAAATATTCGATTTCGGCCAGCACTCCGCGATGTCCTCCAAGGATCTGCCCTTGGGTTTGAAGCTGCGTCTGGCGCTCGCATGCGCCGTAATGCACGAACCCGAGGTTCTGTTTCTCGACGAACCGACCTCCGGCGTCGATCCCATCGCGCGAAGGGAGTTTTGGACGCATATCAACGCTCTGGTGGAGAAGGGTGTCGCCGTGCTCGTCACGACGCACTTCATGGACGAAGCCGAATACTGCGACCGCATCTCGCTGATCTATCGCGGCCATTCGATCGCGCTTGGTTCGCCCGACGAGTTGAAAGCCAGCGTCGCCAACGCGAAAAACCCCGATCCGACGATGGAGGACGCCTTCATCGCGCTAGTGCAAGCGTCCGAAGCGAAGGCCGCGGCATGAGCGAACCCGAAGTCGCCCCTCAAGCCGCGGAAGCGGCCTATCTTGGTCGGGCGCGCCGTTTCGTCGCTCTGGTGCGCAAGGAATCCTATCAGATCGTCAGGGACCCCAGCAGCATCCTGATCGCCTTCGTGCTTCCGATCATCCTGCTCTTCATCTTCGGTTATGGCGTCTCGCTGGACGCGACCCGCACCCGCGTAGGGCTCGTGGTCGAGAGCACGACGTCCGTCACCCAGTCGCTCGCCGCGAGCTTCCAGGCGTCCCCTTATTTCGAGGTGATCAATGGTCACGACAGGAGGGAGTTCGAACAGGATCTCGTCACTGGCGGGGTCTATGGCATCATCGTGATTCCCTCGACCTTTGCCAACGACTTTGCCGCGAGCGACGCGCCGAAGATCCAGGTGATCGTCGACGGTTCTGATCCCAATACCGCGAGTTTCGTGCAAAGTTATGCGCAAGGCGTCGTAGCGACCTGGACGGCCTTGCAGGGCGCCGAAACGACCGGCGGCGCCCCGATCATTACCGTAAATCAGCGGTTTTGGTTCAACGCCGAGCTGATCAGCCGCGATTTCCTCGTGCCGGGCGCGATCGCGATCGTGATGACTCTCGTCGGCACGCTTTTGACGTCTCTGGTGATCGCGCGCGAATGGGAGCGCGGAACGATGGAGGCGATGATGGCGACGCCCGTGACGGCGGCCGAATTGCTGGCAGGAAAAATCCTGCCCTATTTCGTCCTGGGGCTGGCGTCGATGACGCTTTGCGTGCTGCTCGCCGTCTTCCTCTTCGGCGTACCGTTCCGGGGATCGCTGCTCGCGCTCTATACGCTGTCGGCGACGTTCCTGATACCCGCGCTGGGACAGGGTTTGCTTATTTCCGCCCTCACGAAGAACCAGTTTCTCGCCTCGCAAATCGCGATAACCACGGCCTTCATGCCAGCCTTTCTTCTCTCGGGGTTCCTGTTCGAGATCAACTCCATGCCGCGCGTGATCCAGTGGATCACCATGATCGTGCCCGCGCGGTATCTGATTCCGAGCCTGCAGACGGTGTTCCTCGCGGGGGATATCTGGTCGATGTTCCTGCCCGCGATCGCCATCATGTTGCTCATCGGCGCCGCCCTATTCGCAATGGCGGCGCGCAACACCCGCAAAAGGATCGGCTGAGATGCGATGGATGCGCATCAGAGCTCTGATCATCAAGGAGTTTCTGGCCCTCCTGCGCGACCCGAGGGGCCGCGCTGTCCTGATCGGACCGCCCATCATCCAGTTGTTCATCTTCGCGTACGCGGCGACGCTGGAGGTGACGAACGTGGACATCATGGTGCTGAACCGGGATGCCGGATCCTGGGGGGAGGAGCTGTCGCATCGGATCGAGGGCGCGCCGACATTCCGGACCGTCGCCCACGCGCAGGGCCCCGAGGCCGTCCGCGACGCGATCGACACGCAAAGGGTGATCGCCGCCGTCCAGATCGGCCCCTCCTTCTCCCGAGATATCGAAGCCGGCCTGCCGACCGACATCGAAGTCATCCTGGATGGCCGTAAATCCAACGCATCTCAGATCGTTGGCGGCTACCTCGATGAGATCGTCACGGGATTGGCCGCTGATACGCCCGTCGGCCAGCGCTTGGCGTCGGCAGCGATCGATATCGTTCCCCGCAACTGGTTCAATCCGAACCTGATTTACCAGTGGTTTATGGTCCCCAATCTCATCGCCAGCATAGCGCTGGTCATCGGACTTATCGTCACCGCCCTGTCGATCGCTCGCGAGCGCGAGCTTGGCACGTTGGACCAGTTGATGGTGTCCCCGCTCCGCACCAGTGAGATAATACTCGGCAAATTGACGCCGCCGATGATAATCGGATTGTTCAACATTACGCTCTACATTCTGGCCGCCGTCTTCTTCTTCGAGGTGCCCCTGAGAGGCTCGCTGCTTTTTCTCTACGGCGGCGCTATTTTCTATCTCGCCGCAGTCGTGGGAGTCGGCTTGTTCATCTCCGCAATGGCGATGACCCAGCAGCAGGCGATCCTCGGGGCGTTTCTTTTCATGGTGCCGGCGATGCTGCTTTCCGGCTTCGCCACCCCAATCGACAACATGCCGAGATGGCTGCAACCCGTCACGCTGATCAACCCACTGCGCTATTTTCTTGTCATCGTGAATGGTGTGTTCTTGAGAGACCTGCCGATCGGAGAAGTCGTCAAAAACGCCGTTCCGCTCGCACTCATCGCGGTGGGTACGCTCAGCGCCGCTGCGTGTCTGTTCCGGCGACGGCTCGAATAGCGGCGAGGAAAGTGTCGCCACCATAGCGGCCGAATTAATTTCGGCTGTCGATGAAAACGAAGAATTTTCATATCCTCATATTCGGATGATCGATCGCTGGGCGGCGGCAGCCGGTCCCGCTAATTGCTCGCCAAGCGTTCGACAAGGGTCACGAAAACCAGGCGCTAGCTTCTAAATCTCGATCTGCCGGCCGACTTCCACGAAATTCTCCGGAGGAAGGTTGAACAGATCCACTGCCCGCACCGAATTGCGGAACATCAGCGTGAACAGGCGCAGGCTGGCGCGTACCAGCCAGCTGCGCCGTTTGGAGCAGACCACGGCGTCCCGGCCGCCGAAATAGATTGCGTCTTCGAGGTCGATCGGACACCCGCGATCTTTCGCCTGCCGCAAGGCGGCGGGAATGTCAGGTATCTGGACGAAGCCGAAGTGCACGATGATGTGCCAAAATCCCTCGGTGAGCTTCACCAGCTCGATTCGGTCGCGAGGCGGAACGCGCGGGATATCCTCGAATTGCACCGTCAGCGCAATCACAGTTTCGGATAGCGCCCTCATCTGCGCGACGTGCTCGATGATCAGGAACGAGATCGTCGTAGCGAGCCGCGTCAGAAAGATGGCCGTGCCGGGCACGCGCGGGACGCGGCTCTCCTTGAGGTGGCGGAAGAACTCCTCCGGCGTGTCCGTTGATACCGCGTGGCGTTGGCGCATCGCCTCGAAGCCGAAGTGCCATGAGACCATGACGATGAACACCAGCGTGCCGAACGTGAGCGGGATCCAACCGCCCTCCCGGATCTTGAACAGATTGGCCGCGAAGAACGTGAAATCGACAGCGAGAAACAAGCCGCTCGCGGTCAACGCTGGTCCTAACGGCCAGCGCCAGCGTTTGCGCATGACGTTATATAGCAGTGCAGTCGTCAGAAGCATGGTGGTCGAAACCGCGGTGCCATAAGCGCCCGCACGACGATAGGAATTGCCGAAGATGATGGTGAGCGCAATCGTCAGCACCATCATCGTCCAGTTCACGAACGGTACGTAGATTTGCCCGTATTCCTCCGAGGAGGTCTGGCGGATGCGAACGCCCGGGAACCAGCCGAGCAGCATCGCTTGACGAGTTCAGCGAAAACGATCCGGTGATGATCGCCTGGCTGGCGATGATCGTGGCAACGGTGGCAAGCCCCACGAGCGGATAGATCGACCATGACGGTGCCAGCCGAAAGAACGGATTCCCGTCCATCGCCGGATCGTCGAGGAAAAGTGCGACCTGCCCGGCATAGTTGAGCAGGAGTGCCGGCAGCACGATCCCGTACCAGGAGGCCCGGATCGGATTGCGGCCGATTGGGCCCATGTCGGCATACATAGCTTCGCCGCCGGTCATCGCCAGAAAGACACCGCCGAGCACGGCGATCCCGCTCCAGCCGTGTCCCGTCAGCAGCGCGATCCCGTAGCGCGGATCGACGGCGGCGATCACCGCGGGATGGCGGGAAATGCCGGCAATGCCCAGCGCGGCGATGACCGCGAACCACAGCAGCATCACCGGCCCGGACGCCTTGGCGATCCGCGCTGTGCCGCGCCTCTGGATGACGAACAGGGCGAACAGGATCGCGACCGCCATTGAGACGACATGCGGCGTGAAGACATCGGTTGCGACGTTGAGCCCTTCAAGGGCGCTCAATACCGAGATCGCCGGCGTGATGATGCCGTCACCGTAGAGCAGCGCCGCACCGAACAGCCCCATGACGATGAGCATCCTCCGGCCTTCGGTCCAGTTCGCGCCGGTCATTGACATCAGTGCCAGGATGCCGCCTTCACCTTGATTGTCGGCACGCATGACGAACAGGCAATATTTGACGGAAATGGTGATGATCAGCGCCCAGAAGATCAGGGAGAGACTGCCGAGCGCCGTTTCAGGGGAAAGATGTCCGCCGGTCGTCCTGACGACTGCCTGCAGTGTGTAGAGCGGGCTGGTTCCGAGATCGCCATAGACGATCCCGAGCGCGGCGAGCGCGGCCACCGGCGTGGTTTTGCGACCGACGCGCGCCAGCGTCGAATCGTCTTCTCGAACGATGGCAGCTGGCATCGATCCTGATCTCCTTGCGAGGCTAACCCGCAACTCTCACAATACCAGTCGCCAGAGTCATTCAAAATGAGGGGTAGAGCCTTTTGAGCTTCAAGCAGGCATCCTCTGAGGTGAATTGCCAGTTGGCCTTTGCGTGATGCTTGTTGCGATGGTCCTCCCAGGCGGGCGACTTCTTCTTCGAGGGTCGGCATGTCTGGCCCGACGCACGGCGAACAGGACCTGAGCGTATGGAACGGCAGCATACCGATAAGGGCGTGCCGGCCGTTCTTGCCGGTGCGTGGATGGTCATGTCGTCGATCATGCACTGTCGCAGCGGCGTCATCGCGTTCTTGGCCATCGGCTTCACTCCTGCCAGTTGGACTGCGTGAACGCGCAATCCTGACAGGACGATCGGCGACGACGAACGCTCGCACACGCCTCACACGTCGGAGAAAGTAAGCTTGTGCGACGTTTAAGGAATGGCTTGGTTGAGCCACTTCCCCGCAGCTAAGGGTCCCGACCCAAAAAAGGCCGCTTGACTCCAAGCTGTCAGGCGAAGACATTATCAAATGGCCACGCGAGACCAACGCGTGGAACTTTCCTCGAAATCGCTATTGACGGGACCCTTTTTAGCGTCCCCCCGCTCGTTGCGACGCCTGTCGAACGAAGGAGGTAGCATATGCGCAACCTCGTTCAACCGCTGCCATCCACGCACTGCGAACATTGCGACGGTGAGTTGCTCTTTAAAAGTATTGAGCGAGACGATCCAGCCTTAGATATCGAAGTCCAGATATTCGTTTGCGCAAAATGCGGTCGCGAGCACTCGCGTAAGCTGATCCACGAACCCTATACCGCGCACACTGCAAGGGACGCGGAGCCGAAGGGTGGCCCAGCCAATGGTTCTGGCTGAAATAGAAGCGATGATCCGCGATAAGTACTTAACCCGCATCCGCCGAATGTTTTGGTTTTGACCAGGTCCGCGGCGGAACGCGGGACGACTGGGGCTTATACCTGCGTCGGCGAGACATGTCGACGGGGCGAGATCATCCTTGCTCGCCCGCGAGCTACGATCGCGGCCTCGGAATGAATCGGACACAACGTCGCGCGTTTTAAAGAGTTTCTATCCGTCTTTGAATACAGCCAACGTTTTGCACGTTGCCGATCGAGATCGGCTGCGAAAAGATTTCGAAAATGCATCGCGACCTAGAGAGGCGAAAAGCGCCCCGCCGGGTCGGGTGAGTAGTTTCCGAGGATTGCCGCAGAGGGAGAATTATGACAAGTCTCCACGAATGATGATGAAAATCAATTCAGCCTTTCCTACCTGAGAGTGAGAAAAAAAATGACGGGCTCTAAAAAGAAGTTCTGCCCTCATGTATTTCTTTTATCTGCGGCGCTATTGTTACCAATGGTCGACAGCCGCGCTGCATACGCAGTTGACTCTCAATACGTTAAAGTGAATGGCATTCCTCCCGGTCATTTGCTATGGATTCATTCTGAACCTTCGGGCTCGTCCGAGCGGATTGGCTTCTTCCCTTATAGCGCACGCCATATTCAAAATTACGGGTGTAAGAGCTTTGTCTCGTCATGGTGTCAAGTGATCTATAGAGGTACGCGCGGGTGGGCTCGGGAACGATATTTGGCTGACGACAAAGCCCGTCGAGCCTGATGCGGTCGGTGCTGGTTTTGCTGAGGCCGCTACGCTAAGCCGCCTGGGCCGACCAGAGAGCCAGCGCGTGCTCGACGTCGACGGGCGCGAGGTTCATTCCGCAGTCAAGACGCGGAGCGTCAGGGATGATCCCGGACCCTTCACCTAAACCGCGCGGCGTTCGCCGCCCCGGGGCGCTCAAGCCTGGCCGCGACGTCGTGATCCTCAGTCGCTTCCAGATCGGCCAGCGTGGCCCCAGGAGCGGCCCCTGGGCCGCCGGCGTTCCGTCTGACAGGCCGGCGGCGCGAGCGCATCCGAGGGCAGCGCGCCGGGTGGCCAAGCTACCAGCGCAACTTCTATCAGCGCGACCCCACCGATGCGTTGCAAGCCGTATGGAGGTTCGAGAAGTCCGAGATCATTACGCCCATGGTCGCGGCGTACCTCATGAACATGAGCGCAGTCCCGGTAGAGGACTGACCCATGGCCCTCGCCGCTCCTCTCCCATCGGCCGAGGATGTCTATGAAGCCCTCAAGGGTCATGAGCCCGACGGCATCAACAAGTGGATCAGCGCCATCGCCGCCGAGCAAGAGGCCGATGGCAACGCAAAGCTCGCCAACGAGTTCCGCAAGCAGTGCGAGCGCCTCATAGGTTTCACCGAGTATCGCTACTCGCGCTACGTTACCGCGCCGCACCACGCGCTGGTCGCCGCGCACCTCGAACGAGTTGAGCGCCGCGAGATCGACCGGCTCATCATCGAGATGCCGCCGCGCCACGGCAAGAGCGGCCCAATGGTTCGCTGACGACGTGGTTGGGGGTCGTCCCCAACGGGCCGCACTGCGACGCCTGATAGCTCCTCGATCACTTTCTCCCCGGTCGTAACCGACCTTAAGAAGGGAGGCGACCTCAAGAAGCCCATGACGGCGGGGCCGGTAACGTATTGACCGTCCCTGCGTCTGACCGATGCCCTTCGGCCTTGTTCTAGTCCCGGTCATGATCCCAGGCCATCGGCCCCATTAGGGGGGCTGGCTATACGGGACCGAGGAACCATCTTGCGGTGAGAACCGGACCGAGGCTATAAGCCAAATCGGTCGACGTTCTTTCTGGCAACTGTTTCGTCGATCCGCCCCCGGCGACTCGTCATCGCGCGGGGGATTTCTTTTCGTAGATGCACTAGGTGGTGAAATCGTGTCGGCCACCCGCCGCGCTTCTCCATTCCGACGTTCACCAGCTTTCTATCGCTTGTCTGACAAGCTCGATCTCGACCGGCCCTCGGCGCTGCGTCCGCCGGAGGCCTTTGCGTTCCGGGCCATCCCTCACACATCTTCAAGAGATTGAGCGCGGCGCTTGACACGCGCTGGCGCGGGTGCGGGCTCGGGGGTGGCTTTAGCCTCGGCGGCCTTGCGAGGTCGGCCGGGCGGTCTCTTGCCCGTCAGCGCCACGCTCATGGCGCGCTCGCGGTCCGCCCTCACGCTGCTGAAGACGACCTTGCGGATGCGCCCGTCCAGATAGCTCTGGTAGACGCCCTCGCGGATTTTCTTGTGAACCGTCCAGCGGCTCTCGCGCCGCCAGCTTGCGACCTCGTCGACGGTCGCGTCGACGGGGTCGAAATCGGGTGGAAGAGAAAGGAACTTGTAGCGCACGGGGATGCCTCACTGCTGGCGTCAAGGCCAGCGTCAAACGAACGAAGATGGTTCGCTTGGTGAGCTCGTGCCCTGCCGAGGCTTCTCGGCCGGACGTAGCCCCTGATTTGCTTTGGGCCTAAACCCTCAGCTGGACCGCCATGGGATTCGCAGAGGCGCAGCACGCTTGCGAAGCCGTGAGACCCGCAGAGGCGCAGCCTCTTGTCTCGGGTGACAGTGGGCCGGGACTATTTCTCCCCGCCCCTTCCGGGGCGGCGCTTGTCCACCCACATGTCACTGTGGGTGGGATGGCTAGAACGCCCCGCTCGTCTCACCGGGTTTACTAGGGGCGTGAACGCTTTCGCGTGACGAAAACATAGCGTCAACAGCAACGCTGACGCAACCCCCTTTGCACACATTAACGCAACGCCGCGCGGCTTGCGAGCGCGTGGACAAAACATATGGACAAAGTTTCATCGGTCAGGCCTAAGCAATTGAAATTGCTTGCAGCATGGCGGACGCCCCCTCCGCCACGACGTAAGTAACTGATATTACTTACGTTTTCACCGCGTTCACCAGCGGTCCTGAACCTTCAGGCTCTCGATCAGGTCGCCGCGGTAAAGATGCTGGCCGGCGTGCTGAAGCTTGGAGTTGAGGTCGACATAGACCTTGCCGCCGATGTCGCGCCAGCGGCGGCAGAAAGCAAAGTCTTCAGACAGATAGCGGCGCGAATCCGGATCGACCATGCAGTCGAAGAACAGCCAGTGCAGATGGGCCTGCGGATGGGGTGTCGGCCCGTCCGGGACATAATTGAGCTGGGGATAAGCCTGCATCATCTTATAGAACACCTGGCGCTTGATGGCCATGAACCCGGTCGGCGCTTCGGCGACTTCGGCAAAACCGTCCTCATCCGCGTATTGGCCCATTTTTCCCATCTCATTGAACGGGTATTCGCCGTAGCGGACCTCGAACTGCTCGCGCGTGGTTCCCTCGGGCAAGCCCTCTTTCGGCCAGTGCATGCTCTTCATCGGGTAAACCCCCGCCACCACGTCGCGGTCGGCGAGCAGGAGCCGGCATACCGCTTGCGGCGTGAAGCCGATGTCCGAATCGATCCAGAACAGATGAGTGAGTGATTCGTCTTCGAGGAACCGGAGCACAACCTTGTTGCGCGCCCGGGTAATCAGGCTCTCCGAATGCATATGCAGGATGCATTCGGGTCCGAACCGTTTGGTATGCATCACGAGATCAAAGATCCCGACAGTGTAGATCATGCTGACGGCCGAGATGTAGCACGGCGTCGCAAACATGACCTTCATCGAGAACAGCGCGGCGTCAGGCAGCAGCATCGTCTAAGGCTGCGGCTCGGCTGGCGCCGCCTTGTGCGGCGCCGCGCTGGCTCCAGGTTTCTTCGGACCGGTTTTGCCCGGTTTCTGGGCCTGCGGCGGCGGCGGCTCCGGCGCGCTCGGCCCGGTGTGGGCGAGCCCCACGCTGATCCCGAACAATTTCCACTGGCCGTTCACCGGAGCGAAGGCGATGTCGAAATTGACTTGCTCCGGCGCCGAGGGAAAAAACCCGCTCATGTGCAAGAGCCCGCTGGCCTCGATCTGGGGCAAAAGCGACAGCTGCGGCTCAAGCACCGCCACGCCCGAAAGATCGAGATTGTCGCGCCGCTCGGGGGCGAAGATCTCGCCGAGCCGCGCAGCAGTGTTGGCCTGGAAGGCGGGCGACCCGAGATCGCGCAGGACGGTATAGTTGCCGGTCTTGTTCGCCTGATCGAGCGCAAGCAGCGATTCGCGGATCAAGATGATCACGCCGTTGCGGTCGATCTGGGCCGGCTTCGGCTCCTGCTGTGCGAGCGCAGGAACAACCATGGCCCACACGGCAACCGCCGCGGCCGACGCTCTCAACTTCACCGCTACCTCACCAAGCGAATGTCGCGCCCACTCGCCCACCGACGTCGCCTTTTGTCAAGCCGACGCCGACGCCGCCATTGATGTAGATGTTGTCGGTGATCCGCATGTACCCGACAGCTCCGAAAGCGCTGTAGCCGTTGTAGTTGCCGTAGTTCGCTGTAATCGCGAACTTCTTGTTCTCCGGCATCAATCCGCCGCCGAGCGCGATCGCGACCGCCGAGCCTTCATAGGCCTTGTCGACCTCGCTCCGGAGCTGGCTGACTTCCCCGTTCAGGCTGGCCAACCCGTTGTACAGAGCCGATATGTCCTGCGGACCGTAAATCGAGGTCGCCAAATGCCCGGTGGTATCGGTGGTGGTGAAATAGGTCGTTCCGCTCTGCGCCGCGAGGCTCGCCGATGAGGTGATCCCGGGCAAGTAATAAGTCGTCCCCGCCACCCCGATCGCGACCTGGTTGGCGGCAGTGTTCCTCGCCCCCGCGCCGATGGCGGTCGAGCCCGCATACCCGCCGGTCGAAGCGCCCGCGCCGAGCGCGGTGCTGTTGACGCCGGTCGCGTTCGCCCCCTGGCCGAAGGCCGAAGCGCCCATACCGTTGGCGACGCTGTTTGCGCCGGTCGCGGTGGCGGCGGTTCCGATGGCGTTCGCAAACTGGCCGACCGCAATCGCCCCGTCTCCGATAGCTTGGTTCGAGTTGCCGACCGCGACCGCGCCGTTACCCGTAGCCGTATTGTTGGCGCCGATGGCGACCGCGCCGGTGCCGGTGGCGGAGTTGGGATCGCCGATGGCGACCGCGCCGTTGCCGCTTGCGGTCTGCATGAGGCCGATCGCAACCGCGCCTGAGCCCGACGTGACCGAGGATTGCGAGCCCTCAGCGACCGAGCCGGGGCCGGCGGTCGCGCTGACCGTAGAAGCGTTGCCGATCGCCACTGTGGACGCAGCGGCGGCGACCGTATTGACGCCGTAGGCGGTCGCGTTGGTCGCATTGGCCTTGGCGTTGTAGCCGCCCGCGGTCGTTCCGGCGCCCGTCGCGTTGGACTGCGAGCCGAAGGCCGATGCGGTCGACCCGTTAGCGACTGCGTTTGCGCCCGTGGCGGTTGCATATTGGCCGTTCGCGCGGCTGCCCGAACCCGTCGCAGTGGCGAACTGGCCGTTGGCGTTGCTGTTGACGCCGTACGCGGTCGCGTTGGACCCGTTGGCCATGCTCATGTTGCCGCCCGCCGTGGCGCTCGTGCCGTTGGCGTTGCTCTGAGCGCCCGTGGCGGTCGAGTATTCGCCGTTCGACATGCTCAGGTAACCGGTCGATGTCGCGGCGGCGCCGTTGGCGATGCTATTGAGGCCGGCTGCGGTGGCTGCGGCGCCATTCGCGTTGGCGTTCGCGCCGGTCGCCGTGGCGGCCTCGCCGTTGGCGATGCTGCCGACGCCGGTCGCGGTGGCGTCGCCGCCGTTGGCGGTGCTCTCATTGCCGGTAGCGGTGGCGGAGGCGCCATTAGCAGTGCTGTTCGCGCCGGTCGCGGTTGCGTCGAGACCGTTGGCGTTGCTCAGGGCGCCAGTCGCCGTGGCGAGATCGCCGTTCGCGATGCTCAAGACGCCCGTCGCGGTGGCCGCGCTGCCATTAGCGACGCTCAGGAAGCCAGCCGCGGTGGCGTAGGCGCCGTTGGCGTTGGCGTTTGACCCGGTCGCCGTTGCGGCAGTGCCGTTGGCGATGCTCTGGACGCCGGTCGCAGTCGCGTTTGACCCGTTGGCGAACGAGCTGTCGCCGGTCGCCGTCGCGCTCATGCCGTTGGCGTTGCTCAGGACGCCGGTCGCGGTCGCATTCGACCCGTTGGCGAAGCTGCTCTGGCCGGTCGCGGTCGCAGCAAGCCCGTTGGCGTTCGCCATGTCGCCGGTCGCCGTCGCGCTTGCGCCGTTGGCGTTCGCCATGTTGCCGGTCGCGGTCGCGCTGTCGCCGTTGGCGTTGCTGTTGACGCCGGTCGCCGTCGCGTTCGTGCCGTTGGCGTTGCTCGCGGCGCCGGTCGCGGTCGCATAGGTTCCGTTGGCGTTGGCCGAGTTGCCGGTCGCCGTCGCGCTGTCGCCGTTGGCGTTGCTGTTGACGCCGGTCGCCGTCGCGTTCGTGCCGTTGGCGTTGCTCGCGGCGCCGGTCGCGGTCGCATAGGTTCCGTTGGCGTTGGCCGAGTTGCCGGTCGCCGTCGCGCTGTCGCCGTTGGCGTTGCTGTTGACGCCGGTCGCCGTCGCGTTCGTGCCGTTGGCGTTGCTCGCGGCGCCGGTCGCGGTCGCATAGGTTCCGTTGGCGTTGGCCGAGTTGCCGGTCGCCGTCGCGCTGTCGCCGTTGGCGTTGCTGTTGACGCCGGTCGCCGTCGCGTTCGTGCCGTTGGCGTTGCTCGCGGCGCCGGTCGCGGTCGCATAGGTTCCGTTGGCGTTGGCCGAGTTGCCGGTCGCCGTCGCGCTGTCGCCGTTGGCGTTGCTGTTGACGCCGGTCGCCGTCGCGTTCGTGCCGTTGGCGTTGCTCGCGGCGCCGGTCGCGGTCGCATAGGTTCCGTTGGCGTTGGCCGAGTTGCCAGTCGCCGTCGCGCTGTCGCCGTTGGCGTTGCTGTTGACGCCGGTCGCCGTCGCGTTCGTGCCGTTGGCGTTGCTCGCGGCGCCGGTCGCGGTCGCATAGGTTCCGTTGGCGTTGGCCGAGTTGCCGGTCGCCGTCGCGCTGTCGCCGTTGGCGTTGCTGTTGACGCCGGTCGCCGTCGCGTTCGTGCCGTTGGCGTTGCTCGCGGCGCCGGTCGCGGTCGCATAGGTTCCGTTGGCGTTGGCCGAGTTGCCGGTCGCCGTCGCGCTGTCGCCGTTGGCGTTGCTGTTGACGCCGGTCGCCGTCGCGTTCGTGCCGTTGGCGTTGCTCGCGGCGCCGGTCGCGGTCGCATAGGTTCCGTTGGCGTTGGCCGAGTTGCCGGTCGCCGTCGCGCTGTCGCCGTTGGCGTTGCTGTTGACGCCGGTCGCCGTCGCGTTCGTGCCGTTGGCGTTGCTCGCGGCGCCGGTCGCGGTCGCATAGGTTCCGTTGGCGTTGGCCGAGTTGCCGGTCGCCGTCGCGCTGTCGCCGTTGGCGTTGCTGTTGACGCCGGTCGCCGTCGCGTTCGTGCCGTTGGCGTTGCTCGCGGCGCCGGTCGCGGTCGCATAGGTTCCGTTGGCGTTGGCCGAGTTGCCGGTCGCCGTCGCGCTGTCGCCGTTGGCGTTGCTGTTGACGCCGGTCGCCGTCGCGTTCGTGCCGTTGGCGTTGCTCGCGGCGCCGGTCGCGGTCGCATAGGTTCCGTTGGCGTTGGCCGAGTTGCCGGTCGCCGTCGCGCTGTCGCCGTTGGCGTTGCTGTTCGTGCCGGTCGCCGTCGCGTTCGCGCCGTTGGCGTTGCTCGCGGCGCCGGTCGCGGTCGCATAGGTTCCGTTGGCGTTGGCCGAGTTGCCGGTCGCCGTCGCGCTGTCGCCGTTGGCGTTGCTGTTCGTGCCGGTCGCCGTCGCGTTCGCGCCGTTGGCGTTGCTGTTCGTGCCGGTCGCCGTCGCGTTCGCGCCGTTGGCGTTGCTGCCCGTGCCCGTCGCGGTGGCGTTGGCGCCGTTGGCGTCGCTGGCGTTGCCGGTCGCGGTGGCGAACATGCCGTTGGCGTTGCTGCCCGTGCCCGTCGCGGTGGCGTTGGCGCCGTTGGCGTCGCTGGCGTTGCCGGTCGCGGTGGCGAACATGCCGTTGGCGTTGCTGCCCGTGCCCGTCGCGGTGGCGTTGGCGCCGTTGGCGTTGCTTGCGTTGCCGGTCGCGGTGGCGAACATGCCGTTGGCGTTGCTGCCGACGCCAGTCGCGGTGGCGTTGGCGCCGTTGGCGTTGCTCGCGTTGCCGGTCGCGGTCGCGAACTGGCCGTTGGCGTTGCTGCCGACGCCAGTCGCGGTGGCGTTGGCGCCGTTGGCGTTGCTCGCGTTGCCGGTCGCGGTCGCGAACTGGCCGTTGGCGTTACTGCCCACGCCGGTCGCCGTCGCGTTCGAGCCGTTGGCAACGCTGTCCGTCCCAGTCGAGGTCGCGAACTGACCGTTGGCGTTGCTATCGGCGCCAGTCGCCGTCGCGTTCGACCCATTGGCGTTGCTGAAATTGCCAGTCGCGGTGGCGAACTGGCCATTGGCGTTGCTGGAGACGCCGGTCGCCGTCGCGTTCGCGCCATTAGCGCTACTATCCGTCCCGGTCGAGGTCGCGAACTGGCCGTTGGCATTGCTATCGGCGCCAGTCGCCGTCGCGTTCGAGCCGTTGGCGTTGCTGAAGTTCCCGGTGGCGGTCGCAAACTGGCCGTTGGCGTTGCTGGAGACGCCGGTCGCGGTCGCATTCGCGCCGTTGGCGACGCTATCCGTCCCGGTCGCGGTCGAGAACATGCCGTTGGCGTTGCTGTTGGCGCCCGTCGCCGTCGCATTCGCGCCGTTGGCGGTGCTGTCCGTCCCGGTCGCGGTGGCGGCCATGCCGTTGGCGTTGCTGAGCACGCCAGTCGCCGTCGCGTTCGATCCGTTAGCGTTGGCGCCCCCGCCGGTCGCAGTGGCGGCCGTGCCGTTGGCGTTGCTCAGGTAGCCCGTCGCCGTGGCGTAAGTGCCGTTGGCGTTGCTGTTCGACCCCGTCGCGGTGGCGGCCGTGCCGTTGGCGTTGCTGAGCACGCCGGTCGCCGTCGCGTTCGATCCGTTGGCGTTGGCGCCCCCGCCGGTCGCGGTGGCGGCCGTGCCGTTGGCGTTGCTCAGGTAGCCTGCTGCAGTGGCGTAAGTCCCGTTGGCGTTGCTGTTCGACCCCGTCGCGGTGGCGGCCGTGCCGTTGGCGTTGCTGAGCACGCCGGTCGCCGTCGCGTTCGATCCGTTAGCGTTGGCGCCCCCGCCGGTCGCGGTGGCGGCCATGCCATTGGCGTTGCTCAGGTAGCCTGCTGCAGTGGCGTAAGTCCCGTTGGCGTTGCTGTTCGACCCCGTCGCGGTGGCGGCCGCGCCGTTGGCGTTACTGAGCGCGCCGGTCGCCGTGGCGTTGGCGCCATTCGCATTGCTCATGACGCCGGTCGCGGTGGCGCTGTCGCCATTCGCGTTGCTCATGACGCCGGTCGCCGTCGCGTTGGCGCCGTTGGCGTTGCTCATGACGCCCGTTGCGGTAGCGTTGCCTCCGTTAGCGTTGCTCATAAAGCCGGTCGCCGTCGCGTTGGCGCCGTTGGCGTTGCTCATGACGCCCGTTGCGGTAGCGTTGCCTCCGTTAGCGTTGCTCATAAAGCCGGTCGCCGTCGCGTTGGCGCCGTTGGCGTTGCTCATAACGCCCGTCGCGGTAGCGTTGGTCCCGCTGGCGTTGCTCATATAGCCGGTGGCGGTGGCGTTCGCCCCGTTGGCGTTGCTGAAGTCGCCGGTCGCCGTGGATCTGGCGCCGTTGGCGTTGCTGTTTGCGCCGGTCGCCGACGCGTTGGCGCCGTTGGCGTTGCTGTTCGAACCGGTCGCCGTGGCTCTGACGCCGTTGGCGTTGCTGCTATAGCCGGTGGCGGTCGCGTTGTTGCCGTTCGCGAAGCTCGACTGGCCGGTCGCCGTCGCTCTCTCGCCGTTCGCGTTGCTCGACTCGCCAGTGGCGGTGGCGTTGTTGCCGTTGGCGTTGCTGTTCGCGCCGGTCGCGGTGGCCCTGGCGCCATTGGCGTTGCTGCTGTAGCCAGTGGCGGTGGCGTTGTTGCCGTTCGCGAAGCTCGACTGGCCGGTCGCCGTCGCTCTGACGCCGTTCGCGTTGCTCAAATCGCCGGTGGCGGTGGCGTTGTTGCCGTTGGCGTTGCTGTTTGCGCCGGTCGCGGTGGCCCTGACGCCATTGGCGTTGCTGCTGTAGCCAGTGGCGGTAGCGCTGTTGCCGTTGGCGTTGCTGTTGACGCCGGTCGCGGTCGCATTGGTGCCGTTGGCGTTGCTGTTGACGCCGGTCGCGGTCGCATTGGTGCCGTTGGCGTTGCTCTGGCGCCGGTCGCGGTAGCGCTGTTGCCATTGGCATTGCTCATGTTGCCGGTCGCGGTAGCGTTCGAGCCGTTGGCGACGCTCATGTTGCCGGTCGCGGTAGCGTTCGAGCCGTTGGCGACGCTCAAGTTGCCTGTCGCGGTGGCGAAATCGCCGCTGGCGGTGCTGTTGGTGCCCGTCGCTGTCGCGTTCGAGCCGTTTGCGATGCTGAGCCAGCCGGTCGCGGTGGCGAAATTGCCGTTGGCGTTGCTGCCGGCGCCGGTAGCGGTGGCGATCATGCCATTGGCGATGCTGCTATCGCCGGTCGCGGTGGCGAAATTGCCGTTGGCGTTGCTGAATGAGCCGGTCGCGGTGGCGTTCGAGCCGTTGGCTTTGCTTAAATTGCCGGTCGCTGAGGCGCTGTTACCGTTGGCGAAGCTGCGGTGGCCGGTCGCCGTGGCGCTGTCGCCGTTGGCGTTGCTGAACGCGCCGACCGCGGTGGCGTTGGCGCCGTTGGCGTTGCTGAACACGCCGACCGCGGTGGCGTTGGCGCCGTTGGCGTTGCTGGCGGGGCCGATCGAGGTGGCTGAGGTGCCGTTGGCGTTGGAGTGAGCGCCGATATAAACCGAGTTGGTGCCCGTCCCAGAGGCGCCCGTGCCGATGCCGACGGAATTGCCGGCGGTGGTCGGGTTATTGGCGCCGCCTGCGATGAAGTCTCCGGCCATCGCCGGGTTGACGAACAGCGAAGCGGCGCCCGCCACACCTGTTGCAATCACGAAGCCGCGCATCGCGCCGCCCGCGAGCGCGCTCGTCGAAAGAAGAGCGTGCCGGTTCACGCGCGCTGGCGTGTCCTCCATCGGCAACCGGCCAGTGGCGTCGATTTTTCGTTTGGTCATTGCAGGCGGCCCCCGCTAATCAACTCAACCCAGCGCGATTCTCAAACGTTGGATTGTGGTTATGCGGCGTTGCCGTTGCGGCATCAAGAGACTTTCGCCGCGGTTGCGCCACAACCGCGACCCTAATTGGCTTTTTTTTCGCCATGTTGCAAAAACATCACGCAGCGGAATATAGAGCCCTGCCTAGGGAATTTCCGTTGCAGTTGCAGTCAATTGCTTGACGTTACTGTTCTGTGGCTTAGGTTTCTGTTACGTCCAAGCCAGAGCCAAATTTAGCCAAATCCAGCAAAATCCAGCCAAGCCGGAGCAACACAATCAAAGGAAAAGGGCTTGGATTTCCTTGGATTCTCTTGGCCGAAACGAGCCTTTTCAAGGGCTTGCGCTGACCCCCACGGCCTTTTTTTCGCCCCGAGGGCGGCGGCGGCCAGCCAAAAGTCGGGGCGGCAATGCTGGCCGTCCTGGCTCCTGCGTTATCGATCGGATTGGCCATCGTGAAACAACGTTAGCACGATTTGCGATTTTCCGAAAGCAAAAACGACTCTTATCGCGTCGCGTGCGGCGCGCCTTCCAAGGCTGCCGACCCCCTGGTCATTGCCTCCAGGGCGGCGGCGGCTCAAAGAAGGGCCCCGGCGGTCCGGAGGCGAATGGGTTGGAATAGCCGCCCGCTTCGGCGTTGGCGCTGAGCATCGGCCCGCCTTCCTGCAAGACCACGACCTGCGCGCCGACCGGAACGCGGTTGTAAAGATCGATGATGTCGTGATTGAACAGGCGGATGCAGCCGCTCGACACCTTGGTGCCGATCGTCTCCGGTTCGATAGTTCCGTGGAGCCGGAAATCAGTGTCCTGATTGCCGCGATAAAGATAGAGCGCCCGCGCGCCCAGCGGATTATCTATGCCGCCTGGGAGCCCGTTCACGTAATGCGCGTAGATCGGCATGCGGCGAATCATGTCCGCGGTCGGCGTCCAGTGCGGCCATTCGGCCTTGCGGCCGATGACGGCCGAGCCGCGAAAATTGAGCGCTTCCTCACGACCGACGCCAACGGCGTAGCGCATCGCGACCCCGCCGGGCTCAACCAGATAGAGCCGGCGCTCGGCGATGTTGACGACGATCGTTCCTGGCCGGTAGGGGCCGGCGAAGCCGACCTGCTGGCGAAACAGGCTTGGATCGATGCGGGTGAGGTCGAGCGCGGGGATCTCATGCCCATGGTCATTGAGCGGGCCGTAGGCTGCATATTGCGGGCTCCCGAACGGATAAAAGCCCGCTCCATACGGAACTCCACGCGGGGCCGCGCAGCCCCCGAGCGCGAGCGCGATTGCCGCAAGGACGCTGCGGCGGTCAATATCGGCGGTCATTGTTCAGACACCCCAGACGGTTCCATCCAAGCCCCAAGACCTTTGGGTCCGGCCAACATTGCACGATGTCTCTGAAGGCGGCCAGCCGCCGGCAATGGTTCGACACAACGCAAATGTGATGCCACAGCGTAGCCCGGTCTGCGGAAGCCATCGACGCCGGGGACGCTGATGTGCTCTCAATGGGAATCAACAAGTCAATAAAACACTTAAGGGCGAGAAAATGCCAATGTCGGAGGTGCTGAAGGCGACGCCGCGGATAAGAACGGTCCAGCGGGCGGCGCTCGCGATGTTGGTCGTCGCCGGCGTCATCAATTACGTCGACCGGGCGACGCTCGCTGTCGCCAATCCGCTCATCCGCCAGGATCTCACCCTGTCGATCGCGGACATGGGCTATCTGCTGTCCGCCTTCCTCTGGGCCTACGCGTTCGCGCAATTGCCGACAGGCGCCATGGTCGACAGGCTCGGGCCCCGCTTGCTGCTCGCCTGCGGCCTCAGTCTCTGGTCGCTCGCCCAGCTTCTGGGCGGACTTGTGCAGAGCTTCGGCCAGTTCTTCGGCGCCCGAGTTCTTTTAGGCATCGGCGAGGCGCCGCAATTTCCAACTTGCGCGCGCGTGGTCCGGGACTGGTTCAATCCACGCGACCGCGGGCTTGCGACCGGCATCTTCAATTGCGCCTCGTCCCTGGGCACCGCGATCGCCGTGCCGCTGCTGACCTTCCTGATGTTGACCTTCGGCTGGCGGACGATGTTCATGATCATGGGCGTCGCAGGGCTTGCGATGGCGGCGACCTGGTATTTCGCCTACCGCAATCCGGCCGACGTCGCGCTTACGGCGGAAGAGAACGTCTATCGCACCCAGGGCGATCCGCCCGGTCAGCGCACCAAGGTGACGCTGAGGGAATGGAAGCTCCTGTTCCGCTTCCGGACCACCTGGGGCATGATCCTCGGTTATTTCGGCTGCATCTATCTGACTTGGATCTACACGGCCTGGCTGCCCGGTTATCTCGAGATCGAGCGGCACATGAGCGTCAAGTATACGGGGTTCGCCGCAGCCGTGCCGTTCGCCTGGGGCGTCGTGGGCGGACTCCTTGGCGGCTACATCGCCGACATTCTCGTGCGCCGGGGCGTGTCGCCGGTGAAGAGCCGAAAGGTTCCGGCCGCGATCGCCTTGTGCGGCACCGCAATCTGCACAGTCGCCGCAGCTTTCGTCACTAGCAACGCGCTGGCGATTGCCTTCATTTCGGCCTCGCTGTTTCTCGTCTACGCCACCAGCACTTGCGCCTGGGCGCTGACCTCTGTCGCCGCCCCGACAAATTGCACCGCCTCGATCGGCGCCATGCAGAACTTCGGCGGCTATCTCGGCGGCGCGCTGGCGCCGACGGTTACCGGGCTGATCGTTCAAGAGACCGGCTCGTTCGTCCCGGCGTTGGTCGTCGGCGCGCTGATCGGCGTGGCTTCGGCAGGGTCGTACCTCTTTATCGTCGATCAGCCGATCACCGCCGCAGACATCGACGCCGTCTCGCAACCCGGCGCCGCTCCCTTGCCGGCGCGCGGCGGTTAGACCCACCCCGACCTCGTGCTTCGACGCGGCGGCGCTGCCGCCGCGTCGAAGGGGGCCCCAGAACGCCATCGGAAGACGCCTTCTGCAACGCCCTTCGACACGCGCCTCCGGCGCTCCTCACGACGAGGGAGTGTGTGGATTTGGCGCTAAGGCCCCGCCAGCGTGCAACCGCCGGCGCCCGGGGGCCGGAAGGCTTCGGCGGCCGGGATCTTCGCGACGACCGTGAGGTAGTCCCAAGGGACCTTCGATTCCGCCGGCGTTTTCACCTGCATGAGATACCGGTCGTAGAGCACCCGTCCGTCGGCGCGAACCGTGCCGTCGGCGGTGAACACGTCATGTATCGGCGCCTCGCGCATCGCCTTCATCACCGCGCCGGCGTCGTCGGTTCCGGCCTTCGCGACCGCCTCGAGATAGTGGCGCACGGCGGAATAGAGAGCGACCTGGTTGTCGTTAGGCATCCGCCCGCGGCGGGCATAGAAGCGCTTGGCGAACGCGCGCGTCTCATCATCGAGGTCCCAGTACCAGGACTGCATGAAGGTGAGGCCATGGGCGACGTCGAGGCCGAGCGCATGGACGTCGCTCAAGTAGGTGATCGGCGTCGCCAGGTATTGCGCCGGCGCGAGACCGAATTCATTCGCCTGCTTGAGCGCATTGGAAAGATCGGCGCCGGTGATCGCGAATACCACGACCTTAGCCTTCGAACCCTGCGCCGCGATCAAGAAAGAGCTAAAATCAGCGGTGTTGAGCGGCGAGCGCACCGCGCCGACGACGGTTCCGCCGGCCTTGGCGATGGCGTCGCGCGCGTCCGCCTCGAGCGAAGCGCCGAAGGCGTAATCGGCGGTGATGAAGAAGAAGCTGTCGAGCTTCTGCTTGATCAGAAGCCGCATCAGCGCGACCCCGTTCGACCAGTTGTCGGCGTTCCACTGGACGCCGTTCGGCGAGCAGGCCTTGGCGGTCAGGTCGGACGAGGAGGCCGAGGCGAAGATGACAATCCGGTCGCGCGCCTTGGCCAGATCCTGGATCGCGAGCGCCACGCCCGAATTAGTGATGTCGAAGATCGCGCGAACGCCGCGCTCGTCGTACCATTGCCGGGCGATCGCGAGGCCGACGTCGACTTTGTTCTGATGATCGGCGACGAGGAGCTCGATCGGCTTGCCGAGCGCCGAGCCGCCGAAATCCTCGATCGCCATCCGCGCCATTTCGACCGAGCCCGGCCCGGCCAGATCGGCGTAGGGGCCGGATTGGTCGTTCATCACCCCGATGGTGAAGCTCTCGGCGCCGCGCGCGGCCGGCGCCAGGGCGGCAATAGCCAAAAGAAGGCAGAGGGCGAACATTCGCCGGATCATCGCGCGGCTCCCGGTGACGGCGGTTTGGCCGAGCCTCGCCGAACTTCCCGGCGAAGGCAATCGCCGCGCGCATTGACCCGTCCGGCGCGAGGGATTGGAACCGTTTTGAGCAAACCGAGCCGCTGTCGTCATTGGGAGCGAAGCGAAACGATCCAGAAGAGCGTAGGGCGTCCTACGCCGTCTGGATTGCTTCGTCGCCATAGCCCGTCGAAGGACGGGCGTCCTTCCAGACGCCCTATGGCTCCTCGCAATGACGTCCCGGGCGATCGCAGAGAGTGACCCAGGAAAGGGCGGCGGGCGCGAGTCTTCCGACTCACATGGGCATGGCCATGGCGTCCTTCGTGCACTTCTTGACGAAGGAGGTCATCGCAGCGCCGTGCAGGCTCTTGTCCTTGGCCTGGCCCTCGCAAGAGGTCCGCTCGCATTTGGTCATGAAGCTGGTCTTGGCGGCGCCGGCCAGTTTCTTATCCGTCGCCTGCATCATGCAGGCATCGTCGGCGAAGGCGAGCGTCGGCCCGCCGACGATGGCGAAGGCGAGTGCGGCGAGCGCAAGCGTCTTGATCATGGCGTCAATCTCCGAATCAGGCCGCCCCTTTGCGGCCGCTTTCCGACCATAGAGGGGCGGGCGGGCGCTGGCGAGTGGGCCGACACTCGCCAAGCGGCCAGGTTTCGCCCATTCGTATCAATCTATACGGAAATGGTGCTAAACGCGGCGCCTGAAAACCCCGCCCAAATCGGAATGGAGCGATGAGGGGCCTGACGAACCGGCTATTGTTGTTGCTCGCCCTGACGCTCGCGGCGGTAGGCGCGGCGGCGCAGCTTGGGCTCGTTCGCGCTCCCTTTCCCCCGGTCGCTTTCGGCGCGGCCGCCGCGGTTTTCGCGGCGCTCATCGCCATTCGCGCTCTGCCGCTCGGGGCTCGCCGGCCGGTCGTATTTCTGGTCGCGTTCGTTCTCCTGGCCGCGTTGACCGGCGGGCTCGCCTATTTCCAGTTCGTCATCAAGCCGGTGATGGTCAAGAGCTTCATCACCGCGGCATTCGCGCCGAAGGCGACGACGGTGACCGCCGAAGCGGCGAAGGTCGAGCAATGGGCGCCTGAGCTGACGGCGATCGGAACATTGCGTGCGTATCAGGGCGTGATCATTGCGCCTCAGGCGGCCGGCGTGGTGACCGCCAAACATTTCGAGTCAGGCGACGACGTCGAAGCCGGCGCGCTCCTCATCAATATCGACAATTCGGTCGAGCAGGCCGACCTCGCCAACGGCCTCGCGCAATTGAAAAACGCCGAGGCGACGCTCGCGCGACAAAAGACGCTTGTCGTGCAGGGCAATACGCCCCAATCGACCGTCGACACGGCGCTAGCCACCCGCGATTCCGCCGCGGCGACCGTCGAGCGGACCCGCGCCGTCATTGCGCAGAAGGCGATCAAGGCGCCCTTCGCCGGCCGGCTCGGCCTGCGCAACGTCGATCTTGGGCAATATGTCGCGGTCGGGACGAGCTTGGTCACCCTCCAACAGCTCGACCCGATTTTCGCCGACTTTCCCGTGCCCGAGGAAGCGTTGAGCTCGCTCGCTGCCGGTCAGGCGGTCAAGATGACGGTCGACGCCATTCCCGGCCGCAGTTTTGAGGGCAAGATCGAGGCGATCGACGCGCGGGTCAGCGCCGAATCGCGCAACGTCACCGCGCGGGCCGTGTTCGCCAATCCCGACCGCAAGCTCTTGCCAGGCATGTTCGCCAATCTCGCGGTCACCACCGGCGAACCGGGGGCCGTGTTGACCCTGCCGCGCACCGCGATCGTCTACAGTCTCTATGGCGACAACGTCTTTGTCGTCACCGCAGCGCCGCATGCGCGCGAGCAGGGCGGCATAGCCGACAACGGCGGCGCGAGCGGCCTAATCGTCGAGAGGCGCCTGGTTCGCGTCGGCCCGGCGCGCGGGGAGAGGGTTGCGATCGAGGAGGGCTTGAGGGCCGGCGAGCGGGTGGTGACCGCCGGCCAGATCAAGCTCCAGGCCTATTCGCCGGTCATTCTCGACGAAACGGCCGCGCTTCCGAGCCCGGCGGAAACGCCCCGGCCATGACGAATAGCCCATGAACGCCTTCACCGATCTCTTCATCCGCCGGCCGGTGCTGGCGAGCGTGGTCAGCCTGCTCATCCTCTTGATCGGCGGCATGGCCGGCTTGAGGCTGCAAGTGCGGCAGTTCCCCGAGACCTCGAACACTACGATCACCATCACCACGACCTACCCCGGCGCCGCGGCCGACGTGATCAAGGGCTTCATCACCACGCCGATCGAACAGGCCGTGGCCAGCTCCGAGGGCATCGACACCCTCGTCTCGACCTCGCAGCAGAACGTGTCGACGATCACGCTCAATCTGCGTCTCGACGCCAACCCGGACCGGGCGATGGCCGATACGCTCTCCAAGGTCAACCAGGTGCGCGGGCTCCTGCCGCGCGACGCCAACGATCCGGTCGTGGTCAAGCAGACCGGCCAGGGCTACGCGCTGATGTACCTGTCGTTCAATTCGGACGTGATGACCTCGTCCCAGATCACCGACTATCTCACCCGCATCGTCCAGCCGCGCCTGCAGACCGTCGATGGGGTCGCCAACGCCCAGATCCTCGGCGGAGAGACCTTCGCCATGCGGGTCTGGCTCGATCCGACCCGCATGGCGTCGCTCGGCGTGACGGCGAACGACGTGCGCGCCGCGCTCGCCGCCAACAATTTCACTACCGCGGCCGGCGAGGTCAAAAGCGACTATACCCAGATCAGCGTCAATGCGCTGACCTCCCTCGACAGCGCGAAGGCGTTCGGGAAACTGGTGATCGCGGCGCACGGCGACGCGTTGGTGCGCCTCGGCGACGTCGCCAAAATCGAGCTTGGGCCGCAGGGCGTCGATTCGTCGTCGGTATTCGACGGCCTCAAGGCGGTCTTCGTCGGCATCTACGGGACACCGGAAGCCAATCCGCTGACCGTGATCGACGGCGTGCGCGCGATCATGCCGAGCATCCAGACCCAGTTGCCCGCGGGATTGAGGGCGACCATCGCCTATGATTCGACCACCTTCATCCGCGCCTCGATCTACGAGGTCGCCAAGACGCTGATCGAGGCGGCGGCGATCGTGATCGTCGTGATTTTCCTCTTTCTCGGCAATCTGCGCTCGACCTTCATTCCGATCGTCACCATTCCGCTGTCGCTGATTGGAGTGATGATCGCGCTGATGGCGCTCGGCTATTCGATCAACCTCTTGACGCTGCTCGCGCTGGTGCTTGGAATCGGCCTCGTCGTCGACGACGCGATCGTCGTAGTCGAGAACATTCACCGCCACATCGAGGAGGGGATGACGCCGTTCGATGCGGCGATAAGGGGCGCGCACGAAATCGCGCTGCCGATCATCGCCATGACGATCACGCTCGCGGCGGTCTACGCTCCGATCGGATTCGTCTCCGGCGTGACCGGCGTCCTCTTTCGCGAATTCGCCTTCACGCTTGCGGGTGCCGTCATCGTCTCGGGCTTCATCGCGCTGACGCTGTCGCCGATGATGTGCTCGAAGCTGTTGCGTCACGAAAAGAGTGAGAGCCGGTTCGCCATGGCGCTCGACCGCTCGTTCCTTGCGCTTCGGCGGGCCTACAAGCGCCGCCTCCACAGCACGCTCAACTTCCGGGCGCTTACCATCCTGATCCTCATCGGGGTGCTGGCGCTGACCGGCGTCATGTACGCTTCCACCCCGCGCGAGCTCGCCCCCGAGGAGGACCAGGGCATTCTGCTGTCGCTGGTCAAGGCGCCGCAGGTCGGCAACCTCGATTACACCGAACAGGCGACCGACCGCCTGTTCAAGGAGATCAAGGGAATCCCCGAAATCTCGAACGTGTTCACCATCAACGGCTTCCCCAGCGTGCGCGCCGCCTTCGTCGGCTTTCTTCTCAAGCCATGGGACGAGCGGACCAAGAGCCAGAAGCAGGTGCTGACCGAGCTCGGACCGAAATTCCTCGCCGTGCCGCAGGCCCAGGTGCAGGCGTTTTCGCCCCCCGCCCTGCCCGGTTCGACCGGCGGCGCGCCGATGCAGTTCGTGATCCGGACGACCGGCGACTATCCGACGCTGGCCGATGTCGCGCTCAAGATGCAGCAGGCGGCGCGGGAGAGCGGCCTCTTCCTGTTCACCGACGTCGACCTCAAGTTCGACACCCCGCAATACGTGTTCAGGGTCGACGCCGACAAAGCCAACCGCATCGGCGTCAACATGGCCGATGTCGGCACGGCGCTGGCGACGATGCTGGGCGGCAACTACGTCAACCTCTTCAGCCTCTACGGGCGCAGCTATCAGGTCATTCCGCAGGCGCCGCGCGAGTTCCGCCTATCGCCCGACTGGCTGACCCGGTACCAGTTGAAGACGACCAACGGCGAGCTCGTGCCGCTGTCGGCGGTGGCGAGCGTGTCGGAAGAGGTGCAGCCGAACGCGCTGACCAGCTTCCAGCAGCTCAATTCCGCAACCCTCTCGGGCGTGCCCTTCCCCGGCCGCACGCTTGGCGAGGCGTTGGATTTCCTGAAGGCCAAATCGGCGGAGATTTTTCCCGAGGGCTACTCCTATGATTTTCAGGGCGATTCGCGCCAGTATGAGCAGGAGGGCAACGCGCTCGTCTATGTGTTCGTGTTCGCGCTGATCGTCATCTACCTGGTGCTGGCCGCGCAGTACGAGAGCTTCCGCGATCCGCTCATCATCCTCATCGCCCTGCCGACGGCGCTGTTCGGCGCGCTGCTGCCGCTCAACATCGGCGGCTTCCTCGGCTTCGCCAGTATCAACATCTATTCGCAGATCGGGCTCGTGACGCTGATCGGGCTCATCTCCAAGCACGGCATCCTGATGGTCGATTTCGCCAACCGGCTGCAGGAGACGCGCGGACATTCGCGCCGGAGCGCGATCGAGGAGGCGGCGGCAGTGCGGCTGAGGCCCATCCTGATGACGACTGGGGCGATGGTCGTCGGCATGATCCCGCTAATCTTCGCCTCGGGCGCCGGCGCGCGCTCTCGCTTCGCCATCGGCATCACGATCTTCGCCGGGATGGCGATCGGCACGCTCTTCACCCTGTTCGTGACGCCTGCGGTCTATACCTTCCTGGCCCGCGACCACGCGGGCCAGATGGCGCGGGAGAAGACGCTCGGGCATCGCGCGAAGAAGGGGGTCGAAGAACGGGCGGAGGCCGCGCAATGAAGCCGACCCCGCCACTCGCGCTTAGGTGCGCGCCTTCGCCTCTCCCCAGGACGCCTGAATCTCCTCGAGCGAGCGATGCCGCGTTTCCGGCACGCCGAGATACACCCAGAACAGCCCAAGGACGCAGAAGGCCGCGAACAGCCAGAATGTGAAGGCTTGGCCGATCGTATTGACGATTGAAAGGAAGAATTCGCTCACCAGGAACGCTGCGCCCCAGTTGACCGCGGTCGCGATCGCGACCGCCCGGCCTCGCACCTCGCCAGGATAAATCTCGTTGATGACGGTCCACGTCACCGGACCGAGCGAGAACGCGAACGAGATGATGAACACGACCAGCGCAGCGAGCGTGACGACGCCTGCCCCGCCTCCGATCTTGCCCGATTGCTCAAACGCGAAGCCTACGGCGGCGAGGCTCAACCCCATGCCGATGAGGCCCGCGATCAACAGCGGGCGGCGTCCGAGGCGGTCAATGAAGGCGATAGCGATGAACGTCGAGAGCACATTGACGGCACCGATCGCCCAAGTGGTGGCCGCGGTCTGGGCCGCGGGCGCCGTGAAGCCGGCGGCGGCGAAAATGTTGTCGGAATAGTAGATGATCGCGTTGATGCCGGTGATCTGCTGCAGGACCGCAAGCCCAAGCCCGATCTTGAGCGGCGTGCGCCAGCGGGGCTCGAACACGTCCGACCACGATGCCGTTTCGTGCTCCGCGCGCAACGCCGACTGGATCGCCGCGAGCCGCGCGTCGGCGTCGTTCTCCGCGCCGAGAGCGACCAGATTCTGGCGGGCGTCATCAGGACGGCCGGTCTTCACCAGCCAGCGCGGGGACTCTACCGCAGCCAGGACGGCCAGCGCGAGGAGAACGCCGGCGACGGCGGAGACCGCAAACATGGCTCGCCACCCCTGAGGGCCAGCCAGCGCCTGGTCGACGAAATAAGCGACAAAGATGCCGACCGTGATCGCGAGCTGATAGGCCGAGACGAATCGCCCGCGCTGCGCGGCCGGCGCGAGCTCGGCCGCATAGAGCGGGGCTGCGACCGCGGCGACGCCAACGCCGAAGCCGGCCGCGAGCCGGCCGAACACGAGGACGGGGACGTTCGGCGCCAGCCCCTCGATCGCGGCGCCGATGATGAAGAGCGCCGCCGCGGCGAAGAGTGCGCGCTTGCGGCCGAAATGGTCGGCGAGATAGCCGCCGACGAGCGATCCGAACATGGCCCCAAGCGTGACCCAGCTGGTCACGATCTCGAGCGCGGCCGCGCCGACGGCAAACGCCTTCTGGACTCCAAGGAGGGCGCCCGAAATCACGCCCTGGTCGTAGCCGAAGAGGGCGCCGGCGAGCACGATGACCGCAAGGATGCTCGCGGCGCGGGCAAAAGGAAGCCGGTCGGGGGCCGGATCCAAGAGGTTGGCGCCCGGATCGCCGGCGGGGCCGCCTGATGTTGCGCGCTGCGTCGCCACGATCTCCCCCCCGTCCATTGCGCCTTCGGCCAAGCCCTTGAGGCGATGAAGTCTTGCGGCCGGCAAACCGATCGTCGAGGCCGAGGTCCCCGATACTCCCACCAGAAATCGACCGTCGTTCTAACGCCCAGCACGAAGGCGTTACGATTCGTCGGAGTCGTGTACCCGCCTGGACAGATGACGTATTGCGCGTCGAGCTTTAAGTTCAACCACGGAGCCGTCTGCCATCCATACCAGGCTTCAGTCACGTATTCGTTGCGCTGCACATATCCGGGGCCGACACCAAGGGCGTTGGCCTCGATCTGCGCGTTGGCGACATTCGGATTGACGTGGGTCGTGCCGACTGCGATCCCGAATCCGTCCCTCGGCCGCCAGAGCCCAAGGCCGTACCGCACGACGCCCGCGAAAACCTGATAGTCCAGCATCGACGTGCGACGGTCGGCGTAAGTGGCCAGGATGAAGGCGTTCAGGCCGTTCTTAGGGTCTGCGTTCGCGGCATCATGGGTCAGGTACTGCTGCAACACCGTCGATAGTCCGTAGCGACCGTGGCCCGGAAGCCCAGGCAATCCTGACACTAGAGTCGGCTCGCCATCGATGCTGGTCGCCACGTTTGGCGCCGCACTGTTGTTCCACCAGCCGCCAAACTGATAGCTCCCTTGAAGCTCGCCGAATTTTGGCGTCCAGGCGGCTTCGGCGGGAAGGATGACGCCTTGGGAGTCTTCGGGGGCGATCGGCCAAAGGGCAGGGTTGGGAGTCGTGTCCAGATACGCGGGATTGGCGTCGTAAATACCGACCTGGAGATACCCCTGCGATTCGAAATTCCGCTTGCCGACAGCAGCCCACTGGCTGACCGGCCAGTTGTAGACGTAGTCGCCCACCAGGTTGCCCGCCTGGCCGGGGCAGAAGGTCAGATTGATGAAATCGCAAGGGAAACTGAAAAACTCGTCGCCGAACGCGAGGCGGCCCACCGTGAACTCGATCCGGTCGTCAAACAGCTTTTGATCCCAGGCGAGTTGCTCCAGCCGGACGATATTGCCGCGTCCGTAGACTTCGTTGAGGAGTTGCAGGGCAGGGATGCCGGCGTCAGTGGCGGCGTCCCGGCCCCACCGATCGACCAGCGTCATGAGGATCGAAGCGCCCTTAAGGCCTAGGCTCTTTTGCAAGTCGAATTTGACCTGAAGCGCGACTTGTCCGGCCTCCTGGGCGTTCTGGCGCAAGCCGCCGGAAAGATTCAGCACCGCTTCGTCGACACCGGTCAGCGAGACCTCGATGCCAAGGTCGGCGAGCTTTGAGCGGATCCCCGGCCATTCGCCGAGCAGATGCGGGGTGGTGGCGAAATAGTCGACCGACAGCGTCGACAAGGAGGGCAGCACGGCGCCGCTCGCGGAAACGCCTGAAGGAGCTTGCGTCCCGATCTGCGAATTTTCAGAGGGCGGCCACGCGTCTCCCGGCGAGACATCAGCGGCAAGCGCCGCCGAGCCGGCCATCAGGATGATGATCGAACCGGCCACGCCGCCGACCAGCATGCAATTCCTCCGTGGCCCCCCTTCGCCTAGGAAGCCCGAGCCCTGGCGAGGGAACGGGAGCCTCGCTCGGGGCCTTGAATATTGCGCGGCCACCCCGCCGCGCTACGGGCGGCAGCGGCTTTTCCCCCAATTGTTTTCGTCAGGAGGCTCACGAATACGTGAGCTTCCCGCTTCCACGACCTTAATGACCAATTTTGATCCTTAGAGCGCGTCGGCGCCGATTGCGGCGAGCGCCGCCCGGGCGCATTCCATGTCTTGCGTATAGTGGCCGCCGCTGAGGCCGATCGCGCCGACCGTCTCGCCCTTGAGCTTGATCGGAAACCCGCCCCCGAAGACGGTCAAGCGCGGCGTGTGGGTGATCCCATAGAGCAGCGGCGGATCGTCCTTGATGAAGTCGAACCATGCGTGCGTCGGCATGCCGAACGAGGCGGCGGTATAGGCCTTATCCTGTGCGATCCCGATCGACAGTTTCGGCGCCCCGTCCATGCGGGCGAAAGCTTTCAGATCGCCGGCCTCGTCGGAAACGGCGATGCACATCTTGAGCTTGAGCTCGGCGGCTTTTTTCGCCGCCGCGGCCACGGCCTTCTCGGCAGTCTCGGCGTCGATGCTGTGCTTGACAATCGTCATGGCGTTCCCCTCCCTCTTCCCTCGCCGGCGACTTGCGCGCCCGCGCCTCCCGGCGGAGACAAAATGGTCAGACGCCGGCCGGTCGTCAACTCGGCCAGTCAACGCCAGCCTAGGTGAAAGCCCGCCATGCGCAAGCTTATCGATGTCCTCAAGGCCCGCCCCAAGGATCGCGTCATCGCTGCGCCGGGCGTGTACGACATGGTTTCGCTGAGGATGGCGGCGGCGATGGGCTTCGACGCGCTCTACATGACCGGGTACGGAACAGTCGCCTCCCATCTCGGCCTTCCCGACGCGGAACTCGCCAGCTACGCCGACATGGTCGGGCGGGTCGAAGCGATGGCGCAGATGGCCGGGGCGCCGCTCATCGCCGATGGCGACACGGGCTACGGCGGGCTCTTGAACGTAGCGCCATGCCGTTCGCGGCTATGAACGCGCCGGCGCCGCGGCGATCCAGCTCGAGGACCAGGAATTCCCCAAGAAATGCGGCCATACGCCCGGCCGGCGGGTCGTTTCCGCCGAGGACATGGTGCGCAGGATCGCGGTCGCGGCCGAAGCGCGAACGAGCCCTGATTTTCTCATCATCGCCCGCACGGACGCGCGCACTTCGCTCGGCCTCGCCGAGGCGATCCGGCGGGCGCGGGCCTACGCCGAAGCGGGAGCGGACATGCTCTTCGTCGAATCGCCGGAAAGCGAAGCCGAGATGGCGCAAATCGGCCGCGAGCTCGGCGACATGCCGCTGGTCGCCAACATGGTCGAGGGCGGACGCACGCCGATGCTCATTCCCGAGCGGCTCGCCGAGATCGGCTATGCGCTCGCGATCTATCCGGTCGCCGGGCTCCTGAGCGCCGCTGCTGCGCTCAACACAGTCTATCGCCAGATCCGCGACACCGGCTCGTCGCTCGGCTCTCCCGCGCCGCTTTACCCCTTCGCCGAGATGAACCGGCTGATGGGCTTTGAGGAGGTCTGGGCGTTCGACAAGGCGCACACGGAGATTTAAACGAGCGCCGCCTTCTGTGCGTGCGTTCGATCGCAATATTTGGCGAGCAGCCGAGGTCTATCGGCGCCCGCCGCGCGGCCGATCAGCTCGCGTGCTTGCAAACGAAATGGCCCGCGTCATTTACACATACCATGCCGCCGGCGCAGTGCGGGTTGCAATTGTCGACGCAACGACCGTTCACGCAACTCGATTCCCCTTCACATGCGGGATTGCACTGAGGCTGCGGTGTGTGGGTCACGCACTGGTTGCTCTCGCAAACCGCGGGCGAAACGCAGTTCGGGATGCAGACGTTCTGACCGAGCTTCAGCGTCAGATCGAGCGCCACCGACGGGCCGCCGCTGCTGTTGGAAATGGACAGGGTTCTGGTTCCAGGGCGCCGCGGTGTCCGCCACGTCGAACGACAGCGACGAGATGCTGAGCAGACTGCTCGGTGATCGCGAAGTTTGAAACGCCATCCGCCGGACGCACCTGAATCTGCGACGGCGTCACCTGCGAAAGGTCGAAGAACCCCGATGCCGTGATTGTCACGGTGTTCGAAGCGCCAGTGTCGACGGAATTCGGCGTGACGCTGATCATGCCTTGAACCAGCTGGATCAGACTGTCCGTTTTCGCATCCCGGACCACCGAAGAGGGGCCGCCGGCGAACGCCACCCTCCACGCGCGCGCCGGGGTGAACGTCTTCCGGTCCAAGGGCGCCGGCTTGCCGACCGCTGGCCGCGTCGCGGCGGATGACGATTGTTGCGCATCGGCGGCGAGAGCCCGCCCGATCATTGGCGACAAAAGAAGAACCAACCCCATGAACAGCGAAACAGGCAGCCAATCTCTTCCAGAAACGCCCATGATGCCCTCCCCTTGGTAATTTGAATTCGAAGAACTCTAAATTGGCTCGACTGCAAACGCTATTGGGCGAATCTACCCGGGTTGCTTCCGGCGCCCGAAACTGCTAGCAGCGCGACCCTTCACACGTGGGAGAACGCCCGGTCGCCAGCCGGGGCTCAACGTTCGCACCACGAAACTGCAACCTGGCGCGAGCCTTCAGGGCCGATCCCTGAAGGGCCGCGCCGTCGCATGGAGCAGCCTCATGGCGAAGAAAATTGTCGGCTATATCAAACTGCAAGTGCCCGCGGGGGCCGCCAATCCGGCCCCGCCGATCGGTCCCGCGCTCGGCCAGCGCGGCTTGAACATCATGGAATTCTGCAAGGCCTTCAACGCGCGCACCGCGCAACTCGAGAAGGGCGCGCCGATTCCGGTCGTCATCACCGCCTATCAGGACCGCTCGTTCACCTTCGAAATGCGCCAGCCGCCGGTGACTTTCTTCCTCAAGAAGGCGGCGAACCTCAAGCTCGGCAAGAAGCCGGCCTCGGGCGCCAAGACGCCCGGCCGCGGCTTCGTCGGCAAGGTGACGAAAGCGCAGGTGCGCGAGATCGCCGAGAAGAAGATCGTCGACCTCAACTGTGACACTATCGAAGCGGCGATGAAGATGATCGAAGGCTCGGCCCGCTCGATGGGCCTGCAGGTGGAGGGCTGAGCCATGGCGCATCACGGAAAGAGAGTTCTGAAGGCTCGCGAGGGTGTTGAGCGGACCAAGCTTTACAAGCTCGAAGAGGCGGTGAAGCTGGTCAAGACCAACGCTTCCGCCAAGTTCGACGAGACGGTCGAGCTCGCGCTCAATCTCGGCGTCGACCCGAAGCACGCCGACCAGATGGTGCGCGGCGTCGTCAACCTGCCGAACGGCACCGGGCGGACGCTCCGCGTCGCGGTGTTCGCGCGCGGGGCCAAGGCTGACGAAGCGCGCGCCGCAGGCGCCGACGTCGTCGGGGCGGAGGACCTCGTCGCCCAGGTTCAGGGCGGCGAGATCAACTTCGACCGCTGCATCGCGACTCCCGACATGATGCCCCTCGTCGGGCGGCTCGGCAAAGTGCTTGGGCCGCGCGGCCTGATGCCGAACCCGAAGGTCGGCACGGTGACGATGGACGTGAAAGCGGCGGTCGCGGCGTCGAAGGGCGGCGCGGTCGAGTTCCGGGCCGAGAAGGCGGGAATCGTCCAGGGCTCGGTCGGCAAGGCCTCGTTCGGCGAGGACAAGCTCGCCGAAAACATCAAGGCCTTCGTCGATGCGGTAAACAAGGCCAAGCCCGCCGGCGCCAAGGGCCACTACCTCTTGCGCGCCGCCGTCTCCTCGACCATGGGGCCGGGCGTAAGGCTCGACCTCTCGACGTTGCAGACGGCGGCGCAGACCGGGGCTTAAGAGGGGCGCAGGACGATCGCTTACCTCATTTCAACTCTCTCCCGTAGACGGGACAGGGGATGGTCGCCCTCTGTCCCGCCCGCGGGAGAAGGTGACGCGGAGCGCCGGATGAGGGGCTCGGCGCGAACCGCAAATGATGAGCTCCGCGCCTCTGCCCGATCGACGACGCGCTGCCTGCGCTGCGCTCCGCGCTCGGTGCGCATCCGAACGCGGTGCTGGTCGCGCCGCCCGGCGCGGGCAAAACGACGCGCGCGCCGCTCGCTCTTCTCGACGAGCCTTGGGCGGAGGGCAAGCGCCTCATCCTGCTCGAGCCGCGCCGTCTCGCCGCTCGCGCCGCGGCCTCCCGCATGGCCGCAACGCTGGAAGAAAAGGTCGGCGAGACGATCGGCCTGCGCGTGAGGCTGCAAAGCCTGGTCTCGAAGAGCACCCGGGTCGAGGTGGTCACCGAGGGCGTGTTCACCCGCATGATCCTCGACGACCCGGCGCTCGAAAGGGTCGCGGGGGTTCTGTTCGACGAGTTCCATGAGCGCTCGCTCGACGCCGACCTCGGTTTGGCGCTGGCGCTCGATGCGCAGCACGGCCTGCGCGAGGACCTCCGGCTTCTCGTGATGTCTGCGACGCTCGACGGCGCGCGGGTGGGTACGCTCCTCGGCGACGCGCCGCTGATCGAGGCGCAAGGCCGCGCCTATCCGGTTGAAACGCGCCATCTTGGGCGCGATCCGCGGGCCCGAATCGAAGACGAGGTTGCGCGCGCGACGCTGGAAGCGCTGGATCGCGAAGGCGGCTCGATCCTGGTCTTCCTGCCGGGAATGGGCGAAATCCGCCGCGTCGCGGAGATGCTGGCGGCGAGGGTGAGGCGACCGGACGTCGACATCGCGCCGCTGTACGGGGCGCTGGATAGCCGCGCGCAGGATCTCGCCATCGCGCCTCCGTCGCCGGGGCGGCGGAAGATCGTGCTCGCGACCTCGATCGCCGAGACGTCGCTCACCATCGAAGGCGTGCGCGTCGTCGTCGACAGCGGGCTCATGCGCATTCCGGTCTACGAGCCGGACGTCGGGCTGACCCGTCTCGAGACTGTGCGCGTCAGCAAGGCCAACGCCGACCAGCGGCGCGGGCGCGCGGGACGCGTGGAGCCCGGCGTCTGCTATCGCTTGTGGCAGGAGGCCGCGACCGGCGGCCTTCAGCCCTACGCCGCGCCCGAGATTCTCGCCGCCGACCTCTCGGGCTTCCTGCTCGACTGCGCGCTCTGGGGCGTCGCCGATCCGACGACGCTTCGCTTCCTCGATTCCCCGCCGCGCGCCGCGCTCGCCGAAGCCCGCGCGCTCTTGACGGCGATCGGCGCGCTCGACGGCGACGGCCGCATCACCGAAGAGGGCAGGGCGATTTCCCGTCTCGCCCTGCCGCCGCGTCTCGCGCGCATGGTCGTCGACGCCGCGCGCGCCGGCGACGCACGAACGGCGAGCGAGATCGCGGTCGTGCTGACCGAGCGCGGGCTCGGCGGCGACAGCGTCGACCTCGGCGCGCGGCTCGAGGCCTTCCGCCGCGACCGCTCGCAGCGGGCCAACGACGCGGGGCGCCTCGCGCATGGGCTCGCGGCGAAGGCGGTGGAGGCCCTGACCCCCAACCCCTCTCCCCGCGGGAGAGGGGAGCGCGTCCTTCTCCGTCCGGGAGAAGTTGGCCGGCGCAGCCGGCCGGATGAGGGTGCGTCGCGCGCCCATCCCGGCGCCCTTCTCGCCTCCGCCTATCCCGAACGCATCGCGATCGCCCGCGGCAAAAGAGGCGAATTCCTGATGGCCAACGGACGGGCGGCGGCGGTCGAGGCGCACGACGCGCTCGCGGGCGAGCCGTTCCTCGCCATCGGCGAAATCGCCGGCCGCGCGGCCTCGGCGCGCATTCTGCTCGCCGCGCCGCTATCGCTCGCGGAGATCGAAGCTGTCGCCGGCGCCTCGGTCGAGACGGCGGACGAAGTCGCCTTCGACCGCGTCTCCGCGTCGTTGCGGGCGCGGCGCCGCCGCAGGCTCGGCGCGCTCGTCCTGGCGGAGCAGACGCTTCCGATCGCGGCGGCCGAAACGGCTGCGCTCGAGCTTGCGCGCGGCGTCCTTTCGCTCGGGCTCGCGCGCCTGCCCTGGACCGCGCGCTTGAAGCAATGGCGCGACCGGGTCATGTTCCTGCGCCGGGCCGAAGGCGAGGCATGGCCCGACCTGTCGGACGAGGCGCTCGCCGCCGACCCGCGCTGGCTCACGCCGTTCCTTCTGGGCAAGACCAGGCTCGACGAGATCGGGGCCGACGACCTCGCCAAGGCGCTCGGCGCGGCGCTTCCCTGGGATCTGGCGCGACGTCTCGACGACGAGGCGCCGACCCATTTCCGCGCGCCGACCGGAACCCAAGCGCCGATCGACTATGAAGCCGAAGGCGGGCCCGCGATTGCGCTGCGCGTGCAGGAGCTGTTCGGCCTCAAGGAGCATCCCTCGCTCGCCGGCGGGCGCATTCCGCTCACGCTCGCGCTTCTTTCGCCCGCCCACCGGCCGATCCAGATCACGCGCGATCTGCCGGGCTTCTGGCGCGGCTCCTGGGCCGCCGTCCGCGCCGACCTTCGCGGCCGCTATCCCCGCCATTTCTGGCCCGAGGACCCCGCCGCCGCCGCGCCGACGGCGCGGGCGAAGCCGAGGGGGACGTGAACCAGCGAAGGCCAGACGCGACGCTTTACGCCGCCGTCGCGCGCACCGGAAGCCGCGTCCAGCCGCGCAGCGTATTGTTCAAAAGCGGCGTGGGTTCGCCGTCGGGCTCGATGCGCGCGAGCGCCCGCGCCAATGCGGCGAGCAGCGTTTCGCCTTCGAGCCTCGCCAGCAACTGGCCGACGCACATATGGACGCCGGCGCCGAAGGCGACGTGGCCTGAGGTCGGGCGGTCGATGTCGTAGCGGTCGGGGTCGGGCCACTTGCGCGGATCGCGGTTCGCGGCGCCGAGCAGCATCAGCACCTTCTCGCCTTCGGGAATCGTCGCGCCGCCGAGCTCGACGTCTCGAGTCGTAGTGCGGAAGAACGTCTGCACCGGTGTTTCAAGCCTGATCGCCTCCTCGAACGCGGCCCGCGCCTTGGACGGATCGGCGCGCAAGGCGGCGAATTGATCGGGGTTCTCGGCGAGCGACCGCATCGCCGCCCCGAGACCGTGAACGGTCGTGTCGAAACCAGCGCTGAGCAGCGACCGGACCAGGAGTTCCGCCTCCTGCCGCGTCACTTCTCCCGCGTCCGCGCCGGCGTGGATCGTTGCGCCGATTCCGCCATCGGCCAGCGCCTCGCGCTTGCATTGCGCCGAAATCCACTCGACATGCGGCGCCATTTGGGCGATCGCCGCCCGGCGGAGCTCGTTGTCGGGGCCAAACATGTTGAACACCGTCGCCGCGTAGGGCAGCAGGTGTTCGCGGCCTTGCTTGGAGAGGCCGACGGCGTCCGGCATGACCATCATCGGATAGACTTCGGCGCAATCGGCGATCGCGTCGAAGCGCCCCTTTCGCGCCAGCTCAAGCGCGAGCGCTTCGGCTGCCTCCGCGAAGCGCGCACGCAGCGATCGCATCACCGTCGCCGACAGCGCGCGATTGAGCACGGCGCGGGCGCGATCGTGCTCGGGGGGATCGCGCTCGAGGACCAGGCTCGGCGGCCGCCAGGGCTTCTCGCGCTGAAAATCGCTCAAGCCCACGCCGCGGCCGGAACAGAAGGTCTCCGGATCGTTGAGGATTTGCCTGACTTCGGCGTGCCGCGCCGCCACACAGGCGCCGTACTTCTCGAGCCATACGACCGGTCCGGCCTCGCGCAGGGCCTCGTGCGCGGGAAAAGGATTGCGCAACACGTCGAGCGAAAACGGATCGATCGCCGAAGCCGGAATCCCGGCGGGCGGACGGCGCGCGGCGACATCCTGCAACATGGCGGCGTTTCCTCCGGCAGAATCGACTTGCGGCCGACAGTATGACCGCGCGGGCGGCGCGCGCAACCCGGACGCGCGGGCGCTTCAGGCCACGAGCCTCGCGAGCCGCTTTGGGGCGACGAGCCGATAGCTGCGATGGACGAAGGCCTCGACCTCGCGCCAGTCGGCCGCCTCGTCCAGGCCGACCCCGATCCAGCCCTTGGCGCCGAAATAGGGGGGAATGAAGAATCGCCCCGGCTCGGCGTCGATGATGATCTCCCGCGTCCCTTGCGGGACCTTGCACCACAGCGCCAGCCACTCGCTCCACGGCCGTTCAACGGCGAAAATCCGGTCGTCGACGCGATAGGACGGGCCGCGCCGCATCAACTCTTCATGCGTTTCGGGAAGGGCGAGGCAAATGGCGCGCAAACGCGCGCCAATCGTGAGAAGCGGCATCTGACGCTCCAATCTCCCGCCAGCTTAAGCCTTGCACAGGCCGACCGGCCCCGCACGTTGACCTCTCCGACCACGCCCCGATAGCGTGATAGTCCATGTCTCTCGACCTCTCCCCGTTCGATCGCGAACTCCTGGACAGCGCCCATGGCGCGAGCGCGGCGTTCGCAATGCGACTCCTCGCGCGCTTCGCCGAAGCGGTTGGCGCGCCCCGCTTCATCGATATCGAAGCAGCGCATGTCGACGGCTGTCTCTATCTCGGCCGCGCGAGCCTCGATTTCGTGCTCAGGATGACCGAGCTTGGCGGCAAGGTTCGCGTGCCCACGACTCTCAACGTCGGCTCGCTCGATTTGATCCATCCGGAACTCTTTCGCGGCGCAAAAGAGGACGCCGCGAACGGCGCCCGGCTCATGCGGGCGCATGTCGAGCTTGGCTGCGCGCCGACCTTCACCTGCGCCCCCTATCAGACCGTCCATCGCCCGCGCTTCGGCTCCCAAATCGCCTGGGGCGAGTCGAATGCGATCGTCTTCGCCAATTCGGTGATCGGCGCGCGCACCAACCGTTACGGCGATTTCATCGACCTCTGTTGCGCGATGACCGGCCGCGCGCCCGAATACGGGCTGCACCTGACAGAAAACCGCGCCGCGCGGGCTTTGGTCGAGGTCGCTTCGGTTCCGGACGGCTGGGACCTGGAACAGGTCGCGGTGGCGGTCGGCCATTCGATCGGGCGCCGCTGCGGCGGCCTCGTCCCGGCGATCGCCGGCCTGCCCTCGGGCCTAAGCGAGGACGATTTGAAGGCGCTGGGCGCGGCCGCCGCGTCGTCCGGCGCGGTGGCGCTCTTTCACGTCGTCGGCGTCACGCCCGAAGCGCCGGACCTCAAGACTGCTTGCGCCGGCCTTGCGCCGGAGCTTCATCTGCGGCTCAAGGCCGACGACTTGCGCGAGGCCGCGCGTTCGTTGTCGAGCGTCGCCGACGGCGCGCCGCTCGGCGCGGTCTCGCTCGGCACGCCGCATTTCTCGCTCGCCGAATTCGCGCGCCTCATGCCGCTCCTCGACGGGCCGCCGCCGTTGACCGACATCTGGATCAACTGCAGCCGGGCGACGCTCCGTGAACTCCGCGAATGCGGTTGGGAAGAGAGGCTCACCGCCGCGCGGGTCACGCTGGTCGCCGACACCTGCGTCTATATCGGGACCCTGACTCGGTTCGGCGCCGGAGCGGTGATGACCAATTCCGGCAAATGCGCCTATTACGCGCCGGCCAATCTCGGGGTCGAGGTCGCCTATGGATCGCTGGCCGAATGCGTCGCCTCGGCGCGCGCCGGCAAGGTGGTGCGGTTGTGAGCGTGCGCGCGTTCGGCGCGGCGACGCTCGTCCCCGGCGCCGCCGACGGCGCGCCCTTGCTGCTCGACGAGCCGCTGAGCTTCTGGGGCGGACTCGATCCCCTAGTCGGCACGATCATCGATCGCCGGCACCCTCAGGCCGGCGCGAACGTCGCTCGCCGCATGCTGATGATGCCAGCCGGGCGCGGATCGAGCGGCGGCAGCGCCATCCTCGCCGAGGCGCTCCGCCTCGGCACAGGCCCGGCGGGCATTCTGATGCTGGAGCGCGACGCGATCGTCATCGTCGGCGCGTTGGTCGCCGCCGAGCTCTACGACTGCGGCTGCCCCGTCGCGCTGGCGAGCGAGCGCGACTGGCGGGCGCTGGCCGCCGCCGCGCGGCTAACTGTAGAGGCCGGTCTCGGCGGCGCGGCGATCAGCGCCGATCCGTGAAGGGCCTTCCAAACCTATGGAAGATAAATCCAAATCGCGGGAAGGAAAATCAAAGAAAAGGGAAGGAAAATCCAAGCAAGTTCTTTCCGCCAATCGAGACTTTTCAATAGCTTACGCGGCAAATCCAAGACAATGCGCCGTCTCGATTTCTGCTCGTGAATTCAACATGGCAGAAAGGCTAAAACACATCGGGCACCCCGCTCCGCGATCTCGACGGCAGCGGCCAAGATAGCACGAGTTTCGGATTATCGCAAGAACTTGTCGGGCCCTTGAACCGCGACGCCATGGCGACGCGAAGTCGCGATGGCGTAGCGCTCGACCGATGCGCCGGCGGCTTCTTAGGCCCCGGGAGCACGCCGCGCGGGGCGGAAGCCCCGCTGGCGTTGGGCCGGACGCGGGTTGCGGGCGAACGCGCCGCCGCGGTTGTCGCGATGCGGCACGTGATGGGGACGCTTCGGCGCCGGGGCGGCCGCGATTGCGGCCGCGGCGCGGCGGATCATTGGCGCGGGCTTCGGGCCCGCGACGCCGCGGCGGTCGACCTTCGGCAGATTGAGCCGGGTCAGCCGCTCGATGGCGCGCAGGAGGTCACGCTCTTCGTGGTCGCAGAACGAGATCGCCCGACCGCCGTTGCCCGCGCGCGCCGTGCGGCCGATGCGGTGAACATAGGCCTCGGCGACCTCCGGCAGTTCGAAATTGACGACATGGGTCACGCTGTCGATGTCGATGCCGCGCGCGGCGATGTCGGTCGCGACCAGAACGCGCGTCTTGCCGTCCTTGAAGGCGCCAAGCGCCCGCTCGCGCTGGCCCTGGCTCTTGTTGCCGTGAATGGCTGCCGAATCGACGCCAGCCTCGTCCAGCGTCTTGGCGACGCGGTCCGCGCCGCGCTTGGTGCGGGTGAAGACGAGAACGCGCGACATCGTCGCGTCGTCGAACAGCTCGACCAGCATATCGCGCTTCTTCGCCGTATCGACGAAGACCACGCTGTGCTCGACCCGATCAGCGGTCTTGGCGGCCGGCGTTACCGACACCTCAACCGGATCGTTCAAGAGCTCGCCGGCGAGCGCGCGGATGTCGGCGGGCATGGTTGCCGAGAAGAACAGGTTCTGCCGGCGCTTCGGCAGTTCGCGCACGATGCGGCGGATCGGCTTGATGAAGCCAAGGTCGAGCATCTGGTCGACCTCGTCGAGCACCAGGAATTCGACCCCGCCGAGACGGGCGACGCCGGCGTCGAGATGATCGAGCAGGCGCCCTGGCGTCGCGACCAGAACGTCGAGGCCCGCCTGGAGCGCGCGGATCTGCGCGCCGTGCGGCACGCCGCCGAACACGACCGCGATCTTGAGCGAGAGCCCGTCGGAGAGGTCGCGGAAGCTCTGCGCGATCTGGCTCGCCAGTTCGCGCGTCGGGCTCAGCACGAGCACGCGCGCGCCGCCTCTCGGCGCCGGGCGCCGGTCGGTCGCGAGCCGGTTGAGGATCGGCAATGCGAAGGCCGCCGTCTTGCCGGTGCCGGTCTGGGCAATGCCGACGAGATCGCGGCCCTTCATCAGGGGCGGGATCGCCTGGGCCTGAATCGGGGTCGGATGCGCGAAGCCAAGTTTGGCCAGCGCAGCATTGAGGGGCGCGGCGAGGCCGAACCCGTGAAAATTATCCAAGTTGTAAGTCTTTCAAGATGCCGCGGCCGCGCGGGACGCGCGTTATGCGGCGTGGGGTTTAAGAGGAGGGGAACGCCCCGCGTGTCCGGGCGTCGATGCGAATTAATGAAGCGCCCGGCAGGTGGACTGAAAAGCCCTTCACGCGGCCGGCGCGCCAATAGCCGCACCAAGGCGGCTTGGTGTGCATGTGGACTGCGGAGGCGCTAAAGTCAAGCGCGCGAAGCCTCGCCGAGCCACAAGATCGGCGTTGAGCGCCTCAGGCGCTGACCGCGAGATGGCCATGGAAGCGCTGGCGCAATTCCGTCTTCAGGAGCTTCCCGGTAGCCGTGTGCGGCAGGCGGTCGACGAAGACGACGTCGTCCGGAACCTGCCACTTCGCCAGCCTTTCCGACAGGAATTGGAGCAGCTCCGCCTTCGCTGGCTTTGTTCCTTCGCGGGGATGAACGATCAAGAGCGGGCGCTCCTGCCACTTCGGATGCTCGACGGCGATGACGGCGGCCTCGAAAACGTCGGGATGCGACATGGCGAGGTTCTCGATCTCGATCGAGGAAATCCACTCGCCGCCGGACTTGATGACATCCTTCAGCCGGTCGGTGAGCTGCACAAAACCGTCGGCGTCGATCGTCCCGACGTCGCCGGTGCCGAGCCACCCGTCGCTGTCGACCACCCGCCCGCCCTCGCCCTTGAAATAGCCCGAGATCACCCAGTTTCCCCGCACCTTCAATTCCCCGACCGCAACCCCGTCGTGCGGCAGGTCGCTCCCGTCGCCGCCGACGAGCTTGAGGTCGATGCCAAAGATCTGCCGGCCCTGCCTGACCTGTACGTCGACGAGTTCGCCCGCGCTCAAGTTGTCATGTTTCGCGAGCGGCGCGCCGACCGTGGCGAGCGGACTCGTCTCCGTCATGCCCCACGCCTGCAACAGGAATACGCCGAACAGCTCGCGAAACTTCTCGATTATCACGCGCGGGGGCGCGGCGCCGCCCGACACAACCTGCTTGAGCTTCAGCTTCGAGAGGTCGAGCTTCGCCCTGTTTGCTTCCACCCAGGCGAGGAAACTGAGCCAGATCGTGGGAATGCCGAACGCTTGCGAGCACCCCTCGCGCTCGAGCAGCATGTAGAGGCTCTCCGGATCGAGCTTCGGGCCGGGCAGCACCAGCTTCGCGCCGCACATCGCGGCGGAGAACGGCAGGCTCCAGGCGTTGGCGTGAAAGAGCGGCACCACGACGAGGATCGAGTTCGCGCGCCTTCAGAGCGAACGCGTCGCCGGCGCAGGCGCCGAAGGCGTGCAGCAACGTCGAGCGATGCGAGTACATCACGCCCTTCGGGTTGCCGGTCGTGCCCGAGGTGTAACAGAGCGTCGAAGCGGTGTTCTCGTCGAAGAGCGGCCATTCGTAGTCCGGCGAGGCGCTCGCCAGCAGATCCTCATAAGCGAGAAGCCCATCAAGCTTCGTCTTGGGCAGTCTCTCCCGCTCGCAAAGGGCGACCCAGCCGCGCACGAGCGGCAGGCGTGGCGCGAGCTCCTCGACGAGCGGCGCGAAAATCGGATCGAAGAAGACAAACGCGTCTTCCGCGTGGTGCATGATGTATTGGAGCTGGTCCGGAAAAAGCCGCGGATTGACGGTATGCAGGACACGTCCCGAGCCGGTCACGCCATAGTAGACTTCGAGATGTCGATGGCCGTTCCAGGCGAGGGTCGCGATCCGATCGCCCCGGGTTGCGCCGAGCGCATCGATTGCGTTTGCGAGACGCTTGGCGCGCGCCACGACTTCGGCGTAGTTCGAGCGGTGGACGGCGCCTTCCGCGTCTCGGGATACGATCTCCCGTTGTCCGTGCCAGGTCGAAGCGTAGTCGGCGAGCGCCGAAATCAGAAGCGGGCGGCTCTGCATCAGCCCGAGCATGTTTGCCTCCCTCATTTGTTTTTCGACTATGGCGCGAGGCGCACCGGGTCGTTGAAAAGCCCGTTCGCGACCCGCGGCGTCCGGAGCCCGTTCGAGTTTATCCAATCCCCGCCTGTTGGCAACGCGCCGGCGCGAAACGCGGCGCCGCCGATGGTTCTCGCGCGGTTGACCGCGCCTCACGCCAATGCGAGGAACCGCCGCGGATGAATTCGAGAGGGGCGATGAGCGCGACGATTGAGGTTCTGGGGCTGGGCAATTCGCTGGTCGACATTCTCGCTTACGCCAATGACGACTATCTCAGCGCCCAGGAGATGCTGAAGGGCGCAATGAACCTCATCGACGAGGATCGGGCGGAGGCGCTCTACGCCGCCCGGGTCGATCCGCGGGTGATTTCCGGCGGTTCGGCCGCGAACACGATCGTCGGCGTCGCCTCGTTCGGCGTGCCCGCGGCCTATATCGGCAAGGTCAAGCGCGATCCGCTCGGCGCGGCATTCGCCGACGACATTCGCTCAACCGGCGTCGCGTTCTCGACCGCGCCCGCCCAGCATGGGCCGGCAACCGGACGCTGCTTTATTTATATCACGCCCGACGGCGAGCGGACGATGAACACCTATCTCGGCGCGAGCTCCTACCTTGCGCCCCCCGACGTCAACGAGGCTTTGGTCAAAGCCGCGAAGGTCGTCTACCTCGAGGGCTATATGTGGGACCGCCCGGCGGCCAAGACGGCGTTCCAGAAAGCCGGCGCGATTGCCCGCGCGGCCGGGCGCCGGGTCGCGCTCACCCTGTCGGATTCGTTCTGCGTCGACAGGTTCCGCGGCGAATTCATCGACCTCATGCGCACGAAGACCGTCGACACCATCTTCGCCAACACCGACGAGATCCTGTCGCTGTATGAGACGCCGCATTTCGACGAGGCGCTCGATGATCTGCGCGCCGAGGGCGTCTTAGGTATTGTCACGCGGTCGGAGAAGGGCTGCGTGGTCGTCGACGGCGATGACACTTGGGAGGTTCCCGCCTTCCCCATTGGCAAGCTTATCGACACCACCGGCGCAGGCGACATGTTCGCAGCCGGCTTCCTTGCCGGCCTTGCGCGGGATCGCGATATGTTCACTTGCGGGCGCCTCGGCGCGCTGGCGGCGGCGGAGATCATCCAGCATCTCGGCGCGCGGCCCAATGTGTCGCTCGCCGAGCTCGCGGGACGCAACGGCCTCACGGTCTGACGGCGACGCCCGGTATCGGTATTGGTCGTCGGCTGGCCGCAAGCAAGTTTGGTCGTAGGGATATTCGACGTCGAGACCGAAAGCGTTCGAGCAACTCGAGAGTGGCGACGCCGACTTCGACATGAAAGGCGTCCACGTAGCGGGGAATGAACAATCCGACGCGCATGGGCCACTTCCGACGAGTTGGCGGTTCGGTTGTATGCGTTCGGCGGGAAGGACACCCCCGCACTCGGCCAATTCGCTCGACCTTAGGCAAAGCTAACCCCCGATCGGGACGTATACCAACGGTGGATCGCCCGCCAGCGGCTGGGGCACCGACAGCAGACCCGAATCAGGCGACTATAATATAGTTCGATGATTATTAATATGGAGATTGCCCCATGCAAGCGCGAATGAAAAATCCGGCGATCGTCATTCCCGAGGCCATGAAGGCCATTCAGGCTTTGCACGCCGCAGCGTCAACTGGAGGCGCGCCGGCGAAGACGCTCGAGCTCGCCCACTTGCGCGCGAGCCAAATCAACGGTTGCAGCGCCTGCGTCGACGCGGGCGCGCGTCACGCCAAGAAGTCGGGCGAAGCCGACGAACGACTGTTTGCGGTAGCCGCCTGGCGCGAAGCCCCCTACTTCACCGAGGCTGAGCGGGCGGCCCTCGCGCTTACCGAAGCCCTGACCCGGCTCAGCGACCGCGCGGACCCGGTTCCGGACTCGATCTGGCAGGACGCCGCTAGGCACTTTGACGAGCGCGCGCTCGCCGCGCTGATCCTTTCGATCGCAACCACCAACGTGTTCAACCGGCTCAGTGTGAGCACCAAGCAGCCTGCCGGCGCGTGGGGATAAAGCGGCCCAATGAACACTTCTCCCAACGCCGTCTTCAAGGCGCTTGCCGATCCGACGCGCCGGGCGCTGTTCGAGCGCCTCGCCCGTGACGGCGAACTGACGGTCGGCGCGCTCACCCGCCACGCTGGCGTGTCGCAGCCTGCGGTCTCCAAACATCTCGGCCTGCTCAAGCGGGCTGGGCTCGTCGGCCAGCGCCACGAAGGCCGCGAAACCCATTACAGCGCCCGATCGAGGGGAATCGCTCCCCTCATCGACTGGCTTGCGGTCTACGGCGTCTTCTGGCGCGAGAGGATCGATCGGCTCGAAGACCTGCTGAAAAGGATGGACCAATGACGGAGGCCGCCGCCGCGCGCTCGGTTCTGATCGAGCGGGAACTGCCGCATCCGCCGGAGAAAGTGTGGCGGGCGCTGACCCAGAGCGCGCTGATCGAGGAATGGCTGATGAAGAACGATTTCGAACCGGTCGTCGGCCGCAAGTTCACGCTTCGGATGAGGCCGGCGCCGCACTGGAACGGCGTGACCGATTGCGAAGTGCTCGCGGTCGAACCGCATCGGACGCTCGCCTACAGCTGGAACTCATCAGGCGAGGAAGCCGAAAACGGGCTGAAGACAGTCGTCACCTGGTCGCTGACGCCGACGCCGCGCGGCGTTCTCCTGCGGATGGAGAACGAAAGGCGGTGTAATCGTTTGTTTTGCTTGGCTTCGCCGAAATTGGCGGCGTTTCTGCCCACACTTGAGCCTACACCCGGATTTGGGCGTCACGAACACCGAGATCGTTGAATGATCGCGGCGGCGCTGGGCGCACTCTTCTCGCTATGTCGTAGAAGTAGCAAAAAGCGCCCTCATGACCGCGCCCGCGCGCCAAGGAGATGCGGTCGGACGAGGCCTTCTGGCGTTCGGCCGCTGGAGCCGCTCGCAGCCTTCAGCTTGGCGTGAGCAGGCTCGGGCGAGCACCTTCGCCATGAGCGGCCCAAGTGGCTTCGACTAGCGTAATCTTACACCGCGCGGCTCAGGCGTTGCAGAGCGCTCACTCGTTGTCGATCACGATCCCGTCGCGTTGAGCTAGCCGGAGAACATCGGCGACCATGCGAGCTTTCTCGATGGGCACCTTCGACCAGTCGTAGCGCTGGCTGCTGTCGGTCGAGGCCTTGATCTGCTGGGCGGGCTTGCCGTAGCCCCGGTCCAGAATTTCCTTGCCCGCCTTGATGCGAACCTCGGGCGGCAGTTTACCGTCCTTGAACATGGCGAAGAGGCCATCGAGAACATCGTCGCCCATGCCCTGCGCTTTGGCCTTTAGCTCTCTGGTGGAGAGGTTGATCGCGCCCTTTGGCCGCCCACGAGGCTTGCCGGTCTTAGGGGTCATCCCTTGCCTTTCCTCGCTTTGCCGTGCCCGGTGGCGCAGTGCCAGACGCCGCCTTGCCGAGCCGCGCTCTGCATCCCAAGCCCTGCCCTGCGCGATTAAATCCGACTATTTTATTCGGGCAATCCAAGGGCATGCAAAAACGCCCCGCGTTGCTCATCGCAGCGGCTCGTCACAGAGCTACCGGCGTAATCGCTCCAGCGCCCCGCCCCGCATCTGGGACCCAAACCGAATCACTCATCGGCGATGCGATAGTCCAGATAGCTCCGGTTCTTCCAAGGCGTCAAGCCTCTGCCCCCTCGGTCTGCATGATCTGCCACCGCGCCCACGGGGCGGCCCGCTGCGGTTTCAACCTTGCCGTTTGCCGGGCCTCCGGAGGCCGCTGGCGGTCCTCTGATCAGGTGGAGGTGAATATGTCGGTTGCAACCACCACTACTCCTCCATGACGTACGGCGCGCGAGAGGAAGCCGAAATGAGACTGCGCCTCTTTCAGTAATCGGCCTTGCCGGGGATGACCCCTCGAACCCCGCCTCGCGGGTTTTCCACGTCGCCCACACGCCGAGGGATCAGGTGCACGTGGGCGTGGCCAACTGTCTGTCCCGCAGAGTTGCCGCTGTTTGCGCCGATGTTGAAGCCGCCTACTGAACGGTCCCGCATCATGATCTCCTCGCGAAGCCCGTCCAACAGTTGGTTGATAGCGCGTCGCTCTGGTTCGAAGAGGTCGAAGAACGTTTCCGCATGGCGTCTTGAAATCAGGAGAGTATGCAACGGCGTCACTGGAAATTTGTCGAGGATGGCAAGAGCAAGGGAATTTGACGCTATGATGCGATCCGTTGGAAGCTCGCAAAAAATGCAGCCCGCTTTCCTTGCATCAAGCGCCTCACGAACCGCTCTGAAATCCTCGTCGTCACGAGCACCCTTGTTCGCGTTGCATTTGAAGCAGAGCGCCTGAAGGTTGGCGACGTCGTCCTTGCCCCCGTGCTTCCGTGGGAGGATATGATCGACCTCAATCGCCCGCTCATCGGCTGAGACGCCGCATAGCTCGCAGCGGAATCCGGCGCGCTTCAGGACCTCGTAGCGGAGGCTTCCCGACAGATATCCCAACGCGGCTCTTCGATGATCGTACGCAGCGGTCCCGCGCTTTTGCAGGTAGGTATCAATCGCCTCATCGCAGAGCCGAATGAGTTCGTCTCGCGCCTCTGAAGACAGCGACGACGGGTCAATTGCAAGGCGGTAGTTTTCCTCGTTACGTTCGACGACCCCATGATTGCTGAGCACCTTGCCCGGCATGCGTTTCGTGATCTGCTCGTAGTATTCAAGCTGGCTCTCGTCACGGGCTAGAAAGGCCGAGGCAATGTCCCGGACGCTCGCGATTCCGCTCTTCATGAGAAGCTCTCTGATCATCACCGGCTGGTAGATGTGCGACATGCGCATCCGGTTCTGGAGGAAGTCGCGGAGATGCTCGAACGAAAGCGCCACTGTCACTTTCCCGGATTGAGCAGGGGGCGGCCATGATCCCATTTGCCGTTCTTGATCGCCAACTCGATTGCGTACGCTGCGGCTCCATCTGGCAGCGTGAGGAATCGATATCGAAGGTGCTCATGAATGTAGCGGCGGACGAATGCGTCCATCTGGTGCCGTCCTGAGCCGATGGCTTGGATGTCGTCGGAAGTGAGCGAGGGCAGCACCAGCCGGTCGGCAACGTAGACGCAGAACTGATCTCCGCTCCGACGCCCGCTGGCGTGGCTCGCTAGGCGCGTATAGATTCCCTGAGGGCTATTTCGACGGACCGTCTCGGCGGTGATTCCTCGGCCAGACATGCCGACATAGATGAACCGGTCATCCTTATCCCAGATCGTGTAGACGCCCGCGCCAAAGGTCGGAACGTTGCGGTCCGGCCAGTCTGCGAATGAGCGCGCGACAGTGCGCGATAGCTCCGTGAGAACTGGGACCGACAACGACATGCTGGATACCGAACGACCGATCATTGGTGCAAGGGGGCTGGCCTGGCGCAACGCCTGCGCAAGGCTTGACGGCATTGTTTCCAAGTGCCGGAATGCCCGAACTGCGGACTACGCCAAGTTTTTGAACGCGCCACGACGGGCATCGTCAAGGCGGCGTTTGGCGGCCGCGACTACCGTCAGCGGAAAAGCGTCCGCGAATTTGACGACTAGTGCCTCGCCGCTGATGTCGAAATTGTGCGCTTTCATCATCGCCAGAAAGCCCTTCGTCGGCTTTGGGCTAAGTGCCCAGCCCGTTAGCGCCTCGACGATGGCATCGCGGCGAGTGTATCCGGCCTTAACGCGGTTTTCGATCATACGACGCGCGTAGTTGTGACGATGGCCCAGAAATTTCTCGCTGGTTCGAATCATGTTATCCCATGCAGGCGCAATCGGATCGCTCGCGTCTTCCGCTACGAGCGCATTGGTGCTCGCACCACGGCGGCGTTGATCATTGGGATTGAGAAGCACGCAGTTAACGCCCTACAGGTCAACGCCGCGCCGGTCTCATTCGTCTTCATCTTCGTCTACTTCGTTGGCGGGGTTTGATCGGTCCCACCATTGAAAGTACTGAGTTGCTTCACCCCATTTTCCTCGTTGAAGATTGAGACGCGGCTCAGAAAGAGCGATTGATACGGCCTCAAGTATATTTAACGAGGCCTCTACCGTATTGCTGACCGAAGCGGTATCTTTTGAAAGCTCATTCGTCTTTGTTACCCACTGAGTGCCAAACCAAGAAAATCGGTCCCATCTGTCGGCGAGGTGATCAAACTTGTGCGACTTTAGACGCCTAAATAGACGATCCGCCCCTGCCCCAGTTTGTCCCACGTAAACTAGATCGTATACCGCATAGAGAGCATATATCCCTCTTTGCTCCCTGAAATCGACGGGCCGCGCCCGAGGGCTCCGGCTAGCAGCGCCTAAAAGGGTTCCGGCGACTTTTGGCCTGCCCCAAGCGACCTTATCAAGCTTCCAGTGCAATCCGAAGCTTTGGATCATCGACAAGCCCCACCTGCATTACTTTCTCCTTAAGTTGAAGCCAGCCCGGTTGGCAAGGGGGCTATCTCGTCCCGCTCGACCACATGTCTGGCTCGGGTAGGCAGCTCTCAGTATTGCCAACGTATTCGCGCTTCGTCGCCTTCAGAGTCCAGAATCGTCACGGACCGTGACCATGATCCATACGGAGCGCCTGAGAGGTTCGTCTGCGATTAATCCAATCTTGAATGATTGAATTCGCATTGATGGAGACGCCAAATAACCCCGGTTTAATTGAGATAATCTTATTTATATACTCTATTTTATCAATTAAATACGCGTTGTCCCCGCTACTATTTGAGTTTGCCGCAACATAGAGGCTATTTATGGTGGCCAAGGGGTTCGAGTCTAGGTCTGTTAACGGAAACAACTTGACATTTTTTGTGTTCATACTATTACCAAGCGTATCATTCGACACCGTGATTACTGGAATTCTTCGGAGCAATAACTCGTAAAACCGCGCACCTTCTTCGGATTGGCTAAGGGAAGACTTAAGCCGATTGTCTGAATTCACTTCAGCGTACCCGAAGTTCGCCTTGCCCTGATCATACGTAGCGAACACCCGAAACAAATCGACTATCTGGCCATGTACGCTTCCAGCGCCACTCAAATCGCCAACAATAAGGTCGACATATATCTCGCAACGCGGGTGTGGAGTTACACCTCCTCCTTGCCTTGGGGCTCTGAGAATTTCCATTTGCACTACTTCCAAGGCCACGACCACTCTCCCCGTCGGATTAAGGGAGTGTCGTAGACGGGCTTTGCGGTCGTTACCACTATCATATCGCGCTGAAACATTCGGGGCTCAAGCCAGATCACACGCTCGCCCCGCTCGTTGACCCCGTTCGCGTAGCCCACGCTGCCCGGGGGCAGGGTCACGGCGATGGCCTCGAAGGCGGCTTGGGTGATGGCGATGCGGATCATGCGGCGCGGATATGGGCGGCTCGGACTATGGCCAAGGGCTCGGGAGAGAGCTAGCGACGCGATCTTGCGGCTGGCAAAGGGCGGGTCTTGCGCTCCGTCCTCATGAGCGCATGATCGCATCGGCGACGCGCACCTCGCGCCCGCGCTCTGACCCTGCATAGTACGCCGTCGTGCTGGAAGACGGCCACAAGAACGCGGGAGACGTCCGACGGTTCACGAGACTACGATACGCCAATATGACGGCCTCTCGCGTGCTCTGGCAGGGTTGAGCTTCGCCACTAAAGACTGCCTCCCCCTCGCTGCTGCCGACTTGATCGCGGGCGTTGCGCTCATGCGCGAGACCGGCGGGAAGCCTCTTGGCTTCGCCAAACATCCGACCAAGGCCGACACCTCCTACCCCGGCAACCTCTGGCGTGTTTCCGTCGAGCCAGAGCAGCTATTGGGCCTCTACGACCAAGCGGTGGCTAACGTGGGCGCGCATGGCCCTCCCGTCCCTTTGCGGCGCTGCTAACGGCGTAGCGCAAGACCCCGCACCGCCGGAGAACTCGCTGGGGCCGCGCATCGCCCCGAGCCGGTCGACCACTTTGGGCGCTAACCAGACGTAGCGCTCGCCGCGTTCCTTGGTCTCGTTTTCGTAGCCGACCGACCCGTCTGGGCTATCGCCTCGAACGCCTCGGACGCTGATGGCGATCCTGATCATGGCGCGCGTTAACCCTCTGGGGGCGGAGGAGGAGGCGGCGGGGACGGCTCCAAGCCTCGTCGCTGATCGGCCGCCCCAACCTGATCCGGGAACCAAACTTCGCTTTTCCAGCCTCCGGATCACTCCAGCCCCCGCACGACATACCCTAGAACACGTTCTCCCTCTCGGAAGATCTTTCCTCCGGCCCACATTTCGACAGTCAAGGCGGAAGGCGATAACACGGGCTTTCGTCCGTTATGGAAAAGTTGCCACATCGCCTCATGGAGTGCATGGAGAAAACCGAAGAGCGCTTTCATCTCATCGACCCTTGTGTTCGCTAGAAGCTGGTTGGCCTCAACTAGATCGAAGATTTCATTGTGAGCGAACACTTTGTCACGAACGTCGCGATATCGCGCCTCGTAAATCGAGCGGTGTGCCTTGATGTCCTTGCGCAGCGCCCGGAAGTCATGCGACGTCGGCTCGAAGGCGTGGTTCACAAAGGCGCGGGCCGCGTTCCTCGTCAGACCGGCGGCCATCTTTCTGTTCTCTAAGGCGGCCTTCGAGAAGGCTCTAAGGTCCTTCGACGCGCTTGCCATCAGAGTATCGATGTTGTGGGCGGATTGTTGATCGAAGATGCGACCAAGTCCGATGAAGGTCGACAAGAGCATGGCGTGATGGGTCGTCGACCAGAACAGTGGCGTCATGTTCATCGCCTTGAGAATGTCTTTGTTGGAGGCCGAGAACTCGCGCAGGGACAGGTAAGCAAAGAAATGTTGTTGCGCTGTCTCCTCGTCCTTGCGGAAGATCTCCAGCTCCTGTTCGAACGGCACTTCCGTTGTGGTTGGCGCTGCTCGTCGACCTTTGGGCGAGACCCGCGTTGGAACAGTCAAGGCGCTACCTCCCGCTTGGCGGCTGGAGGCCTGCATCCCGACCAGCCGCAGGATCGGGGGTGTCTCAGTTTGAATTTTTGGCCACGCGAGCCGATCTCACTCGATTGCCGAACGGCATCCGTCCCTTGATGACGAGCACGCCTTTGACGCAAATTCGCATGTTTCCCCGCGAACTTGGTGTATAGTTCCACGAACGACGGAGGGGTTATGGCGTCGCACCGTGGTACCGTGAAGGTTCCGAAATACAACGAATTCCATTGGCCGGTCATTCGCGCCCTGAAGGAGACGGGGGGATCGGCGTCGATAGCGGAACTGTACGAGCGAGTCGTCGCGGACATGAACTTGGGTGAGGACGTTCTTGCCGTACCGCATGGAGACGGAACTACGTCGGAAGTCGAGTACCGGCTTGCTTGGGCTCGAACCTACTTGAAGAAAGTTGGTGCCATCGACAATAGCGAGCGCGGGGTTTGGGCGCTCACGAGCAAGGGTCGAGCGTTCACTGAAAGGGATGCAGCTGATGTTGTTAAACAGGTCCGGAGTCAATTTCGTAAGCAAGGCCAGCAGGAGATCGTTCCGTCGGAAGAAATGGAGGTCAAAGCGGACGAAGCGGAGATCAGCTGGAAGGAAAGTTTGCTCGGTGTTTTGAAGTCAATGTCACCAGCCGGGTTCGAGCGTTTGAGTCAGCGGATTCTGCGCGAAAGCGGCTTCACGAAAGTGGAAGTTCAAGGACGTTCCGGGGACGGCGGTATCGATGGTGCTGGCGTTCTCCGCATGAACCTCGTGTCGTTCCATGTCCTTTTTCAATGCAAACGCTGGAAGGACGCTGTCTCAGCACCAGTCGTTCGCGACTTTCGAGGAGCAATGATTGGGCGAGCCGACAAGGGATTGATAATCACAACTGGCCGTTTTACCTCCGAAGCTCAACGTGAAGCGGTCCGCGATGGTGCCCCTGCAATTGATCTTGTAGACGGAGAGACTTCTATGCGAGTTGCTCAAGAATCTGCGCCTTGGCGTGGAGGTGCGCAGCGTCGAGGTTGTCGAAATCCGCCCCGATGAACTTACTGCGATTTAGTCAGGCCGCTCAGTGCGGATTTGTTTTGCCCGCGCGCGCAAGCGCGGGACACCGCGTAATACGCCCGAGGCCGAAGTCCGCGTTGTGAAAATATCCATGGCTTCCGCATCCCCTTGGCGGCGCACGCGCGGGTTGCGGCCTCGATCAGTTTGCTCCCCGAGCAGCTTCGAAATATGACGCTCGCCCAGATCGTGGTCGACGCGATGAAAGCTGAAGGGCCGGACGGCGGACGCCAAATTCACGGTCCAACGTGAGGCCATCAACGCGATGGAGCGGATCGAGGCGAAGGCCCGTGGCGGAAATCAAGAAGGCGAAGCCCGCCGGGAGGAAGTCATGAGCGACAAGACATTCGAGGCTAGACGCCTTGCACAGCGAGTTGCCGCAGTTGGCCTCACCGAAGAGGGCATAGCGAAAATGGCCGTTGAGGCAGGCGTGACAATAGAGGCGTTCCAGCGCGTGTTCGAGGTTCGTGATGCGATGGACGACGGCAGGATCGAGAGGCCCGCGTCGGAGGGTGAGAGGAAGACGCTGGCCGAATGGGCGAAGGAATTGGGGGAGAAGGAGGAGCTCCTGCTGAAGGTCACATGGCCGACCGCCGGGGTGCCGGGCTCGCGTCTCGCGCCCCTCACCGAGCAGCCGGTATGAAATACGGCATTCCAGCCGAGATCGAAGCCGAGATCAGAGCGCGAGACGTTCGCTGCGTCTACTGCGGCAAAGAAATGGTGCCGCCAAAATCGGACCCTCGGCGGCGCGCGGACTGGGCGACGATTGAGCACCTGTGCAGTGGACCGGGCGCATTCCATCCGGGACAGACGGCGGAGGACTTCGCGATTTGTTGCTTCAGTTGCAACTCGTCGAGGGGCGAGAAGCTGCTGCCGGATTGGGTCGGCGACCGCCCCATTGCGCCGGTCGTCCAACGCTTCATGGCGAGGGCGCGCGAGGATCAGTTCTCGAACCGATTTTCGCCTAACGCCGCCGCCTATCGAGCGGCGTGGCTAGTGAACATAGCCCTACCGCGAGGCAAGCGACTCTCGTTCGATACTCTAGGTGGGACATGAACGCTGTCGAGCGCCTTCGCACCTATACCGTGGACAACTGGTCAATCTGCTGCGGCGCGAGTGCGTGGCCTTACCATCGGCCGGAAGGCACCGCCCCGGGCCACAGGAGGCCGTACAGCCGCCTCTACCGCCAGGGCCTGACCTTCCCCGGTCCCTTCCCCGTCGACCTAGCGCCCCGGGCGTCGGGCTATGGGCAAAGAGTCAGCGCCCTCCGGCAGGGTCGCTCGCCTTGATGGCCCTATAGGCCTCGGTCGTGATTGAGATCGCGATCATCCTTTAGGCGGCGAGGCCGTTCTGTTTCTCTCATGTGAAGTGGTAGCGCCAGCGCCGAAAAATGAACAGGCCCCAGACGCGAGCACCGCATGTCTGGGCCTTAGGGCCGCTGTGCGATTAGGCCGGAAGACGATACCGGCGCGGCCCGATATTTTTCGATCATGAATCGGACAAGTGGTCCACTCACGCCGTCGTGAGCGCGGCGGAGGCTCGCCGTCCGGCGCGAGTGCAAGTCGGAGGGCGCTTTCTAAGAGCCTGGTCCATTCAGCCAGCGAACGTATGATCGTAATACGCTTGGGACCCCTCGGAAGACTGCCGCGTAAAAAGTCGGCATGAAGTATCCGAAGATGGCCGCCGACACGCCTACAAGGATCGCCGCCAGAAGCCATGGCAACAGGACCGCTGCTGCCGCGATGAAGGGGGGTTGCACATCGGATGAGCCGCTGTAACCGCCGCCGGGATGGATCGTGTCGGGATAATAGGTCGTCGCGACGGGAGGCGGCCCTTCGGGGAACCGCAGCGTGGGAAGAATGTAACGCGAAGGGTTAATTTGCTCCCAAAGACCCTCAGTATTCCATGTTATGCGGTCCGCAACTCCGTTCCAGTCGTCGCGTTCCTTGAAGGGCCAATGGAGTGACAATTACGCCGACCACGAACGCCGATAGCGCGAGTTGCTTCCGATTCATTGAACGTCCTATGCCAAGCGCGTTTGATAGCGCAACGCGGAGCATCCAGTCTCGCGCCAAAGAGAGCAAAGAGAGGATGTATGACACCCTCCCGCTCAAGCGCCTCACCGAGTCTTCCCGCATTGACCCACAAAGAGCCTTGGCCACGCCGCCCGGGGCTACGGGCAATTCAATTCAGATGATATTCTTGCGGGTGGCGAGCGGCTCATAGCGCGCCCCGCAGCGCCTTCTCGCATTCTGGCAGCGCGGCGTGAGGCTCAATGGCCACGCTGACGCCTTTCGCGCTCGTCGGGGCCAAGGCGCGCCGACCTGGCTCCAGCGGCTATGCCACGCTGTGCGCTCACCTGATGGTGAATATGCGAATCATCCGCCCAAGCCGCGAGCGCGCCCGGACTTTTCCCACGTCAGGTCGTCACGTTCGACAATCTGACGCCACCCTCCGCGCGAGGCTGGCCCATCCGGGAGGACAATCTCTCAGGAGGACCCTTCCCGCAAACGTTGTCGGCGGGTAGTGTGTCCAGCGGAGGCCATATAGCCTCGGGCGCGCCTCTATCGAGGGGAAGCATTGACCGAGGGTAGCCGGACAGAGAAGAGAAGCCCGCATAGAACGCAATGGGCCGCGCAGTTCGCCGTTGCCTCAGAATTGTGTAAGCGGGGCTATGAAGTCTCGTTCACAATGGGCAATAGAACACCTTTGGCTGATCTTATGGTTGTTAGCCCAAAGCAGAAGAAAATGTTTCTGGTTGACGTAAAGGGTCTATATAGACGGAATCCGTGGATAATCAGTCGGAAGCCTCCAAGAGAGGAGCTTTTCTATGTGCTCGCGCATGTTCCTGACGACGCGCCGAACGAGTTTTTTATTTTAACACAGTATCAGATTAATCAGTATATAGACGCAGAGTTGAAGCGACTGGGACGCGACAGTGACTACAGCATGATGGGCATCCTTTGGTCGCAAGCGGCAGGCCACACGGATTGGCTTATACTGCCACCTTAGATTTTACGCTGAAAGGACGTTAGCTAGCCGAGGTTCGGAATGAAATTGCGGCTGTCGCGTGCCCGGCCGCTGGGGTCACTCGGCGGGGTTCCCTCGCGCTGGCGTGAACCGCCGCCGAGGACCTGCACGAAGGGTCGCCACGACTGCGCAGGTGCTCCAAGAGCTAATTAAACTGGCGAAAAACTCCGAGCGGCGCGCGCACGGGGCGAGGAGATGGGCCCCGGTGACGAAGAGATCGCGTTCTACGACGCGCTGGCCGAGAACGAGAGCGCTCGGCAAGTGATGGGCGAGCCTGCCTTGCGCGTGATCGCCCACGAACTCGTTGTGGTAATCAAGAGCAACGGAGCCCCAAACGCAAAAAGCCGCCGCGCGCGGCTTCGTTCTCAGCGAGAATATTCAACGCGAAGTTGGCGGTGCCTCGGACCGTCGCTCTGAAGATGACCGCCGCGAGGAGTTCTGCCGTCTCGGTTCCTCCGCCGGTTGTAGCTGTTGGGCTGGCTGCTCCGTGAGACGTGCCGACGCCCGCGTTATGCGATGCCTGTGGCTGCCACAGTGTACTGACCCACTTGTCCGATTTCAGTGTCCAAATCCAAGCCATTGAATATGCGCCGCGCGGCCGGTTGACCTCTTATGATCGGCTCCACCGCATAGAACAGTTCAAAGCCGTTTCGATGGGCCGCGCCGATGGACGTAGCTCCCCCCACCGTCTGCTCTTGGCCCTCGGCTACCATGGCGTCTATTACGCGGCGAGGGACCCGCTTGGTAATATGCTTTTCGTTACGTCGATACTGCTCGAGTGCTGACCTAAACTTCTGAGCGCCGCTGCCCAGCACAAGCCATGGGTCGTGGTCAGACGGCGCGGGGGGGTAGTGCAATTCTACCCTGAAGCTGCCTGCGTCATCGCGGCCATCTATGTGAGCGACCTTGTATTGCATTGTGTGTGGGCACCAACCGAAAAAAGCCGCCGAGAATTTACCGTCACCCTTGAACTGACGTCTCTCCGCCATGAAACGCGTGGCGAGTCGGCACACAAGCTGGGCAATCTCCTCAAATGTCGGCGGGCTCGTCTGACTGCCCGGACGTGCCAGATTTTGCAGAAGTGTTGAGGCCGTGACGGCCGTCATCGAGGCGGGTAAGGCGGCTCCGGCATACACAAACCCGTACTGTATGCGATAATGAGGTTGACGCGGTTCGAGATCACCATCAAGTGCTCTGACAGCAATGGGGATCGCATATATCTTTGCTGCGATCTCGGTTGTCGGCGCGCTGTTCTCCCCCGCGACTAGACGTGTATCTGCTGCGCACCACAGTAAACCGTCCTCTTGCCAAATTACTGCTATTGTCATCCACAGTCTCCGTTGGCTGGCAGCCCCCGCATCGGCCGTCGCCACAGCGGCAAAGGGGCCGCGCTGACTCCTTCCACTCTCACCGAGGCGGGGGGCTTTCAGCCGACCAGCCGTCGACACCGAGACCGTTGTTGATCGGGCCAAGGGCCCCCAAAAAGGCTTCGACCGTGTATTCTTACACCGCGCGGCTCAGGCAGAGAGCTCGGCCAGAAGAACTGCGTTGCCGCCGGAAGTGCAAATAGCTAGCCTTCAGGGCCTTTCTGGCCTGCGCCGCGCGCTCTATCGAAGAGGATGCTGGCAACCTCCGCGTCGTTTCCCGCGCTCAGAGAGGCCTCTGCCCGATCCTTGCGTTGGAGGTCATCTTTCAAGAGAAAGTCGATCTGTTGCTAGGCGGATCGAGCGCTCCGCCGCCGTCATGTGCGGGCGCTTTCCCGGCGGGTAGGGTCGAACATCTCCTCCTCGGCATCCCGGTAATTTGAGGGGCCAACGATCTCCCGGAATTTCACGGCAAAATTGTTCTGATGTCCATGACTGGGAAATGGAACCATACAGCCCTTGTTGAGCACCTTGAACCCGTCGGCCTTCAACTCAGGCTCAAGCAGCCTACAGACGTTAGCCTTGATCAGGACCAGCGGGATTTCGTTCCAGCGAGAAGATAGCAATCGCTTGAGGTCGCTGCAAAATTCAGAGTAGTCTCTGCCAACGACGAAGTCACGGCGCTTGTCATTGTTCACAGGCCTATAAGTCGCGTCGACGAGCACCCAGCCCCTCTTCTGTATCGCGCGCAGACCTTCAATCTTCGTCGTTGGGCGTGTGATGCCGAGTTGCCTCATCAGCGCCTTGAACAGCGGCTCGTTTACGCTGCCGCCCGAATCGTAGAGATACTTGCCCGAAGCTGGGGGCGACTCGGCGACAATGACCAGCTTGACCCTCTCGCTCGTCGGCTCAAACTCGCGCCGCATAGAGAGATATTCGGAACGCGGTTTTTGCGTCATTGACGTCACATCGGCGGCCGTTCAACAGCCTTTCGCGTATAAACGAGCCAGGCTTGTCCCGATAGGTTGCGCCAGCGGGTGTGGTCCCAATCATACCCCCAGACGCGCCGACGGCCTTCAGCGGCCTTCTATGGCCCGCTGTGCGCCCTAGCGCACGCGCTCGCCCACCCGAGAAACGGTACGGGGCTCGGCATTGCGCGGCTTCGCCTTGCTGATAGGCTCACCGGCCTTCGAAGCCTGGACGAGATACGCGATGAGGCTCTTCGCTAGCCAACTCATCTCCTTCGCCTGGGGCATGGCGGCTGGGTGGTTGGTGACATACCTCAGCCTGACGTACGAACGGAGAACCGTCCAACGCGTCAGGAAGGCGGTCGACGAGCTGGCCTCCTTTCACGACCTGACCGAGGCACAAAGCCACAGGTTAAACTACGAAGACTGGGCGACCGACAAGGTGGTCTGGAGGCAGGGCGACCGAACCATCCCCAACTTCGATGGAAAACTATCTTTCGATGCTATGCGGAAAAAGTGCCGCGCGGTGGGGGATCAAATCGAGGTTGGGCACTGGGATGGCGAGGCAGGGTTGCTGAGCCTTATCGAGGCAGAAAAGAAAAAGAAACAATGGAAATGGCGAGACCCAAAGACGAATAAGGGCGTAATTGCCCCAGAAAACTGGTTAAGTGGGAAACGCTGGCTGGATATTGTCGAGTCCTAACAACCCGTTGACGAAGTCCCGGTTTTTCAGTTTCGCGTCGGGTCTGCGGAGACGATGACGATTGCGGCGAGTTCGCCGTTGGCGGTGGCGATCAGGGCGAAGACCAGCGCTGCTTCGGTTCTGAGAACGATGATCAGGGCATATAGGGTTTCTGCGGCCTCCCTCGGCGTTCCCTGACCGTAAAGGGCGCGCATCAGGACGCCGAGATTGAACCCGGCGACATGGATCAGGTAGCGCTCGCTTTAGCCGCGACGTTCGGGCTGCAACTGAACCAGCCGTAGGATGACGTCGGAGTAGCTCTCGCCGGGGCCGCGCAACGCGGCTCTCGCCTCCTCCCGCAATTCGGTCTAGTCTTCGGTTCGATCAGTGTTCCGTCTTTGGGCGAAGGTCCCGCCCAACCAACCCGCGAGCGCGGCTATCACCGCGATCCCGAGCGATCCGGGCCGTTGTTGGCGCTTCCCCCGGTTTAGGGCGCGCATCGTCGTGTTGTATTGCCGCCGAGCCTCGGCCTCTGATTGCCTCGCAAACTGACTCTTACCGCCGTACATTTTCACGTCCTCCAAAAATTTCCGGGTATCTGCTCCAGCCGCTCGATCTCGATCCCGGCGGCTCGATAACGAACGTCCCTAGTTCCCATTGCATGGTAGCCACGGTCTGTGAGCAGTTGGTCTTCCTCCTTGAGGACCGTGCACACAGGGTTGTCGCGGAAGTATGCTACGATTTCTTCATCCGTTCTGGGCTTTTGCTTGATCCATTCTCGCATCACGCTTACGGGCGTGGAGTGCTCATTCCACGTTAGTTCGTGCCACTGCTTGAACGATCTGCACCGGCTCATCAACGCGCGGGCGCGTTTGCTGACCAGCGTGTTGTGCTGCTTCAGTATATCCGAGCCGACCGTCCTGCCATTGGCGGCGTCTCCCATCGCATCGTAGTTGGAGCAGTCTCGCATCAGCTGCGTGACAGCATCCGGGTCTGCGGCGTCCGACGTTAGCGCCTCGCGCAGCAGCCTCCGCGCATCCGCGTAGTCGTGCGGCGTTGTGTATTTAAAGCGGTAGACTCTCCTCCCGTTCCGCAGTTCGCCGGGCGCTTCGCCTTGCGCCACTGCCCAGTCATATATCCCTCCCGCGTAGCTGAGCGACCGCGCGATCCTCCTCGCGACCAGCGGAATGACCTCGCTGGCCGGTCGTCCAGGATGCGCCTTCATCACCGCAATCGTATCTTGTCTCATGCTCATGGTTATCTCTCCTCATGTCTACTGCCGCCCAAGGGCGCTAGGAGCCCCTCGAAGGCGGCTGGGGTGATGGCGATGCGGATCATGCGGCGTCGACCTTCGCGTCCGGCGTCCGCTCGATCACTCGAACGCGAACGACAAGTTCGTTAGGCCAAATGCTCCCGCGCGAGCGACCAGCGAGAGCGCCCAGGCGAGCGCCAGCAGCAACTCGGAAGCGGGCCCACCCGACACGCAGAGTTATGCGCCTAAGGCGACAGCCACATCCTCCTCGAACGGCAAATTCCAGCATCCAAAACACCACCGCCAGCCCGGGGCTTGCTCCGGCCGCGAAAACCATAGTTCGCGACCGAGTTTCCTGTTTAAGGCTGATTGTCTCGTATCCAGAAGCTTCGTTGTCGTTTCGCAGATCATGACCGCGACATAGATTGGGATATGCTTTCTTAACTCAACCGGGTCCGCTTTGCGAAGATCAGCGGCGATATTCAAAGCACTCCCGCCCTCCGCAAATATCTTATACTCAACTATTGCAACTGGTATCGCTGCCGCTCCCGGCGCATCGTAAATCACGATATCTGCGAGAAGCAGATCTATTTAAATCTTGTTTGCGATATCTAGGTAAGAGATATCCAAACCGAGCTTCTTATACACATCAGAGTATAATCGCTCTGTCCTGACGGGCAATCTCAAAGTTTTGTGCAGATTCAATGCTATCAGTGCTGAGGTAAATTCTTCTCGAATTCCATCGACGTTCTCAATTCCCCAAATCTCTTTACCGTCCTGTACCGCCTTGACACCGGCGTCGCAGATGTCTCTGGGAGAAATATCCATTCTCAACTCCTACCCTTTTTTCGTTCCTTTTCGATTGCCTCACGATGATCATTGGCGGCCCAGATTATCAGGCTCCTGCGTTGGCGCGCCGCGCGGCATAGCGACGCGGCCTGTCGAGCGCGCGCCGAAACGAACGACGAGTTGTGGAGCGACGCCGGTCAAGGCCACCGCCCGATCCTCGCGGCGCCCCGCCGACGGCCAAGTCGAAGCCGCCGGGGTGTGTATATAGCCCTTGCCGGTCGAGGCCGCTCTATGACGCCGCCTCCACCAGCCGCATGATCACGTCGCTGTAGCTCTCGCCCCGCCGGGCCGCGCGCCGCCGTCAGGCGGTCGAGCGGTCTCGTGATCGACGATGAGCCGCACACCGCCACGATCATCTGCCGCAGCGGGCCATCCCTCCGCGCCCTGTGGCAGGGTCGCCTTGACGGCTTCGTATGCGCGACAGTTTGCCGCGCCCGTACCGCAGTGCTTCCAAATCCTGGGCAAGATATAGGTAATTTTACCTAGGCAAGTATAGGTAATTTTACAGGGCTGGGTCGTTCACCCGAAGGACGGGAGACGGCTCGATGTCGCTTTGCAAGGCGTCCGGACTCGCAATTTTCGCGTTGGTCTGTCTGTTACGCGGGATCGCCGGTTCAGCGCATGCCGCCCAATGCCCCATCTTCGCCTGGAGCTCCCAATGCGCCACCGAGTGGAGCGGCGGCAGCATGATCAACCTGGGGGCCCTGCCTGGCTTCCCGCTTAGCGAAGCCCTCGGAATCAATGACGCTGGGCAGGTGGTGGGAGCCAGCGCCAGTTACGGCAGCACCCTCGTTCACGCCACCGAGTGGAGCGGCGGCAGCGTCATCTACTTGGGAGGCCTTCCAGGCTCTACGTCGAGCGGGGCCAGCGGAATCAATGATGCCGGAGTCGTGGTGGGAAGCAGCACAATCGGCGGACTCTATCAGGCCACCGAGTGGAGCGGCGGCAGCGTCATCAACCTGGGGGCCCTGCCCGGCTCCGCAAGTAACGTTGCTACCGGCATGAACGACTCCGGCCAGGTGGTCGGATACAGTTATGTCGGGGGGGTCAGTTACGCTACTGAGTGGAGCGGCGGCACCGTGATCAACTTGGGAGGCCTGCCGGGTTCTACGTCGAGCTATGCCGCTGGCATCAACGACGCCGGGCTGGTGGCAGGATTGAGCGTTGTCGGCGGAGTCGGCTACGCCACTGAGTGGAGCGGCGGCAGCGTCATCAACCTGGGGCCGGGAGCTGCCTACGGCATCAACGACGCCGGTCAGGTGGTGGGGTTTAGCCTTGTCGGCCGAGTCGGCTACGCCACTGAGTGGAGCGGCGGCACCGTGATCAACCTGGGAGGCCTGCCCGTCTCCACTGCCGACAGCATCAACGACACCGGGCAGGCGGTCGGGCAGAGCGGTGGGTATGCCACCGAATGGAGCGGCGGCAGCCTCATCAACCTGGGGGCCCTGCCAGGCTCCTCGTATAGCTTCGCCTACGGCATAAACGATGCCGGTCAGGTGGTGGGGTTTAGCCTTGTCAGCGCCCCACTTCCTGAACCTTCGACTTGGGCGATGATGCTGCTCGGCTTCGCGGGCCTAGCCTTGGCTGGTTATCGTCGAGCAAAGGCAGGCCGCGCTACGCTCGCCAGCCCGCCAATCGACGCCACACGGCCCAGGCGCAGCGATTATCACGCCAGCGCGCCCGAGCCGTAGAAATTTCGCGCCATCATGCCGATCTCGACCGCGAGCAAGCCCGCGCGACCTTGCCGAGCATCCCGAGGAGTCATGGATCGAGGCGGTCAAGGCCGCCGCAGAGGCCCACAGCGCGCCCAGGACGGGCAAGTCGAAGCCGCCGGGGTGTGTGTATAGCCCTTGCCGGTCGAGGCCGCTCTATGACGCCGCCTTCGCCAGCCGCAGGATCACGTCGCTGTAGCTCTCGCCAGGGCTGCGCAAGGCGGTCGAGCATTTGCACGTGAGCCTCGACACCCGCATAGTACGTCTCAAGTGCGGATAGACCGGCCAGTCGACAAGCGACGAGCATCGCACCCGCTCCCGCTCCCGCTTCCGCGCTTCTTCCCAAGGTGCGATCAGTGTGCGCTTCCATGCCGGTCCAACTCTGCCTGTCCGCCCGGGGGTTGCGTGGACCGTCTTTTGCCCTGCGATACCCGGTAAAGCCGAGGCCCGCGAAGCCGATCTGCAAGGAAAACGTGAAATGCTCAAGCTGAAAATCCTCGCACTCGCAGGCGGCCTAATTGCCTGCGGCCCCGCCATCGCCGCCGACCACTGCTATACGATGGGCATTTCGCAGATGATTGTCCCCGACATGTTCAACAAGAATCCGGGCTCAATAAAGCTCGGGATGACGGCGGAGCGTGTCGAACTTGGCGGCGAATTCCCCGACGAACCAGGAACCTGCTACGTCGAGATCACGACAAGCACCGGGCTCCTTATGAAGTATAAATTCCGGTACGACGGCGCAACCGGCAAGGCGACGCTTGACGTAATTAGGATCGGTGCCCAATGAACCTCCCAGTTCGACTAGCCGGAGGATCACGTCGCTGTAGCTCTCGCCCGGCCCACGCATCGCCCTGAGCCAATTCACCACGTTGGGGGCAAGCCAAGCTATCGGGCGCACGCGCCGTCTCAACCGTGCGGCGTGACCTCAATCGCCTTTTCGAGCGCTCGCTCGACCTCGGCCCGCGCTTGCGTTGCAGGCCCTTGGCCTGCCTTGCCAACTTCTCCCCGGTCGCAATTCGCCGCATGTCCCGCCAGTGGAAGCAGCGCGTCTTCTAGATCGAGCCTTCCGCGCGACACGGTGTCGTCGGCGGCACCTCGTTCCTCTTGATCAGGCTGGGAAGCTACCCGAAATGACATTTGGTCCGGCACGGCTGGGAAGTTCTCAGCGTCTGATCTGCGGGAACTCGTAAACGCGTCCTGCCTCGAACATGTGTTCCCGGACCTATCGTTCGACGCCGCGCGCTTCTCGATGTTTCAGTGGTTGGTAGTCGAGGAAGAAGTGGATCTCGACCCAAGACCGGCAGCACGTGCGAACCCCCTGCTTTTCAAGATCGCGGTAGATCACGACTATGGACAGATTGAACCCCCCAAGGGCCGATTCCTGCCCCCTGTTGAAAATGCCCTTTTCGCCCTCCTTCTCGCTCCGTGGGAAGAATGGTCACCGGGGCGTGGGCCAGACTGGCGAGGGTTCCGCGCCCCTTGGGTGTACACGGTGGTCGAGGACATATTCACGCGGCCCGACCCCCCTTTTTCTGCTGAGTCGCTAAGCTGGCGGCCGCACACGCTTTACGATGACTATGGTGAACCCGTCGAAGAAGTTGAACTCCCGATGGAGCCGGAACTGCCGCTAAACGATGCGGCGCAGCAAAAGCTTGCGGCCTTTGACGACGCCCATTGGTCTGTGGTCGAAAAGGCTTTCGGCTCGCCATTGTTCGATACGCCGGTTGTCCACTTTTTCGTGCGCGCGTTCCTGTCCGAAGGCATCGACGAATTCCTCGCACACATGACGACCATCGAGGCTGCGCTGGGGCTCCGTGCCGACCATTGCGGGGACCTCAGACCGAATCCCGATCCGCATAGAAAACTCAAAGGGGGAGCGACTGCGCGGGTTGCGGCGCGCATCGCGGCGCTTCTTTCGGTTAGTTCAGCCGCCGATCTCTACGAGGAACTCTTTAACGTTCGCAGTTGCTACCTGCACGGCCGACGCATGGAGGACCGCATTTCGTCGGAGAAAAGAAGGGAAGCTCGCCGTTTGGCTCGGGGCGTAGCTGAAGCGTTGGTCGCTCGGGCGAATGAACTGGGCCCGCCCAGCACCCGCAAGGAATTTCTCAGCAGCCTATTGGACCGGGGCGCACTTATGCCGAGGGCTCGAAGGCCGCTCAGGCCAGCGCCTTGAACACGGCGGGCTAGCCTCAGCGCCCGTCAAGAGTTCCGGCAGGAAGGAGGGCTGGACACGCTGGACATGCTGGACATGTTTCTTATCCCACGCGCTCGAGATAATTTCACAGACCTTGCCGGAAGTACCCTGTGCCCCCACTAGCCAACGACCGGAATCATGTCCAGCATGTCCAGCATCACCAGCCGTCAGAGGCCGCACCAGCGGCCCTCCTTCTCCTCTTTGTCCCGCGTCTCGACCCACCAGTAGGTCAGTTCCCCGCCGTGCTCGTAGTCGTTGGCGAAGCGGTAGCGCCCGACGACGCGGCCCTTGCGGCTCCGGAGCCACACCCCCAGCCGTTTGACGTTGGCCGGGTCGCGGCCTCGCGACGCAGCGGCTTGGATCGCGGCGTTGAGGCGGGGCCACGCCGGGCGGTAAGCGCCTTGCGACTCGGGATCGAACGCTTGCTGGCTGACGACCTTGATAACCTCGGCCAACGGTTGCCTATACCTCTTGCCGACGCCGAACACGTCCGCCCACGCCGACAGCATCTCGTTGAGTTCGGTCCGCTCCGGATCGTCGGCCCGCGTGACCTCCATGGAGTCGACGACATCGGCCTCGCCGAGCCATATGAGGGCGCTGCGCACCGTGTCCGACCACGCGCCGAACGACGCTAGCCTCTTCGCCCTGCCGGGTCGACCGGCGACCACGTAAGCCCGGCAGATGGTCAACGCGGCGGCGATATACAGGCCACGGTTCGCGAGCACGCGGGCGACCGGGTCGCTCTTGAACTCGCGCAACTCGGGTCGCTCAAGCATCGGATCGAGCACGGTGCTGATGACACGGCGGCAGAGATCGCCGACGATCGTGATGTTGTTCCCGGTGCAAAACATCGTCGTCCCGCGCGCCTCGATCCTGACCCGCTCGGACTTGCCGAGGATGCGGAAATCGACGACAGGGCGCTCGATCGCTTGACTGAGCGCGTCGCCCTTCAGTTCCCCGTTGACGTTGTCGATCGAGATCATCGGCTGGCCGGTCATCAGCGCCGCGCCGAGCCGCTTTTCCAGTTCCTCTTCGCTCGCCCCGGCCGCCATGACCGGCATGATTTGACCGATCGCGGTCGCCGCCGCTACATCGAACAGGTAGCTCTTCCCCGACCCGGCGACGGGAGCCTTGGCGCTGTGCATCGGCGCGACCGGGAAGGCTCCGCGCACGACCGGCGTGATGATGGCTGACAGGGCGACGGCGTGGTCGACCGGGCCAACGAACGGAAACTCGACCAGCAAGTCCTTCAGCAACGCGAGCGCCACGAGCGCGTCGCCACGGGTCGGCCGAGCCGGGATCGTCGGCATGACCGGAGGCGCAACGAGAAGCATCCGCGTCGCCGGGTCGAATCCCTCTTGCTCGAGGATCGAGCCGTCGGGGCGCATGGTCGGCGTCGAGATGACGCCAGCGATCGGAGGGAAACTCCACTCGCCCGCTCGCGCGAGAATCGTCACCGCGACGGAGACGGGTGCGTCGATCGTCACGTGTTTCGTGCCGTCCCATTTGCGCCAGTGCGCCGTCCGGCAAAGGATGTCGCGCAGGTAGACCAAGTCGATGCGATGAAGCTGGACGACCTTGGTCCGCCTCTCATGCGATGCGTCGACCTCGGCGATGATCGGACGGACCAACGTGTTCCCGCGCTGAAACAGGGGAAGCCCGGATGCGATGAGCGCTTCTTCGCCTTCAGTCGCCATGCGGGCAAGATCGCCGCCGACAGCATCGATGACGGGGCGCGAGCGATCGTCTTTCATGCGTCGACCTCCATCGAGGCCGCGCCCGCTTCGCGACTGTAAGTGTTATTAGCCGAACGATCGGAACTGGCGCTCAGGTGAGCGGCCATTGACGGGGCCTCGCTGTTGCTTTAGGCCCGGCAGTGTTCGGCTGCGCCTAAAGCGTTGATGATGGTGGACCGGAGGGGAGGTTCGAACCCCTGAGCGTCAGTTGGTTTGAAAGTCCTGCGACGCCCGCGACCGTCTCGCCCGGCCCGATGAAAACAGGAAAGGCCCGCTCCCAAAGGAACGGGCCTTTTTGCTACTCGGCGGCTTTGAGGAGAGCGCTGACCGTGTCGGCGGGGATCAGCAAGACGCCACCGAACCGGACGGTCTTGATCTCGCCGTCGGCGATGCGCCTGTAAACGCTCGACCGGGACAGCCCGGTCATCAAGCAAAGCTCAGTGATGCGAAAGGCGCGGCGCTCGATAGGCGGGCGCTTAAGGGGTTTGGTCATTCTCGTCCGGTTCCCGTGTGGGGCGCGCCGGACGCTAGGCGAACCTAATGCGTCCGACGCACGCGTAGTTTGCGTCTGGCCGTCATTTGAAGGTTCTCCTGTTCGATGGTCGAAATTGACCAAGTGCGCACCCGTTGCCGAGCGCGCCCCTGTTTTGTTGCAGCGTCCCCGATGTATGTCAACAGGGTTCTCTAGGCCCTCATCAGCTTTGTTACGCTCCCGCGCTCGGCGGTGCAGAACGCCGCCCATCGATCCGTGAGCGACCGACGCCGCGCGAACATGTCGCTTCTCTGGTAGGCCCGCTCGACCTTGTCGCCGACCGTATGGCCGAGCGCCATCTCGGCCAGTTCGGCCGGGACGCCTGTCTCAGCGGCCCACGTCCTGAACGTCGCCCGGAAGCCATGCGTCGTGACCGCCTTATCGATCTTCCTCAGCGTCTTCATCATCGCGCCCTTCGGGAGCGGCTTGTTCGCCCCGTTGCCGAAGACGTATTTCGTCGACAGCCCGATCTCCCGCATCGCCTCGACGATCTCAACGGCGCGATCGGACAACGGGACCCGATGCTCTTTCGCGGTCTTGGTCTTCGCGCTTGGGATCACCCACAAGCGCTGATCGAGATCGAGATCGCCCCATTCGGCGGTCAGGACTTCGTTCGTTCGCGTCGCGGTCAGGACGGCGAACTCCAAACACCTAGCCGCCACTTCCGGCCGCCGACGCAATTCCGTCAGGAAGGAAGGGACCTCGCGCCAGTCCATCGCCTCATGATGCTCGGCCGCAGCGATCTCGCTCTGGTTCGGGAAAACCTTTGCGAGGTTGCCTTTCCATGCTGCCGGGTTCTCGCCTTCGCGAAGGCCCTGCACCTTGGCTGCATCGAGGATGGATTCGATTCGCCGCCGCACCCGGTTCGCCGTTTCCGTCTTCTCCGACCAGATTGGCGTCAAGACCTTCAACACCATCGCGGTGTCAACGTCGGCGACCGGGCAGTCGAGGCCGATGATTGGAAGGATGTAGGTCGCCAGATGCACGCGCCATTGTTCGGCGGTCCTTGCCGACCAGCTTTTCGCGTGCGCCTCAATGTATTCGTCAGCTACCTGCCGGAAGGACTTTGCCGCACGCGCCGACGCCTTCGCCGCCTTCCTTGCCGAGATCGGATCAACGCCGTCGAGGAGCGACCGTCGGGCTTCGCGAGCCTTGTCGCGCGCCATCGACAACGTCACATCGCGCAACGAGCCGAGTCCTAAGTGATGCTCCTTGCCATCGCGCTTGTAGCGCAGAATCCAACTCCGGGACCCGCCCTTGCTGGTGCGCAGATACAATCCGCCGCCGTCGCCGATCATGCCTCGCTTCGTTTCGCCCGCCACCGCACGAGCCGTCAGCTTTCCAAATTCCCGCATCAAATGTCTCCGTTTGGCAAGGCCTGTCCTACGCCCTAGCCTACACTTTGGCGTGGGACACGGTGATACAAGATGGGACGCCGAGAAACCGCCTCCGCCCTGAAACCGCGGAAACCTGGCGTTTGTGAGACACGGCGACACGCGACGGAAAGGTATCATGCT
>CAWANG010000011.1:0-58641 GCA_963783175.1 uncultured Alphaproteobacteria bacterium
TTTTAACCCGGACATTAGCCATCGCGATTCTCCCTCTTCCCAGTTTCTTTTTGACTCGTCTAGTCCGCAGTCTTATCAGTTTTTCCTAACGGCTTCTGTGTCGTTCGTCACACGCCCCCGTGCGCTATTCTTTCTTGACGAGCCGGAGCTTCGCAACCCCCGGCGGCGCGTCCGGCGGGCGTGGTTGCTCAAGGTCGGGCAGGTAGACGCCGCAAGCCGACGTGCCTTTCTTCGATCGCACCTCGGCCCGCCACAAACAGTCATATGAGAAGCGATCGAGCACGTCGCGGAGGCTCGTCTCTGGCCCGTGCTTTGCGGCGAGCCGCGCGAGCCGATAGGCGCCGTGCCGCGGGCAGACCCGGCTGGCGATTCGGAGCACCACGAACGGATAGAGGGCGAGGCAATCGCGATCGTCCATAGGGTGACATTGTTCCCTATCTGTTCTCGATCCGTCAAGTGGCCGCCCGCGACACGGCCTCGGCTGCAATTCGCGAACGCGACGGCAACAAATCCGGTTCCGCCGTGTTCCGGCCCCTCCTGTAGATAACTTTTTCGAACAATGGCGCCCGAGCCTCCGCAACTCGCGCGGGGCTTTTTTGTGGGCCACCCATGTCCCCGAAGAAAATTGCTCGCTTCGGGAACTATTCGTCCCGCAGGCGGTTTCTTCTCCGAGGGACAGATCATGAACATTGGAACCGTGAAGTGGTTCAGCCTTGAAAAGGGATACGGATTGATTCATCCAGACGACGGAAGACCTAATATTTTTGTTCACATCTCCGCCGTTAGGAGCGCCGGTCTCAGCGGCCTAAAGGAGGGTCAAAGGGTCATCTTTGAGATTGAGCAGGACGAGCGCGGGGCTACCGCCGTGTCGTTGCAAGCCCTTGTGTTTGCGCCGACACCCCGTCTTGATGACCCGTTCGCCACCACGAATACGTTCCACACCTTTTCCGCCTTCGTCTCATCCGCATTCTCGCCGCGGCTGCGGCCGCATTGAGCGTTGGCCGCCACGCGCCGCCAGCGGCCGCGCGTGTTATGAGTTCGCCTTCGCCAACCGAAAAATCACATCGCTGTAGCTCTCGCCCGGCCCTCGCATCTCCCGAAGCCGGTCGACGAATTTGCGATCGAGCCAGATGCGGATGAGGCCGCGCCCGTCAGTCTGGGCCGGCCACGATTGGCGGCGTCGGGCAGCGTCGCCTTGATGGCCTTGTATGCTTCGGGGGTGATTGAAATCGAGATCATGCACCGCTGTGTACGAGATTGGTCAAAGCGAGTTAATTTGGCGTCGGCGCCATGCCCAAAATTCTACAGGCTTTGCCCCGGTTATTTGCCGAAAGCGTTCTTGCTCCGTTTTCGCTGGCGTGCAGGTCGGTCGACTTGCACGAAGGAGGTATTGCCGCTTACCTCTTTTGCGCGCTTGTTCCTCGCCTCGACGCGATGCCCAATTGACGATGGCGATTTGCGGGCTACCGCAAAAGGAATTGCGGCCGGGGTCAAGTGCACGCGCAAAAAGTGATTTGGCGAAGCGAGCCTCCCGTGATTGCTATCGCGTCTCATTAACGGAGTCCCGCATGAGCACAAGATTCCGCCGCGATCCGCTAGTTCCGCCTTCGCCCGAGGAATGGGCCGAGATGGCGAGCACCGTCTTGGTCGCGACCCGCCTCGCTTACACCATGACGCGCCATGACGGCTTCGATAAGCTCGACGACAAATCCAAGGCCGGCTTGGCCGCGGCCATAGCGAACGCCAACGAATTCTACCGCGCGATGGCCCGCATAACCGGAGACGCTTTGGCGCTGACGACGTAGCCGCTCCGCCGATATTACCGAAGCCCGTCGCCCTCATCGGCGGCGGGCTTTCCGTTTGCGCGGGCGATCGAGCCTCACAGCCGGCCGTCGCAGAAGCGCCGCGCGCTGTTAGAATGTCCCGGATGAATCAAAAGATGTGGGCTACCATCTCGACTCCGATAACCATTGGGCCGCCGAGCTTGAATGCGGCCACGAACAGCACGTCCGCCACGCCCCGCCGTTTGTGGAGCGGCCGTGGGTCACGACCGAGGAAGGGCGCGCAAGCCGGCTAGGTTTGAAATTGAACTGCCGTCCAATGCGATGACGCGCCGCGGCCGGTGTAGCTGCGCCGGCAAACGGCTCGCAGGGAAGGGCATACAGCGGCCTTGCGCGATCGGCCGACGCTATGACACAGGCGGCGAACGAGAGCCGCCAGCGAGGGCCTACGCCGCCTTAGCGCGCTGCGCCTGTTCGCCGCTCAGGAACGTCAGATAGATTTCAGTCACGGCGACGCTTCCGTGCCCAAGGTGATGGCTCAAGGCGTAGATTCCCATGCCTGATCGCAGCGCCTCGACGGCGTGCAAATGCCTCAAATCGTGGAAACGGAAGTGAACGAACTCGCGCCCTCGCCGAGCTTGGGCAGAGTAGCGGCGGAAGTCCCATGCAGCGTTCGCGAACGGCTTCCCGTCGCGAGCGCAGAAGATAAACTCGCCGCGACGCGCCAGCCCGCTGATATGTGCGAGTGCAGCCGGCGACAGCGAGATGACGCGCCCCTGCTATCCCTTGCCGATTAGCTCCAACGTCGAGGCCGACTTGTTGAAGGCCGGCCACTTGACGGCGACAAGCTCGCCCTGCCGCGCGCCGGTCAATCGAGCCGAGGTTATGAAGGCGGCGAACTCGGGCGATGCTGCGGCGCAGACCGCCGCAATGGCGTCGTCGGTCGGAAGGGCAATCGGCGGGCGCCGCTCCCGCAAGAGCCGGGCATGGTCGAACGCCGGATTGCCCTCACGCTGCCCTAAGCGACTGCGCGTAGCGCAATATGGACGATATGGCCGTCAGGTCTCGCTTGCAGGTGGCGGGCGTGGCCCCGACCTTCCTACGCGCCTGCACGAGGCTGGCGATGGCCTTGGCGTCAATCCTGTCAACCGACAGCGCTTCAAGATGCGGCAAGTCTGTCGGATCGAGACCGCGTAGCGCTTCAACGTCGAGCGCGCTACTTGCCCCTTGATGTGCCCGAACCACTGGACGACCGCCGCCTGCCACGAGACCCGCTCCTCGCCGTGGTACACATCGAGTTTGATCTCTTTCATGCGCTTGTCGCGAAGGCGGCAACGGCAGGGGCGTCTTGATGTCGACCGTCTCGGGCGCTCTCGGCGACTACCACAAGACCGCCCCCACCGAGACGTTCGCCGCGACCAATGCCGACCGCCATGGGCGAGCCTTTGACCGATGCCGAGCGCGTCGTCTTCAAGCGCTGCACCGGGCGCGAGCGCGAGTTGGGCGAGCAGGTCGAGGAGCTTTGGGCGATATCGGGCGAAGAGGCGGCAAGTCCTTCGCCATCGCTGTTCTGATCGTCTTCCTCGCGATCTTCCGCGACTACCGTCATGTGCTGACGGTCGGCGAGCGGGCGGTCGTTCTGTGTCTGGCGCAGAACCAAGAGCAGGCGCGGGTTGTCTACGGCTATGTCTGCGGGATCATCGAGGCGGTGCCGCTGCTTGCGCCGCTGATCAGGCTGAAGAGTTCCGAAGCGCTTTCGCTGACGAACGGCGTCGAGGTCGAGATCAGGGCGGCGAGCTTTCGCGGGTTACGCGGCGTTACGTGCGTCGCCGTGGTCTGTGATGAAATCTGCTTCTGGCTGAACGCCGACACGAGCGCCAGGGCAACCCGTCGGGCTTCGACAGGCGGCGCGGCGCGGGCTTGCCTCGCCCTGGCGTCGGCATGGCGGGTGACAGCGTCGAGCGAGAGATCGAGCGCTTCCTCGGCTTCAAGCTCCCGGCCAGCGGCGGCACGTTCGGCGTTCAGCCAGGGCCACGCCGCTACGAGAGCAGCATGGCCTTCGACGCGGCGCGCGGCGATGCGGGCCGACGTGGCGACCCGCTGTCGATTGAGGCGGTGACCGGCGTCGATCTCTCTCGGATCAAGGTCATGGGCGGCTGAGCGCCGCTTCTACGTTTGCTCGAACGGGTGAGGCGACTGATGAAGAGGCGGCTTGGCTTCGCCGCGCTGGTCGCGGCGGCGCTCTCTGTCGCACCGGCCGTCGCGAGGGACTGCAGCGGCACGCTCACGACCGGCGGAGCGGCGCAAAATGCGATCTCGACCCCCGGCGTAAACGGCATCCACGGATATACAATTTGCAATCTGTCGACGTCGGCCGTCTTGTGGTTCAATCCCAACGCGACAGCGTCGGCCGGGCCTGGGTCCATCCCTCTCCCGGCCACGACCGCTACGACCTAGTCGGGACGAACTGCTACTCGCCGCCGTCGAGCTTCCAATCGCAGAACGCGCTCTCCGTTTTCGGCGGCACGACGCCGCAACCGTGGACGTGCTTTTGGTGGTGAGTGACGCAAGCGTGTGCGGGTGAAGGAGCGCCTATGGACGCGCCAGCAGCGGCCGAGAGCGTCTCGGAAGATCGCAAGGCTCGTGACGCCGAACTTGCGTGGAGAAAACATCGCGGCGAGCGATTCGACCGCGTCCCCGAAGCCGCCCAACGTGAGCCAGGAATTGGAAGCGTTCGCTGCAGCCCAACGCCGACGCCATGGCCAGCGCCATCGCCAACGAGAAGCGCGTCCGCCAGCTTGCCTATGGCGCGTTTTTTTGAACAGGACGGCCCGGGCCGTGGCGCTGTCCTCGCTTCGCCGCTACTTCCGTTCGGCCACGGTCGAGATGGTCAGCCTCGACCAGATCGGTCCCGGCGTCGCCGCGTTGAGCGTCAGATACTTGGAGCCTCGCGAGAGCATCGTCATCCCCACCACGGTCACCGACCCGAGCTTTCGACAAGAGGCTGTGGTCGTCAATGTGTTCTCGATCCTGCGCCAGCAGAAGCGCCTCTCGCTGACGCCGTTCTGCGCCTTGGAAGCCCCGGATCACTGCCTCGGCCGAATGTTCGAGCGCTCTCCCAACATCGATGCCTCGGCTGCGCTCCACGAGGCGGGGTCGGCGTTCATGGCGCTGAACGTCCAGACTGCGATCAACATCGCCTTCAGGCGTGAGACGGTGGTCCTTCCGGCGGGCCCCGGGTTTCTGCTTTCGAACGCCATCCTTGGCCAGGGCGTCAGGACTGGCCTCTGGCGCATCTTCGCTCGGGCGAGAACTTACATCACGGCCGACATGGCTGCGCAAGATCAGCGGCCCTTAGAGCCAGCCGAACATGCTGGCCTGTCTGTGTTGTCGGGCGGATGGAGCCTACTCGGCACCCTTCGGGGCGATCAGCCGTTGCTTACGGACGCGCAGCTTGCGACGCTCGCTAGCTGTGAGCTTTCAGGAGGTTGTCCATTCGGTCCCGACCGGGAAAGCTGAGGTTGTCGAAGCTTCAGCAATTCGGGGGACCGAATGAACAGCCACAAGAATGCGCTCCTCACTCCGAAAGGTCGAGAGTCTTAATGGTGCGGGCGGTCGTTGACGACGGGCTAAGCTGTAGTAGCTGGCACTTGATCTGACGGTCAGCGTCCGGAGTCTGTTCGGGTCCGCCTGTATGTTTTGCTCAGGCGGCGATCATTTTCTCCTTCGCCAGCGGCGTTGCGTCAAGGAACGTTTGGATCGGCGTTTTGCCGAAGCACCATCGTCCCTGGTGCGGCCTTTCCTCATTATAGCTCTTGACCCAATCATCGAGATCGCTCTGCAGCTCGCTGATCGAGCCGTAGATTTTCTTGCGGAAGGCGACGCGGTAGAACTCGTCGAGCACGGTCTTGTGGAACCGCTCGACGATTCCGTTATCCGGTATGAGATCCGTCGGCGCCTCGCGGTCCGGCTGTTCCCGGAAGGGAAGCGGCGATATGGTGAGCCCATCTGGGACACGGGGCGCCGGGAGCACGAAGGTGCGGGCAGGCCGCCGATAAACATTGGGCCGAGAGCCCGAGCTCGTTACATGGCCGCCCCTTGCGACTTTCCCGGATGCGCCGCGAGCGCGGATCAGTAGATGTCGTGTCGCCCGCCAGCTCCCGCTTTGAACGAACAGAGACGGAGGAGCAGGCATGCGGATCATCGGATTGGATATTCACCGCGCCTTCGCCGAGGCGGTCGCCTGGGACGACGGCAAGCTCAAACGGCTGGGGCGCGTCGACATGCGCCGCCATCTTCTTGAGGCTTTCGCGAAGAAGCTTACCAAGGAGGACGTGGTTGTGGTCGAAGCGACCGGCAACGCGGCGTCGGTTGCGGCGGTGATTGCGCTGCACGTCAAGAAGGTCGTGATCGCAAACCCCAAGCAGGTTCGCATCATCGCTCATGCGAAGATCAAAACCGATACGATCGACGCCAGCGTCCTCGCGCAGCTTTATGCCAGCGGCTTTCTGCCGGAAGTCTGGATTCCTGACCAACCGACACAGGCGCTTCGCCGGCAGGTGACCCGGCGCAACCAGATCGTCCGGCAGCGATCGCGACTGAAGAATATCATCCAGTCCATCCTGCACAGCCACCTGATCCCCTCCTGCCCACACGCCGATCTGTGCGGGGCGAGCGGACGGACATGGCTTTTTCACCAGGTCTTGCCGGAGGACGAGCGTTTGGCCGTCGAACGACATCTGCGCGAGTTCGATCGGCTGGGCGAGGACCTCAAGGTCATCGAGCGTGACCTTGCTCGCTCGGCGCTGGCGGACGACGCCGTCAAGCGGCTGATGACGATCCCGGGCGTCGACATGGTCGTGGCGCTCGCGATTGTGGCGGCGATCGGCGAGGTAAGGCGTTTCGACCGACCTGAAAAGCTCGTCAGCTACCTCGGCCTCAACCCGAGCGTGAGGCAGTCAGGCCCTGGACCGGCCTATCACGGCCGGATCACCAAGCAGGGCCGAGGACACGCGCGCGGCATGCTCGTCGAGGCGGCATGGGCGGCGGCCCGGGCGCCAGGTCCACTGCGCGCGTTCTTTCTGCGAGTACGCGCCCGCCGTGGTCAGCATGTCGCCGCCGTCGCGACCGCCCGCAAGCTCGCGGTGATCATCTGGCATCTGCTGAGCAAAGGCGAAAGCTATGCATGGGCCAGACCGGCGTTGCACGCCAGAAAGCTGCGCGATTTGGAACTGAAAGCGGGGTACAGGGCTGAGCGTGGCCAAAAAGGCGCGGCTCATGCCTACAATATCAAGAGCCATCGCGATCAGGAGCGCCGGTGGGTCGAGCAAGCCGAGGCCGCCTACGCCCGCTTCGTGGCCGGTTGGAATCCCCGCGGGCCCAAACGGGCGCGCACGGGCGCCGCAAACGAGGTGCGACGATGAAGGCTGCGCGGCAGGGCTTTCGCCTCACGCCCTGCTCTTCGCCGCGCGGTCACCCGTGCGCGGGACAAAAATAGCTCAGATCTCGCAAAAAGGCACTTGTCGATCACATCAGTCGTTTGCGGGCTCTTTGTCTTGGTGCGCGAGTGATCGATGTCCTCGAGCGCCAGGTAGAGCTCGTATTCGTGATGCTCTGGGTTGCCGCAATATTCCGTGCCGCGATCGGTCAGCACGCGGCAGAGCTTCACCTCATGGGCGTCATAGAACGGCACGACGCGATCGTTAATGAGATCGGCGGCGGTGATCGGCGTCTTGCGGTCGTAGAGCTTGGCGAAGGCGACCTTGGCATAGGTGTCGATGAACGTCTGCTGGTAGATGCGCCCGACCCCCTTCATGTTGCCGACGTAGAAGGTGTCCTGGGCCCCGCAATAGCCCGGACATTCGCTCTCGAACTCGCCATGCGCCTCCTTTTCGCTCTTGGCCTTCTCCAGCGCGGCCAGCTGGCTTTCGGTCAGAACCAGGCCTTCCTGGGCGACCTTGGCTTCGAGCGCCTTGAGCCGTTTCTTCATCGTCTCAAGATCGCGGCGTTGCCAGACGCCGCGGACGCCGGCTGGCGAGATCGAATGGCCGAGCTTGCGAAGCTCGTTGGCGATGCGGATTTGGCCGTAAGCCGGCTGGTCCAGCGAAAGCTCAACGATGATCGCCTCGACCTCGGGCGGGGTGCGGTTCTTCAGGATCGGCTTTCGCCGCGTCAGTTCCTGCAGCGCCAATTCTCCTCCGGCGTCATAAAGCTCCTTGAAACGGTAAAAGCTGTCGCGGCTATAGCCCATCATCTTGCAGGCCTGGCTGACATTGCCGAGCTGCTTGGCCAGCTCCAGCAGCCCAACCTTGGCGCGGATGATCTTCTGTTCCTTGGTCATCTCGGTGTCCTCTCGAAACGCCGAGGCTATGACACCAACTGTCAGATTAAGTCTTAACTACTGCATCGAGGAGGAGCGGCCGAAGCTCATTCCGTATCGCGGCCGTTTCGATGGGTTCCACGCGCTGCCGGCCTCGGTGTCGAAGACCTGCCTGGTCCGGTTCGACAACAACAAATACTCGGTCAGCGCGAGCGCAGTTGGCCGCCCCGTCGACATCCACGCCTACGCCGATCGTATCGTTGTCCGCTAGGACGGGCGCACGGTAGCCGAGCACCGCCGCTGCTACGGCCGGGGCGAGACGATCTACGATCCCTGGCATTACGTGCCGGTTCTGGCTCGCAAGCCGGGCGCTTTGCGCAACGGCGCGCCGTTCAAGGACTGGGTGTTGCCGGCGGGGCTCGATCGCGTGCGGCGCAAGCTCGCCGGCTCCAACGACGGCGACCGGCAGATGGTCAAAATCCTCGCCGCCGTGCTCACCGATGGATTGCCGCAGTCGAGGCGGCTTGCGTTCAGGCGCTCGCCGAGGGCGTCCATTCGGCCGACGTCGTCCTCAACATTCTGGCTCGCCAGCGCGACCCGGGACCATCGGAGCCGATCCAGACCCCAGCCTCGCTACGCCTGCTCCATGCGCCGACGGCCGACTGCGCCCGGTACGACCAACTCAGGAGCTCGTGATCCATGGAACGAACCGAAGTCCTCGATATGATGAGCGGCCTCAAGCTCTACGGGATGAGGAGCGCCTACGACGAGACGCTGGCCACGGCGCTCAAGCGCAAGCATGAACCGCAGCGCTTCGTCGGCGATCTCCTGAAGGCCGAGATCTCCGAAAAGCAGGCGCGATCGATCAAATACCAGCTCACAGTCGCCAAGCTGCCGCTGGCCAAGGACGTCGACGACTTCGCCTTCAAGAACACGCCGATCAACGAGGCTCTCGTTCACGATCTCGCCGCCGGCGGCTTCATCGCCCAGCAGCGCAACGTCGTCCTGGTCGGTGGAACCGAGCCCAAGTCATAATGCTCACCTCGCCATCTCATTGAAAGTTCAGAGGTAGCGCTGGCTCATCTTCAGACGGCGGACGAATCCGAGAGCGCTTTCTCCGTCGTTCAGCCTCGTCAGCGAGCTCGGCGCGCCGAAGATCGCAGGCGCGAATGGTCCAGGGTGCCCCTTTGCAGGACTGGTTCGCTGGCAGCGCGCCTTCGACGATCAGTCGACGGACAGTCGCTTGGCTGACGGCCAAGGCTTCAGCCGCCTCTTCGAGCGTCACCTCGCCACGCTCGGCGCGTTCACCCTCTTGGTAGACGGCGATGCCGTGAATCTTCCGCAGGCTGGCCACCCGCGTTCGCGTCCACGAATGCCCCTTGGCTGTCGTCTTCCCGGCCCGATTGAGAGCAGCTGCAATCCCCATGTCCGGCATCTGCCGGGCCATGGCCCGCACCAGATCGACAACATCGGTGTCGACACGCCAGCGGTGCTCGCCCGTGCGGTTCTTGCGCACCCGCAGAGCCGTATGATCCTCGCCCGCCCAGCGGATGACGAGATCGAGACCATTGTTCTCCACGCGCACGACGATTTCCTCGATCAGCATGCGGACGATGCGTTTGCGGGTGGCGATGGTCGCCCCTTCCGCATGCCAGGCGCGCTCGACGTCGGCGCCGAGCCTCAACAGCGCCTCCCGCTCATCTTGGCTTACGCCACTGGAAGGCGCGGCGCTGAGCGCATCGAGTTCATCCTGAAGCAGTCGCTCCTCCTTCAGGCGCTCGTTCCAGCGCCGCTCGAGCTCGCCCGCGACCAGCCGGTTGTCGGGATCGACGGCGTCATATTGCCGTCGCGCGTGCGCAGCCTCGAAGCGCGCCTGCTTGAGCGCCAGCTCGATCTGTCGGCGCTTCTCGGCGTCCTCGCGTCCACGTTCCTGAAGAGCCGCCAGCGCCGCTTCGACGCCGAGAGGCTGGATACGCTCGATGACCTCGGCGGCGACTGCGGCGTCGACGCGGAGACTGCCGAAACAGATGCAGCGCTCGGTCCCATGGTTGATGGAAGCGCCCCGGCAGTGATAGCGCGCGACGTCGCCCTTCGTGCCTCCATAGGCGACATGCAACTTGCGCCCGCAATGGCCGCAGCGGAACAAGCCAGCGAGCAGGGCTTCTCCCCGCCGCACGGCGCCCCGCCCGAGAAAGCTCTTGCCGTTGGCGTTGTCCTTGATCAGGCGCTGATTCCTCTCGAAGGCGTCCCAGACGATATAACCCTCGTGGTGGTCGCGGATCAAAACGTCCCATTCAGACCGTTCGACCGGCAGGCCGCGCCTAATGCGCTTTCGGCCGTTCTCGATTGTCGTTTTGCTGGTCGACCGGCCGTACGCGTAGGCGCCGGCGTAAATGGGGTTGGTGAGGATGTGAAGGATCGTGTTGTAGACCGGCGCTTTCCAATGCAAACGTCGGCCTTCCGGTCCATGGTCGACGGCTGGCAGCGGGATTCTCTCCTGCCTGAACCAAAGATGGACTTGCCGCGCACTCTGCATGTCGGCGAACTTGCGGAAGACCAGGGCGAGCGCCTCGCGCACGCGAAGGTCCGGATCCTTCTCGATCCGATCGCCTTTGCTGCGCGTGTAGCCGATCGCGACCGAGGTGAAGAGCTCGCCGCGTCGAGCCTTCTGTTTGAGCGCTTCATGGGCGCGCTGACGCAGGATGGTTAGCTCCATCTCGCTCATCGTACCTTTCATGCCCAAAAGGAGCCTATCGTTCGGAAGACGGGGATCGTAGACGCCGTCCTCGTCGGCGATCAGTGTCCCGACGAGGCCGCAGAACTCGAGCAGTGTATGCCAGTCGCGTCCGTTGCGAGCCAGGCGCGACGCCTCGATCGACACCACCGCGCCGACCCGTCCTTCGCAGATCGCCGCCAGCAGCTTCTCGAACCCGGGGCGGCTGACGCCCGAGCCCGAGCGACCGAGATCGTCATCGATGACGCTGACGTTGGCCCAGCCAAGCTGTCGGGCGCGCTCGACCAGCCCATATTGGCGTCGACGGCTCTCGACGTTGTTCACCACCTGGTCGATCGTCGACTGCCGGACGTAGACGATTGCCTCCCGGGCGAGATGGTCAGCCTCGATCCAACTCATGGCGCGCCTCCTTCCGGATCGAAGTCGAGAGATGCTGTGAAAGCGCCTCCGCCAGGAGCGCTCGCACATTGTCCACCATCGCCTGGCGGTGCTCCTTCGGGATCGGCCGCAGGCGCGGCGGCTCTTCGAATAAATCGGGCTGTCCGCGGTTCAGACGCATGATCGGCTCCGTCGGTCGGGGGCGAATTCCCCATCGTGGGAGCCTAGAACCGCATCGAGGTAGACGCGCAGATCACGCAAACGCGTCAGGCAAAGCCGAGGAGCCGAGCGGATCTCGCAGCCGGCAGCTGCGGGCCGCAGCATCCACTCCGGCGTCAACGTCAGCGTGCCGTCAGCAAGACGGATCGTCAGATGCGCTTCGCCGCCAAACACGACGTGGCGTCCAGTGGAAGTGACGATTTTGCCCGCCAGTGGATGAAAAGCGTAGAAGATCCGCTTCTCTTCATTCGCCAGAGTCCCGGCACCATGTCGCTGTCTCGACCGGCACGGGCAAGACGCATCTGGCCATCGCCATCGCGCGAAGCTGCATCCGCGCCGGATCGCGAGGGCGGTTCTTCACCACCGTCGATCTCGTCAATCAGCTCGAGGCTCAGGCCCGCGCCGGTCGCCAGGGACGACTTGCCGATTATCTCGCCCGCCTCGACTTCGTCATCCTCGACGAACTCGGCTATCTCCCCTTCGCCCAGGCCGGCGGCCAATTGCTGTTCCACCTGATCAGCCGTCTCTACGAGCGGACCTCGATCATCGTCACCACCAATCTCGCCTTCGGCGAATGGCCGAGCGTGTTCGGCGACCCAAAGATGACGACGGCGCTGCTCGATCGTCTCACTCATCACTGCGACATCGTCGAAACTGGCAACGAAAGCTGGCGCTTCAAAAACCGCGCCTGACCAACCAAGCCGCCCGCGCCTCATCGACTCGCGCTCGCCCCGGCTGCGCAACCCAAACCAGCTCCGCCGGGGCGAGCGCTACCGTCGGCTCGCGCGTCACCAACGGGGGTCAATTTTGGACGCCGATCCGGGGGCAGATTTGCGCGCCGATTGACACGCTAGAACAGATAGGGAACCAAAGCGAGGCCCTCTGCGGCCTCAGGAGAGTACCAGCGGAGGTCCCTGACGTGCGCTTGGCCGGGGGTCGCTGCGCGGGCGGCGAGAGCTACAGCGATGTGATCCTGCGGGTGGCGAAAGCGACCTCATAGCGCGCAGAACGAACCTCGCGCCCGTCCGCGTGAGAGGGATGGTGAGGGAGAGTCGCTGGGTTGAGGGGAGGTAGTCGGACGCACCAGCCTTTTGCCTGTGCGCGCCTTCCGCTGCTTGGATGGCGGCGGCGTGTCGGGGGCCTCGCCGACGCTGCCATGTTCGTCGTGCGCTCGCGGTCGGACGCTTCACTCTTCCGCGTGCCGTAGCGGAAGCGGCAAAAACCTGTCCTCTGGCGGCGATCTGGGCGCCGAGTAGCACCGCAAGACTTGGAAGCCGCTGTTGGAACTCCAACGAGGGGACCGTAGCGAATTGGCGGCTTCCGAGCCGAAAAAAGGCGGTCACGACCATCGGCGCCCGTAGCGACGACAGGCGGAACCCGCCTTTCTTCTCGCGGGCTGCCAAGTAGGCGGAATAGTGTCCAGTCACAATCCCTGATCAAGGGAGGAAAAACTACCTTCCGGAAAACTACCTTACGCGCCGAATTCCGACGGACTCCGCAGGATAAGCGTCTCAGGTTCACTCTCCGGAATCCGTTGGGCGCAGTTCGGCCTCATATTCCTTTTCAGCCGCCGTTGGAGGAAACCGACTATCGGAATAGAGGCGAGCCTCTTCAGCGGACATGCCGAGCTTTCTGAGCTTCTTGAACATACCGAGGCGCCGAGCAAGTCGAATTCTCACCCAGGTCCGGCGGAAAAAATTCATGACGCTGCCGCTTGCTTCTGCCGGTCGCAAATTTCGCATTTTGGAGTATTAGCGTCCATGGCCTCGACAATTCCGTCCGGTTCATGGCCGTATCGAAAGTCCAGCAGCCATCGGCCAATCTGTTTGCCATGCTTGGCGAGCGCGTCGCCAAGTGTGAGACGACAGATCGCCTCGTAGGCCTCCAAGGTTGAGATCGTGACCACGTCGATGCTTTCGTTTCGTGCTGAGACGACGCGAGCGCCCCAGTCATGGAGCTCGTTCTGGCTGGCAAGCACAGCAAGAATATCGCATTCGATCTCGGAATCAGCCAGCGCACGGTCAAGACCCATCGTGCAAGGATCAAAGGCAGCCGGGCCATTCGAGCGATATCCCCGGCGCCAACCGCGCGAGCTACGGGTCTCGGCGGACGTGGGCGGTGAGCGGTGCGATCACGGCCAAGGTGCTTAGCTATGCTGAACCTGCTCCTTGGTCACCACCTCAAAGCGCGCGAGATTGGCGACGCCAAAGGCCGTCGACATCGCGACGTCCGCGGCGTCACGACCGCGTCCCATGACAATGCGGCCGATGCGGGGATGATTGTGACGCGCGTCTTTCGTGTACCAACGCCCGTCGAGAAAGACCTCGAACCAAGCGCTGAAATCCATCGGATTGATGTCGATCGGAACGCCGATGTCGCCGAGATAGCCGGTGCAATAGCGCGCGGGAATGTTCATGCAGCGGCAGAGCGCGATGGCGAGATGGGCGAAGTCGCGGCAGACGCCGACACCTTCGTGCATGGAATCGCTGGCGCAGCGGGTTGGGCTCGCGTCGGGATAACTGAATCGGATTTTCGCGTGAACGAAATCGCAGATCGCCTGCACGACCCTCATGCCGCCGGACAGGTTTCCGAACCGCGACCAGGCGAAATCGGCGAGCTTGTCGCTGTCGCAATACCGGCTCGAGACCAGGAACAGCAGCACGTCGTCGGGAAGGTCGGCGATGGGCGTCGTCCGCACGTCCGGCGGCGTCTCGTCCAGCTCGCCCGAGTTGTGAATGACGAAGCGATTGGAGAATGTGACAAGGCCGGCGGGAACCTCGACGCGCGTGACGCGATTACCAAAAAGATCGATATAGGAGCGCATCGCGAGAGGAGGATCGGAGTTGATCCTGTCGGGCGTGAGCAGGTCAGCGTCACGAGTGGGATGGACGTTGAGCTGAAGGAGCATCGGCGTCTGAGCCGGACATTCAAACGCGATGTCATAGCCCGCTTCGATCAGCATGAGCCATGATTCTCGCCGGCGCCACCCCCGCGCAGCTGGGGGCCGTGGGGGACCGTTTTGTGCAGGACTTGAGCTTGCGAGCAAGGCCCCGGAACTTAAGCGCCCCAGCTCCGGCTGAGCACGCATTCGTAAGCCTTTAGTCGCCAACTCATCAAACACCATAGATTCCGCATCTAATCCGCACGGACTCACTCTCGTCGCCGCTCGTCACGGATGCGGTCCGTAGGCGCCGATCCCACCGACTAGCCAAAGCACAATGAGGACGATCAAAACGATCCCGAGGACGCCGCCGAGCCCGGTAGTCCCATAGCGGCCATGGGCATAATACCCGCCACCCCCGCCGAAAATTATGATCAGCAGAATGATGATCAGAATCGTGCCCATATGCCGCCCTCAGAGAGAGTTTGATCAAAGCTAGCTACGCCTGCAGATTCAACTACTTCTTCGCGGCGTCCCGCACTGCGTCTTTAAAGCCGCCGATGGCGTTTTGCACTTTCCCTTGGGCCTTGTCAGCTTTGCCCTCTGACTCCAGCTTGGCGTCGCCAACGACCTTGCCGATCGCCTCCTTTACGGCGCCCTTGACCTGCTTCGCCGAACCCGCAACGCGATCCTTATCCATGACTTTCTCCTCTGCAAGTCCGCACAACGACCCGGTTGCATGTTAGTCAACCCGCCGTTTGCGCGCGTTAAATACCACTATCATCAGCGGCGCCCCTTGATTGAAATCAAGCAACATCCATCCGACGTTTCCCGGAGGGCGGCTTTGCTTCGGGCGACATTGGTTCCGCTGCCGAATTTTGAGCGAAATTTCACTCGGTTTGACGCTGTAACCCATCTGGGCGAATTGTCTGCAAGCTTCCAGCCGAATGAGATTTGGGTAATGTCAGTAGATCCAAATCAATGAGAACTGCTGGTCCATGCGGTACAAGAACGTGAGGAGTGCGCCATGTCTACTTTAGGAATTGTCCTGGTCGTCCTCTTGATCCTGCTGCTGTTCGGCGGACTGGGAGGAGGCAGCGTCGTCCCCTATTGGGGATACGGCTACGGATTTGGCCACGGCGGAATAGGCCTCCTTGGCATTATCCTGATTGTCCTCATTGTCCTGTTTCTCATGGGCCGCCTATAGGCGCACTGTCTGTCATCACGCGCGGCGTCGATCCACTACAATGATCTTGCGGCCATCGGCCGCAGGTTACGGGGGATGGTCGAAACCAGTCCTCACTTCTGATATCTTTCAAAAAGTGAGGGTCGAAACTAGCCCTCAAAAATTAACGACGCGGAGTCGTCATATCTTCCGCCAAAGGGAAGGGCGTCGCTTTTCGGCCGCCGCGGCAGTGCTGTATGCCGAGGCGCTGGCACGCGATCCTGCCATCGTTCTGCCCGAAACCGCGGCGTGATCGGCCATGAGCGAGGCTATCATCGTCTTCAACGCGGGCTCCACCAGCGTGAAGTTCGGGGCCTATGAAGTTGCGGGAAAGGGGACTCTGACCCCGATCAGTCACGGCGAGGTCAGCGACATGCAGACCGACCCACAGTTCGTTGCGAAGAACTCGGCCGATAAACCGTTGGATGTGCACGAGTTTGGCAGGGGTCACGAGATCGACCACCGCACCGCGCTCCATTTTGTCGTCACCTGGCTCGAGAAGAGCATCGCGAGCATGAAGGTGGTTGCGGCCGGACACCGGGTCGTGCTCGGCGGCACAAGGTTTGAGGCGCCGGTGCTGATCGACGCCGATGTCTTGACCTATCTCGACTCGCTCGTGGTCATGGAGCCGTCGCATCAGCCCTACAACGTGCGTGGGGCCCGTGCGCTGGCCCAAGCGTTTCCCGGCCTGCCGCAGGTCGCTTGTTTCGACACCTCGTTCCACCGGACAATGCCGGAGGTGGCGCAGATCTACGCCCTCCCGAAGGACGTGCTGGACGCCGGCGCACGACACTGGGGCTACCACGGCATCTCCTACGAGTACATCAGCCGACAACTGCCGAAATACGCGCCTGGAGCGCGTCGAGTGATCGCCGCGCATCTTGGGGGCGGCGCCAGCCTATGCGCCATGCTGGATGGAAAGAGCGTTGAAACGACGATGGGCTTCGGGGCGCTGACCGGACTTCCGATGGCGACACGGTCCGGCGATGTGCCGCAGGACCTCCTCTTCTACTTGCTGCGCTCCAAGTTGTTCGATGACGCGTCGCTGGAAAAGATGCTGTCCGAGCGCGCGGGCATGCTCGGTCTGTCTAGCGTCAGCGGCGACATGCGGTTGCTTCAGGAGAGCGTGGATCCGCGAGCAGTCGCTGCGGTGGAGTATTTCGTCTATGCGATGACAAAGTATGTCGGCGCCTACGCGGCTGTGCTCGGCGGGTTGGACGCCTTTGTCTTCACCGCCGGCATCGGCGAGCACTCAGTCCCTGTGCGCGCGGCGCTATGCAACAAGATGGCGTGGCTCGGCGTGAAGCTGGACGAGCCAGCGAACGTGGCCGGCGGGCCGCGCATTTCCTCCCCGGACAGCGGCGTGTCGGTCTGGGTCATCCCCACCAACGAAGAACTGATGATCGCGCAGCACACGCTGGCGCTCGTTCGCCCGTAGAAAAAAGCTCCTAATGGGTCGGTTGGAGGTAAGGGAGCAAGCGAATAGGGAGCGAACGACGCAGAAAAGGCGGGCCGAAGGGCAGGCGATCGGCCGCTCGCGCGGCGACTGCAAAACGAAAGTTCATGCAATCTCATCGAGCGTATGTTCTGCCGCCCCGAGGACGGGCGAGTCCACAAGCTTCGCCGCAGCTGTCGTCATCGCTGCCGCCCTCATCAGGCGGACTGGATTGAGTTTGGAGCCCGGTGGCGTTCCGCGTGTCTTGAACTTCGCGATGGTCAACTCGTCTTCGCAGTCGATCACGCTAAGGCTGCGATTTGCGCCGTCGCCGAGGGCCGACATTTTTGAATAGGTATTTTCCACCCCTGTTCGCCGAAGTGGAAACGAATATCGTGCTTCGCGACCCAACGGAGGCTGATCGTCATGCGCGCAGTGATGGCTTTGATAGTGATCGTCTATCTTGTCGGCGTTGGCGTGGTGCTGTCGCCCGTATTTCAGGCTGAGTGGAATAGCGGTTCGGCGTCAAACCTCGCCGCAAGCATAGGACAGGCTCTGCCCAACGCACTCGCTTGGCCGGCAGGGGTTTACCACAGCATGACCGACCACGGTTGACTGCGTTTGACGGAGCCGCAGGATGTCGGCTTTGGTCGCATTGAACAGCGCGACAAGGCGAGTTGTGAATCCACGTCGCGAGTCAAACGAGAAATCTCTTTAGTGACTTATCGCGATGGTTAGCGCTGGGACCTCGCGCCTTTCACGCGAAGGCGCACTTTTTGATCCCTCGCCATCGCGGGTAATTCCCAGAAACTTGGACATTGTAGCGCTTCGGGACGGGGGCGGCTGAACGGCCGCCTGAGTAGATTCCAATTCTTGCATGCCCCAATTCATGGCGCCTCAATGGGCTCAGCCATGGCGCAGGAGGCGTTCATGAACTGGGATCAAATCCAAGTGAGTTGGAAGCAGCTCATAGAGAAATTCGCTTTGCAGTGGTTCAGGGTGACTGATGACAACGGCAAGAGTCTGGAACTGATCGGCGCGGAGATGCCGTGGGACGGCGACGGCGACGGGCAGCCGAAGGCGTTTCGCCCCGACGACCGCGAAAAACGGAGCGAGTTTTCGTTGCACATTGGCTGCTGAATTGCTGCGCAGCAGTGGGCAATATGCTGACCTCGTCGCACGACCCGACCCGGCTCGATGGAAGGTCTGATTTGTCCCGTCCGGATTTGTCCTCAAAGGTCAGCTGAACCCGCGAAGCCTGTACCGGCGAGATTGGGACCTCGACAGGGTCGTAAATTACTCAGGCCGGCGGCTCGCTCAGATCGACGGCCCGGCATTCTGTGACGGCGACAGAGCTTGCGTGAAGTGACTGGGCTCCGCCCCTCCAAGCGTGATCAATTCATGAGTAGAATCCGAGGCTGGCTCGTCGTTAGGCCCTGAGGCTATCTGAAGCCTCGATTCAGAAACCCTGCGCGCTGGATTCGGTCGTAACGCCTCCTGGCGTCGATTGAGCCGCCTTGTCCGAAGCCGGCGGGGACCGATCAGAGGAAGGATCCCCGGTCATGTTTTCCATTGAAGCCCTTCTCGTTTTCTTCGTCCTTTTTGCCGTCGTCGCCTGCCTGATCGCCTCCGTGCGCATCCTGCGCGAATACGAGCGCGCCGTCGTCTTCACCTTGGGCCGCTTTGAGAGAGTCAAGGGCCCGGGCCTCGTTCTGCTCGCGCCCTTCATTCAGGAGATGGTGCGGGTGGACTTACGCATTCAAGTCATTGAAATCCCCAGCCAGGACGTCATCTCCCACGACAATGTTTCGATGAAAGTCGACGCAGTGCTCTACTTCAACGTCGTCAATCCCGAACGGGCGATCATCAAGGTCCAGAACTATCTGCCGGCCACGAACATGCTGGCCCAAACAACCTTGCGCGCCGTGCTCGGCCAGCACGAGCTCGACGAAATGCTCTCCGAGCGCAAGAAGCTCAGCGCCGACGTGCAGAGCATTCTGGACGCGCAAACGGAGACCTGGGGCATCAAGGTCAGCAATGTCGAGATCAGGACCGTCGAACTCACCGAAAACATGGTGCGGGCGATCGCCAAGCAGGCTGAGGCGGAACGTGACCGCCGCGCGAAAGTCATCCACGCCGAAGCGGAGTTCCAAGCCTCGCAGACGCTCGTCAATGCCGCCAAGATCCTGGGCAGCATTCCGGCAGCGATGCAGCTTCGCTATCTCCAGACGTTGACCGAAATCGGCGCCGAGCAGAATTCGACGGTCGTCTTCCCCATGCCGATCGACATCATGAAGCCCTTCCTCGAGATCATCGAAAAAGCGGATCGGTCGATGCCGCGCCCCAACGGGTCGGACAAAGCCGCCGTCACGTTGGAAAGTCCCCTGGAACATTGAATGCCATCTCGGTGGCACAGCGAGAGGTATAAGGACAATGAACGTCCCCGTTTCACCGCGAGACACGCACGTCCACGACGACGCCACCGCGAAGGGGCAGGCTGTCTTGGATTCGGACGAAGTGCGCCTGCTCGACGCGTACTGGCGCGCCGCCAACTATCTCTCGGTGGGTCAGATCTACCTTTACGAAAACCCGCTGCTGCGCGAGCCTCTCACGCTGGCGCATGTCAAGCCGCTGGTCGTCAGCCATTGGGGAACGACGCCTGGGCAGAATTTCATCTACGTCCATTTGAACCGGGCGATCCGACTGCATGATCTCGACATGATCTACATCGCCGGTCCCGGCCACGGCGGCCCGGCTCTGGTCGCCAACACCTATCTCGAGGGCAGCTACAGTGAGATCTATCCCGACATCAGCCAGGACGAAGCCGGGATGAAGCGGACTGTTCAAACAGTTCTCCTTTCCTGGCGGCATTTCGAGCCATGTCGCGCCAACGACGCCCGGGTCCATCCACGAGGGCGGCGAACTGGGATATTCGCTTAGCCACGCCTTCGGCGCCGCGTTCGACAATCCGGGGTTCATCGTCGCCTGCATCGTCGGCGACGGCGAGGCCGAGACGGGTCCCTTGGCGACCGCCTGGCAATCCAACAAATTTCTCGATCCGATCACCGACGGCGCGGTTCTGCCGATCTTGCACCTCAACGGCTTCAAGATCAGCAACCCGACTGTCCTCGCCCGCGTCGAGCACGAGGAATTGGAACAGTTCTTCCTTGGGTGCGGCTGGACGCCCCTTTTTGTCGAGGGCGAAGAGCCGGAAGCGATGCACCGGCTGATGGCAGAGACCGTCGAAGCAGCCATCGAAAAGATTCATTCAATTCAAAAGAGCGCCCGGGACAACAAGGACCCCGCGCGGCCGCGCTGGCCCATGATCGTCCTCAGATCGCCCAAAGGCTGGACCGGGCCGAAGGTCGTCGACGGCTTGAAGATCGAAGGCACGTTTCGGGCGCATCAGGTTCCCCTGCTGGTCGACGCCGCGCATCCCGACCATGTCAAGCTCTTGGAAAGCTGGATGAAGAGCTACAGGGCGGAAGAACTCTTCGATGCGAACGGAACGCTGAAAGCCGAACTCGCCGAGCTCGCGCCGAAGGGCGTGCGTCGGATGGGCGCCAACCCGCACGCCAACGGCGGGATTCTTCTGCGCGATTTGCAAATGCCGGACTTTCGCGATCATGCGGTCTCCGTCCCTGCGCCGGGCGCGGTGAGTGCGCAGGACACGATGGTGCTCGGCAAATTCCTTCGCGATGTGACGCGCCTCAACGAGGACAAGCGCAACTTCCGCATCTTCGGTCCGGACGAAACGCTTTCCAATCTGCTCGGCGATGTCTTTGAGGCCACCAATCGCCAATGGGACGCCCGCAAAGTCGACGACGATGAGTTTCTCGCGCCTCAAGGTCGCGTCTTGGACTCTATGCTCAGCGAACATCAATGCGAGGGATGGCTCGAGGGCTATCTCCTGACGGGGCGACATGGCCTGTTCAACAGCTATGAGGCATTCATCCGCATCGTCGACTCCATGTTCAGCCAGCATGCGAAATGGTTGAAGGTAACGCTTGAACTGCCGTGGCGGCGCAAGATCTCGTCATTGAATTATCTCCTCGCGTCGCACGTCTGGCAGCAGGACCACAACGGCTTCACCCATCAGGACCCCGGTTTCCTCGATCACGTTATCAACAAGAAGGCGGACATCGTTCGGGTCTATCTGCCGCCGGACGCCAATTGCCTATTGTCGGTGTTCGACCATTGCCTGCGCACTCGGCACTACGTCAACGTCGTCGTGGCGGGCAAGCACGCGCTGCCGCAATGGCTCACCATGGAGCAAGCCGTCGTTCATTGCACCGAGGGAATCGGCATCTGGCAATGGGCGAGCAACGACCAAGACGCGGAACCGGATGTCGTGATGGCCTGCTGCGGCGACACCCCGACGCTCGAGGTTCTGGCCGCTGTATCGATTCTGCGCGAACATCTGCCCGATCTGAAGATTCGGGTCATCAATGTCGTCGATCTCATGCGACTTCAGCCCTGCGCGGAGCATCCGCATGGACTGAGCGAGACCGACTACGACTCGCTCTTCACCAGGGATCGGCCGATCATATTCAATTTCCACGGCTATCCGTCGCTGGTCCATGGGCTGACCTATCGCAGAACCAACCGGAACCTCCATGTGCGAGGCTACAAGGAGGAGGGCACGATCACGACGGCTTTTGACATGCGGGTGCAAAACGACATCGATCGCTTCCATCTGGTGCAAGATGTCGTCGATAAACTACCACGCCTCGGCAGCAATGGCGCCTACTTGAAACAGGCGATGCGCGACAAGCTCATTGAGCACAAGCATTACATCGACGAGCATGGCGAGGATTTGCCCGAGATCCGGAACTGGACCTGGGGCGCGCCGCAATGAACGCGAGCTCGCTCGTCGAGCCCGTTCAGGCAATAATAGCGCCAAAGCAAGGCCGCACGGGGGCCCGATCGGCTCCTCTTGATGAGCCGGCGGCTCCCCGGCCTCCTCCGGGCGGCGTTGCATTCATCGAGATGGTTGAGGATGAAAGGCCCGTGACTATCGCGGATGAGGGCCATCGTCGCATCCCTACCGCCATGATGCAGAAGAGAGGCAGCTCCGCATCGCACTGAGCCCAACCCATGGCGATGGCTTGAGTAGATTCCGACCCTGACACTCGCCGTCGGCGTCGTGTTGGATGATCTTCTAGCGCTGCGGGAGTGGCCCCGAAACCGGCAACACAAGGATTTCCCTATGAACGACAACAAACCTAAGCCAAAGGGCGCCAAGAAGGACGCCAAAGAGTCCCGGGCCATTATCCATCTGGGAATGATGGGCGACGGCACGGAAGAGCAAAACCTCGGAGAGCGCGGTGATCCTACGAAGCGTATCAAGGAAGACGAGGTGGATGCGGCTTTCGACCAGCCAGCCCCAAGGAACAAACCCTGACTTCCGAGTTCGACCATGAGATCGGCGGCAGTGTCTTGGGTTGAAAAGAAGGCCGATCGACAAGAACTCGGACGCGGCTCCCGCGCCCGATATGCTTGGCGGAAGGCAGTACGATGACGGAACTCTACGTGTTTCGCGGAACGACCGGACATGCGGAGATGGTTACAGATGATAAAAGCGGTAAGAAATTACCGTCCCATTCGTTCGGAGAATGGGTTTTTTCTAGAACCATTGATGTCGTAACAGAGACGCGCCTTGCAGGTGGCGTCGACTGCGGGCAGGTCTTGGCTAATGTTACGAAGGATGGGTATCACCATTGGCCGGAACTGGAGTCTGACTTCCCATCGTGAGAGAAGGACTGATGCCGACCGGCCCTAAGGGCGAGAAGCGCCCCGAAGATTGATTCCAGATTTTTGGACGGCGTCGGCGACGTCGTGGAAGATTTGATCTCCTTCCCTCGCGACGCGATCCGCGAATCCGGCGAGAAGAACCGCAAGACGGCAGCGTGGGCGATCCCGGCGGCGATCCTGTCGATCCTTGCGGCTCTCGCGAGCGCTTTGAGCGTCCACCTGAAATATACCGCCGCTCTTGAGGAGGATCGAGGCATCTGACGTTGTGGCGTCGATGGACCTTGTCCGCTCATCGCACGAAGCGATCGTAGAGGGTTTTGCGCGGCCCATAGACCGGCGGCGCGTCGATCCACCGGCCGCCCGATTTCAAGACATGGATCATGCCGCTGATCACCCGGCGATCATCAACGCGCTCCTTGGGGCGCGTATTCTGTCGGCAAAAGCGGCTCGATCTTCGCAAATTGCTCGTCACTCAGCCAAAACTGATCCGCGTTCATGATCGGCTCCTTTCGGAGCCGTGAATCACAAAGCGCTGCGGATGCCAATCACTTTATGGGTCCGAACCCTAGCTAGGGTTTAGTTGGTAGAACACAGGCGACAGAGTCCCGTTGGGCGCCTTGCTCATGCGATTCCGGTACGACGGTGGGAATCGCCTTAGCCCCACCAAGGCTTTCAAGTACGCGACTTCTGGGTCAATTGTCGCGATTGTACCAACAAAATCTAGCAACAATCACTGAAACAGACCGCCGCGTACTCAGACGCCACGCTCGCGGGATCGAAGGGCGGCCGTCGACCGCGAATGACGTTGACGACGATGCGATCGACTTCGCGATGCCCGACCGCGATGCAAGATGCATCATGTCGCCCGGCGCTCTGGCGGCGACGAACGCCACGAACGAATATTCTGCCCTCGGCAGCAGCTCAAGTGGTCGGCCACGCTCGATCGCCGCATCGATCAATTCATCTTCGAGGAGGGCCAATAGATCGCTCCGAAACTGGCCATCGAGTTCCACGCGCGCCGCTTCCGGATCAGCCACGCGTGCTCGCGCGACTTCCCCTTCGTGACGCGTCGGGTTGAACTGGAGCGAGCTACCTTGGACGATTAGGCCGTCGGGATCATCCATTCCGAACTAGTCGCTATCTCGATCGCGCAAAAGACCGCGACGACGATACGGCGAAGAGATCCAGCTTCGACATTGCGGTGCGGGCCTCATCCGCAATTGGCTCCATTTCTTCGAGCGCGACGGTCTCGCATCGACCCCGGAGGTCAGGGGCGAAGCGCCGCCGACCAACGTCGATTACACCCTGCGAAATCGGGCCGAAACAGCCAAGTAGAAATTATCACAGCTGATAATAAAGACGCTCGGAAAAAATTATCACAACTGTTAATTTTCTCCTTCGCTGGTATCTCCCGCCGTGCGGCAAGAAGCATCGGCTTAAATTAGGACTTACGTGAACGCCTGCACTGTGCCTATATTGGTGGACTTGGAAAGGGAACTGGGATGTCGGGTCTTTGTATCGACGGCCACGCAACCCGGCCGTAATGAGGGTTGCCTGACGCATTGCCGGAAAGTGGCGATGCTCGGAGCCCCTTCCATGTCCAAAAACACCAAGTCGACCCGATCCGCCGCGCGAGGGTCAAGCTTCCGCTCGTCCCGCTGCATCAGCGGAATCAACTATTTCACACGGCGGCAGCCGAAAACTGTCGGCGCAAAACCTAACTTGGGCAAGTAGCGTCGCGGCCCCCGCCCGTGACCAAGCCGCAACTCACTAGCGCGAACGTTGCGACAGGCGAACCGCCCGCCAAGGAGGAACTGTCGCGCCTCGTTAAAACGATCGCTCGGCAGGCGGCCCGGGAAGCCTTCCTGGCCTTCTTGACAGCTCTCGAATCGGGGGCCAGCCATCCCGCGACGCCTTCCGATGTTTCGATGATCGCCGAACAGGCGCCACAAGATACGGCGGCCAAGGCGGCCCCCCCGTTCGAACCAGAAGAGCGATTTCTCAGTGTCGCCGAGGTCGCGAAGCGCCTCGACGTTTCCGAGAAATGGGTGCGCCGCAAGATCGCGACGGGGGACCTGCCCGCGCACCGCGTAGGCAGGTTGCTTCGGGTCGGGGAACGTACGCTCGCGGGTTGCTTAGCCAGAGCGCGCCTTCGGAAGGATGGGGAACGACAATAATCCGGTTTTTCTCTAGTGCACTTTGCCAGTAAAAACCAGGATAGGATCGTATGTATGTAACTTCCGCTTGTATTTTATGCTTACGTTATCACGAAGTTCTGGACCTACCATACCGGCGATCTCAAGAGCCGCGCCCCGGACGTGCTGAAGCGCTCGAAATTCGAGGTCACGCCGATCCTTGTCGGCGACAAGCTCATCGCCTGCACGCCGTTCAACGCCGTGGTGGCGCTCGACCCCGGCACCGGGCAAGAGCTGTGGCGCTACGACCCCGAGATCAAGACCGATTACCGCCCGGGCAACATGTTCACCTGCCGCGGCGTGGCGGTGTGGCATGGCCCCGCCGGCGCGGCGGGCCCATGCGCCGAGCGGATCCTGACCGCGACCGCCGACCTCCGGCTGATCGCCCTCGACCTCAAGGACGGGCGCCCGTGCGCCGATTTCGGCCAGGATGGCGTAGTCCGCATCGATCCCGGCAAGCCGCTGATCTGGCCCGGGGAGTTCCAGTTCACTTCGCCGCCCGCCGTCATCGGCGACCTGGTCATCCTGGGCTCCTCGATCGCCGACAATCAGCGGGTCGACGCGCCGCGCGGCGCGGTGCGCGCCTTCGATGTCCGGACCGGCGCGCCCCGCTGGCAATGGGACCCGGTTCCGGAGCGCGCCGACGACCCGGATGTGGCGAGCTGGGGCCATGGCTGGCGGACGACCGGCGCCGCCAATGTCTGGGCGCCGATCGCGGTCGACGAAGCGCGCGGCCTCATTATCCTGCCGACCACCAGCCCGAGCCCGGATTTCTATGGCGGCCTGCGCCCCGGCGACAATCGCCGCGCCGATTCGGTGGTGGCGCTCAAGGCCGAGACCGGCGCGCTGGTGTGGAGCTTCCAGCTCGTGCACCACGATCTCTGGGATTACGACAACCCGGCCCAGCCGAGCCTCGCCGCGATCACCCTCGACGGCAAGGAGCGCGACGTTGTCATCCAGGGCACCAAGCAGGGGCTGATCTTCGTGCTTGACCGCGACACTGGCCAGCCGGTCCTGCCGCTCGAGGAGCGCCCCGTGCCACAGGGGGGCGTCGACGGCGAGGCGCTGTCGCCGACCCAGCCCTTCCCGGCCGATCTGCCGGCGCTCGGCCCCGACCGCATCACGCCGGATGAGGCCTGGGGGCTGACCCCGTGGGATCGCGGCGCATGCGCCAAGGCGATAGCCGCGGCGCGCAGCGAAGGCCGCTTCACCCCGCCGAGCCTCAAGGGCACGCTCGTCATGCCCTTCACCGGCGGTGGCGTGAACTGGGGCGGCCTTGCCGTCGATGGCGCCAAGGGCGTGGTCTATGTCAACAGCTCGAACCTCGTGCACCGGATCACGCTCTTCCCGGCCGCCGATTACGCCGAGATGAAGCAGCGCTTCCCGGACAACGAGGTCTCGCCGCAGCGCGGCGCGCCCTACGGCATGAAGCGCGAGCTCCTGGCCTCGCCGCTGGGATTGCCCTGCAACCCGCCGCCCTGGGGGGTGCTGACCGCGCTCGACCTCGGGAACCGCAAGATCCTCTGGCAGGTTCCGCTGGGCACGACCGAGGAACTCAACCCGCTCGGCCTCGCCCGCGACGTTGGCACGCCGACCTTCGGCGGCCCGCTCGCCACGGCAAGCGGCCTCATCTTCATTGGCGCTGCGCTCGACAACTATCTGCGCGCCTTCGACGCGAAGACCGGCGCCGAGCTCTGGACCGGCCGCCTGCCCTCCGCCGGCATCGCCACCCCGACCAGCTATCTCTGGCAGGGCCGCCAATATGTCGTGATCGGCGCCGGCGGCCACGGCGAAGCCGGCGCCCCGGCTGGCGACACGCTCATCGCCTTCGCCTTGCCCCGCCCCGGCGAGTCCGGCCCCTCGCCCTGGCTGCGCTGGATCGACCGGCCGGGCGGCCGTATCGAGCTCCATGCCGGGATGGCCGGAACATTGGCGCTCGCGCTGGCGGCGCTGTGGTGGTGGCGGCAGCAGAGGCGGCGCCGGCGGCCAGCCTGAGCGGCCGGGCAGGGCCCGCACCGCGCCAGCATCCGCGCCCGCGCTGGAATGACCCCCTTACCAGCAGCTGGAAATTTAAACATAACCGCTATCGAGCAAAGCTCACGCGAAAAGCGACGCCGCGGCGGGCGCCGGGCGTCGCTGATTGCTTTCCCACCGCAGCCAAACGGCGGCGGCCGACCCTCCCCGTCGGCGCGCCGCCGCCCGTCCCCTTCAGGCGTGCGTTACGCTCACGCCTTGGGGAACGGGACAGCCACGAATCGGTCGCCGCCGTCTGCGGTCTGGATCCGCATCAGCACCGACTTCTTGCCCTGGCTCTTCGCGCTTTCGATCTGGGACTTCACGTCCTGAGGCGTCGACACCGGCTTGCCGCCGACATCGAGGATGACCTGGCCCGCGGCCAGGCCTTGCTCAGCGGCCGCGCCATTCGGATCGACGCCGACGATGGCGACGCCCTTGTCTCCGGAGCCAGCGACCTCGTTCGCGGGCGCGAGCTTGACGCCCAGCGCCGCCTGAGCCTGCTCATTCGGCGTCTGCCCGTTGTCGGCCTTGGCCGTCGACTCGTTCTTCTGGCCTGCGAGGGTCGCCTCGGCGGTCTTTTCCGCGCCGCCGCGGACATAGGTCAATTCGACCTTCGCGCCGGGCTTGAGCATGCCGACCTGGAGGGTCAGATCCGACGCCTCTGCAATATCCTTCCCGTTCAGCTTGGTGATGACGTCGCCGGTCTTGAGGCCGGCCTCGGCGGCGGGCGTTCCCGGCATGACCTTGTCGACGATCGCGCCGGCGGCGGACTTGAGGCCGAGGTTCTCGGCGATGTCCTGGCTCACCGGCTGGATCTCGACCCCGAGATAGCCGCGCGCGATGCTGCCGCCATGCTCGAGCGCCGCCTCGACGGTGCTCACGGTGCTGGCTGGAATGGCGAAGCCGATGCCCACGCTGCCGCCCGAAGGCGAATAGATGGCGGTGTTCATGCCGACCACCTGGCCCTGCGTGTTAAAGGTCGGTCCGCCGGAATTGCCCCGGTTGATCGGCGCATCGATCTGGATAAAGCGGTCATAGGGGCCGTCGCCGATATCGCGACCCTCGGCCGAGACGATGCCGGCGGTCACCGTGCCGCCGAGGCCGTAAGGATTGCCGATCGCCACCACCCAGTCGCCGATTCGCGGCATCTCCTTGGCGAAAGTCACGAACGGGTAGTCGCCCGGCTCGCTGACCTTGATGACGGCGACGTCGGTCTTCGGGTCCGTGCCGATCACCTTGGCGTCGAGGGTCTTGCCGTTGTCCATGGTGACGCTGACGGTCTTGGCGTTCTGGACCACGTGATTGTTGGTGACGATGTAACCGTCGGCGGAGACAAAGAAGCCGGAGCCCTCCCCGGTCATCATCGGCTGCGAGGCCTGCGGCGCGCCGTTCATCCCGCCGGTTCCGCCGAAGCGCTTGAGGAATTGCTGGATTTCCGGCGGCAGGTTGTCCATCTGCACGCCGTTGTCCTCGGACGAGGCGTTGGCGATCTTGACCTTGACCGAGACCACCGCCGGCTTGACGCGTTCGATCAGGGTCGCGAACGACGGCGCGCCCTGCGCGTTGAGGTCGGAGGTCACAACTGCCGCCGCATGGGCGGGGTGAGAGCTCGTCAACGCGCCATCGGCGAACGCGCCCGCGGCAGCGAGCGCAGCAACCGCAACCGAGGCTAGGATCGTCCTGCGCCGCGCGCGCGGATTGGAAAGGGTGGGATAAGACATTGACGCCTCCAGATTCGTGGTTGACCGCGTTTCAGCGGCTGAGTGGCGGGATCATCGGCCTTAGCGCCTAACCGGAACTTCGCCGAGGCATTAAGCTTTCACAAGGAAGGGCGCGCCCAAACCCCCACGCCTTTCCGCAAGTTGGCCGGCGCATGAAGCTTTCTCAAGAAAGCCGGCGGCCCGAGCCGGTTCAGCCGGATCGGCAATCCGAGGGCGCCGGCCGCCTGAATTCTTCCTTCACCGCCGAATAGAGCGCCTTGAACCGCTCGCGCTGAGCGGCGAACATCGCGGCGAGCTTCGGATCGGGGTCGGTCACATCAGCGATTTGGGGCGGCAGGCAGACGGTCTCGGGCGGTTCTCCGGTCGCCGCCATTCGCGCGAGCCGCGCGGCGCCCAAGGCGGGGCCGGTTTCGCCGCCTTGCATGCGAACGACGGTGAAGCCGGTCGCGACGGCGATCATCCGCGTCCATAGACCGCTTTTCGCGCCGCCGCCGATGAGGCCGACGCGCTCGATCGAAGCGCCCGCGGCGGCAAGGCAATCACGCGCGTCGGCGAGCGTCAGCGCGACGCCCTCCATAACTGCGCGCGCCACGTCCGCGCGCGATGTCGTCTCGCTCAGGCCGAACAGCACGCCTCGAGCATAAGGATCGTCGAGCGGCGTGCGCTCGCCGGAAAGGTATGGCAGGAACAGAAGCGCGCCGGGCCCCCGATATTCAGCCGCCGCTTCGCGCTCAAGCGTCTCCGGCGGCGCCCCGGTGAGCCGGCCGGCGAAAGCGAGCGCGCCGGCGCCGTTGAGCATCGCCGCCATGGCGTACCAGCGGTTCGGCAACGCGTGGGCGAAACTATGCACGAGCTTTTCCGGCGCGCTCATGTAACGGCCGGTCGCGACAATGAGCTGGGTCGCGGTCCCGAGCGAAATGAACGCCTCGCCCGGAGAGATCGCGCCGAGGCCGATCGCGCCTGCGGCGGCGTCGCCGCCGCCGGCCGCAAGAACGACGCCGCGTGGCAGGCTGAGTTCGTCGGCGGCCTCGGAGCTGATCAGCCCTGCCGGGGCCGATCCCTCGATGAGCCGCGGCGCCCAAGCGGGGTCGGCCTCGCAGGCCGCGAAGGCTTCGGCCGACCAGGCCCGCGCCGCCTCGTCGAGGAGCCACGTCCCGGCCGCGTCGCTCATGTCGGTGGCAAGTTCTCCTCCGAGCTTGAGGCGCAAATAGTCCTTCGGCGACAGGATCCACGCGGTTCGGCGGCGATTGTCCGGCTCATGCCTGGCGATCCATTTGAGCTTCGGCCCGGTGAAGCCTGGCATCGGCTTCACGCCGACGACTCGGGCGAGCTCCGGATGATCGCAGGCCAGATCCAGCGCCTCCCGATGGGCGCGCGCGTCATTGTGCAGGATAGCGGGGCGGACCGGCCTCATGGCGCGGTCGAGGAGGACCGCGCCGTGCATCTGGCCGGAGAAACCGATCGCCTTTAGCGCGCCAAGCGCCTTGCCGGCAGAATTCCTGACATCCGCGATGGCGCCGGCCATGGCGGCGGCCCAGACGGTGGGATCCTGCTCCGACCAGCCGGGGCGCGGACGGTCGGGCGAATAGGCGCGGTGGGCGCTCGCGACCGGCGCGCCGCGCTCGTCGGTCAGCAGCGCCTTGAGCCCGGAAGTTCCACAGTCGAGCCCGAGGTACATAGCGCGAATTCTGCGCCGCGCTCAGGGCGTTCACAAGCGCGGACTTCCGGAGCCGCGCGACGCGTTCTGCGTAGCTCGCCTCCGGAAGGACGCGTATCTAACAAAGGGTCATGGGGGATGGGAGGCGGGCGGGCGAAGCGATCATGCGGCGCCAGCCATTCCCGGCCGCCTCAGTGCCGCCAAGCTTCGCAGCGGAAGAACGACGGCGTGGGCGTGCGCCAGTCCTCGACGGGATCGGAATCGCTCTCGTCCAGTTCGCGGACCCGGTCCAGAATGTACCTGAGGCCCGACAGGATCGGCTGGTCGGCGCCGCGTGCCGCTTCGCCAACTCCTTTCCAGTCGCCGTCGCCCGCATGGCGCGAAAAACGGCGAACGAGCCCGGCGGCGAAGACGCCGCTCGTCAGGTTGCGGTCGGCTGCGTCGCGCGAGAAACGCCGGGCGAAATCGCCGCCGATCGAAAGAACCGCGGCGCGCGCGACATGAGGATTGGAGCAGGTCAGAACGATCTCGCGCACGATCATGGGCAGCTCCCTCTCACAACGTGGGGCTTAGTGAGGCTCTTATGACCAGCGAATTTGTCCTCAACGTGTCAGCGGGCAAAAAAAACTTTCAAATTGACGATGGTCAATGTTTAGACCGCGCAACGTCAACGAATTGTCACATTGTGACGCGTGCGTTGCAACATGAATCTGGACTTTTGATCTGCCGCTTTTACAATCGTTCCGGGCAGATGCTTGGCGAAAGCTCATTTGCTCAATAGATCGCTTTGATTTTTACTCTCTGATTGTCGGATTCGGCGCCATGTTTGAGAATGGCGCCGGCGAGGCACTCAGCCGCCGCGGCGCATCAACATTCCGCGCGCGGGATCGTAGGCGATGATTGCCGCGGCGAGGAAGACGGCGGCGCAACCGGCGACCACAGTGAGCGAGAGCACATCGACGTGGCCCCAAAACGCGAAGCGGATCAGTTCGACCGCGTAGGTAAACGGGTTGAGCCGGCACGCCGTCGCGAGCCACGGGCTGCCCTCCTGCACGCGCCATAGCGGATAGAGAGCGGAGGAGGCAAAGAACATCGGGAATATGACGAAATTCATCACCCCGGCGAAATTCTCGAGCTGCTTGACGAGCGAGGACAGCACCATGCCGAGCGCCCCCAGCATTAGGCCCGAGAGCACGAGCGCCGGCAGAATCGTCACATAGCCCCACGGCGACGGCGGCTCGATCTCCCAAAAATAGGCGATGACGAGATAGGCGTAGACCTGCAGGATCGAGACGGCGACCCCGGCGATGAGCTTGGCTGTCAACAGGAACCAGCGCGGCGCGGGGCTGACCAGCAAGAGACGCATCGACCCCATTTCGCGATCGTAAACCATGGACAGCGACGACTGCATGCCGTTGAACAGCTGGATCATCGCGATCAGGCCCGGCGTGATGTAGACGTCGTAGAGAACGTAGGTGTCGTAGGGCGGGATGATCGAGACGCCGAGCACCTGGCGGAAGCCGGCGGCGAAGATGAAGAGCCACACCAGCGGGCGCACCAGCGCGGAGACGAACCGCTCGCGCTGATGCAGGAAGCGCAGGCCTTCGCGCCAGACGATTCCGTACAGGCAGACGAAATAGGCGCCGAGGCCGAACGGCGCCGGCGTTTCGCTCTCGATCGCGCTCATGTGGCCGCCTCCTCAGCCCCGCCGGTCAGCCGGGTGAAGGCGTCGCCGAGCGAGCGCGCGCCAGCGGCCGCCATGAGCGCTTGCGCCCGGTCCGTGGCCAGGACGCGGCCCTCATGCAGCACGATGACGCTGTCGTCCGGCTTCACCTCGTCGACCAGATGGGTGGTCCAGAGCACGCTGACCCCGTCGGTGGCGACGAGGCTCCGCGTCAGCGCCAGGATGTCGGCGCGCGCCCTGATGTCGAGGCCGGCGGTCGGCTCGTCGAGCAGGAGCAGGCGCGGGCGATGGATGAGGGCGCGGGCGATCTCGACCCGTCTCATCTGGCCGCCGGAAAGTTCGCGGATGCGGTCATGGGCGCGATCGGCGAGGCCAACGCGCTCCAGCAGCGCGCTCCCGCGGGCGCGCGCCTCGCCGCGGGCAAGCCCGTGCAGCGCCGCCTGGTAGGCGAAGTTTTGATCGACGGTGAGGTCGGGATCGAGCGTGCGGCTCTGAAAAACGACACCGATCCGGGCTAGCGCCGCCCCGCTCTGGCGCGCGACGTCGAAGCCGAACACGCGGACCTTGCCGCCGCCGGCGGCGTAGAGGTGGGTGACGATCGAAAACAGGGTGCTCTTGCCCGCGCCGTTGAGGCCGATAAGCACGGCGAAGGCCGCCGGCGCGACCTCAAAGCTCACGTCGTCGAGGGCCTTGCGGGCGCCATAGGCGTGCGAGACATGCTCGACCGCGAGCGCCGCCGGGAGGAACGCGGCGTTCGAGGGCGCGGCCGCGCCGCTCATCGCCTGGTGATCGCCACGCCCCAGGGATAGGAGCCGACGGCGATCGATTTCACGACCTTCAGCGCTCCGACGTCGATGACCGAGACGTCGTTCGACACACCGTTGGTCGTAAACAGCAATTTGTCGTCGGGAGTGAGCGCGAGGTGCCAGACCCGCTGCCCGACGAGGAGATATTTGACGACCGCCTTGGTCCCGCCGTCGATGACCGCGACCCGATTGGCGGGTCCGAGGGCGACAAAGCCGAGCTTGCCGTCGGAGGTGAACCGGATTCCGACCGGCTGGATCTGCTCCTTGCGCAATCCCGGCACGTCGAACCCGATCGTCCCTGTGACCGCCTTCTTGACCGGATCAATGATCGAGATTTTGCCGCCGACCTCAGACGACACCCAAAGCTCGGACCCGTCCGGCTTGAATTCGGCGAAGCGCGGACGCGGGGGGACGAGAATGTTGGCGACGATCTTTTTCGCCCGCCAGTCGATAAGGTGGGCCATGCTGGTCGTCTCGGAGGTGTTGACGACCATTGCGCCGTCCGGACTGACCGCAACGCCCTCCGGCTCGACGCCGACGGGAAACTGCGTGATCGACTGGCGCGTCTTGACGTCGATGGCGGTGAGAAGCGCATCGTTCTCGTTGGCGACGAACACCAGGGTTCCGTCCGGGCTCACCCGCAGCTGCTCGGGATCGGGGCCCGACGGCAGCTCGCCGACGACCGTCATCGTCTTGGTGTCGATGACCTGGATCGTGTCGTCGTCGCCGGCGCAGACGAAGAGCTCGGAATCGTCGTTCGACAGCGCGATCCCGCGCGGGCGCTGGCCGACCTTGACCGTCTTTCTCACCTCCAACGTCGCGGTGTCGATCACCGAGATCGAATTGCCCTTCTCGTTGCTGACATAGGCGGTGTTGGCGAGGCTCGGCGCGGGCGAGAGCGCGCAAGCGGCGAGGGCGAAAGCGCAAAGGGTCAATCGAGCTTGCATTTGGTCTCCGGCTGATCGAAGCCCAGCGTGTCGAGTTCCGAGACCTGGTGCAGGAATCCCTCCTGCGGCGACACCGAAACCGTACCCCGTCCGTCGGTCAAGAGGATCGGCTGGCGAAGCTGCAGGTTCCACGGGCGCAAGGTCAGCGCAACCCCCTTGAAATCCGCGACCTCGAAATCAGGCGACAGCATCAGCGCCCGCACCGTTTTCACCTCAGCGGTCTTGGCCCGGTTGACCGCATCGCCGACCATCCGCATCGCCACCCACGCCTGGTTGTCGCGCGCGCTCATCGGGCGATGGAACATGCGCTCAAACCGGCTCTGCAACTGCTGGGCGCCCCACAATTCGTGCGAAGGGTCCCAGCTCGTCGGCCTCAGGCCGCCCGAGCCGACGACCGGCCGCGGGTCCCAGGTGCGATAGGGCAGGTAGCCGGCGAAGACCTCGTTCTCGTCGGCGGCGACGAGGACATCGTAGCCGGGCGCGTTCTGGGTGAAGACCGGCATCTGGCGCTGCGTCTGGACAACGCCCGAATCGGAGCGCCGTCCCCCGCCGGTATCCTCGAACACCCGCTTCTCCACGATCTTGGCTCCGAACTTCTTCGCCGCCCGCTCGTAAGCCGCGCCGAGCGCGGCGTCCTCAGGGTGAGAGCCGACGACGAGGAACCATCTCCGCCACTGCTTCCAGATCAGATATTGCGCCAGGCCGTCGGCCAGCATGGAGCGCGACGGGGCGGTGTGGATGACGTTGGGGCGGCAATCCTGCTCGCGCAAGCTGTCGTCGGGTGCCCCGGCGTTGAAGACGAGCGCGCCCTCGCCCTTTGCGGCGTCGGCGACCTTGAGCAGCGAATCGGCCGGCAGGTCGGCGATCAGGTAGCGCACGCCCTTGCCGATGAGCGTCCGCGCCGCCGCCATTGCGTCGTCGTCCGCGCTCAGCTTGACGTCCTCGACCGTGAATGATTGATCGAGGAACTTGCCGGTCGTGTTGTTGTCGGCCATAGCCATCCTGGCTCCGGCGATGAAGTCGTCGGCGGGCGGGATATCGACGATCGAGACCGTCTCGCGCGAATGCTCGATGCGCAGGACGCCGACCTTGACCTCGAGCGGGTCGGCGCTGACGGCGGCGAGCGAGAAGGCTAGCGTCACTGCGGCGAGTGCAAGGAGGACTGCTCGCGATCGTTGTCTTGGTCGACGCCAGGCGCCATGATCATCCGCAATATGGTGCGGGCGCGCGGCCTGGACTGGCGCCTGGGGAGAGATGATGAAACGCGCGATTCCTCTCGCCGTCGCTGCGAGCATTCTCGCCTGGCCCGCGGCGGCGAAGGACACACGGTTCTGGAACCTGACGTCCTCGACCGTGAAATCGCTTGAGCTGGCGCCCGCCGGCACGTCCTCCTTCGGTCCCAACCAATGCGCCAACGATCCCGACGGCGCTGTCGACCACGACGAGCGGGTGAAAGTGACCGGCGTGACGACGGGCGCATACGACGCGCGGCTCACCCTCGCCGATGGACGGGTATGCATGGCCAAGGCCGTCCGGATCGAAACGGGCAAGCCGTTTTCCATCGAGGACAAGGATCTCGTCGGCTGCGCGCCTTGAGCATCGTTGAGGTCGCGCGCGGTGTTCGCCGACGCCCCTTCTCCCCGCACGCGATGAAAAATGCGGAAGGGGCGTATCAATGGCGAACCAATTCTACAGGAAGGGACCATCGGCCAGGAGAATTAGGCAACAATTTAAGGTCCGCGCTCCGGTCCCCAGAGGCATCCCTAAGCGGCGCTCAGCGCCGCCGCATCATTGTCTTTCAGCGAGCATCCCGGCGCTCCGCCGATCAGGCGGAAACGCCGGCTCGCGCTCACATTTCGGCGGTGAGATAAGCCGTTACTTCCATGCCAGCGCAGATTTCGACAACGACGGGAGCGGTCCAGCTCATGGTATTCTCCTTTCAGGCGCGTTTCCGGCCCGGGCTCTGCCGGGACAAGCCACAATAGCAGCTTCCGAGCCTGCCGTCATCCCCGCTCACGCCGATTTGAGAGAGGGTCGCCCAAGCCCGCTTTCCGACAGGAGAAAAAGAAAGTTTCGCCGCTGCCGCGAAATTATTCTCGCAATTGCGCATGAATGCGGGCAATCGTCGCCGCCGGCTTCACCTCAAGGCGCGCTAAGTGCGATTTTCCTTTGTCAATGTGGCGTTGCAGGCTCTGTCGCACAATTCAGGCTGGCCTGAGCAATGGCGCAGCCCCGAGCCGAAGGCCGCCTATGACGCGGTCATCATCGGCGCCGGCGGGCATGGGCTCGCGACCGCCTACTACCTCGCCAAGGAGCACGGCCTCAGCAATGTCGCGGTCTTGGAGAAGGGCTGGCTCGGCGGCGGCAACACCGGGCGCAACACCACGATCATCCGCTCCAATTACTTGTGGGAGGAATCGGCTGCGCTCTATGAGCACGCGCTCAAGCTCTGGGAGGGCCTATCGCCGGAGCTCAACTACAACGTCATGTATTCGCCGCGCGGCGTCATGATGCTGGCGCACAACAGCCATGACGTTCAGGTGGGAAAACGCCATGTTCACGCCAATCGCCTGGCCGGCGTCGACAACGAATGGCTGTCGCCGGAGGAAGCGAAGGCCTTCTGCCCGCTCCTCAACATCGCCCGCGACATCCGCTATCCGGTCGCCGGCGCGGCGCTGCAGCGGCGCGGCGGCACGGCGCGCCACGATGCGGTCGCCTGGGGCTACGCGCGCGCGGCCTCGGCGCGCGGCGTCGACATCATCCAGAATTGCGAGGCGACCGCGATCCGCCGCGACCCTTCCGGGGCGGTCTCGGGAGTCGAGACGACGCGGGGCGCGATCGCGGCCAAGAAGGTCGGGGTCGTGGCGGCCGGGCATACGTCGGTCGTGATGGCGATGGCCGGCGTCAGGATGCCGCTCGAGAGCTATCCCTTGCAGGCCCTGGTCTCCGAGCCGGTCAAGCCGATGATGCCGTGCGTCGTGATGTCGAACACCATCCACGCCTATATGTCGCAATCCGACAAGGGCGAACTCGTCATCGGCGCCGGCACCGACGCCTATATCTCCTACTCGCAGACTGGCGGCCTGCACATCGCCAATCACACGCTGGAGGCGATCTGCGAGCTCTTTCCGGCGGTTCGCCGGATGCGGATGTTGCGCAACTGGGGCGGCATCGTCGATGTGACGCCCGACCGCTCGCCGGTCATCGGCTTGACGCCGGTTCCAGGAACTCTTCGTCAATTGCGGCTGGGGCACCGGCGGCTTCAAGGCGACGCCGGGCTCGGGCCATGTGTTCGCGCATACGGTCGCTCGCGGCGAGCCGCATCCGCTCGCCGCGCCGTTCACGCTCGACCGCTTCCGGTCCGGCCGGCTGATTGACGAAGCCGCCGCCGCGGCAGTGGCGCACTGAGCGCGTCATGCTTTTGATCGCTTGTCCCTATTGCGGCATGGAGCGGCCGGAAATCGAATTCCGCTATGGCGGGGAGGCGCATGTCGCCCGGCCAGCCGTTCCGGCCGCGCTATCCGACGACGAATGGGCTAAATTCCTCTATTTCCGCTCGAACCCCAAGGGCGTGGCCGCCGAGCGGTGGCGTCACGCGTTCGGCTGCGGGCGCTTCTTCAATTGCCTGCGCGACACGGCCAGCGACAGGATCGTGGCGGTTTACAAGCCGGGCGAAGCGCGGCCCGACCTTGCCGCCGACGAGGCCGGGCGGGGGGGATGAGTCAGCCCTTTCGCGCCGACGGCCTCGGTTCGGTCGACCGCTCGCGCCCCTTGGCGTTCACGTTCGATGGCGTCGCTTACCAAGGCTACGCCGGCGATACGCTGGCCTCCGCGCTCCTCGCCAATGGCGTTCATCTGGTTGGGCGCTCGTACAAGTATCACCGCCCGCGCGGAATCCTGGCCGCCGGGGCCGAGGAGCCGAACGCGCTGGTCAGCCTCTCGCGCGGGCCTGGCAGGTTTACGCCCAACCTGCGTGCGACGCAGGTCGAGCTCTACGATGGACTCGATGCGTCGAGCCAGAATCGCTGGCCGTCGCTCGCATTCGACGTCGGCGCGGTCAACGACCTGTTGTCGCCTCTGTTTGGCGCCGGCTTCTATTACAAGACGTTCATGGGCCCGAACTTGTTCGGCAAGAACTGGGCCTGGACGCATGTATATGAGCCGGCGATCCGACGCGCCGCGGGACTCGGCGCCGCTCCGCGCGCGCCGGATCCCGACCGATATCAGCGGACGTTCGCGCATTGCGACGTCCTGATCGTCGGCGCCGGCCCGGCGGGTCTGGCGGCCGCCCTGGCGGCGAGCGCGAGCGGCGCTGGTGTCGTCTTGTGCGACGAGAACCCGGCTCTGGGCGGCTCGCTCCTCGCCGAGGCTGAGGCCAGGATCGAGACGATGAGCGGGCGCGATTGGCTGGCGAAAGCAGTCGCCGCGCTCCGAGACGCGCCCAACGTGCGCCTGATGACGCGAACGCAGGCGTTCGGTTATTACGCGCAGAACTTCGTCGCCCTCAACGAGCGCATCGCCGAACCGGATCTCATCGCCGATCCCGATTTGCCGCGCGAACGGCTGTGGCAGATGCGCGCGCGCGAGGTGGTGCTGGCGACCGGCGCGATCGAGGGTCCGCTGGTGTTTCCCGATAACGACCGGCCCGGCGTGATGCTCGCCGACGCCGCGCGACGCTATTGCCGTCAATATGGCGTCAAGGTCGGCGAGCGCATTGCCGTCTTGACCGCGCATGATGGGGCCTATCGCGCCGCGCTCGACCTGAAAGAGGCGGGCGTTGAGATCGCGCTGATCGCCGATCTGCGCCGCGAGGCGAAAGGGCCGTTGCCGGAGGCCGCGCGCGCCGCCGGGGTCGAGGTCGCGGCCGGAGCCGAGATCATCGGCGTCGACGGGCGCCTTCGGGTCAAGGCTGTGCGCGTGAACGTCGCCGACGCAAGGCGGACTGTCGCCTGCGACGGGCTCCTCATGTCGGGCGGCTGGACGCCTTCGGTGCATCTTTTCTCCCAGTCGCGCGGGAGGCTCGTGTTCGACGAGGCGCGGCAAGTCTTCAAGCCGGGCGCATCGGCGCAGCGCGAGCGGTCCGCCGGCGCCTGCAACGCGACCTTCGATCTTGAGGGCGCGCTCGCGGAAGGCGATGCGGCGGGACGCGCGGCGGCGGCCGCAGCCGGCTTCGCTGCGGTGAGCGCGCGGGTCTACGCAGTGAGCGGCGCGCTGCCGGCGCCGGGCTCCGCGTTGGGCGCCGCGCCTGCCGTTACCGACCGCCGCGCCAAGGCGTTCGTCGATTTCCAGAACGATGTCTGCTCGAAGGACGTGGATCTGGCGGTGCAGGAGGGCATGCGCTCGATCGAGCACATCAAACGCTACACGACGACCGGGATGGCGACCGATCAGGGCAAGCTCTCGAACATGAATGCGCTTGCGATCGCAGCCCACGCGCTGGCGAAGCCGATCCCCGAGGTTGGTCTCACGACCTTCCGTCCGCCCTATACGCCTGTCACCTTCGGCGCCTTCGCGGGACAGGCGCGCGGCGACCTCTTCGATCCGATCCGCCGCACGCCCATTCACGACTGGGCGGCCGAAAACGGCGCCAAGTTCGAGGATGTCGGGCTCTGGAAGCGCGCCTGGTATTTTCCCCGTGGCCGGGAATCGATGGACGACGCGGTCGCGCGCGAATGCCGGACAACGCGGGAAAGCATCGGCCTGTTCGATGCTTCGACGCTCGGCAAGATCGAGGTCGTCGGCCCGGATGCGGCGACCTTCCTCGAGCGCATGTACGCCAACGCGTTCCAGAAGCTCGAAGTCGGCCGCTGCCGCTACGGTCTCATGCTGAGCGAAGCGGGTTTTCTCATGGACGACGGGGTGATCGCTCGCCTCGCGCCCGACCGGTTCCATGTGACGACGACGACCGGAGGCGCGCCAGCCGTGCTCGCCCAGATGGAGGACTATCTTCAGACCGAGTTCACCGACCTCAAGGTCTGGCTGACATCGACGACCGAGCAATGGGCGACGGTCGCCCTGCAGGGACCCAAAGCGCGCGAATGCGTCGCCCTGCTCATTGACGGCGTCGATCTCGCCAACGAAGCCATGCCCCACATGGCGGTGCGCGCGGCGCGCGCTTGCGGCGTTCCGGCGCGGCTCATGCGGGTGAGCTTCACCGGCGAGCTCGGCTACGAGATCAACGTGCCGTCGCATTTCGGCCGCGCGGTATGGGAGGCGGCGTGGCGCGAGGTCGAGAAGCGCGGCGGCTGCGCTTACGGCACCGAGGCGATGCATGTGATGCGGGCCGAGAAGGGCTTCGTCATCGTCGGCCAGGAGACCGACGGCACGGTGACGCTCGCCGACCTTGGCCTCGACTGGGCCATCGGGAAATCGAAGAAGGATTTCGTCGGCAAGCGCTCGCTTGTTCGCCCCGACATGCTGGCGGCGAATCGCAAGCAGCTCGTCGGGCTCCTGACCGAGGATCCGGCGATCGTGCTCGAAGAGGGCGCGCAGGTGACGGAGAGCGCGAGCCCTCCGACTGGCTCGTCCGCGCTCGGCCATGTCACCTCGTCCTATCGCAGCGCCACTCTGGGACGCTCGATCGCGCTCGCGCTCGTCGGCGCGGGGCGCTCGCGCATCGGCGCCAGGCTCAATGTGCCGATGCCGGGCGGCGCGGTTCCGGTGACGGTCACGGCGCCGATCTTTTACGACAAGCCGGGAGCCCGCCTCCATGGCTGACGCGACCCTCAGCCTGCGCTCGCCGCTCGAAGGCGTTGCCCTTCCCGTGGGACCGCGATTCACGTTGTCGGAAGCGCCGTCGGCGGCGCGGTTCATCCTCCGGGGCGGCGAGGGCGCGCGCGTCGCCTGCGGGATTGCCTTCGGCGCGGAGCCGCCGACGACGCTGGGGCCGGCGGGCGAAGGCTCCGGGCGGGCGGCGCTCTGGCTCGGCCCGGACGAATGGCTCATGATCGCAGAGGGCGCCGATGCGGCCCCGCTCGGCGAAATGCTCGAATCCGTGCTCGACGGGACCGTCCACAGCTTGGTCGACGTCTCGCATCGTCAGATCGGCCTTGTGGTCAGCGGACCGGCCTCGGTGCGCGCGCTCAACGCCGGCTGCCCGCTCGACCTCGGCCTCAAGGCCTTTCCGGTCGGCATGGCGACGCGAACGCTGTTCGACAAGGCGGAGATCGTCCTCTGGCGCCGGGCTCAGGAGACGTTCCAGGTCGAAGTCTGGCGCTCGTTCGCGCCCTACCTGGTCGCGGCGCTGACAGAAGCCGCCCGAGGCGCGCCCACGGGATAAGGGCGCGAGCGGCTTCAGCCTCGGGCGGACGGCGCGACCGAGCCTGATGGGCCATCGCGAAGCTGGCGCACAAAGACCTGGGCGACGTCCGCAGCCGGAATTCCGCCCGCCGGATCGCGCCCCATGGCCTGAAGCGTTTCGGCGACCCAGCCCGGCGAAACCGCGTTGACGCGCACGGAAATCGACGGCTCGGCGGCCGCCGCGCGCACGAACGCCTCGACAGCGGCGTTCACGGTGGTGATGATCGCGCTGCCGGGAGAGGGAAATTGCGCCGCCAGACCCGTGGTGAGCGTGATTGCGCCGCCGGACCTAACCCTCTTCACCCCGTAGCGAACGACATTGATCTGACCCATCAATTTGTTGGCGAGGGAAAACGTCCAGTCCTCGTCGGTCAGTTGATTCCACGGTTTAAAGCGCGCCGCTCCGCCCGTGCAGACGATCCCGTCCAGTTCGCCGACGCGTTCAAACAGCGCGGCGAGCGATTTCGGGTCGGTAATGTCGACCCGCTCGCCCGAACCGCGCGAGGCGCGAATGCAACGCTCCTCCCCCAGCCCCTCGACGACGCGCGCTCCGATAAGGCCAGCGGCCCCGATGACGAGTGTTTTGCCCACGCCCTCTCCTTTGCGATCTCGCCCTAACCCTTGCGGAACGGAGCGCCGTTTGCAAGGCCGGGCCGGCTTGCCCTTGCCTTGCGCCGTCTCAAATCCAGCGCCGGACTCTTCGACAATAGTCGGCGTAGTCCTGGCCGAAGGTTTCGCGCAGGCGCGTCTCCTCGAACGGGATCACGATCCAGTTCATGGAAGCCCACGGCAGTATGACCAGGACCAGCGGCCAGGCTCGGCCGAGCGCGAGCGCCAAACCTGCGTAGATGATGGTCAGCGACAGATACATCGGATTGCGCGACCAGCCGTGCGCGCCGTTGACGACGAGGCGCGCCGGCTGTCCAGCCGGATTTAGCGTCGTGCCCCGGAGAACGAACCGTCCCGCCGCCGCCGCGGCGAGCGAACAGCCGGCGACCGCGAGCGCAAAACCGGCCCAATGCACGCTCGCCATCCCCATTGAGGCCAGCCGCCACGGCATGAGCCGATCGAGCCCGACCCCGACCAGGAACGTAAGCGCAAATTGAGCCGGCGGCGGGATCTTCGTCAGGATCGGCGCGCGGGGCGCCCCAATGTCGTCTGCAGCCTTCACGCGGTCAGGACCACGCGCCCCCGGATTCGACCGGCGCGCAAATCGTCGAGCGATTGCTGGGCCCTTTCGAGCGGTCTGGTTTCCATCGGCCCAGGCTTGACCTTGCCCTGGCGCGCCAGCGCCATGAGCTCCCGAAATTCGGGCAGCGTGCCGGTGAAGACGCCAATGAGGCTCACGCCTCTGAGCGGCAATGTCGCGAGCGGGATTCCGATCGATCCGCCGAATAGGCCGACCACGAACAGGCGTCCGCCCTTGCGCAGCGTGGAGAGGCCGAAGCTGGCGCTGCTTTCCGCCCCCACGAAGTCGATGGCCGAGAAAAGGCCGCCGGTCTCGGCAAGCAAGCTCTTGCGCGCGGCAGGATCGGCGGGATCGACGGCCGCGGCCGCGCCGGCGTCGAGGGCCGCCTGCCGTTTCGCCGGGTCGATGTCGGCCACGATCGGACCCACTCCATAAAGCGCATGACACAAGCTGACCGCCGCAAGGCCGAGGCCGCCCGCGCCGATGATCATGAGCGGGTTCGCCCCGTCGACGGGCGCAGCCTTCTTCAGCGCGCTGAAGGCCGTCAGGCCGGAGCATCCGAGAGTCGCGGCGAAGGGCGCCGGCAACGGTTCGTATTCGACCAGGTATTTGGGATGCTCGACGAGCACATAGTTGCTGAAGCCGCCGTCCAGATGCACGCTCAGGTGACGCGGCCGAGCGCACAGATTCTCCCGCTCGGCCCGGCACTGCGCGCATTGCCCGCAGCCTCCCCAAGCATAAATGGCCCGGCGATCGCCGCCGCGAACGTCAGTCGCCTCCGGGCCAATGTCTTCAACGACGCCGACGATCTCGTGGCCCAGGACGCGGGGCAATTTGACCGCAGGCGCAAGGTCCAGCTTCTCGCCATGGCCAAGATCGAAATAGCCGTCAGCGATATGAATGTCGCTATGGCAGACGCCGCAGGCTTTGACGCGCAGAAGAACTTGCGCGCGCTGCGGGGCCGGCGGCGCCTCGATGACCTCTGCCAGCGGCGCCTTGAACTGGGTGAGCTTCCAACTGCGCATAGCGCCCGGCATCATCCTGCTCCTCTTCCCTCAGCCGCGCTCGGCCTTGTCGCGCGCGTTGAGCGCCTGGATCGCCTCGCGCGCCGCTTTCCATTCGCCGTCGCCCCAGCGGCGAAGTTCGTAGAAATTGCCGCCCGTCGCCATCGCCTCGCCGCCGTCCATCACGATCGTCTCGCCGGTCAGATAATCGCAGCCGTCGGACATCAGGAACGCCGCGAGGTTCTGCAGTTCCTCGATCCGGCCAACGCGTCCCATCGGATTGCGGGCTGCGGTCGCCGCGCCGGGCTCCATTCCGGGCATGAGCCGCTTGCTCATGCCCTCGGTCGGAATTTCGCCCGGCGCGATCGCGTTGAGGCGGATGCCATGGCGGCCCCATTCCTGCGCAAGCGACATGGTCATCGCCTGGATCGCCGCTTTGCTCATCGCCGAGGGCACGACGAACGGGCCGCCATTGCGGACCCAGGTGACCGCGATCGAGACCACGGCTCCTTTCTGCTTGCCGGCGATCCAGCGTTTTCCGACCGCCTGGGTGACGTAGAACGTGCCGTGCATGACAATATTGGCGATGGCGTCGAACCCGCGCGCCGACAAGTCCTCGGTGCGGGAGATGAAGTTGCCGGCGGCGTTGTTGACAAGGCCGGTGAGCGGGGCCTCGCGAAAGATCTCCTCGACCATCGCGTCGACCGCCGCCGCGTCGCGGATGTCGACGCCATAGCTCGCAACCCGGCCACCATGCGTCTTCATCAGTTCTGCCGCGGTCGCGTCGCAGACGCTCTTGCGCCGGCCGCAGATGGCGATCTCTGCACCGAGTGCGAGAAAGCGCTCTGCCATCGCCTTGCCGAGCCCGGTGCCTCCGCCGGTGACGAGGATTTTCTTGCCCGCGAACAGGTTGCTGGCGAACATGGGCGCGCTTCCTCCTGGCTCGACGGCCGGCTCATCGGTACGCGGTTTAGGCGGGTTAGGGAAGGCGGCGCTCGATCGCGCTCCGCGACGCCCGATCGCAGTCGCGAGCCTGAATCCCTTGGGCTGAATGCTTATTGTCCCGAGTGATTAAAGATCATAACATTCAGGAATATTGACGACGGCAAGGAGGGAACTTCCATGAGTGCGTGGGCGTTCGAAAACTCCACGGAGTCACTGAACTCCATAGTCCTTGGTGATTGTGCGGCCGCTCCTCATCTGAGGGCGCTGTCGGCGCGGGCGTTGGCCCGAATCCTTTTCGGTCTTGTTCCGGTTCTCTGTTTGGCAAGCGCGATTGGCGCCCACGGCGAGGACCTGGGGGCGCCCGCGAGCAACGGAGGCTGCCCAACCGCGGGCGCGTCCTTCACCGACCCGACGAGCACGCCTCATTGGAATGGTTGGGGCGTCGACCCCGCGCAGCATCGTTTCCAACCGGGAGCGATGGCGCAGCTCGGCGCAAATGATTTGCCTCGGCTAAAATTGAAGTGGGCGTTTGGCTTTCCTTTAGCCAACCGCTCCGTTGCCCAGCCGACAATCGTCGGCGGGCGCGTTTTCATCGGAAGCCAGGGCGGCAAGGTCTATTCGCTCGATGCGAAAAGCGGGTGCGTCTATTGGGAATTCAGCGCCGGAAGGAATGTGCGCTCGGCAATCGTCGTAGGTCAAAGCCCAAGCGGATGGACTGCCTATTTCGGCGATCAGTTGGCGAATGTCTACGCACTCGACGCTCTGACCGGCAAATTGCTTTGGAAGGTCCACAGCGACGACCACCCAGCCGCCGTCATCACAGGATCGCCGACGCTGGTCGGAGGGACGCTGTTCGTCCCGGTTTCGTCGTTCGAAGAGGTCACCGGCGCCAACCCTGGCTATTCCTGCTGCAGCTTCCGCGGCAGCATCAGCGCCTTCGAGGCGGCGACCGGGAAGCTGCTTTGGAAGAGCTATACGATCCCGGCCAAGGCCGAGCCGACGACAAAGAATTCGGCCGGCGTCCAACTCCTGGGACCCTCGGGCGCCGCGGTGTGGTCGGCGCCGACATTCGACGCCGCCAAGGGCATGGTCTACGTGACGACCGGCGACAATTACTCCGACCCGGCGACCGATACCTCCGACGCAATCCTGGCGTTCAACGCCGAGACCGGCGCATTCGCGTGGTCGCGCCAGATGACGGCGGGAGACGCGTACACCGTGGCCTGCGGGTCGCCTACACCGACCAACTGTCCCGCGGAGAGCGGCCCAGATCTCGATTTTGGATCGTCCGCCATTCTTGTCGAGCTTGCCAACGGAAAGCGCGCGCTGGTCGCGGGGCAGAAATCCGGCGTGGTGACGGCAATCGATCCGGATCGCGACGGAGTGATCATCTGGCAGCGAAGAATTGGAAAGGGGAGCGCCATGGGCGGCGTCCAATGGGGGATGGCGACCGACGGAAACAAGATTTATGCGGCCGTGTCGGACCTCGCGGTTTACCCCGCCGCGTCCGGAACGGCGGGAGCGCAGCCCTTGGCGTTCAACCCGGCGTTCGTGTTGCGGGCGGATAGTCGAGTTGGCGGCGGGCTTCACGCGCTTAAAATCGATTCGGGCGAGGAAGCCTGGCTCACGCCCCATCCCGGCTGCAATGACGTTCCCGGCTGCAGTCCCGCGCAATCGGCCGCGGTCACGGCGATCCCCGGCGTCGTATTTTCGGGGGGTGTCGACGGGCTCCTGCGCGCCTATTCCGCGGACGACGGCCGCATTCTTTGGGATGTGGACACCAAAGGCGAATATCACACCGTGAACGGCGTCACGGCGCACGGCGGCTCGATCGACGGCGCAGGCGCGGTGGTCGTCGGCGGAATGCTTTATGTGACTTCCGGTTCGGCTTTCGTCGGCACCATCCCCGGAAACGTACTGCTTGCCTACTCGATCGACGGCCAGTGACGAGCGGTTATTTTGGCGGCGGGAAGGCCAACACCTCTCGGGTATACGTCTCGACCACTTCGCTGAACGGCTCGCCGTCGGGCAGAGACAGCACCGCCCGGTGCTCGAGCACATGGGTCGGCACGGCGAGCACGCCGTTGTCGTCCTGAGCCGCCGCCGCGCCCATCTCCCAGCCCCTCGGCAGCGGGCGCCAGAGAAGGTCGGCCGACAGCGTGTGGCGGTGGAATCGGAGCGCCCCGACCGCCTTGCCGAATGGCGTGTCGGTCGTCTCCAGCACGTGGTTCATTTCTGGCGTCAGGCGCGATGGCACATACCAGTTGTCGGCCTCCGACAACACGCGCTCGCCGCATTTGAGCTTGACCCGCCGGTAGCCGAGCGGCTCGTCGGGCCTGACGTCGAGCGCGGCGCGCACCTCCGCGGTTGCAGGCTTGTCGACGTCATGCACGCGCTCGGCGACGATCAGCGCCGGATCGGCGAGGCGATGATCGGCGCACCAGCGCTCGAGCGTCAGCGTCGCGCTGTCATGGGCGAGGAGGTCGGCGTTGAGGTTCTCGATCACCGCCAGTGCTTCGAGCCGGCCGACGAAGCCGTCCGGCCATGGTGCAGGCCCGGCGGCCAGCGCGCTCGCCGTCGCCTGCAGCAAAACTCCCGCCGCCGCTGTAACCCGTTTGAACGTGATCGCGCTCATGCCCCTTCGGCCTCGGCCGACAATTCGAACCACGCCTGTTCGCTCGCGGTCAAGGCGCGCTCGAGCTCAACGCGCTTCTCCGCCAGATCGGCGATTTTCACCGCGTCGCCGCCCCGCGCGCTCGCCTCGGCCAGCGCGTCGTCGACCCGGCGCAGGAGATCGTGGAAGCGGTTCACCTTGTCTTCGAGCGCTTGCAGCTCGCGCTTGAGCGGCGTCGGGTCGCGCTTGGGCCTCGCCTGCGCAGGCGAAGCGGGGTCGCGCTTGCGCGCCTGCGCGGGGCGCGCGTCGGCGCCGAGAACGAAGCGGCCATAGTCGGCGAGATCGCCGTCGAACGGCTTCACCGTTCCGTTCGCGGTCAGCCACAGCCGGTCGACGCACGCTTCGAGGAGCCGCCGGTCGTGCGAGACGAGAATGCAGGCGCCTTCATAATCGTTGATCGCCTCGATCAGTTCGCCGCGGCTGTCGATGTCGAGGTGGTTGGTCGGCTCGTCGAGAATGAGGAGCTGCGGCCCGTCGAAGGCGGCGAGGCCCATCATGAGGCGCGCCTTCTCGCCGCCCGACAGAGCCTCCACTTTGGTCGCGGCGCGCGCACCGGAGAAGCCGATCATCGCCGCGCGGCCGCGGATCTTCGATTGGGACTCGCCGGGCATCCGCTCGGCGACATGGTCGTAGACGCTGCCGCCGGGCTCGAGCTCGTCGATCTGGTGCTGGGCGAAATAGCCGACCTGAAGCTTGCTGGCGCGCGTCATCTTACCCGCCATCGGCTCGAGCCGCCCGGCGATCAGCTTGGCGAAGGTCGACTTACCGTTGCCGTTCGGGCCGAGGAGCCCGATGCGGTCGTCGTCGGCGAGGGTGAGATCGATGCGCGCGAGGACCGCGCGGCCGTCGTATCCGGCGCTGACCTTCTCCATGGTCACGATCGGCGGGCTCAGGCGCCTGGCGACCGGCGGCCACTTGAACGGCTGCACGGTCTCGTCGACGATCGCCGCGATCGGCTCCATCCTGGCCAGCATCTTGAGGCGCGACTGGGCCTGGGTCGCTTTCGACGCCTTGGCGCGAAAGCGGTCGACGAAGGCTTGTAAATGGGCGCGCCGCTCCTCCTGCTTCTTGATCGCCTTGCCCGCAAGAACTTGGCTCTCGCGGCGCTGGCGCTCGAAGCTCGAGTAGCCGCCGCTCCACAAGCTCAGCTTGCCACGCTCGAGGTGGAGGATCTGATCCGCGACGTCGTCGAGCAGATCGCGGTCATGACTGATGACGACGATGGTCGCCGGGCAGCTCTTCAAATAGTCGGTGAGCCACAGCACGCCTTCGAGGTCGAGATAGTTGGTCGGCTCGTCGAGCAGCAGAAGGTCGGGCTCGGAGAACAGGACGGCGGCGAGCGCGACCCGCATCCGCCAGCCGCCGGAATATTCGATGAGCGCGCGGCCCTGCGCCGCCTCGTCAAAGCCGAGCCCTCTGAGGATTCGCGCCGCCCGCGCCGGCGCGGTATGGGCGTCGATGTCGATGAGACGGGTGTGGATTTCGGCGATGCGCTCCGGGTCGCTCGCGGTTTCCGCTTCGGCCATCAGCGCCGCGCGCTCCGCATCGGCCGAAAGCACGAAGTCGACGAGGCTCTCCGATCCGCCGGGCGCTTCCTGCTCGACGCTGCCGAGCCGCGCGCCCTTGGGGACGATGACTGCGCCGCTCTCCGGCGAAAGGTCGCCGCGGATGAGGCGGAAGAGCGTGGTCTTGCCGGCGCCGTTGCGGCCGACGAGCCCGACATGCGCTCCTGAAGGCAGCGCTGCCGCAGCGTTGTCGATCAGGAGACGCTCGCCGAGCCGGTAGGTCAGGGCGCTGATATGGAGCATGGCGGGCTTTTCGCCCGCCACGCTCGCGCTGGCAAGACCGCGCGGCGGGTTCGCTCAGGCCTTCTTCGGCGGGTCCAGGAAGGCGCCTTCGCGATAGAGGAAGCCCGCCGCGCCGGCGCCGATCAAGGGCGCGATGATGAACAGCCAGAGCTGCGCCAGCGCGCCGGGGTTCGATCCGACGCCGACCAGCGCCGGGCCGATCGAGCGGGCCGGATTGACCGAAGTGCCGGTGATGTTGATGCCCACCAGATGAATGGCGACCAGCGTGAGGCCAATCGCCAGGCCGGCGAAGCCGATCGGCGTGAACGGATGGGTGACGCCGAGAATGCACACCAGGAACAGGAACGTCGCCACCACTTCGAATACGAAGGCCGAGACGACATTGTATTCGCCGTTGTAGCCCGCGCCCCAGCCGTTCTGGCCGAGCGAGCCGGTCCACCCCTGAGCCTTGCCGGACAGGATGAGATAGAGCACCACCGCGGCGACGATCGCCCCAAAAATCTGGGCAATCCAGTAGCCGATCATGTCGGCTATGCTCATCCGGCCGGCGACATAGACGCCGAAGCTCACCGCCGGATTGACATGGCAGCCGGAGACCGGCCCGATGCCATAGGCCATCGCGACAATGGCGAAGCCGAACGCGCTCGCGATCCCCAAGAGATTGACCGCCGTCGGCCCCGACCCCATGCCCCCGACCACGGCCGCCCCGCAACCGAAGAACACCAGGGCGAAAGTGCCGACAAATTCGGCGATCTGTTTGTTCATTCCCGTCCCCTCCCACGCCCGCGCCCGAATCGGCGGGAAGCCCTTATAGCGATGGCGTCCGCCTGCGAAAAGCGCCCGGCGCCGGCCGGGCCCGGCCAGGATGCGTTCGTCCATGCGGGCGGCGTTGCTTTCGTGCGGCCCGCGGATATATAAGCGACGCCTTTCAAATGACGCCCTGATGAACGGCGCGGCTTTCGCGTCGCCGGAGCCACCGCCCCTGTGCTGATCACCGCCGCCTACGCGCAAACCGCCGGCTCCGCCCCGTTCGGGGGGAGCGACACGCTGGTTCAGTTGGTTCCGATCGTCGCCATGATCGCGATCGTCTATTTCGTGCTCTGGCGGCCGCAGCAGCGCCGCGCCAAAGAGCAGCGCGAAATGGTGCAGGCGGCTCGGCGCGGCGACGTCGTCGTCACCACCGGCGGCCTCATCGGCAAGGTCACCAAATCGGTCGACGACAACGAGGTCGAGTTCGAGATCGCGCCTAACGTGCGGGTTCGCCTGGCCCGCTCCGGCATCGCCGAAGTGCGCGCCAAGGGCGAACCGGTCAAGGACCCGGCGCCGCCCGCCAAGTCGCCGTCGGCCAAGAAAGACGCGCCGAACTCCTGACGCCGGTGCGGCGGCCCGGCGCCGGCGGTTTTCTCGCTAGATAGAAAGTCTGATGCTTCGCTTCGCTTCCTGGAAATTGGCCTCCGTCCTGGCGCTCGTTGCCGCTGCGGTTCTGGTCATCTTACCAAGCTTCATGCCGGCGCAGACCGTTGACGCGCTTGCCGCGCGGTTCCCGAGCTTCATTCCCTTGCGCCAGATCGTGCTCGGCCTCGATCTCCAGGGCGGCGCCTATCTCCTGATGGAGGTCGACACCGCTTCGGTGACCAAGAGCCAGGTCGAAGCGCTGCGCGACGACGTGCGGCAGAAATTGCGCGACGGCAAGATCGCCATCTCCGGCGGCATCGCGGTTGAGCCGCGCGGCGTCATGGTCCGCATCGCCGACTCGGCCGAGCGCGCCAAGGCGTTCGAGCTTCTGCAGTCGCTGAGCCAGCCGATCGGCGGCCCGCTCGCGGCCGGGAACGGCCGCACGCTCGACGTGACGCAGACGCCCGACGGCGTGCGGTTAGCGCTGACCGACGCGGCGACCGTCGACAAGGTGCGTCACGCGGTCGGGCAATCGATCGAGGTGCTCAACCGCCGCATCAACGCGATGGGCACCAAGGAGACCGTCATCCAGCAACAGGGCCCCAACCGCGTGCTGATCGAGGCGCCGGGCAGCCAGGACACGACGACGCTCAAGAACATGATCGGCCAGACCGCCAAGCTCGAGTTCCGCCTGGTCGCCGATCCCGGCGATCCTCCGAACGAGGTCGAGACGCTGCCGATGCAGAAGGGCGGCGGGTCGATCCAGGTGCAGAGGCGCGTCATGGTCGACGGCGAGGACCTGGTCGACGCCCAGCAGAGCTTCGACCAGCAGACCGGCGAGCCGGACGTCACTTTCCGCTTCAACCTGCGCGGCGGGCAGAAATTCGGCCAGGTGACATCGGAAAACGTCGGCCGCCCATTTGCCATCGTGCTCGACGGCAAGGTCATTTCGGCCCCGGTCATCCGGTCGCCGATCACCGGCGGGACCGGCCAGATCACCGGCAACTTCAGCCTCGATGAGGCTTCGAGCCTCGCGATTCTGCTCCGCGCGGGCGCGCTCCCGGCCAAGCTCACGGTGATCGAGGAGCGCACCGTCGGTCCCGGCCTCGGCCAGGATTCGATCGACGCGGGAAAACGCGCGGCCTATGTCGGGGCGCTTCTGGTCGTCGTCTACATGATCACGACCTACGGCGTCTTCGGCGTGTTCGCCGATCTCGCGCTCGCGGTCCATATACTCTTCATCTTCGCCTCGATGGTCCTGCTCGGCGCGACGCTCACCCTGCCGGGCATCGCCGGCATCGTCTTCACCATCGGCATGGCGGTCGATTCGAACGTCCTCATCTACGAGCGCATCCGCGAGGAGGCGCATCTCGGCCGCTCGGTCATTTCCGCCCTCGACGCCGGCTTCCGGCGCGCCTTCGCGACGATCATCAACTCCAACGTCACCATGTTCGTGGCGGCGCTGATCCTCTATCTGTTCGGGTCGGGCGCGGTGCGCGGCTTTGCCGTCTCGCTCGGCCTGGGCATTCTGACCTCGATCATCACCGCGGTCACGATGACGCGGATGATGATCGCGCTCTGGTATCACCGCGCGCGGCCTAAGAGGCTGCCGATATGAGCGCTCCGACGCTGAAACCGGATCTTGCGGCATGAAACTGCTTCGCCTCGCGCCCGAGAACACCAAGATCAGCTTCATGCGGTTCCGCCGCGTGAGCTATCCGCTGTCGGCGGCGCTGTCGATCGTGTCGGTCCTGATGTTCCTGTTCGTGGGCATGAATTTCGGCATCGACTTCGCCGGCGGCACCCAGGTCGACCTGCGCGCCAAGAGCGGCGAGGCCAATCTCGCCGACATTCGCGCCAAGGCCGAGAGCCTCGGCCTGGGGCCGGTCGAAGTGCAGCAGATCGGCGCCGTGTCGGACGTCTTGCTGCGCCTCAACGTGCAGCCTGGCGGCGAGTCCGGCCAGCAGACCGCGATCACAAAGCTCAGGGACGCCTTTGGCGCCGACTACGAGTTCCGAAGCGTCGACGCCGTGGGGCCGACCGTTTCCGCGGAGCTCGTCCAGCGCGGAACGCTCGGCGTCGTCGTCGCCATCATCGCGGTCCTGACCTATCTGTGGTTCCGGTTCGAGTGGCAGTTCGCGGTCGGGGCGATCATCGGCACGATGCACGACCTGCTGCTGACGGTCGGCTTCTTCTGCGTCACCCAGCTCGAGTTCAACCAGACCTCAATCGCGGCGATCCTCACCATCGTCGGCTATTCCCTCAACGAGACGGTCGTCGTGCTCGATCGCATCCGCGAGGTGATGCGCAAATACAAACGCCTGTCGACCGCCGAGATCATCGACATGTCGGTCAACGCCGTGCTGCCGCGCACCATCATGACCGCGACCACTGTCTTTCTCGCGCTACTTGCGCTCTTCTTCCTCGGCGGCCATGTCATCCGCTCGTTCTCGGCGGCGATGATCTGGGGCATTTTCGTCGCCACCTATTCGTCGATCTTCATCTGCTCGCCGATGCTCATCTATATGGGCGTGCGCGCCGAAAGCTTCGACCGGATGCGGGAAAAGGAAGTCGCCGGCGCGGATGTGAAGGCCAAGGAGAAGGCGTGACCGAGGCGGTTCCGCGGCCCGCCTTCGCGCCCGGCAGCCACCCGATCGCCGCGCATGGGGCTGGCGCCTTCGCCTTCGCCGGCATGCGGCATGCGGGGTCGATCCTGGCGACGCCGCAGGGGGTCAGAGCAATCGAGGCGGCGAGCGTCGACGATCTCGACGCGAGCACGCTTGCTCCGCTCATCGCCGAATGTGCGGAGCGGCCCGGATCGATCGAGCTCCTTGTGGTCGGCACGGGTGCCCGGATGGCGCCGATCGGGCGGCCGCTGAAGGACGCGCTCAAGCGCGCCGGTCTACGGTTCGAAGCGATGGCGACCGGTCCGGCGCTCCGCGTCTACAACGTCATGCAATCGGAAAACCGGCGCGTCGCGGCGGCCCTGATCGCTGCGCCGTGAGCGCGCGCCGTCCGGAAGGCAAGAGCGCGCTCGATGAGGCCAACCGATATTGCGCCGCGCTGGCGCGCGCTCAAAGCCGCGATCAGTGGCTTGGCGCGCTCTATGCGGCGCCAAGCGCGCGCGACGCTCTCAACGCTCTTGCGGCGTTCGATCACGAAATCCGCCAGGCGCTCGCTCGCGCCCGCGATCCCAATCTCGCGGCGATGCGGCTCGCCTGGTGGCGCGGAATCGTCGCCGGCGAGCGTCCCGACGAAGCGGCAGGGAGCCCGGTCGCGCTCGCTCTTTCCGCCGCGATCAAGGCTTACGCGCTTCCCCGCGCCTGGCTCGCGGCGATGCTGGACGCGTGCCTGCAAGAGATCGCGCCGCAGGACGATTTCAACCTCGCCGCGTTCCGCGCTTTCGCTGACGAGAGCGAGGGCGCGCGGCTGACGCTCACGGCGCTGATCGCGGCCGGCGGCGTCGAGCTGGACCAGGCGGACGCGCACGCGCCGGCCGGGATGGCGCTGGCCGTGACGCGTCTCCTCCGACAATTGCCGTTCAAGGCCGGCTCGGTGCCGACGCTCGTTCCCGCCGACGTCGCCGCCCGCCACGGCGCGAGCTCCGCCGACTTCGACGCCCGCCGCCCAACCGCGGCCGTTATTGCGGCCTGCGCCGAATTGCGGGGCTTGGCGCGCGACGAGCTCGCCGAGGCAGAGCGGCGGCTCGAAGGCTCAAGCCCGGCGATTCTGCCGGCCTTCATTCCGCTTGGGCCCCTGCGGCTCGATCTCGGCCGGCTGGAGCGCAACGCGGAGCGCCCGTTCGACCCCGCCGGTGAAGTCCCGCCGCTCAGGCGCCAATGGGCGATCTGGCGCTGGGCGCAGGCGCGGTGAAGTTTGGGGCTTAGCCCCGCGCGCCCCTATAGATACCGCGCCCCTGCTTCCGCGGCGAACCGGCTCGGCTCGCCTTCCCAGGCGATCCGGCCGTGCTCGAGGACGTAGACGCGGTCGGCGTGGGGCAGGGCGAAGGTCACGTTCTGCTCGCCGAGCAGCACCGTCATCTCGGTCGCTTGCCTGAGCCGTTCGAGCGCCTTCGAAATCTGCTCCATGATGACCGGGGCTAGACCCAGCGTCGGCTCGTCGAGGATCAGCAAATCAGGCTTCATCATCAGCGCCCGGGCGATGGTCAGCATCTGCTGTTCGCCGCCAGAGAGGGTCGCCGCGGTTTGGCTCTGCCGCTCCTTGAGAACCGGGAAGAGGTCGAACAGCCATTCCCGGCGCTCGGCCCTCGCGTCATCGGCGAGCCTGTGCCCGCCCATGTCGAGATTTTCGCGCACCGTCATCGCGCCGAAGAGTTCGCGCCCTTCCGGCGACTGGACGACGCCATCGCGCGCGATCGTCGCCGCCGTCTTGCCGCGCAGCGACTGGCCTTCACGGCGAATGTCTCCGGCGTAGGGGACGAGGCCCGAGACGGCGTTGAACAGCGTCGTCTTGCCGGCGCCGTTCAGTCCGACGACAGCGACGAACTCCCCCCGATGGACATGGAGCGAGACGTTCTCCAGCGCCTGCGCCTTGTCGTAGACGACGTTCAGGTTCTCGATCTCAAGAAACGGCGCCCTCGCGTCGCTGAACGCGGCCTCCGGGCGCGCCGCCGTCTCCAGCGCGCCGCCGAGATAGACCTTTCGCACCGTCGGGTTAGCCATCACCTCTTCGACCGTGCCCTCGGCGATCCGCTCGCCGACATGCATGGCGTAGATCCGGTCGACCAGCGCCGAGATGCTTTTCACGTTGTGGTCGACGATGAGGACCGCCCGCCCGTCGGCGCGCATTTCGGCGATCAGCGCCGCGAAAGAGGCGGTCTCGCGCGCAGTTAAGCCGGCGAACGGCTCGTCGATCAGCACCACCTGCGGATCGCGGGCGATCGCCTTGGCGATCTCCATCTTGCGCAGGTCCGCGAACGGCAGCGTCGAGGGGCGCCGATCGAGCACGCCCGCCAGTCCGACGCGCTCGGCGATCGCCCGGGCCCGCGCGTCAGTAGCGGCGGCGGGAAGGACATCGATGAGCCGGTCGGGCAGGAGCCCGAGGACGATGTTCTCGATGACCGTCTGCCGGTAGAGCGGACGCGAATGCTGGAACACCATGCCGACGCCGAGCCGCGCGATCCGGTGCGGCGGCCAGCCGGCGACCTCGCGGCTGTCGATCCGGACCGATCCGGCGTCGGGCCGCTCGACGCCGAGGATCGATTTCATCACCGTCGACTTGCCCGATCCGTTCGGTCCGATGAGGCCGAGAATCTCGCCTGCATGAATCGAGAAGGTCACGTCCCGCACCGCCGTCAGGCCGCCGAACCGCTTCTGCAGCCCTTCGACCCCGAGCCTTGGCGCGCGAGCGCTCATGTCGCCTCCCGGACACCCTTGACCATGCCGAGGAGCCCGGCGGGGAAGACGAGAACGACGAAGAGCGCGACCGCCGAAACGATGAAGGTCGCAAGATCGCCGAGCGGCCTTAAGCTCTCGCCGAGGACGACCAGAAACACCGCGCCGAGCACCGCGCCGAGGATGGTGCGCCGGCCGCCGATGACGGCGCCGATGATCACCTGCACGCCCACCGTGACATCGATGAACGTGCCGACCGACGCCGCGCCGAGATAGAACGCCATCAGGGCCCCGGCGAGACCCGAGAAAAACGCGCTGACCAGGAACGCCGCGAGCTTGTGCTTGGTGACGTTGAACCCGAGCGCCCCGGCTTGCACTGGGTCCTGCCCGCTCGCCTGAAGGATGAGGCCGACCGGCGAGCGCGAGAGTCCGTAAAGAATTGCGCCGCTCACGGCCATGAAGCCGAGCGCGATCCAGTAGTTGACCTTGTCGTCGATCGAAATGACGTCGGGGACCGTGAGCCCGATTTCGCCCCCCGTGAGGCTCGCCGCGACGACGACAAAGTTCTGCAGCATCAGGACGGCGACGAGGGTGGTGAGGCCGAAATAGGGCCCGCGCACCCTGAGCGCCGGCAAGGCCAGCACGAGGCCGCCGGTCATCGCCGCGAGGACGCCCGCGGCGACGCTGAGAGCGATCGGCGGCTGATAGAGATTGTCGAGAATGCCCGCGGTATAGGCGCCGAGCCCGATCAGGAACGAGGGGCCGAAGTTCACCTCGTTGGCGAAGCCGAACAGGAGGTCCCAGGCCATCGAGAACACGCCGAAATAATAGGCGATGGTGAGCAGGCCGAGCACATAGCCCGAGACATAGAGCGGCAGCGTCGAGGCCAGGAGCAAGACGATCAGGCTGATCAGGACCGGCGGTGAGAGGAGCGCGCGGCGCAGCATGGTCTACCGCCTGCCCATCAGTCCGCGCGGGCGTACGTACATCACCGCGACCAGGAGCAGGAGCGCGGGGATCGCGCGATAGGCGGGCGACACGAGATAGGCGGTGAGCGTCTCGAGATAGCCGACGACATAGGCCGCGATCAGCGAGCCCGAGACGCTGCCGAGGCCGCCGAGGACGACGATCGAGAATGCGCTCGCGGTCAACGGCCCGGCGCTATAGGAGGAGACGCCGAGGAACATGCCGAGCAGCACGCCGGCGACGCCGGCCAGCGCGCCGTAGATTGCCCACACCCCGACATAGACCGTCGAGAGCTCGATCCCGAGCAGGGTGACGCCGCGCGGGTTCATCGACGCGGCGAGTACCGCCTTGCCGGCGAGCGTTCGGTTGACGAACAGCCATAAGCCCCCGATCGTCGCCCAGCAGACGAGCGCGGTGAAAATCTCGTTCGTCGGCGTGCGCACGCCGAGAATCGTGACCACCCCGTCGACGATCGGCAAGACCGTCTTGGCGTTGTTGGTGAAGAGATAGGCGATCGCCTCCTGGATCATGATGCCCCAGAGAAGCGTCGCGGTGAGGATGAAGATCTCCTTCTCCTCCTCGCGCACCGCGCGCGACAATTGCAGTCGCCGGACGATGAGATAGTAGGTCGCAAGCGCAAGCATGAGCGCGACGACGACGCCGAAGGCGGCGCCAAGATAAGCGCCCGCGCCCAGGTTTCCTGACGCGGCCCAGGCTGCGACGGCGGCCGCGACCATGATCGCCCCGTGCGAGAGGTTGAGCACCCCGGTGACGCCAAAGATCAGGGTGAATCCGGTCGCGCCTAGCGCGTAGAGCGAGGAGATCGCGAAACCGTCGATCAGGATCTGCCAGACGAGCATTTACAGATCCCCGCCGCCGCTCCTGCCTTTTCCCGACGGCGGCGGGTTCGCCCGCTGGTCAATTGCCGCCGGACGCGATCTTGACGAAGGACGGGAACTCGAGCTTTCCGTTGGCCAGCGCCGCCGGCCACATGTTGACCTGCTTGCCGTTCTGCCATTGCAGCATCAGGCCGGTGATGAAGCCCGCGCCGGTCTTGAGCCCGTGCACATGCGGATCGCCTTGCGGCAGGAACTCGATCCGGCCGATCGTGCCGATAAAATCGGTCTTTTCCATCGCTTCGACCAGCTTGTCGCTGTCGAGGCTTCCGGCGCGCTTGATCGCGTCGGCGATGATGTAGACGTCGTCGTAGGCCGTATAGCCGCAATAAGACGGATCGTTCCCGAATCGCTTCAGGAACGCTTCGACAAACGGCAGCGTCTTGGGCGTGACCGCGACGCCTGGACCCGAAACGCCCTGGTAGATCACGCCCTCGGTCGCGCCGTTGGTGTCCTTCCAGAACGTCGAGTTGGTCGCCTGCGAGGCGATGCCGAACATCGGGATCGGCACCTGCTGGCTCTTCCACTGCACCGTCGGCTGCACCCCGACATGCGAAATGCCGGTGATGATCACGTCCGGCTTCTCACCCTCGATCTTGTTGAAGATCGGGGTGAAGTCGGTGGTGTCGGGCGAGAATCGGATGTGGTCGAGTTCTTTGAGCCCGATCTTCGCCAGGCAGACCTCGTAGCTGGCGTCGAGCGGCGTCGTCCACGCCGCGTCCTCGCTCATGACGATCGCCGTCTTCATCTTGAGGCCGTCGACCAGCATGTCCTTGGCGGCGTCGCAGACGAGGCCGGCGAGGGCGCTCGAGGTCAGGTAGCCGTGGAACGTATATTTGTTGTGCTCGTAGTCCTTGGCGACGTTCTGGGTGATGACGTCGGACGCGGCGCCGGGCGTGATGAAGACGGTCTTGAGCCGCCCCGCCCAAGGCTCGAGCGCGAGCACGACCTCGCTGATATAGCTCCCGATCACCGCATTGACGTGATCCTCGTTGACGGCGCGCTGGAACGCCCTGACCAATTCGGCCGACGACGAATGATTGTCGTATGAGACGATCTCGATCTTGCGCCCGGCGACGCCGCCCGCGGCGTTGATCTCGTCGGCGGCGATTTGCGCGGCCTGGGGGATCGAGGAGCCGGCGACCGATTGCGCCTCGGCAATCACCCCGATCCGGATCGGCCCCTCGTCCTCGGCAAGGGCCGGCTGGCCGAGCGCGAGCAGAGAGCGGCGGAGGCCGCGCCGACCAAGCCTGCTGCGCGCGACGCAGCGATTTCATATCGCGCCATTTATGTTCCTCCCTGAACCGTTGCGGCCCGCCAGCCTCAACGCTGCCGTGTTCGCCGCGCGGATGCAAGCGG
>CAWANG010000012.1:0-41855 GCA_963783175.1 uncultured Alphaproteobacteria bacterium
AGGATGGAGGGGGCGAGATCGCGGTCGTCGTTCGGACCCTGGCAAAGGACCATGCCCTCCACTTGCGCGTTGTTGGCCGCGAGAATTCGTTGTTGGAGCAGTATTCGGGAGGAAGACGGGCAATGTTAAACTTGTTTTTCGAAGGTTGCGCCGGCCTTCTTACACTCCTCGGACTATCGCAGTGCGCAAACGCGCGCATTCGTGACCGGCGCCGACCTTGGAATTTGCAGCGCCGATTTACGTACAGGTAGAAAGCCGCGGCGCGCCGCGCCGCACACCAGAAGGAAGGTCGCCATGACCCAGGGTACTCTTCGAACTTCGGTCGTCGCGCTCGGCGCAGCCGCCTTTGCCATGCTATCGCCGCTTACCGCGGGAGACGCGGCGGCCGCCGTTCATCACTACGGGCACGCCGTTCACGCGCACGCCGTTCACGGGCCCGTCGCGCACGAACACCTGTATGGGCATGTCGGACGAGCGGGCCATCGCCGCTATGTGTGGCGGAACGGGCATCGTTACGCCTACGGTTACGGCTACAATCCCGGCGCGGCCGTTGCGGCCGGCGTGATCGGCGCAGCCGTTGGCGGGCTGGCCGCGGGCTATCCGTACAACTGCGACAGCTACTATTACGGCTACGATTTCTGCAACGACTATGGTTATGGGTATGGCGGCGATTACTGGCCTTACTACGGCTACGGTTATGGCCCGTACTATGGCGGTTACGGCGGCTATGGCGGTTACGGCGGCTATGGCCACGGTCGAGTGTTCGGCGGCCATTTCAACGGCGGGGCCAGCCACTTTGCCGGCGGCAACTTCGGCCACATGGGCAGCTTCGGCGGCGCCGGCGGCTTTGGCGGCGGCCACTTCGGCGGGTTCGGCGGCGGTCACTTCGGCGGCGGCCACTTCCACCGCTGATGCTCTGCTAGCCTGACTTTTTGGCTTTGGGCGGCCCGGTTGGGCCGCCCAATTTCGTTTTTCCGGGTCGCTTCGCTTGCAAGACTTTTTTAGGCGCGCGCGGAGCGCCGCGCCGTCAAACGCTCGCGCAATCCTCAGGTTTCGAGGAAACTTGGCTCATCGGCGGAAACGCCAGTCTAGGGGAACCCTTCGTTCGGCTTGCGCGTTCCTGAATCAGGCAACGGGGTTCCTGCGGCGCGTTGCGCCGCCCGTGAAATCGGAGGTCTCCATGACCAACAGCGTTCTTCGAGTCTCGGCCATCGCGCTCGGCGCGGCGGCCTTTGCTTCACTATCGCCACTTCCGATCGCTTTCGCAGACACGTCAGCCGCCAGCGCTCCCACATCCGCGACAAGCGGCGCGATGTCGCCATCCGATCGGTCTATGCCCTCGCTAAGCGAGCCGGCGCCCACGCCGGCCTGGGCGATAGGCGGGCCCATCGCATCGGGGTCCTTGGCCAGCGGGGCGACGTCGGCGTCCAACGCGGCGGCGCCTTCGCCGAGCGAGCCGGCGCCAACGGCAAGCCCGGCGACATCGCCATCTGTCGCGTCGGCCTCTTCACCCAGCGGGGCGACTTCGGAGCCCAAACCGGCGCCAACGCCAAGCTCGGCGACATCCCCGCCCGAAACGACAGCGTCATCCTCGGACAGCGGAGCGACGGCGCCCAGCGCGGCGGCTCCGCGCCTGAGCGAGCCGGCGCCCACGCAGGGCTTGGCGGAGTCGACGCCCAACAGCGGGGCGACGGTCGCTGGGCATCCTCATGCTCGCCACTATGCCCACCGTTACACGCGCCACTATGCCTGGAGGAACGGGCATCGCTACGTCGCTTACGGCGGCAATCCCGTGGCGACGGCCGCTAACGGTGTGGTCGGCGGTGTTGCCGACCTGGGTTCGATCGCCGCGTATCCCATTTATTGCTTCCCGAACTACGGCTCCTGCCCGATGCACTGGTATCGAAACTAAGGCTGGGGCGGCTACCCTGAGTAGCGGTTGACCTTACGAGCGGCGTCGATTTTCGGGTTCGGGCGGCTCACCGGGCCGCCCGAAGTCGTGGTCCGTCGATGAATTCCGCTCGATCAGCGGAGCCACTTGGCGTAAAGCGCGTCGAATTCGCCGTCTTCCTCCATGAGATGCAGCCACTGGTCGACGAAGGCCTTCAGAGCGGGGTCGGGGGGCATCCAGTACGCCTTCTCGGCGAAATCGAACGGTCGATCGGGGTGGATGGCGCAAAGCACGCCGGGATGCAGCTTTGCCTGGAAACGGGTTTCCGAGGCGTCGGTGATCATGAGATCCGCCTGTCCCGCGGCCAATTGATCAAAAATCGTCAGGTTGTCGGGATAGACGACGATGTCGGCTTCGTGCAGGCGCGCGCGATCGAAGCGCTCATTGGTCCCGCCGGGATTGGCGAGCACCTTGACCCCTGGGCGATCGATCTCGGCCAGGGTCTGATACTTCTGCTGATCCGTGCAGCGCGCGATCGGCGTTTTGCCGTCGCGCAGGTAAGGCGCCGAGAAGAAGCCTATCTTCTGCCGATCGAGCGTCACTGACACCCCGCCCATGGCGATGTCGAAGTCGCCGTCGGCGAGCCCCTTGGCCAGTCCGCTCCAGGTCACGGGCGCGAAGGCGATAGAAACGCCGAGCGCCTTGGCGAGCGCCCGGGCCATATCGATGTCGAAACCGGAATATTCGCCGCCCGGTTTGTCGAGCGCGGTGAACGGCCGATAGTCGCCGGTCGTGCCAACCCGCAGCACCTGACGCTCGAGAATGGCGTCGAGACGCGAGCCGTCGGCGAAAGCCGGAGCGGAGATCGCCACCCACAGCGCCGCGATGAAAAGCGCGAGCGCGCGCATGGGCTTACGTCTCGACCGGCCGCGCCTCAGGCCGCCCGCAGCAGCCGCTCGACCTCATTCACCAGATCGCGGAGATGAAAAGGCTTGGAGAGGATGCGCGCGTCCTTCGGCGCCCCATTGCCGGGGTTAAGTGCGACCGCGGCGAAGCCGGTGATGAACATGACCTTGATTTCCGGGTCGAGCTCGGTTGCCCGGCGGGCGAGCTCGATGCCGTCCATCTCCGGCATGACGATATCAGTCAATAAGAGCTCGAACGGCTCCTCGCGCAACCGATCGTAAGCAGAAAGCCCATTGTCGAAAGAGGTGACGGCGTAGCCCGCGTTCTGCAGCGCCTTGACGAGGAAGCGCCGCATGTCGTTATCGTCCTCCGCAAGCAAGATCTTGGCGGAAATCTCGACCGGCGTCTGCATCACTCACCCCTTGCCAGGGTCACGACTTTGCGGCGCCCTAGTAAAGATTTCTTGAACCGGCGCCCGAGGCTCGCGTCGCGCCGGCATTCGGCGCTATGATAAAGCCGAACGGCGCGCTAGGAGCAAGCGCTTGTCGGAGGGCCGATGCAACACGTCGAGCGGATCGCAATCCAGGACTTCGATCTTCCGTTCGAGACGATCGAGCCGGCCCGGCTGGCTTCGCCGCTCGTCTTCAGTTCGCCACACTCCGGCTCGACCTATCCGCCGCGCTTCCTCGCCGCCTCCCGGCTCGATCCCCTGACGCTGCGCCGCTCGGAAGACGCCTTCGTCGACGAACTGTTCCTGCCGTGCGTCGCGCTCGGCGCGCCGCTGTTGCGAGCGCTCTTTCCGCGCGCCTATCTCGATGTGAACCGGGAGCCGTATGAGCTCGACCCGCAGATTTTCGACGGCCGCCTGCCCGAGTTCGCCAACACCCGCTCGCTCAGGGTGGCGGTTGGCCTCGGCACCATTCCAAGAGTGGTCGGCGACGCCCAGCCGATCTACAAGAAACCAATCTCGGTCGCCGACGGCCTCAACCGGATAGAAACCCTCTACCTGCCCTATCACGCGCAACTGAAGGCCCTGATCGAGCGCGCGCGCGCATGGTTCGGCGTTGCGGTGCTGCTCGACTGCCACTCGATGCCCTCCAACGCCGCCGACGTCAGCGGGCTCGACATCGTGCTTGGCGATCGCTACGGCGCGAGCGCGGCGCCTGCGGTCGTCGAAGCTCTCGAAGCGAGCCTGAAAGGCGCGGGCTACCGGGTCCGCCGTAATAAGCCGTTCGCGGGCGGGTTCATCACCGAGCATTTCGGCGCGCCTGCCGAAAACGCCCATGCGATTCAGATCGAAATCGCCCGGGCGCTCTATCTCGACGAGCGCCGGATCGTCAGGACCGAGCGGTGGATTTCCTTGAGGGAAGACCTGTTCGCGGCGGCGAAGGCGCTGGCGCGAGAGTTCGGAGGGGAAACGGAAGCGGGGCGGCTCGCCGCCGAATGAACGCGAAAGCCCTGGAGGAAGTGCGGGGAACGAAGCGGATGCGGGAAGTCATCCCGCACTGCAATGCGCGCCGAATGCAGCGCACAACCCCGGATCTGCGGGACCGGACAAAAAAGGAGGCCGCCATGTCGCCATGGCGGCCCTGAGTTTAGGGAGGAAACGCCCAAGGAGGGCATATGCGGCAGGTCATGCCGCACCGCAACAATATCGTCGCTGCCTGCCTTGGTTGCAAGACTTTTCTTCATCGGATGGGCACTCGCCCACTGAATTCAGGGGAGTGTTGCAATCCGGTCTCGACCCGACGGCGGCGCGCTTAGCCACTAAAATTCATTATAAACAATGACCTATAACGATATAGCTCAGTTCGGCGGAGGTCGAGCTGCAATATGTCGAGATAGCAGATATGCGCTTCGGGCATGACTTTTATCGCACTTTTGTGGGGATTTTGCATGACCGCCGTCGACTTTGCCGCCTTTGTCGACCGACTCGCGCAGGTGTCGGGCGAAGTGATTTTCCCGTTTTTTCGCAGCGCGATCGGCGCGGAGGACAAGTCGCGCGGCGGCGTCTTCGATCCCGTCACCGAGGCCGACCGGGGGGCCGAGGCGGCGATGAGGCGGCTGATCGCGCAGACATTCCCCGCTCATGGCGTGATCGGAGAGGAATATGGGCGCGATCGCCCCGAGGCGGAATATGTCTGGGTGCTCGATCCGATCGACGGCACCAAGAGCTTCATTTCCGGCCTGCCGACCTGGGGCACCCTGATTGGGCTCATGCACCGCGGCCGGCCGGTATACGGCATGATGGCGCAACCGTTCACCCGCGAGCGGTTCTACGGCGACGGCAAACGGGCGAAATTGCGCACGCTCGCGCCTTCCCGCGGCGAAGCGCCGCCGTCCGAATGGGCGACGCGGGCCCTGCATACGCGTTCCTGCGCTTCCTTGCGCGAGGCGACCTTGATGACGACGAGCCCGCTCCTGATCCGCGACCCAGCCGACCGGGCGGCATACGCCCGGATCGAAAACGAGGTCCGCCTGATTCGCTACGGGGGCGACTGTTACGCCTATTGCGCGCTCGCTGCAGGCTTCATCGATCTCGTGATCGAAACCAACCTCAAGCCGCACGACGTCGTCGCGCTCACGCCGATCATCGAAGGAGCCGGCGGCGTCATCTCGACCTGGGACGGCGAGGATGCGGCCGATGGCGGCCGAATCATCGCCGCCGGCGATCGGGCCGTCTATGATCAGGCGCGCAGCATGCTGTTAGCTGCGTAAGCGAAGATCCAAGGCGAGCTTGTCAGCCGGGCGCCTGAGTGGAGGGGGCGCCGCCGGCGGGTTTTCCCTTGCCCTTTTGACCCTTCGCCTTACCGGGCGCGCGCTGCGCGTAGACGTGCGGTCCGCTCCAGCCAGGCAAATAATCGGCGTCAGCGGTCTTCGCCAGGGCGAGCGCCTTGGTCAAGGCGGCGTCGAAATCGGCCTTGATCGCCTTGAGCTTGATGCGCGGGCGCAAGAAATCGGCCCACAGGAACTCCGAGAACGGCGTTGAGTCCTTGGCGAAGCCGCCCAGGGCGCGCAGTTCGCCGGCCAGCGAGCGATAGGGATCGTCTTCCATGCCCTTGATCGTCTTCGGCAGTTCGGAAAACGGCCGCCGGCGGCCCCTGGCGTCATAAGGATGCGTCCAGCCGTGAAAATCCATCATGTTCCAGAAATGGTCGGTCGGCAGACGGCTGAGGTCCGCGACCACGATTACGAACACGCTTTTCAGCCCTTCCTCATAGCAGCGCGCGGGCCAGATGGTGATGATCGATGAGGTAGTGTTCGCCCTTGAGGCCGGTGATGACCGGCACCATGTGGGCGGCGAGAAATTTGGCGAGGTCTTCTGAGGTTCTCTGTTTCCAGGCGACGCGCTTGACCTGCACTTCGTTCATGCCGAGCGTCATCTGGGTCGGACGCAGGTTTAGAATCGGCGTCGGCTCAAGGATGGGGTCGCGCGGACTTGGACTCATGGAATCCCCCAGGATCGGCCCGATCAAGGGCAATCGTCGCAGAATTGTCTCATCCGTCCGGCGAGGTCAACAGAGTCGCTTGGGCAAGGTGTGAAATTGGCCCTCGCCGGCCGCGCCTTCGTTATTTGACCCTCTCGGCAAATCGTGTTTTGTCGCGCCGCACGCCATGACCCCGACAGTCCCGCCAGAACGCCCGGCAATGCGGCCCGAACGATACAACGTGCGCGAATCCGAAGCCAAGTGGCGAAGGGCCTGGGCCGACGCGCAAATCTTCAAGACCGTTAACGACGATCCGCGGCCGAAATATTACGTCCTCGAGATGTTCCCCTATCCGTCGGGACGCATCCATATGGGCCACGTGCGCAACTACGCCATGGGCGACGTGGTGGCCCGCTACCGGCGCGCGCGCGGGTTCAATGTCCTCCATCCGATGGGCTGGGACGCTTTCGGCCTGCCGGCCGAGAACGCCGCGATCCAGAACAACGCCAGTCCGACGAAGTGGACCCATGCCAATATCGCGTCGATGCGGGCGCAGTTGCAGTCGATGGGCCTCTCGATCGACTGGTCGCGCGAAATCGCGACCTGCGATCCGAGCTACTACAAGCATCAGCAGAAACTGTTCCTCGATTTTCTCGCCGCAGGCCTCGTCGCGCGCAAGAACTCGAAGGTCAATTGGGACCCGGTCGACCAAACGGTGCTCGCCAACGAGCAGGTGATCGACGGCCGCGGCTGGCGTTCGGGGGCGATCGTCGAGCAGCGCGAACTCACCCAGTGGTTCTTCAGGATCACCGACTATTCCGACGACCTGCTCTCAAGCCTCGATCGGCTCGATCGCTGGCCGGAAAAGGTCCGCCTGATGCAGAAGAACTGGATCGGGCGCTCGGAAGGCCTTCTCATTCGCTTCGTGATCGATCCAGCGACGCTCGGTCCGCTAGCTCATGAACCGGGAACGAGCGAGCTCGAGATCTACACCACCCGCCCCGACACGCTGTTCGGCGCCAAGTTCATGGCGATCGCGCCCGACCATCCCTTGGCGGGCGCGGCGGCGAAGCGCGACCCGGCGCTGGCGGCGTTCATCGACGAATGCCGCCGGATCGGCACCTCGGTCGCGGCGATCGAGACCGCGGAGAAGCGGGGCTTCGACACCGGCCTCAAGGTTCGTCACCCCTTCGACCCAGACTGGCGCCTTCCGGTCTATGTCGCCAACTTTGTCCTGATGGAATACGGCACGGGTGCGATTTTCGGCTGCCCCGCTCACGACCAGCGCGACCTCGATTTTGTCCGCGCCTACGGTCTCGGCGTGACGCCGGTGGTGTGCCCGTCCGAGCTCGATCCCTCGAGCTTCGTCATCGATCGGACCGCCTATGACGGCAACGGGGTGATGATCAATTCGCGCTTTCTCGATGGGCTGTCGGTCGAGCAGGCCAAAGAGGAAGTCGCGCGCCGCCTCGAGCAGATCATGCTCGGCGGGAAGCCGCAGGCCCAGCGGCAAATCAACTACAAGCTCAGGGACTGGGGCGTCTCGCGCCAGCGCTACTGGGGTTGCCCGATCCCGATCATCCATTGCCAGGCGTGCGGAATCGTGCCGGTCCCAGTCGCGGATCTGCCGGTCAAGCTGCCTGAGGACGTGACCTTCGATCGGCCCGGCAATCCGCTCGACCATCACCCGACCTGGAAGCACGTCGCCTGCCCGCAATGCGGCGGCCCGGCGACGCGCGAAACCGACACGATGGATACGTTCGTCGATTCGTCGTGGTATTTCGTGCGCTTCACCGATCCGGCCAATGCGGCGGCCCCGACCGATCCAAAGATGGCCGATCACTGGCTCGCGGTCGACCAATATATCGGCGGCATCGAGCACGCGATCCTGCATCTTCTCTACTCGCGCTTTTTCACTCGCGCGATGCGCAAGTGCGGATATCTCGATCTCGATGAGCCGTTCGCTGGCCTTTTCACCCAGGGCATGGTGGTGCACGAGACCTATCGCGACGGGGACGGCCAATGGCTCGCCCCATCCGAGATTCGAGTCGAAGGGGAGGGCGACCGGCGTCGCGCCTTTCTCTTGGACGGCGGCGAACCGGTCGAGATCGGCCCGACCGAGAAGATGTCGAAATCGAAACGCAACACGATCGATCCCGACGAGATCATCGCCGACTTACGGCGCTGACACTGCGCGATGGTTCATGCTGTCGGACTCGCCTCCGGAGCGCGACGTCATCTGGACCGAAGCGGGCGTCCAGGGGGCATTCAAGCAGGTGCAGCGCCTATGGCGCTTGACTTGCGATATCGAACGCGTCGTCGGCTCCGAACGTCCGGCGCCGCCAGCGGAGTACGGCGACGAGGCGCTGCGCATCCGCCAGATCGCCCATGCGGCGCTTGCCCGCATCGAAGACGAGATCGAGCAGCTCAGGTTCAATGTCTGCATCGCCGCGGTCTACGAGCTGGCCAACGAGCTCGCTGCGGCGGTGGGGGCGATCGCCGAGGCGCCGGTCGGAGACGATTTGCGCGCCGCCTTCGCCGAGGCGGGCGACATTCTCGTCCATTGCTTTGCGCCGATGATGCCGCATCTCGCGGAAGAATGCTGGGAGGCGCTCGGCCGCAAGGGGTTCGTCGCCCAGAGCCCGTGGCCGGTCGCTGATCGCAACCTGCTCGTCTCGAATCACGTCACTTACGTCGTGCAGGTCAACGGGAAGAAGCGGGGCGAGCTGACGATGGAACGGGACGCCGATGCGAGGCGGATCGAGGGCGCGGCGCTGGCTCTCGACGGGGTCTTCAGGGCGATGAATGGTAAGCCTGTCCGCAAGGTGATCATCGTACCGATGAGGATCGTCAATGTCGTGGTCTAGAGGTCTCGGCGCCGCCGCGGCGCTGGCGCTCGCGGGCGCACTGGCGGGTTGCTTCCAGCCGCTCTACAGCGAGGCGGCGCATCCCGGCATCGTCGACGAGGTCCGCGCGATCGAAGTCGCGCCGATCAAGGACCGCCTCGGCCATTATCTGGCCGACGATCTCACATCCGACCTCAACGGGACCGGCCAGACGCCGCCGCCGAAATATCGCCTGACGGTGACCGTGTCGACCGGCACGTCGACGCCGACCGTCAATTCGCTGACCAACGTCGCCACATCGGCCACCGTGATCGGCGAAGCCAAGTTCACGCTCAACAAGGTCGACGGGGGCGCTCAGCTATTCACGGGCACCGCCGTCGCCGCCGCGGCTTATGATCGATCGCAGCAGCGCTATAACGACTTGCGCGCCGAGCGTGACGCCGAGATTTGTCTCGCTCGCGCGCTTTCGGCGGAGATCTCTCAGCGCATAGCCGCTGGGATTGCTACCGCGCATAGCTCGTGAGGCGCCATTGCGGCTTCGCGGTTCGGCGGTAGCTTAAGGCGATGCTCGCTTACGTCCTTCAGCGAATTGCTCTTTTCGCGGCGACGCTCCTCATCGCGTCCATGATCGTGTTCGCGGTCATGAGCGTTCTGCCGGGCGACGCCGCCCAGACCATGCTGGGGCCGACCGCGACGCCCGAGGCGGTCGCCGCCCTGTCGCACAAGCTCGGGCTCGATCAGCCGGCGCCGATCCGCTACGCGCACTGGATAGGCGGCGCGCTGCGCGGCGATTTTGGCCTTTCCTACGCCTACGGCTCGCCGATCGGTCCGCTGATCGCCTCGAGCCTCGCCGTCAGCGCTCCATTGGCGCTGATGGCGATGGCGTTCGCCGCGGCGGTCGGGCTCGCGGCCGGCGTCTACGCCGCAGATCGGCGCGGCAGGGCTGGCGATGCGATCATCATGGGGGCGAGCCAGGTCGGCATCGCGGTGCCCAACTTTTGGCTCGCGATCCTGCTCGTGATCGTCTTCGCCGTGACGCTGAGACTCGTTCCGGCGGGCGGCTTTCCGGGTTGGCAAGAGCCGGCGCGGGCTCTCGGCGCGCTGGTCCTGCCGGCGGTCGCCCTCGGCGCCGCGCAGGCGGCGATCCTGACCCGCGTCACTCGGTCGGCGCTCATCGAAGCGCTGAACGAGGACTTCATGCGCACCGCGCGCGCCAAGGGGGTGTCGCGACGCGCCGCGCTCTGGCGCCACGCGTTGCCGAACGCGCTGACGCCGATCCTCACCATCATGGGGCTGCAATTCGCCAACCTGATCGCCGGCGCAATCGTGGTCGAGAACGTGTTCGTTCTGCCCGGCCTCGGTAGGCTGATGCTGCAGTCGATCTCGAATCGCGACAACCTGGTGGTCGAGAATGGAGTGATGCTGCTGGCGCTCATCGTGATCGCGCTCAACTTCTTCGTCGACATCGCCTGCGCCGCGATCGATCCGCGGCTGCGGGCCCCCGCCGCGTGAGCCTGGCGCGCCGGTTTCGCCCGCGCGGCGGCGCAAGCCTCTGGCTGGGCGCGACCCTGGTGGCCGCGCTCGCGATCGCCGCGGCGGTGTCGGTGGTCTGGACGCCTTACCCGCCGGCCGCGATCGACATCCCGCACCGGCTCGCGCCGCCTTCGGCGGCCCACTGGTTCGGCACCGACAATCTTGGGCGCGACGTCGCCTCGCAAATCCTGGCCGGCTCGCGCGTCTCGATCCTCGTCGGTCTCGTCGCCGTCGGCATCGGGCTCGCGTTCGGAGTCGTCCTCGGCCTGTTGGCGGCCTTCGCCAAGGGCCTGATCGAAGACGGGATCATGAAGCTCAGCGACTTCGTGTTCGCCTTTCCGGCGCTTTTGACGGCGATCATGCTGACCTCGACCCTCGGCCCCGGAGTCGTCAATGCGATTATCGCGATTGGCGTCTACAATGTCCCGGTCATCGCCAAGCTCACCCGCGCGACCGCCAACGGCGTGCTTTCGCGCGAATACGCGCTCGCCGCTCGCGCCGCCGGCCGCGGACCTATCGCAATCGCCTTCGATCATGTGCTGCCCAACATCGCGCCGGCGCTGATCGTGCAGGCGACGATCCAATTCGCCATCGCCATCCTCGCCGAGGCGGCGCTCTCCTACCTTGGCCTCGGCGCCCAGCCGCCGCAAACTTCGTGGGGCAAGATGCTCGCCGACGCCCAGAACGTTCTCTACAACGCGCCGAGGCTCGCGCTCTACCCGGGCGTGGCCATCGCGCTCAGCGTGCTCGGCCTCAACCTCCTCGGCGACGGCCTGCGCGACGCGCTCGACCCGAAACTGAAGCCGCGGACTTGAAGATGCTGCTCGAAGTCGCCGAGCTCGTCGTCGACCTCCCGACGCCAGGGGGCTTGCAGCGCGTCGTCGATCGGACGTCGTTTTCGCTCGCCGAGGGCGAGAGCCTGGGGGTGGTGGGCGAATCCGGCTCCGGCAAGACGATGACCGCGCTCGCGCTCATGGCTCTGACCCCCGAGGGCGCCTGCGTCTCCGGTTCGATCCGATTCGAGGAGCGCGAGCTCGTCGGACTTGGAGAAGAGGCGATTCAGCAATTGCGCGGCGACCGTATCGCCATGGTCTTCCAGGAACCGATGACGGCGCTCAATCCGCTGCATAGCGTCGGCGCCCAAGTCGCCGAGCCGCTGATGCTTCATCGCGGACTGGCCCAAGCGGACGCGCGCCGGCGGGCAGTCGAGTTGCTCGAGCATGTGCGGCTCGCCGAGCCGGAACGCGCCGCCCGCTCCTATCCGTTCGCGCTCTCTGGCGGCGAACGCCAGCGGGCCATGATCGCCATGGCGATCGGCTGCTCGCCGCGCCTGGTGATCGCCGACGAGCCGACGACGGCGCTCGACGTCACCGTGCAGGCTCGCATTTTGGCCCTCATCGACGCCCTGCGCGCTGAGTCGGGGATGGCGATCCTGCTGGTGAGCCATGACCTCGCGGTGATCGCCGGGCATTGCGACCGCGTGATGGTGATGTACGCGGGCGTGATCATGGAGAGCGGGCCGGTCGAAGCGGTTCTGCGCCAGCCGAGAAACCCCTACACGCTGGCGCTGCTCGAAGCCCGGCCGCGGCCGGGCGCGCCGCGCGGCGCTCGGCTCGCGACCATTCCCGGCGCGCCGCCCGCTACCCGCGACCATCGCACTGGCTGCCCATTCGCCGGTCGATGCGCGCTCACTTTCGAAAGATGCTGGACGACGCCGCCGCCCCAGGTCGCGTTCGGCGCCAACCATGTCTCGCGCTGTCATCGCGCGGGCGAGGTGGGATTCGCGCGATGAGCGAAGCGCCGCTGCTTGAGGTCTCTGCGGTCGTCAAGTCTTACCGCCTGCCTGGCGTCGGGCCATTCACGCGAAAAAGCGCCCGGCCGGCGCTGGCGGGGGTGAGCTTCGCCGTGCGGCAGGGGCGCTCATTCGGCATCGTCGGCGAATCGGGTTCCGGCAAATCGACGCTCGCGCGCATCGCGTTGGCGCTCGACCGACCGGATTCGGGCGCGGTGCGGCTCGAGGGCCGGTCGCTGTTCGATTTGCCGCGGCGGGAGCTGCGCGCAATGCGGGCGCATATGCAGATGGTTTTCCAGGACCCTTACGGTTCGCTTGACCCGCGTCAGCGGATCGAAAAAATCATCGCCGAACCGCTGGCGGCGCTGGGCGGAGCGGGCAAGGCCGAGCGCCGCGCGCGCGTCCAGGCCTCGCTCGAGGCGGTAGGCCTCAGGGCCTCGGACGCCTTGAAGCATCCGCATGAATTTTCCGGCGGCCAGCGCCAGCGCATCGCCATCGCGCGGGCGCTCATCACCCGGCCAAAACTCGTGGTCGCCGACGAGCCGGTGTCGGCGCTCGACGTCTCCGTCCAGGCCCAGGCGCTGAACCTGATGAGCGATCTCGAGCGCGAGGCGGGCGTGACCTTTCTCCTGATCAGCCACGATCTCGCCGTCGTCGCTCACATCTGCGAGACGACGGCAGTCATGTACCGCGGGCGGATCGTCGAGATCGGCGGGACGCAGGAATTATTCGGCAGCCCGGCGCACCCCTATACGCGCGAACTGGTTGATGCGACGCCCCGCCTCGATCGGCCAACGCGCCTCGCGCCGCTCGCGCCCTTAAACGGTGGGCCGGAAGCGACCGATGGCTGCCCGTACGCGGGGCGCTGCGCATTTGTCCGTCCGCACTGCCGGGAGGAGGCGCCAATTCTTGAGTCGAAGGGAGATGGAAGCCGCCGGGTCGCGTGTCATTACCCTCTCGGTTAGGTCAGCGTCATTGACATTAATGTAATGCTTTTTTACATTCGAAAGCTCTTGTGCGCCGCCTGGCCGCTTCCAATCTGACAGGCGCGTGAGCGATCGCCTCTGCAGGCGTCGCCAGCATGAGGAGATGGAGGCTCGCAATGGGCACGGCGGATAACGCGATGGGTGGTTCGTACGGAGCCCGGGAATTCGGCCCGAGCGATTGGGCTGGCGCCCGGTGGCGGCGCGGCGGCTCACGGTGGACGGCGTTTGAGATCATCGCCATGATTCTCGGCTTTGTCGTCTTCTGGCCGATTGGTCTCGCGATCCTCGGCTATAAGTTCTGGCAGGGCCGTAATGGCGGCCCCGATCTGCAAACGCTCGCGACCAACAAGTGGCAGGATGCGCGCGCGATGATGAGCTCGAATTCCAATTGGGCGTGCGGCGGCGCAGCGCGGGCGCGCCGCTACTATGCGTCCCAGAGCGGCAACGCCGCGTTCGACGAATGGCGGACGGCTGAGCTTGTTCGGCTCGACGAGGAGCGCCGCAAGCTCGATGAGGCGCAACGCGAGTTCGCTGAGTATTCGGATGCGATCCGCCGCGCCAAGGACCGCGAGGAGTTCGAACGCTTCATGGCCGAACGCCGCGCCCGCCCGGCTGGCGGCGACGGAAGCCCGGCCTGATCAGCTCGCGCTTCGTTCTGTAAACAAGAAAGTCCTCTTTCTCGGTAGAGAAAGGGGACTTTTGATTCTTGACCGTCGCCGCTCACCCGATGGTATGGTCGAGGGGCCATCCCCCTTCCCCTCGGAGCGTCACATGCGCCGCGTCAATCGCCTTTTGCTTACATGTGGGCCTCGGCCTTACTGGCCGCGACCAGCCTCGCCTTCGCCAAGGACAGCGTAACGATCGGCATGGTACTCGAACCGCCCGGGCTGGACCCGACCGCCGGCGCCGCCTCGGCGATCGCGGAAGTGACGCACTACAATATCTTCGAGGGCCTGACCAAGATCAACGAGGACTTCTCGATCACGCCGCTGCTCGCCGACAAATGGGAGTTCTCACCCGACGCCAAGACGCTCACCTTCACGCTCAAGCCGAACGTCAAGTTCCAGGACGGCGAACCATTCTCCTCCAAAGACGTCAAATTCTCGTTCGAGCGGTTCGCAGCCAAGGACGCGACCAACAAGGATAAGGGGTTCTTCGCCTCAATCGATTCGATCGAGACGCCCGATCCGCTGACCGTCGTCCTCAAGTTCAAGAACCCGAGCTATTGGGCCCTTTTTCATCTGGGTCTCAGCACCGCAGTCATCCTCGACGAGAAGAGCGCCGCGGGCGCGGGGACCAATCCAGTTGGAACAGGCCCGTACAAGTTCGGATCGTGGACGAAGGGCGCGTCGGTCGCGCTCGATAAATGGGACGGCTTCCGTGACGCGAGCAAGGTCGCAATCCCGCACGCCAAGTTCCGCTTCATCTCCGACCCTTCGGCGGCAGCTGCGGGAATGACGGCCGGCGACATCGACGCCTTTCCGCGTTTCGCCAATCTCGACGCGCTTGGCGAGTTCAAGGACGACCCGCGCTTTCAGGTCCTGATCGGCGGCACCGACTGCAAGACGATCGTCGGGATCAACAACAAGCATAAGCCGCTCGACGACGTCAGGGTGCGCCAGGCGATCGCCTATGCGATCGACCGCAAGGCGGTCATCGACGGAGCGATGAACGGGCTCGGGACGCCAATCGGCAGCCACTACACGGCGCTGGAGCCGGGCTACGTCGACCTGACTGGAATGTACCCGCATGACCCAGAAAAGGCGAAAGCGCTGCTCAAGGAAGCGGGCGTGACGACGCCACTGCAGCTCAGCCTCATGCTGCCGCCGGTGCCGAACTATGCGCGGCAGGGCGGCCAAATCATCGCGTCTCAGCTCGCCGAGGTTGGCATCCAGGCGAACATCCAGAATGTGGAGTGGGCGCAATGGATCAACGGCGTGTACGTGAACAAGAACTACGATCTCAGCATCGTTTGCCACGCTGAGCCGCTCGACCTGAACATATACGCCAACCCCAACTACTACTTCCAATATGACAGCCAGGATTATCGCGACATCTACGCCAAGGTGACGTCCGCACCTAATGTCGACGCCTACAAGGCGGCGGTCGGCGAGGCGCAGAAGAAGATTGCCGAGGACAGCGTCAACGTCTTCCTGTTCCAGTTGCCGAACGTGACGGTCGCCGACGCCAAGCTCAAGGGCCTTTGGAAGAACGCGCCGATCTTCGTCAACGACCTCTCGGCCATGTCGTGGCAATGAGCAAACCCGCGAGGGCGGCGAAAGGCTGACCCATGCAGCCGTTCCGGATGTCGGCGCTGGAGTTGCTCAGCGCCTACCGAAGGCGCGAACTCTCGCCGGTCGAGGCGATGACCTCGGTCATCGAGCGCGTCGAAGCCTACGAGCCGCATATCCATGCGACCTGGCTTTATGCCCCGGAGCGCGCGCTGAAGGAGGCGCGGGCGTCCGAAGCCCGGTGGGCGAAGGGGGAGCCAATCGGCCCGCTGGACGGCGTGCCGGTCACGGTCAAGGACAATATCGCGACCCGCGGCGACCCCAAGCCTATCGGGACAGCGGCGGAGGACATGACGCCGCAGGAATCGGATGCGCCGCCGGCGGCGCGGCTCCGTGAGGCTGGCGCGATCATCTTCACCAAGACGACCATGCCCGACTACGGCATGCTGTCGTCAGGTCTCTCGAGCTTCCATCCGCTCGCGCGCAATCCTTGGAAGCTCGACCGAAATCCCGGGGGATCGTCGGCGGGCGCGGGCGCGGCGGCGGCGGCGCTGTACGGCCCGCTACACCTCGGCACCGACATCGGCGGCTCGGTGCGCCTGCCGGCGGGCTGGTGCGGGATCTTCGGCCTCAAGCCGAGCGCGGGGCGGATCCCGATCGATCCGCCGTATATTGGGCGCGTCGCCGGACCGATGACGCGCAATGTGGCGGACGCCGCCTTGATGATGGCGACGCTCGCTCTGCCCGACGCGCACGACTATTCGAGCCTCAAATATGAGAAATTGGATTGGGCGATCGAGCCGACCCCGCTCAAGGGCTTGAAGCTTGGCCTGTTGCTTGAAGCGGGCTGCGGCGCCGCGCCCACGGCCGAGGTCAAGGCCGCGATTGAGCGCGCCGCGCGAGATTTCGAGGTCGCGGGCGCGCATGTCGAGGCGCTGAAGCCCTTCCTCACCCAGGAAATGCTCGACGGTCTAGACCGTTTCTGGCGCGCCCGCGCGCTCAACGACATCGGAGAACTGCCCCCGCATCGGCGAGCCCTCGTTCTACCCTTCATTCGCGAATGGGCCGAGTTTGCTGCTGGCTTTTCGGGGGTTGAGGTGTTTCGCGGTTTCGATCAAATTCCCGAGATGCGCAAGGCTGCGATCGAGGCGACCGTCAATTTCGACTTCATGCTGTCGCCGACCGCGCCGATGACCGCCTTTCCGGCAGAATGGGCCTCGCCCAGCCGCGATCCCCACAATCCATTTCCGCACATCGGCTTCACCGTCGCCTTCAACATGTCGGAGCAGCCCGCGGCGTCGCTCAATTGCGGTTACGACGATGAGGGCCTGCCGATCGGGCTGCAAATCGTCGGCCGCCGCTTCGACGATGTTGGGGTGCTGCGAGTCGCGCGCGCCTTCGAGGCGATGCGGGCAGGGGAGGCGAGGCCATGGCCCGAGCCGCCAGGGGGGTGACGTTGCGCGCTACCGTTTTCAGTTGGGTCCGGAGAGCTGCGGCTGTGGTCGCAGTCGCGGCAGCCATTGGCGGCGTAAGCGCGCGCGCGGAGGAATGCGGCAAGAATGGCGAAGGGTTCAGCCAATGGCTGAACTCCTTCAAGCAGGTGGCGCAGGGGAACGGCGTCTCGGCTTCGGCCGCTAACGCCGCTCTCGACGGCGTATCCTATGACCCGGCTGTCAAGCGCCATGACGGCGGCGTCGCTATGTTCGGGCACAACTTCGCCGGATTCGCCGCGAGCCACGTCACGCCGGGAATGGTCGCGCGGGGCAGGGCGGAATTGAAGCGATACGCCGGGCCGCTCGCCACGATCGAGCAGCGCTTCGGCGTGCCCGGGCCAGTGCTGGTGGCGATCTGGGGTCAGGAAACCAGCTTCGGCGGCGACAACGGCTCGTTTCCGACTTACAGCGCGCTAGCAACTCTCGCCTGGGATTGCCGCCGCGCCGAGCGGTATCGCGCCGAACTCGTCGACGCCCTGATGCTGGTCGAGCGCGGCATCGTGCAAAATCCGAGGGAATTGCGCGGCGCCTGGGCGGGCGAGATTGGCCAGACCCAGCTCATGCCTTCGGCCTATCTGATGTATGCGACGACGCCCGACGGTAGCGGAACGCCGGACCTCATCCACAATTCCGCCGACGCGCTCGCCTCGACCGCAGCCTTCCTGAAGGGGCACGGCTGGCAGCCGGGACAGGGCTGGGACGAAGGCGAGCCGAACTTCGCCGCCATCCTGCAATGGAACTCGGCCGAGATCTACGCCAGGACAGTCGCGCTGTTCGCCGACCGGCTGGCGGGGCGGTAGGCCGCGGCGCCGCCGAAAACTTAACCCTCTTCGACTATGGGTCCCGCCGATGACTGTCGTCGATCGGCGCGCGCTTGCGCCCCCAAGCCTCTCCGGGAAGCGGCGGGTCGTGGCCCTCGCCGGCTTTGCTCTGATGGCGTCGATCGCGCTCCTTCTGCGGCGCATTGCGCCTGGCGCGCCGGCGATCCTACCGATCGGTCTCGCCGGCCTTCCAGGACTCTCGGTCGCGGCGCTTGCGTTTGCGCTCGAGGACGAGGCGCTGCCGAAGCTGACGCTCGGCGTTCTCGCGGCCGTCGCTTTCATCGTCCTCGGCGCGCTCGGCGAACCAGCGGCGAGGCTCGGGCTCTTCAGCTTCGCCTCGCTCGCCCTCGGGGTCGGGCTCGCCCTGTGGCTTGCGCGAACAGCGCAAAAGCGGCCACACGTTTCGTTGCGGCTGGCGGCAATGTACGCAGCGACGCTCGCCGGCCTTTGCGCCTACGCGGCTTATCTCGTGCTCGTCTCGCGCGATCTGATGATCGCCGACTTCATGACCTATCGCGGCGTCTCGATGATGATCGCCCGATTGGCCGATGCGGGCGCCTGGCCGCTGCTCGCGTCTGCCGCCGCCCAGTCGATCACGCAGGATTATGCCTGGGGGCCGGCGCTGATTCCTGGCCTCGCGCTGGCGCTGACCCAGCCAACGTCGCGGGCGATCTACACATTCGCGCTGCTCGCGCTCTATGCCGCGCCGGCGCTGCTTGCGCTGGCGATGCTGGCGCGCGAGCTCGCCCGCCGGGCGGCCCTGCGTTCGCCCTCTGAGGGCGGCCTGGCGCTTGCCGTCGCCGCGATTGTCTTCGCCTATCCGGCCGGGATGGCGGTCGCGGCGCGCGGCATGCCGGATGTCGGCGGGCTCGTGCTCGTGGTCTGCGCGCTTCGACTTGCCGAGCGCCTCGCCCGCCTGCTGGCGCTGCGACAGGGCCATGACGCCCGGATCGCGCCCATGGTGCGGCGCGTCGCCTTGGCGCTGGCGCTGACGCTATTTGCGATGTTCGCCTTCCGGCGCTGGTACGCGTTCGCCGCAGCGGGAATAGCGATCATGCTGGCGATCGAGGTCGCCTCAATCGCGCTTAGGCGATGCGCGCGCTTCCGTTGGAAGGACGCCGCGATGGCGTCCGCGCTCGGCGTTCTCACGGCCCTCGCGCTGTTAAGCCCGGTGATCGTCGACTGGCTGCCGAACCTCGGCGCGCATGACTATGCCCGGTCTTATGCCGCCTATCGCAAGCCGCCGGACGTCTTCTTGGCGCAGCTCAGCGACTGGATCGGGCTTTTGCCCGCGCTCGCCGCCTTGGGCGCGGCGGCGCTGCTTTGGACGCGGTCGGCGGACCGCCGCCTGTTGCGGCTTACGCTTGGCGGCGCGGCGATCGCCGCCGCGCTCTTCCTGCGCATCCAGACGCCCTATATCCATCACCTTTATCTCATCGCGCCGGCGATCGCCGCGCCGATCGCTGCCTCGCTGATGCTCGTATTCGCCCGCCGGCCGCGCACGGCGCTCGCGGCGCTGGCGGCGCTCGGCGGGATCACGCTCTCGCCGCTTACGGCGGCGCTCAACCCGCCGGGACTGGCGCCCATCGCCGGACTGCCGCGCCCGCCGCGCGCCGACCTCGACGAACTCGAGCGGCTCAAGAATTGGGTCGACCAGCGCGCGCGTGCGGATGCCAAAGTCTGCGGCCTCGGATCGAGCTACACGTTCAGCGGCCAGCTCATCGGCGAGTTGTGGCAACTGCATCCGGAGCGAGAGACGATTCAGAGGCCGAAGACCGATGTCAGGATGCCGGATGTCGACGCGGTCGACGGGCCGCCGACGGCGGGCTTGAAGGATTGCGCCATCATGATCGTCGGCGATCCGGTCCAGACCCACCTCAATCCCGAGGATCAGCAGACGGTCGTCGCGCCGTCGCGCGAGATGCTGACGGGGCAGGGGATCGGGGCGAAGTTCCGCCGCACCGGCGAGGTCTTCCATCTCGAGAATGGCGTGAGCGCGGTCGTGTTCGAACGCCTGACCCCGCTCGACGACGCCGACATCGCTGCGCTCCAGGCGCGCTGGCGCGCGGCGTCCGAATTCGGCCAGGCCGGCCGGCCCTGAGAGAGCCGCCGGCGGATCCTGAAGGAAATCTCCTACGGCACGATCTTGAGCAGCATCTTGTTGACCGGCGGCGAGGCGATGGTCGCGTTCACTGGGCTATAGGTCGAAGTCATCGCGGACCTTCTTTCTTTCAATTCCGTACAGGAGGCGATTGGATCTCGTTGTATGAAACGCCCGCGATCCTTACCGTGTGCTCGGCGATCACCTGCTCTTCGTCCGTCGGGATGACGAAGACGGTCGTCGGCGACTGCTTGGCGCTGATCATGAGGGCGCTGGCGCGGTTCGCCTCACGGTCGAGATGAACCCCCATCCACTCCATGCCGGTGAGGACGGATTCGCGTATGCGCCATGCGTGTTCGCCGATGCCCCCGGTGAAGACGATGCCTTCGACGCCCTCGACCGTCGCAGCGAGACCGCCGAGCTCCCGCCGCACGCGGGCGACGAAATAGGCGATCGCGTCACGCGCCGCCGGGCTGTCGGAAGCCTCCAATTCGCGCATGTCCTGAGAGACGCCTGACATGCCTTTGAGGCCGGAGTCCTTGTACAACAGATCGGAAATCTGATCGGCGCTCATCTTTTTCTCGGCCATCAGATAAAGCACCACGCCGGGATCAAGCTGGCCGCAGCGGGTGCCCATCGGCAGCCCGTCGAGCGCGGTGAACCCCATGGTGGAAGCGATCGAGCGGCCGGCTTTGACCGCGCACATCGAGGCGCCGTTGCCCAAGTGGGCGATGATCACGTCCTCGCGCGCGATCTGAGGCGCCAACGACTTCAACTTCTTGACGATGGATTCATAGGAGAGTCCGTGGAAGCCGTACCGCCGCACGCCCTCGTCGTAGTAGGAGCGCGGCAGCGCAAAAGTATCGGAAACGAACGGATGGCTGCGATGAAATGAGGTGTCGAAACAGGCGACCTGAGGCGTCGTCGGAAAGGCTTTCATCGCCGCCTCGATGCCGGCGATATTGTGCGGCTCGTGGAGCGGAGCAAGCGGGATGAAGCCGCGCAGCTTCGCGAGCGTTGCGTCATCGATCAGCACCGGCTCGACAAAAACCGAGCCGCCGTGCACGACCCGATGGCCGACTGCGGCGACCGAATGGTCATCATGGCCAACCTTCTTGAGCCAATCCAGAATGGCGCGCATGGCCGCCTGATGGTCGACGCGGCCAGCGGATTGGCCGAATTCGATCTTTGTCGTTTCGCCTGCGGCCGTTTCGACCTGTCCCTTGGCGGCGTCGGCGCCGAGCCCTTCGATCTGACCCGAGGCCAGGAGTTTCAAGTCGGAGCCGTCGGCGAATTGGAACGCGGCGAATTTGAGCGACGACGAGCCGGCGTTCAAAGTCAGAATCACGGAAACCAAATTCGTTACTCCGCCGCCTTGGCGACAGTCGCTTGATCGCCAAACGCGCGGCCCTCGCGACGCCAGAATTCGTAAAGCTGCGCCAGCGCGCAGGAGGCGAGCCGGGCGCGGTCGTTGTCGGCCCGGCTCGTCAGCATCACCGGACTGCCGTTGGCCCCGAGGCAACGAGTCCCGACGATTCCGCCCGCGCGACGAAGGTCAGCTCCTTGGCGAGCAGTTTCCGGCTTCCAGATTCGGGCACGATCAGCACGTTGGCGCGGCTTGGCGTTCAAGTCGTGCTCCTCGGTTCCAAGCGCCCGTGACGCCGGCGGCTTCGTGCGCCCGTCCGGCGATCGGATCATATACCGGGCCTGGCGATTGTGCGACGCACAAGCCTAAGTGCAGGCAGTGACAGTTCGGTGAAAATCCGCCGCGCGCGGCGAAAGGACGCACCGTCCTGGCGGAGTCGCGCCCTCCATGCTTCGAGCTTGGGCCGGCGGGCGAGACTTGATTCTGTTACCCGTATGCTGTCTTAAGCTGTCTTGCGAGGGGACGTCAGCCCGCGACCGAACCACCAGGGCCATCGGGGCCTCGAAGGACGCCGGTCTGACGACGGGCTATGGCGCGTCAGGAAGGATGCCTGTCTGACGACAGGCTATAGCGGCGATGAACTTTTCCCAGCGTCTGACCTTTCTATTCTCGGCGCCGATGTTCGACGCCGACGATCTCGAGGGCCTCAGGGTCAACCAGATCATCACCGCGATCGAACGGCTTGGCTTTCAGGTGATCAAGGCGCGGAGGGTCGAAGATGCAGAGATCGCGGTGCAAACCGATGCAGCGATCGGATGCATGGTCGTCGACTGGGGCAAGAAGGGCATCGAGGGAAAGGCCGCTTCGCTCATCAACCTGATGCGCAAGCGCGGCCTCGACATGCCAATCGTCGTCCTGATCAGGCGCAAGCGCTTCGAGGACATTCCAGTCGAGGTGCTCGATTTCATCGACGGCTACGTCTTCCTGGCCGAGGAGACGCCCGAATTCATCGCCCGCAACCTCGTCTCGCGCCTCAAGCAATATGCCGACACGCTGAAGACGCCGTTCTTCGGCGCGCTCGTCGACTACCAGGAGGAAGGCAATCAGCTCTGGACCTGTCCGGGCCACAACGGCGGCGTCTTCTACAGCCGCAGCCCGATCGGCCGCATCTTCGTCGAGCATCTGGGCGAAGCGGTCTTTCGCGACGATCTCGACAATTCGATCCTCGAGCTCGGCGACCTTCTGACCCACGAGGGGCCGGCGCTGCAGGCGCAGAAAGAGGCCGCCGCCATCTTCGGCGCCGAGAAGACTTATTTCGTCCTCAACGGCACCTCGTCCTCGAACAAGATCGTGCTGACCAACCTGATCGCCGAGGGCGATCTGGTGCTGTTCGACCGCAACAACCACAAGGCCGCGCACCAGGGCGCGCTGCTGATGAGCGGCGGGATTCCGGTCTATCTGTCGACCGACCGCAACGCCTACGGGCTCATAGGTCCGATTCGCCCCGAGGAACTCGACGAGAGGGCGATCCGCGAGCGCATCCGCGACAACCCGCTCATCAAGGATCCGGACGCCTGGAAGCGCGAGCGGCCATTCCGGGTCGCGGTGATCGAGCAGTGCACCTATGACGGCACGATCTACGACGCTCAGCGCATTGTCGAGCGCATCGGCCCCTTATGCGAATACGTCATGTTCGATGAGGCCTGGGCGGGCTTCATGAAATTTCATCCGCTCTACGAGCGTCGGTTCGCCATGGGCTTGCGGGACCTTGGCGAAGCGTCGCCAGGCATCGTCGCCACCCAGTCGGCGCACAAGCAGCTCGCGAGCTTTTCGCAGGCCTCGCAGATCCATGTGCGCGACCGGCACATCAAAGGCCAGCGGCGAAGGGTCGAGCATCGCCGCTTCAACGAAGGCTTCATGCAGTTCGCCTCGACCTCGCCGTTTTATCCGCTGTTCGCCTCCCTCGATGTCGGCGCGCAGATGATGAAGGGCAAATCGGGCGAGGTCTTATGGGACGACACCATCCGGCTCGGGATTGAATTGCGAAAAAAGCTGCGCGCGGTCAGGCGTGAATTCGAGGAGAAGGAGAGGGACCCGGCACGGCGGTGGTTCTTCGATCCGTTCGTGCCCCAGCGGGTCTCGATCCGCGACGCCGCGCTCGAGGGCGCGACCCACGAGGTTCCGTGGGAGCACGTATCGACCGATCTCCTCGCTCGCGATCGCGCGGTATTGGGCGCTGGCGCCGGGCGAGACCTGGCACGGCTTCACCTCGCTCGAACAGGGCTTCGCGATGACCGATCCGGCCAAGCTCACCCTGCTGACCCCGGGTTTCGACCGCGCGACCGGCGCCTACGAGGCGCACGGCGTGCCCGCGCCCGTGGTTGCGCAATATTTGCGCGAGAACCGCGTGGTCGCGGAGAAGAACGATCTCAATTCACTGCTTTTTCTGTTGACGCCGGGCGTCGAGTTCGAGCAAGGCCGGCACGCTCGTTTCGGCCCTCGTCGCCTTCAAGCGGCTGCACGACGACAACGTTCTGCTCGAGGACGTCATGCCCGAGTTCGTCGCCAAGCGGCCGGCGCGTTACCGCGGCAAACGGCTTAGGGACCTGTGCGGCGAGATGCATGCTTTTTTCCGCGACTCTGGCGTCAGCCAGCTGCAGCAGGCCCAATTCGCGGCCAAGCATCTGCCGGAGATGGCCATGACGCCGCGCGAGGCTTCGCGCCATCTGGTGCGCAACAATGTCGATTATTTGCCGCTTGCAGAGCGCTCGACGGCCGAATCGCGACGACGCTATTGGTCGTCTATCCGCCGGGGATCGCGACCATCGTTCCCGGCGAACGTCTGTCGGAGCGGGCGCGGCCGATGATAGAATATCTCAAGATGTTCGAGAAGGGTGCCAACGTCTTCCCGGGCTTCGAAGCCGAGATCCAGGGGCTTTATCGGGAAGTGGACGCTTCGGGCGCGATTCGGTTCTATACCTATGTGGTCCGGGAATGACGGGGTAAGCATTCGACAATGGACGCCAAGCTGAATTCACCCGCGTATCCCGCCGCGGCCGCCCGCGAGCCCGTGCGGCCCGCCATGGTGCGCAACTCGCGCGATGGCGACGTGCCGGGGATGCTCGCCATCTACCTGCACCACATCCGGCGCGGCGTCGATCCGGGCGTCGACGGCGAGTTCGAGACGCCAGACGCCGAGGACCTCAAGCGCCGCCGCAAGTCGATGAACCGGCGCAAGATGCCACATCTGGTCGCGGAGGACGGGGGGACGGTCGTCGGCTACGCCTACGCGGTGCCGTTCCGCAAGCGGCCGGCTTATCGTTACACGGTCAAGCATTCGATCTACGTGCGCAGCGACCGTCTGCACGCGGGGATCGGGCGCCAGCTCATGAGCGCCCTTATCGACGCCTGCGCCGCGGCCGGCTTTCGCCAGATGATCGGCTATATCGACGCCGCCAACGTCGCCTCGCTCAAGTTGCACGAGGGGTTCGGCTTCCGCCAGGTCGGCTACCTGCCATCGGTCGGCTACAAATTCGGCCGTTGGACGGACACCGTGATGGTGCAGCGCTCGCTCGGGCCGGGCGCGACCGAGTCGCCGGCGGGGTGAGAGAAACGCTGCAGCTGTCATCATCCCAGCGAGGCATGAATGACGACCTACACCGCTGATGTCAGTTGGAGCGCGAAGAACGGCGATGATTTCCCAAAGGGCCGCTTTAGCCGCGCGCATACTGTAAGCTTCGACGGCGGCATAACAGTCCCTGCGTCCGCGTCGCCCCATGTGGTCGGCAAGTGGGCCGTGGAGGCCGCTGTCGATCCGGAAGAGATGCTGGTCGCCGCTCTATCCAGCTGCCATATGTTGTCATTTTTGCATGTCGCGCGATTGGCCGGTTTCACCGTCGCCGCCTACAACGATCACGCGGAGGGTCTGATGGAGGACATCTCGCCGGGACGACAGGCCGTGACTAAGGTTGTCCTGCATCCGCGCATCGAGTGGAGGGGTTCGGCTCCGGACAAGGAGCGGCTCGCCCATTTGCACCATGAAGCTCACGAGATCTGCTTCATCGCCAATTCAGTCACAACGCGAGTGACCATAGAATAGGCCCGCTTACGAAGCCGCCTGGGCCTGCGTGGCAATGAAGCCGGCGAGGTCGGCCGCCCGCGCGACGCTCCGGGCTTTCATCCCCGCCTCGCGGCCTCGCGGCGCGACGTCGTGCGCCGGCAGGTCGTCGGGGCTGAAGCCGGCGTGCTCATAGACTTCCTCCGACATCATCACTTCGCAGGCGAATGTCTTGGTCAATTCCTCGAGGCGGGCGGCGACGTTGACCGGATCGCCGATCACCGTGAACTGGGCGTGGCGCTGGTAGCCGATATTGCCGGCGATGGTCACGCCGGCGTGGACGCCTATGCCGAACCGGATCGGCTCGAGCAGCGCGTAGGCGAGCGCGCTATTGAGCGTTTCGACCCTCGCGGCGATCGCGGCGCAGGCGGCGATCGCCTGCCGGCACGCGGCTTCCGGTCGGGCGCCGAGGCCGAACAGCGCCAGGAGCCCGTCGCCCAGGATCTGGTTCGGCTCTCCGCCGGAGCTCAGGACCGCGCTGCTCACCGCATTGAGGAACTGGTTTATAACGAACACGGTGTCGAACGGCAGCCGACCCTCGGCGAGCCGGCTCGATCCGCGCATGTCGACGAACATGATGACGACATAGCGCTCGACCCCAGAATAGGCCGCTTCGGTCCGATAGGCGTCGACGGTGGTCGCGTGCGGCGACAGCATCGGCACGAAGGCGATGTCGTTCGTCGGGTGAAGCTGGCAGGCGAGCCTGACGCCGCGGGCCGCGCCCACCCGATCGAGGACGGCTTGTTCCGCCGCGCTCGGGGCGGGAAGCGCGGTGATGTCGCTCAGCACGCGGATGCGGCAAGTTGAGCAGCGGCCGCGCCCGCCGCACACATGCGCGTGCGGGATGTTGTTGATGAGGCTCGCCTCCAGCACGCTGAAGCCGCGCGGGGCGCGAATCGTGCGGTCGGGATAGGTCAGTCTGATCGAGCCAGCGTGACGCTCGCGCCAATGACGGACGCCTCTGGCGAAGAACGTCAAGGCCAGCGCCGCGACCAGGAAGGCGAGGATCCGCGTGCGCTCGTCGAGCAGAACGGCGTTCTGCGCCGGGGTTCCGACGTGATCGGGGGACATGTTGCGCGCTCGCCAGGCGGGGTCCTGGACGGATTGCAGCGTGCGCTCGCCGCCCTGGTAGTAGCCGAGCAGAGCGAGCGCCGGCAGAAGCACCGCGACGGCCAAAAGCAGCTCCTTGACAGGCGGATAGAACGGTTTCAACCGCAGCCAGAAATGGACCCCGAGGCAGCCGTGAATCCAGACGATCAGCAAGAGGATCGCCTGCAGCGCGCCGAAAATCGGCGCGTTAACCCAGAATTTGAGCAATTCCTGCGCGTATCCCTTCTCGAGCCCGAATTGGCTCAGCGCCACGCGAGTGCCGATGAAATGATCGGCGAGGAGGAAGGGAATCGCAAACCCGAGCACGAGCTGCGTCGCTTCGAGCCGGGTCCAGCGGAAATGACGCCGCGCATAGAGCGCCCAGAAGCCGAGGCTCATGTGGGTGAAGAGCGACACATAAAGGATCACCGCGCCGGGAGGCGACTGCCAGATCGCCTTCTGGATGATGAGGCCGTTCTCCATCGCTTCGACCGAAATGTTGCCGAGCGCGTGATTGACGAAATGCAACGTCACATAGGTGACGAGAACGAGGCCGGTCGCGAGCCTGATCTGGCGAAGGCTGGGCATTGCGGCTCCATCGGCGCCATGGCGGCGAAGCATTAGCACGGATATCCTGGCGCAGTCGCGGAGCGCGAGCCGCCCGCCAACGTTCGCCGCCGAGACAGCATTCTTCGCGGACCTCCGGGCGGGGCGGTCGATCGACGCAAAATGCGCCCGCAGGGCCTCAGCCGGCGCGAGTCCTCACAAACTCACTTTGGCGCATCCAGCCGGTCGCGCACTTTCGCCGCCAAGTCGTCAAACGAAAAAGGCTTGCCGATCACGTGGACGCCCGGATCAACCCGGCCGTGGCGGATGATCGCGTCGCGGCTATAGCCGGTCATGAACAGGACCCGTAGGCCGTCGCGATGCCTGACCGCTTCATCGGCGAGTTCGCGTCCGTTCATGTCTCCGGGCATCACGACGTCGGTCAGCAAAAGATCGAGTTGCCCTGCGTTCTCGAGGATCGCCAGAGCGGCCTTCGCGCTCGGCGCCTCGGCGACGCTGTAGCCAAGCTCGCGCAATATATCCGCCGTGTAAGCGCGAACCGCGTCATCGTCCTCGACGACGAGGACGCTTTCGCGGCCGACCGCTCGCGCGAACGGCTTCCGGTCGCCTTCCTTAACGTCCGCCGCCGCGCCTGATTGGCGCGGCAGATAGATCTTGACGACCGTCCCTTTTCCGAATTCGCTTTCGATCTGAACCTGTCCGGACGACTGACGGGTGAAGCCATAAACCTGGCTCAAGCCCAGGCCAGTGCCCTTGCCGATCTCCTTGGTCGTAAAGAACGGATCGAACGCGCGCTTGCGGGTGCCTTCGTCCATGCCGACGCCGGTGTCCGCGACCGCGATCATGACGTACTCGCCCGGCTCGATTTGTTCGGGCAGCGAGGCGATGGTGGCCATATCGAGGAAACGATTCGCCGTTTCGATAACAAGCTTGCCGCCGCGCGGCATGGCGTCCCTGGCGTTGAGCGCCAGATTGATGAGCGCGTTCTCAAGCTGATTGGGATCGACGAAGGCGTTCCAAAGCGCTTGGCTGAGAATCGTCTCGAGCCCGATCTGCTCGCCAAGGGTTCGTTGCAGCAAATCGCATATGCCGGCGACCAGCGCATTGGCGTTGACGGCCTGAGGGGTGAGCGCCTGTTGGCGCGAAAAGGCAAGCAGCCGGTCGGTCAGGGCCTGCGCGCGCTGCACGCCCTGCAGCGCCATATCCTTGGCGCGCGCGATTCGCGCGGTCGCCGGAGAATCGGCCAGACTGCCAAGCTGGCGGTCGATCGTGTCGAGCCCGCCGAGCACCAGCGTCAGCATGTTATTAAAATCGTGCGCCACTCCGCCCGTGAGCTGGCCGAGCGCCTCCATCTTTTGCGCTTGGCGCAAGTGCTCCTCGAGGCGTCTCGGCTCTGTGACGTCGCGAGCGCTCACGATCACCCGCCGCGCTTCGCCCTCACGCGTCGGAACGGCGGTCGCGACCGCCTCGACTATGCCGGCGCCCTGCATTCTTTCGTATCTGCGGCTGCCTCCCTCCCGCAGGCATTCCGCCAGATGCCGATTGACCGCAGCGCCCATCTCGGGTCCAAGCACATCCTCGGTTCTGCGCCCAACGACTTCGTCCCTGGCCATCCCGTAGAGGCGAAGCGTCGCCGGATTGACCTCCTGGTAGCGGAAGCCGCCATCTTCCTCGACCAGGATTGCGTGGCACTCCGACGAATGCTCGAAGAACGAGCCGACGAGCGCCTCTGTGGCGACCAATTGCGCCGTCCGTTCGTCGACCCGCCGCTCCAGCGTCTCGTTGATTTGCCTCAGCTCCTGCTGCGCGTTTTTCGCCTCGGTGACGTCGTGCGCCACCCCGATAAAGCCGACGTGTTCGCCTGACGGCCCCCGCCTGGGCTGCGACTCCGATCGCAGCCATCGCCACTCGCCGTCGCCTCGTTTGAAGCGGGCCTCCACCGTGACGATCCGCACCGAGGGTTCGATGACCGGCGCTTCCGCCAGGATTCGGGGCAGATCGTCCGGGTGAAGCCCTCGCCGCCAATCGAATTCGAGCGCCTCGGGATAGGTCAGGCCGACAAAGTCGAGATAGGCCTGATTGACAAATTCCCTTTTCCCGTCGGGCCCGGTCACCCAGATCAGTACCGGAGCGCTGTTGGCTATCGAGCGGAACCTCGCCTCGCTCTCGGCGATCCTTCCCTGGGCGAGCTTTCGCTCGGAGATGTCGCTGACTACGACATAGACGCCCAGAGTGCGGCCTGAGGAGTCGCGGTGCGGGACATGAATGACCTGCGTCGCCGTCGCGCCGGTCGAGCGGACAAAATCGGCCTCGTAGGACACGCTCTCGCCGGCAAGAGCGCGCTCCAGGTAAGGTCGCCGCGCCTCGTACATCGCCGGGCTCATGACCTCGTTCACCCGTTGGCCGAGGATGGCGTTCAACGGGCGTTCGAACCACGTTTCGTAGGCCTTGTTGACGAAGCGGAAGATCTGATCCTTGTCGATATAGGAGATGAGCACCGGAAGGGCGTCGGCGATCGCGCGCAGCTTCTCTTCGCTTTCCAGCGCTTCCTGCTCGGCGAGTTTGCGGTCGGTGATGTCGATGTGCGCGCCGACCAGCGCGATCGGCGCGGCGTTCTCATCGCGTTCGATCTCGCCAACGGCCCGGATCCAGCGCACCGCGCCGTCGCTCGGGCGAATGATGCGATATTCCGACTTGTAGTGGGTCTCGCCGCTCGCGACCGCGCGCAGAAAGTGCTCGACCGTCCGCGATCGGTCGTCCGGATGGATGCGGCGCACCCAATCCTCGTGGGTTTCGACGCCCGCGTCAGCCGGTAGGCCGTGCAGGCGCAGATATTCGGGCGAACGGTGACCGGTGAAGTTGCCGGCGAGGTCGACTCTCATGCCGCCAATTCCGCCGATCTCTTGAACCCGCGCGAGCTCGAGTTCGCGGCGGCGGAGCGTCTGCAGGATATTCTGCCGGTCGGTCGCGTCCCTGAATGCGACCCCGATCCCATCGCCTAGCGGAAAAGCGCGCACTTCGTGATAGTGGCCGGGGCGCCGGATCGTATAGCTCTCGAATTGCTGTTCTTTGCGAGTGGACATCGCAATGCGGTAGCGACGGTCGAATTCCGTCCCGAGAATCGCCGGCGAAACCTCCCAGAGCAGCTTCCCGAGCACCTCATCCCGCCCGACCTCGAACATCCCTTCAGCGGCGCGATTGAAGGCGATGAACCGCCAATTGGAATCGAGGGCGAAGAACCCTTCCGCGAGCCCGTCCAGGATCTGATCGACGGACAAGGCGGCGCCTTCCGCGGCCGCATGCGGCGCAGCTGCGCCGTGCGCCGTCGGCCGTTGGCGGCAAGCGGCGAATCGGACGGTTCGTCTGCACTCATGAAGCGCTTCCTCCTCAAGCGCCTGGGACATTCGAACTTTATCAGGATCGCCGGGCAAGCGTCCCGCGTTCGGCCTTCCTCGGGTGACGGCAGGCGAGGGGGAAAACGGCCGCCTGCAATAATGGGGTGTCGACCGTTTCAAGCAAGCCCCCGTCCCGGCGCACGCTGCGCTTGCGCCCACCGGCCGTGCGCGCACCGATGTCGGCGCGAGGGCTGCCATGGGCATCATCTGCGATCCGGCGTTCGCCGGCGGGTTTCGCGCTTTGTCGTACAAATCCCGCCGCCGGCGATCTTCTGGGTCGACATCAAGAAGCTCAAGCTCGAACCAGGCTCAGCGCCTGCCAAACTCGACCTCAGCGGGCGGCCCATCCGGTCGGGAGAAGTCTCGGACAAGTTCGTCCCCGCCGAGCCGTTGAAGTTCCTGAGTCATTAGCGTAGGCGCGGTCAACAACCGCGTCTACGACACCGTCCCCGCGCCGCCTCTCACCTCGCCCGGAAGCGCGCGGCGACGCTCGCGAGATAGACGAGGCCGGAGAGGGCGGTGATCCAGAAGCTGGTCGGCCAGTCGGTATAGAAGGCCAGCGTAAGGCCGCCCCACGCCTCGGCGAGCGCGAGCGCCGCCGCGAGCAGCACGCCGCCCCAGAGCCGGCGCGAAAGATTCTGCGCCGCCGCCGCGGGGCCGACCATCAGCGTGAACACCAGCAGCACGCCGACGATTTGCGCGCATTCCGCGACTGCAATGCCCACGATCGCCAGGAACGCTACCGAAACGAAGCGGACCGGCACGCCGCGCGCCTCGGCGAGCTCGCTTTGCAGTGAAGCGAAGATGAGCGGCCGGGCGATGTAGGCCAACGCAACGAGGCTGCCGATGGAAAGCAAGGCCAGTGTCATCAGCGCCGAGTCGTCGACGCCGAGCACGTTTCCGAACAAGAGCGCCGCCGCCTGGGTCGCCCCGGTGGTGTAGAAATGCAGGAACAGAAGCCCCAGGCCCAGCGCCAGCGACAGCATCATGCCGATCGCGACGTCGCGTTCCGCGAGCTTCTCGCCGAACAACCCCATGCCGATCCCGCTGACGAAGGTGAAGCCGACCAGGCCGGCGAGCGGCGACAGGCCGAACAGAACCGCTCCTGTCGCGCCGGTGAAGCCGACATGCGAGAGCGCGTGGCCGGCGAAGGTCTGCCCGCGCAGCACGAGAAAGAATCCGACCGTTCCAGCGAGGATCGCCGCCATGCCCGACGCCGCAAAGGCGGTGCGCATGAAATCGTATTCAAGCATGGGCGTCGTCGTGATCGTGCGAATGGCCAGCCCCATGGTCATCGTGACGATGCGCGTCGCTCTCGACGTCGACATCGCCGGCCATGACGAAATAGCGGTCCTTGATATGGACGACCTCGATGTCTGTTCCATAGAGGCGCGAGAGCACGGGGCCGGTCACGACGTCCTCGACGGCTCCGATCACCGCCGCTCCGCCGCCGAGATAGAGGACGCGATCAATGGCGTTGACCAGCGGATTGAGCTCGTGAGCGCTGAACAGGATGGCGACTTTGAGGTCGTCGCGAATGCGCCGGGCGATTTCGACCACGCTCTTTTGATGCGCGGGATCGAGCGAGATCAGCGGCTCGTCGAGCATGATGAGGCGCGGCTTGCCGATAAGCGCCTGGCTCAACAGGACCAGCTGGCGCTCGCCGCCCGACAATTCCCCGATCGAGCGGTGGGCGAGGTCGCGCGCGCCGACTTCGTCGAGCGCCCAGTCGATCTCGCGCCGCAGCGCCTTGTCGAGGGTGACAAAGCCGAACCGGCCGCCGATCGCCGCCGAGGCGACGACGTCCCAGCCGGTGAGCCTCAAGCCCGCGATGGCGCCGCGGTTCTGGGGCATGAAGCCGATGCGAGCGTTGCCGCGCGTGGCCGGCCGGCCGAGTACGGCGATGGCGCCGGAAGCGACGGGAATGACGCCGAGCGCGGCGCGCATGAGGGTGGTCTTGCCGGCGCCGTTCGCGCCAAGCATGCCGACGAATTCGCCGTCCTCGATGTCGAAGCTGGCGGCCGAGAGAATATCCCGGCCGCCGAGCCTGATCGTCACGTCCTCGAAGCTCAGTGCGCTCACTAGGCCCCGCCGGCGAGCGCCTTGTCGAGCGCGTCCAGTTGTCCCATCATCCAGTTCTGGTAGGTCGAGTTCGGGGGCTCGGTCTCCGAGACGCCGACGACCGGGATGCCGTTGTCCTTGGCGAGCTGCACGAGCTTGCCGACCGCGGGCTCGCTCGCCTGGGCGTTGTAGAGCATCGCCTTCACCTTCTTGCCCTTGAGGTCGTTCTCGAACGCCGCGACTTCCGAGGGGGTCGGCTCGGCATTGTTCATGATCGCGAGCGCATATTTCTCGTTATGGACCTTAAGGCCGATCAGCCCCGCCTGATAGCCGAACACCGGCTCGGAAGCGGTGACCGATTGGCCGGAATAGGACTTGCGCATCGCGGCGATCTTGTCGTCGAGGGGCTTCAGCGAATCGAGGAACTTGGCCTCGCCCTGCTCATAATCCGCCTTGTGCGCCGGGTCGACCGCGATGAGATCGGCGACCAGCGCCTTCGCGGCGGCCTTCATATAGGCCGGGTCGTACCACAGATGCGGGTTGTCGCCGGGCTTGCGGCCTACAAGAGCGCCGACGATGATCTCCTTGCGGCCGGGCGCCTTGTGGGCGCTGAGCAGTTTTTCCATCCACGGGTCGTAATCGACGCCGTTGACGATGACGACTTTGGCGTCGGTCAGAGCCTTCGCCGTGTCCGGGCTCGCCTCGAACAGGTGCGGGTCGTCGTCCGGATTGGAGAGAATGCTGGTCACGACGACGTTCGGGCCGCCGATCTGCGACGCGAGGTCGCCATAGAAGTTCTCCGCCGCGACGACTTTCACCGGATCGGCGAAAGCGGGCGCGCTCAGCCCGCAGACCACGAGCGCCGCGAAAATATTGAACTTGTTAATCATGGGAACGAACCTCCCTTTCGGGTTCAAGCGCCACCTTGTGCGCGACGGAGGCGGTTGTTATGTTATAGCCTAACGAAAGGCAAGCGCAAAACGGGCGGCTCGCGCCTTTTCGAGGGTCCGGCTGTGATATGACCGAAGGCGCAACGCGGAGCAGGACGACGTCGATGAAGAGTGGTCACCCCGAGCGGGAAGCCATCCGCTGGCAAGAGCAGGTGGAAAGCATCTGCGCCCGGCAGGGTCTGCATTTGACTCCGCTTCGCCGGCGCGTTCTGACGATTCTGTCCGAAAGCGCCGCCCCCTTAGGCGCCTATGCGATCATCGACCAATTGTCGCGGCGCGAAGGCAAGCCGATTGCGCCGCCTACGGTTTACCGAACGCTCGAGTTTCTGCTCGACCATGGATTCATCTACAAGATCGAGAGCCGCAACGCCTATGCGCCCTGCGAGCATATCGGCCACGACCATCACGGCGTGCTGCTGCTTTGCGACAAGTGCGGACGAAGCGATGAAATTGAGGACGTGAAGCTCGACAGTCTATTGCGGGAAGCAGCCGCGCGCGCCGGCTTTGCGCCGCATCGGCAGATGGTCGAGCTGGTCGGCCTATGCCGGGCCTGCGCTGCTTGAGGCCACGATTGCGGCGGCTCGGCTCCACTCGGGCGTTGACAGTGCGCAAGCGAATTGGCAGGGGCTTGATCAGAGCCATTTGGGCGGAAGCGAAGAGGGCGCAGCATGTCGATCGATGGAACCTGGAACCTGACGTTCGATACCCCGATCGGTACCCAGGAAACGACATTGGAGGCGAAGGCCGTCGGCGGCGCGCTGACGGGCACGCAGACGGGGCGCGACGGGGCGCAGGCTCAGGCCATTCAGGACGGCGCGGTCAACGGCGACGACGCGAGCTGGTCGCTCGCCATCACTTCACCGATGCCGATGACGCTCGAATTTAAGGGCACGGTCAACGGCGACTCCATGTCGGGGTCGGTGAAGCTCGGCATGTTCGGCGAAGCAAGTTTCACTGGCGTCCGCGCCTGAGTTTCGCCCGGCTCGCAGGGCCGGCGCGTTCACCCCTCGCCCAGCCGCTTGAGCCACGCGTGCGCCTGCGCGGCGCACGTTGGCGGGCGCGGTTCCGCCGTAAGACGTCCGGCTCCTGACCGACCGGTCGACGCCGAGCACGCCGAACGCCTCCTCGGTGATGCGCGGCTCGACGCTCTTCATCTCGTCGAGGGTGAGCTTCTCGAGCGCGACGCCGCGCGAGGCTGCGAGCGCGACGATGCGGCCGGTCGTGTGGTGGGCTTCGCGGAACGGCATTTTGAGCGCCCGCACCAGCCAGTCGGCGAGGTCGGTCGCGGTCGCGTAAGCAGCGCCGGCCGCCGCCTTCATCCGCTTGGGATCGGGCGTCAGATCCTCGACCATGCCGGTCATGGCGGCGAGCGAGAGCGCGAGCGTAAGGAAGGCGTCGAAGACGCCCTCCTTGTCCTCCTGCATGTCCTTCGAATAGGCGAGCGGCAGGCCCTTCATCACGCTCAAGAGCCCGACGAGCGCGCCGACGATGCGGCCGGTCTTGCCGCGCACGAGCTCGGCCGCGTCGGGATTGCGCTTCTGAGGCATGATCGACGAGCCGGTCGTGAAGGCGTCGGAGAGCCGGACGAAGCCGAATTGCGGCGTCGTCCAGAGCACGATCTCCTCGGCGAAGCGCGAGAGATGGGTCGCCGCGATCGCCGCCGCGCTCAGCGCCTCGAGCGCGAAGTCGCGGTCGGCGACGCTGTCGAGCGAATTGGCGGTCGGCCGGTCGAAGCCGAGGGCCTTTGCGGTCATGTCGCGGTCGATCGGGAACGACGTGCCGGCAAGCGCCGCCGCGCCGAGCGGACATTCGTTGAGGCGCTTGCGCGCGTCCTTGAACCGCCCCGCGTCGCGCGCCAGCATCTCGACATAGGCGAGGAGATGATGGCCGAAGGTGACCGGCTGCGCCGATTGCAGATGGGTGAAGCCCGGCATGACCATTGCGGCGGTCTCGAGGGCGCGGGCGGCGAGCGCCCGCTGCAATGACGCGATCTGCAAGGTGACCGCATCGATCGCGTCGCGCACCCAGAGGCGGAAGTCGACGGCGACCTGGTCGTTGCGCGAGCGCGCGGTGTGCAGCCGCCCCGCCGCGGGCCCGACAATTTCGCTCAAGCGGCTTTCGACGTTCATATGGATGTCCTCGAGCGCGCGCTTAAACGAAAACGTCCCTGCCTCGATTTCGCCTTTGACTTGGGCGAGACCGCTCGCGATCGCCTCGGCGTCGGCGGCTTCGATGATGCCCTGGCGGGCGAGCATGGCGAGATGGGCCTCGGAGCCGGCAATGTCCTGGGCGGCGAGCTTGCGGTCGAATTCGATCGAGGCGTTGATCTCCTCCATCGCTTCGGCCGGGGATCCAGCGAACCGGCCGCCCCACATCGTGTTGCTCATTGAGATGGTCCCGGATGCCTGGACATGACGAAGATCGATAGCCCGCCGCGCCGGCGATTTGTTCTTTTGCCCGCTTTGGCCGCGCTCGCGGCCGTCGCAGCCGCGGCTGTCCTATACGAGGCGGCGCAGCCGGCCGGCAAGGCCGCGTCCGATTGCCCCGCCAATTCAGCCGCGCTCGCGGCCAGGCTCGCGCCCATGGCGAAGGGCGAACTTGCGGGGCTCGCGGTCGCGAGCGAGCCGCGTCGGGCCGAACAATTCGCTTTCCAGCGCGAGGACGGCGGCAAGCTGACGCTCGCGGACTTTCGCGGCCGCGCGGTGTTGTTCAACCTGTGGGCGACCTGGTGCATTCCCTGCCGGGCGGAGATGCCGGCGCTCGACCGGCTTCAGGCCGCCAAGGGGAATCAGGGGTTCGAAGTGGTGGCGGTGAATGTGGACACGGCGCGGCTCGAGCGGCGGAGCGCGTTTCTGGACAGTATCGGCGTCAAGGCGCTGGCGCGCTACGCCGATCCGAGCGGCGACGTCTTCGAAACCCTGCGCAGGGACGGCAAGGCGCTCGGACTGCCGGTCACTTTGATTGTCGATAAGGACGGGTGCGAAATCGGCGCCGTCGAGGGCGCCGTCAAATGGGACTCGGCTGAAGCCGAGGCGCTCATCGGGGCGCTGAAGGGCGGGTAGGAAGCTTACGGGCGAAGACTGCTTTGCGGATTCGCGTCGCAATGTCTCCAAAGGGCGCAGGCTGTGTGAAAACGTTGGTTGGGTTAGAATCCTGATGAATTGAGTCGGGGTTCATGATGAAGCGCTTTGTCGAGGGCGAGGACCGAACGCAAGGCGTTTTGCTGCCCGAGTTCGTTGACGACTACGTGGCTGAAGACAATCCGGTGCGGGTGATCGACGTCTTTGTCGACGAACTGGATTTGCGGGCGCTGGGGTTTGAGGGCGTCGTGCCGGAAACGACGGGTCGGCCGGCCTACCATCCCGCCACGATGCTGAAGATCTACGTCTACGGCTACATCAACCAGGTCCAGTCGAGCCGACGTTTGGAGCGCGAAACGGCGCGCAACGTCGAGATGATGTGGCTGACGGGCCGGCTCACGCCGGATTTCAAGACGATCGCGGATTTTCGCAAGGACAACGGCGCGGCGATCCGCTCCGCCTGCCGGCAGTTTGTCGCGCTGTGTCGTGGTCTGAATCTTTTCGCCCAGGCGATCGTCGCGATCGACGGCAGTCGGTTCAAGGCGGTCAATTCCCGCGACCGGTCCTTTTCGCGCGGCTCGATTGAGCGCCGCATGGAGCAGGTCGAGGCGAGCATCGAGCGCTATCTGGCGGCGCTGGAGACGGCGGACCGTCAGGAAGGCGAGGTGGCTGAAGCCACGTCGGCGCGGCTGAAGGACAAGATCGCCTCATTGCGGGAGCAGATGCGCAGGTACAAGGCGCTGGAAGCCGCCGTGCGCGCCGCGCCGGACAAGCAGATTTCGCTGACTGACCCCGACGCGCGATCCATGGCGACGAGCGGCAAGGACACGGGGTTGGTCGGCTACAATGTGCAGGCCGTGGTCGATACGCAGCATCACCTGATCGTTGCGCACGAGGTCACCAATATCGGCAACGATCGCAGCCAGCTCTCCACGATGGCCAAGCAGGCGCAAGAAGCGACGGGCGTGCGCGAACTGACGGCGATCGCCGATCGCGGCTACTTCAAAGGCGAAGAGATTCTGGCCTGCGAGGCGACGGGCGTGACGCCGCTCGTTCCGAAGCCGCTGACCTCAGGCGCCAAGGCGGACGGCCGGTTCGGCAAGCAGGATTTCGTCTACGACACGGGCGAAGACGTCTATCGTTGTCCTGCCGGCGAGAAGCTGACCTGGCGATATTGGAATGTCGAGGCGGGGCGAAAGTTGCATAACTACTGGACGACGAAATGCACCGGCTGCGCGCTGAAATCGAAGTGCACGCCTGCAAAGGAGCGGCGCGTCAAGCGTTGGGAGCACGAAGCCGTGCTCGACGCGATGCAGGAGCGGTTAGACCGGGCGCCCAAGACCATGCGCATCCGACGCCAGACCGCAGAACATCCATTCGGAACCATCAAAGCGTGGATGGGCGCGACCCACTTCAGGCTGCGCATCCTCGAAAAGGTCAGCGCGGAGATGAGCCTTCACGTTCTCGCCTACAATCTGAAGCGGATGATCGCCATCCTCGGGGTGCAGCCGCTCATCCAGGCGATGAGGGCCGCCTGAGCCCCTCTCCGTATGAAAATCTAAACCGCCAGCAAACCCAACCGCGCCTCCTGCGCTCCCCCAATAGGCTCTTGAAATTCGCCTTTTCGCACGGCCTCGGCGGAAAGCGGACATGGCTCGATCATCCCGCATAGTCTGGAGTCGCAGTTAAGCGGACATTGCCGATTGCGCCAGCGACGTGGGCCGGAGCAGAGGCGGACAACTCTACGAGCCCCCGATCACTCGGTGAGCATAGCTCGCAGAGAATCCGGATTTACCACTCGGATGCGGCTGTATGTGACCTTCACATGGCCTGCTGAAGCCAATTTGCGAAGGGTCGCGTTGGCGGTCGTTCGGGCGACGTTGGCCATCGTCGCGAGGTCCGACTGACTGGCTTCCACCTCAATTCGCGTATCGCCTTCAGGCGTTTTCGTCCTGGCATCGGCAAGTCGCAGCAGCACCGCAACGAGCCGTCTGACGTGATCGCGGATCATGAGATCTGCTACGGCGGAGACTGCGGTGCGTTCGTGCTCGAAGGCCAGGAGGGCGAACCAGCGCCAGAAGACAGGGTCCTGGTTCAGGAGTTCGCGGAGACTGGAGAGCGGCACGTGCAAGAGCTCCGTCTCTTTGGCCGCGTTGAGGCCGATCATTCGCGGCCCATCAGTGATGATCGGGCCTTCGCCGAGCCAGGAACCAGGGCGGAAATAGTGGGTGATGAACGGTCCGAGCTCGCCTGCGGCCGCCGCCAGCCGAACGCCGCCCGAGATCATCCCGTAGATGCCGCCCGGCGGCGCGCCAACGACGTAGATCGTCTCGCCTGGCGAAAAGGATTGGAGCGAGGCTCGGTCGAGGATCGCTTTTCTGAACGAGGGCGGCGTCTGACTGAGCCAGCCCCCTCGTGCGGCGATGTCGCGCGCGGTTCTCATCTCGGTCAAAAATTTCTCCCTCTTTTTGTCCGTAGACGAACAATCTTACTGCTGATCCTCTGCTAAGCAAGCGCCGAAACACGGGAGCTGGGCGGCAATGAAGGATGCGAACAAGGGCCAGCGCGGGGTGAGCCATAACAAATCGAAGCGGGCCGGTTCCGCACCCGCCGCCATCGCCGCGCCTTCGACCGCGGCAGCCGCTCGGAACGTGTCGCCCTCATCGGCGACCGGGAAAACGCCCAACATCCTTTTCATCATGGGCGATGATGTCGGCATCTGGAACATCAGCGCCTATCACCGCGGAATGATGGGAGGCAGCACGCCGAACATCGATCGCATCGCCAGGGAAGGCCTGCTGTTCGTCGATCACTACGCGCAGGCGTCATGCACGGCCGGGCGCGCCGCCTTCATCCTTGGGCAATACCCCATTCGCTCGGGCTTGAGCACCGTCGGGCTTCCCGGGGCCCCTGAGGGCATCTCGACCAAAGACCCAACGATCGCGAACCTGCTCAAGCCGTTGGGCTACGCGACCGGCCAATTCGGCAAGAATCACCTCGGCGACCGCGACGAACATCTGCCGACCAATCACGGCTTCGACGAGTTTTTCGGGATCCTCTACCACCTCAATGCTGGCGAATATCCCGAGGAATATGACTTCCCCAAGGATCGAGCGACAATCGAAAAATTCCATCTTGGGCAGCGCGGCGTGATCCACTCGTGGGCACAGCCCGACGGCGCTCAGAAGATCGTGGACACCGGGCCTTTCGGGCGTGAACGACAGCGGACGCTCGACGAAGAGTTCCTGGTCGAATCCAAACGCTTCATCACCGACGCCGTCAAAGCGGAGCGGCCGTTCTTCGTCTGGCACAACACAACGCGGATGCACTATCGCACCAATCTCTCCAAGAAGTACGAGGGCCGCACCGGATACGGCGTGTACGCCGACGGTATGAAGCAACTCGACGACAACGTCGGCGAACTCCTGAAGCTTCTGGATGACCTTGGCGTCGCGGACAACACCATCGTGGCGTTCACGACCGACAATGGAGCGGCGGTCAATTCATGGCCCGACGGGGGCAACACGCCTTTCGCAGGCGAGAAGGGGGCCGGCGCGAAGGAAGGCGCGTTTCGTGTGCCCCTGGTTGTTCGCTGGCCAGGCAAGATTCCCCCGGGCAGCACAACCGGCGAGTTCATGACGATGGAGGACTGGCTGCCGACCCTCATGGCGGCAGTCGGCCAACCAGACGCGAAGGAGAAGCTCCTCGGCGAATACGCGGCGGGTGGGAATGTCTACCAGCGCATCCATCTCGACGGCTTCGACCAGACCGACCTTCTGACCGGCAGGGGGCCGTCGGCGCGCAAGGAATTCTATTACTTCACCGAAACCAAGCTGCACGGCGTTCGCTACGGAGATTGGAAATTCCTGTTCGTCAAACAGGACAAATGGTTCAACGGCGTGCAGCAAAACATTATCACGCCGCAGCTGACGAACCTCAAGCTCGACCCGTTCGAGCGCTTCGAGGAAGCTCGTGGATACGATGAATGGCAGGAGAACCGGGCCTGGACCTATCATCCCGCATTCAATCAGGTGGGCGTGCTGATTCAGTCGCTCAAAGATTATCCGCCCCGCAGCAAGAGCGTGGATTTCAATCTTGACGAAGCCATGCGCGCGCTCAATCCGACCTCGATCAACCGGTAGCAGATCGCTGCACTAAACGTGGAACCGGCGCGGGGGGCGGTTCCCATTTTGCCGCCCATAAGCAATGACCGCTATTCGCGCTTTCCGCCCGTTCATAGGGCCGATCTTGAACCGGTGCTCAGGGTCGAACTGACGCGTTGCGAGATCGCTCAGGGAACGGTCGCTCATGGCGAACCCATACGGGAACTGGCGAACGAACTGACGCGGGAAAACGCGACAATCGTTGCGATAATCAGAAGGCCATGCTATCGTGGCCCCGGTCGTCGGGCTCGAAATTGACATCTGGGCAAACGAGAAGGCGGGGCGCGTCAGTTTTATAACTTCTATCTCTTGTTAATCGTCAGGCGGACCCCGAGAGTAGCGGTTTTTCTTGGATTCGTAGCTTAAACCATTGAAAAGTCTCGATTGACGGAAGAAAAATCCTTGGATTTTGCTTCCCTTTCCTTTGCAATTGCTTCCCTTCTTTTTGGAATTCCTTCCCCTGGTTTGGAAAGCGTTTCCTCCGCGCTCGGCAATGCGCGGAGCGATTCCGCGTCAAAGCGTCGAGCTATAGCGACGACGGGCGCTCATGCCGCCTGATCGCCAAAGTCGCGCCGGAGGAGTGCGCAAACGCCCGATTCGGGGACCGGGGGACTGAAAAGGAAGCCTTGCGCCTCAGCGATCGTGCCCAGCGTTTCGATCATCCCGAGCTGCCTGGCCGTCTCGACGCCTTCGATCAAGACGCACATGCCGAGCCTGCGGCTCATCGCGGCGACGCTCTCGACCAGCACCGACGCGCGTTCCTGAACGCCTAGCCCCATCGTGAAGGTGCGATCGATCTTGATTCGATCGAGCGGGAAACTCAAAAGATAACTGAGGCTCGAATATCCGGTGCCGAAATCGTCGAGCGAAATGCGCAACCCCCTGGCGCGCAAGGCCTGGAGCGCGCGGCGCGTGTCGCCTCGATCCTCGAGCAGGGTCGATTCCGTGATCTCGAGGTCGAGGCGCTCGGGCGCGAGGTTGGCGGCCGCCAGCGCGGCCAGGATCGTCTTTTCGAGATTGCCATTGCGGAACTGCGTCG
>CAWANG010000013.1:0-19347 GCA_963783175.1 uncultured Alphaproteobacteria bacterium
TGAACGATCCTGTAGCCCTTGGCCTTGAGCTCCCGGAGCAGCATCGGGACCATGTCGGCGGTCCATTGATGGTTGTCGTGCAGGAGCAGCATGCCCTTGCCGAGGCGGTCGAGACGGCTCATCACCAGTTTCAGTTCCTCCTCAGGCGTCATTTTGATCCAATCGGAGGCCCAGAGGTCGACGCCGAAAATGCCGACATTGTTGGCCGCGAACCAGTGGCGCAGATCCTCGGTGTCCGCGAAGCCGGGAAAGCGGAAGAACGGCGCGTGCAGCTTGAGGTCCTTGAGGTCCTTGGGCTCGCCGGCGCTGAAATCCTGGCCGTAGGCCGCCTTTTCGACCGCGATCATGCCCTTGAGCACGTCCTCCCGCGCTACGGCGTCGGACATGTAGCGCAGCGTCGGCTGGGGGTGGGAATAGGTATGGTGCGCGACGGTGTGGCCTTCCAGCGCTTCGCGCCGCGCGATCTCGGGCAGGCTCTCGGCGTTGCGGCCGATATCGAAGAACGTGGCGCGAACGCACTGATCGGCGAGCGCGTGCAGGATCTCGGGCGTCGTCTTGGCGGCGGGGCCGTCGTCGAAGGTCAGGATCACCTCATGGTCGGCGAGTGGGATCGTTTGCGGATAGGTCTTCAGGCCGACCTCGAGGCCGCCTTGCGTGCCGACCTCGACGACGCGAGACGTTCCGAGCTTGTCGGGCCCGCACGTCTGGGCTCCGACGGCGCTCACGCCGGCGAACAACGCCGCCAGCACAACCGCGGTCCGCATTGACAGATCCAGTCGGCGGGTCATAGAGGGGTTCCAGCGGATTTGCGCGTCCCACCCGTAAGGATCAGGCGTGGGGGCGTGTTAAGGAAGCGTTACGAGGATCGCTCTAGATTTTACGTCATCCGCTATATGCGATCGTCCGGCGACACTACAGTTCGCGGAGCGATTTTGACAGGCTGACGATGCCGGACGGCAAGAATCTCGTTTCCCGTGTCCTGAGCGCAGGCGCGCTTGCGCTCGCCATCGCGCTCTCGGGTTGCGGCAGCGGCGTGGGTCCGCTGGATGCGCTCAGCTCGGATCTGCCGAGGCCGACCGACTACCCGATCCACGGAATTGACGTCTCCAAGTTCCAGGGCGACATCGACTGGAACGCGGTCGCGGGCAGCGGCGTCAAATTTGCCTGGATCAAGGCGACCGAAGGCGGCGATAACGCCGACGCGCGCTTCCAAGCCAATTGGACGGGCGCGAAAGCGGCCGGAGTTCCACGCGGAGCCTATCATTTCGTCTATTGGTGCCGGCCGCCAATGGAGGAGATGGCCAATTTCGAGCAGAACGCCCCGGTCGAGGGCGACGCGCTGCCGCCGGTCCTGGATGTTGAGGCGACGCCGACGTCGAAGACCTGCCATCGGCATCTCACTCAGGAAGACGCCATTGCCGAGATGAAGGTGATGCTCGACGAGATGGAGCGGCACTACGGCAAGCGGCCGATAATCTATACGACCGTCGACTTCTACCAGGCGATCCTTTCGGACGGCGCCTTCATGGATTACCCGATCTGGGTTCGATCGGTGAAGTATCAGCCGTCCGTCAAATACGGGCCGCGGCCCTGGCATTTTTGGCAATACCAATCCGACGGTTCGATCGCCGGCATCCAGGCCCATGTCGATCGCGACGCCTTTTTTGGCACCCAAAAGCAGTGGGAAGCCTTTCTCCGCGACGAGGAATTTGGCTTGCGGAGGATCGACATTCGAGGCTCGGGCGCGCCGCAACCCGCCGCTCCGGACGCCCCGGCGGCGGAAACTGTCGCGGCGCAACCTGTCGAACAGCAACCGGCGGCGCAGCCGCCGGCCGAGCAGCAAGTCGGCGCGCAACAGGCCGACGACCAGCAGCAATAGGACGGCGCACGGCCGTCGAAGCGCGTCAGGTTCGTGGCACTTGTCCTGACCGCCGCGATGGCGCAACAGTCTGCGCACAGCTATCGACGGGAGGCGCGAATGCCCAAGGAAGGCGCGGCCGATCTGAAGGCGGACGCCCTGCAGTTTCACAGCGCGCCCCGGCCGGGAAAGCTCGAGGTCGTCGCCACCAAGCCGCTCGCCAATCAGCGCGATCTAGCGCTCGCCTATTCGCCGGGCGTCGCCTTTCCGTGCGAGGCGATCGCAGCCGATCCCCACACCGCGGCGATCTACACCGCGCGGCAGAATCTGGTCGCCGTCCTCAGCAACGGCACCGCCGTTCTGGGTCTCGGCGATATCGGCCCGCTCGCCGGCAAGCCAGTGATGGAAGGCAAGGCGGTCCTGTTCAAGAAATTCGCTGGCATCGACGTGTTCGACATCGAGGTGGCGGAGAAGAACGTCGACAAGCTCGTCGACGTCATAGTCGCCCTCGAGCCGACCTTCGGCGGAATCAACCTCGAGGACATCAAGGGCCCCGAGTGCTTCGAGGTTGAGGAGAAGGCGAAGGCCCGCATGGGCATTCCCGTGTTCCACGACGACCAGCACGGCACGGCGATCATCGTTTCCGCAGCGATCGTCAACGCGCTCGAGCTGACCGGCAAGGCAATCGGCGAGGTCAAAATCGTTTGCTCGGGCGCGGGCGCGGCGGCGCTCGCCTCGCTCAATCTCCTCGTCTCGCTCGGCGCCAAGCGCGACAACATCATCGTTAGCGACATCGAGGGCGTCGTCTACAAGGGCCGCGAGAAACTGATGGACCGCTGGAAGGCGGTCTATGCGCGCGAGACCAGCGCCCGCACGCTCGCCGACGCCATTCCCGGCGCCGATATTTTCCTTGGCCTGTCTGCCGGCGGCGTACTCAAGCCCGGAATGCTCAAGCTCATGGCGCGCGACCCGCTGGTGATGGCGCTCGCCAATCCGACGCCCGAGATCATGCCGGAATTGGCGCTCGAGACGCGTCCCGACGCGATGATTTGCACCGGCCGCTCCGACTATCCAAACCAGGTCAATAACGTCCTGTGCTTTCCCTACATATTCCGCGGCGCGCTCGACGTCGGCTCGAGCGAGATCAACGAAGCGATGAAAAAGGCCGCGGTCGCCGCAATCGCGGCGCTGGCCCGCGAGACGCCCTCGGAGGTCGCGGCGCTTGCCTATGGCGGCGAGGCTTCGCTGTTCGGCAAGACCTCGCTGATCCCGAGCCCGTTCGATCCGCGGCTCATGCTGCGCATCGCGCCGGCGGTGGCGCGCGCGGCGATGGAGAGCGGCGTCGCCCGCCGGCCGATCGTCGATTTCGACGCCTATGCCGACAAGCTCAACCGGTTCGTCTTCCGGTCCGGCCTCATCATGAAGCCGCTGTTCGCCAAGGCGCGCGCGGCGATGAAGACAGTGATCTATTCCGAGGGCGAGGACGAGCGCGTCCTGCGCGCGTCGCAGGTGGTGCTCGAGGAGCGCCTCGCCAAGCCGATTTTGATCGGCCGGCCCGAGGTGATCAGGGACCGAATCAAACGCTTCGGCCTGACGATCCGTCCGAACGCCGATTTTGAAATCATCGACCCGAGCGACGATCCGCGCTACCGCGACTATGTCGCGACCTACCTTAATGTCGCGGAGCGAAAGGGCGTGACTCCGGACGTGGCGCGGATCGTCGTCCGCTCGTCGCCCAGCGTCATCGCCGCGCTTGCGGTGCACCGCGGCGAAGCCGACGCGCTGATCTGCGGCCTGGAAGGGCGGTTCACCTCCCGTCTCGACCACATCCGCGACATCGTCGGCCTCGCGCCCGGCGTCAAGGATTTCTCGGCGCTGTCGCTCGTCATCGCTCAAGCGGGCGTCTATTTTCTCGCCGACACCCACGTGCGCTACGATCCAAGCGCGGAGGAGATCGCCGACACGGCGATCGCTTGCGCCCATCACGTGCGCCGTTTTGGCCTCGCGCCGAAGATCGCGCTGATCTCGCATTCCGACTTCGGCTCAGCCGACACGCCCTCGGCGCTGAAAATGCGCGAGGCGCTGCGCCTATTGCAGGAACGCGCGCCCGACCTCGAGGTCGACGGCGAAATGCAGGCCGACACTGCGCTGTCGCTCGTCGCCCGCCAGCGCGTGATCACGAACTCGCGTCTGCAAGGCGAGGCCAACGTGCTGATCTTCCCCAATCTCGACGCCGGTAGCACCGCGCTGCAGCTGACCCGCGTCATCGCCGACGCGCTCCCGGTCGGGCCCATTCTCATCGGGCCGGCGAAACCCGCGCACGTGTTGACGCCGTCTGTGACCGCTCGCGGCATCGTCAATATGACGGCGATCGCGGCCGTCGAAGCCGCGAGCGGATAGGCGCTTCGTTTTGCCGCAACCGCCTGTCCACAAGCGGATGAAATTTGATTTGACAGGTGCGGCCTTCGGGAGAGAATGTCACTGCGTCGTCATGAACAGGCAATGCGAAGGCGACGCAACCGCCGGCCGATCTCAAGGCGCGGCAGAAAGACGGGGTACCCATGACTCCGCCGGACCAAAGGGAATGACCCTGGCGCAGCCGGGGTCGAAGCGCTGTCGCCGCTCGACATGCCAGAGTGGAAAAGCGTTCTCATAAAACGCTAATCAAACATGCTTGGCGGCGGACGCGAAGGCCAAGCGTTTTCTCCGCTGAGATATCATCTGCAACATCCCAGACGTTTCGCGAGCAGCGAAACAGGGCCCCGTTACGCCAAGGGCGTCGGGGCCCATACTGTTTTCTGGCGTTGGCCGGAGCGAGCCGCGCGGCAAGGCGTGGCACGCGGCCCAAGCGAGCCGGTCACTCAGCTGCTCACGTACCGGCGCCAGTCGTGCGCCTGCCTGAACCCCAGAACCTCGCGCGCCTTCCGGTTCGACAGCGGGGCCTCGAACTCGCCCATATCGCGGGTCATCGGCGTCGTCGGACAGAGCTTCGCCATCGCCTCGCGGGTCGGCATATTGAGCGTAATCGCGTCGTTGACGGCGTTGAAGACCTGGAAGCCGAGCCCGTCCTTCTCCAGGCACAGCCGCACGATCTCGCCGAGGTCGCGCGCGTCGATATAGCTCCAGGCGTTGCGCTTGCGCAGCGGCGGGTCGGCGGCGAAGCGCTTGAATTGCCCGTATTCGTGCGGCTCGATCACATTGCCGATCCTTAGCGCGTAAATGTCGGCCTTGTAGCGCATGGCGAATGCGCGCGCGGTCCTTTCGTTGCAGACCTTGGAGAGGCCGTACGAGTTCATCGGGTCGACGTCGTAGTCCTCCTCGAGCGGAAACGAATGGAAGTCCTTGTCGCCCTCGGCGAAGCAGACGCCGTAAGTGGTCTCGCTCGAAGCGATCACGACCTTGCGCACGCCAAGCTTCATCGCCGCCTCGATCACATTGTAGGTGCTGATCACGTTCGTGGCGAAAGTCACATTGTCCGGCTCGATCAAGACGCGGGGAATGGCGGCGAAATGGACCACTGCATCGGGCGGGAGCGGCGGATGGCCGGGCTCGAATCCGGCAAATGTCGGGTGGGTGGTTAGCGCATTGAACGCCTGCCCGCTGTCGGTCAGGTCGGCGATCAGCGTCGGCACGCCGGGAAAGTCGAGCGGCTTCAGATCGACGTTGAGGACGGTATAGCCGTGGGCGACGAGGTGGGGGACGGCGTGACGGCCTGCCTTGCCCGTTCCCCCGGTGAAGACGATGCGTTTGCCGGTCATGACCTTTGCTCCTCCTGATGGCGCCGCTGTCTTAGCGCCCGGCGCCGGAGGTCGTCGATAGGAGGATCTGCGTTTACGCCCGCGGATGGGCGGCGCGATAGGCGGCGAGAAGCCGGGCGCTGTCAACTCCGGTATAGACCTGCGTCGTCGACAGCGAAGCGTGGCCGAGCAGGTCCTGGATCGTCCGCAAATCGCCCCCGCGCGCGAGCAGGTGGGTGGCGAACGAATGACGCAGCGCATGCGGCGTCGCGCTGTCGGGCAGGCCAAGCGCGCCGCGCATGCGCGCCATCGCCAGTTGCACGATCCGCGGCGACAATCGCCCGCCCTTCGCGCCGACGAACAGCGGCCCGTCGGGTTCGAGCTGGTAGGGGCAGAGCGCGAGGTAGTCCTCGACCGCCTTGCGCACAGGCGCGATGATCGGCGCCGAGCGCGACTTCTTACCTTTTCCGACGACCGTGATTGCGTCCAGCGCGCCGACCGGTGCGTCGGCGCGGCGGATCGACAGCGCCTCGGAAATGCGCAATCCCGCCCCGTAGAGGAGCGCCAGCACGGCGGCGTCGCGCGCCAGCACCCAGGGTTCGCGCGCCTCGCCTTCGCGCGGCGCGGTTGTCGTCACGGCCCGGGCGTCGGGCGCGCTCAACGGACGGGGTAGGCGGCGCGCGGCCTTCGGAGCGCGAAGGGCGCCAAGCGCTGCAGCCGTCCGCCCGCTTTCGCGCGCGATGTGGCGGGCGAGCGACCTCAAGGCCGAGAGTGCGCGCTGGAGCGATCGGCCGTCGACGCCCTCCGCCCGCCGGCGGGCGAGAAAGGCGCGAAGGTCGCCGGGGGCGCAATCGGTGAAATCGGGGATTCCGGCGGGGCGCCGAATCGCTCGCCAAGAAAGGCGAGAAACTGCCTCGAGTCGCGGGCGTAAGCCTCGATCGTACGCTCCGACAATCGCCGCTCGCCGGCGAGATGGACGAGCCAGGCGTCCGCGACCACGGCAAGGTCGGGCGCGGCGGGGAGAGAGGCGCGAGCTTTAGATTCTGAGAGCGGTGTCATCTGGGCAGTATGAGGGCGAGGGCTTAAGGTGCGGTTGCGGAACGGCCTGCGACTCGTCCGCGCCGCGTTCGGGGCTTGACCCCCGGCCTCGGCCCGGCGGATGCTCTGGGAGCGCGATTGCCGGCGCAACCGCGCGAGCGTCAGGGCGGCGGCGATCCCGTTCGCGACGCCGATTGCCAGGGATAGGAGACGGCACCATGCGGTTTCTCGCCTTCATCGGCGCGCTTGCGATCTTGGGCGCCATTGCCGCGGCGATCTATTTGTTCGGCGGCTTCTATAGCGTTGCCGAGAACGAGGACAATCCGGCGATCGTCGACTGGGCGCTGGCGAGCGTCCGCGGGGCCTCGGTCGCGGGTCACGCGACCGACACTCCGCCCGCCAATCTCGACGATCCCGAAACCGTCAAGGCCGGCGCGAAGGTCTATTCGACCATCGGCTGCGTCAATTGTCACGGCGGACCGCCGGACGCCAATTGGGCCAAGTGGTCCGAAGGGCTGAAGCCGGTGCCCGCCGATCTCAAGGTGATGGCGAAAGCGCGGACCGCCCCTCAGCTGTTCTGGGCGATCAAGAACGGCATCAAATTCACCGGCATGCCGAGCTTCGGCCTGGCCGGGGCGTCCGATCAGGACATCTGGTCGATCGTCGCTTTCATCAAGAAGCTGCCGAGCATTTCGGATCAGGACTACAAAACCTGGACGGCGCAGCCCTGAGCGGCGCGGCTCTCACGCCTCATCCCAGCAGGTCCTCGAGATGCGGGATCAGCGGCGCGTCCGCCGGCGGCATCGGGTAGCTGCGCAGGTCCTTCGGCCGAACCCACTTCAGCGCCTGTCCGTCGAGCGGCTGAACGAAACCCTCCCATCTGCGGCAGACATAGAGCGGCATCAGGAGGTGGAAGTCGTCGTAGGTGTGGCTGGCGAAGGTGAGCGGCGCGAGGCAGGCCGCCTTGACAATGATCCCGAGCTCCTCGCCGAGCTCGCGGATCAGCGCCTCCTCCGGCCGTTCGCCCACGTCCATCTTGCCGCCCGGGAATTCCCACAGGCCCTCAAGCGGCTTGCCCTTCGGCCGTTGCGCCAGCAGCACCCGGCCGTCCGCGTCGATCAGCGCCGCCGCGACGACGAGCACGAGCTCCTCACGAGCGATAGTCGCCGTTGATCGCGACGTATTCCTTCGTCAGGTCGCAGGTCCACACCGTCGCGCGCCCGCGTCCCAGGTGAAGGTCGGCGGTGATCTCGATCGCATCGCGCTTCATATAGGCCGACGCCGCCGCTTCGTCGTAGCTCGGGTCGCGCATGCCTTCATGGGCGACGCGGATCTTGCCGAAGAAGATGTCGAGCCTGTCGCGCTCGGCCTTCTCGCCCGCCTTGCCGACCGCCATGACGACCCGCCCCCAATTGGCGTCTTCGCCGGCGCAGGCGGTCTTGACGAGCGGCGAATTGGCGATCGAGAACGCAATGCGCCTGGCCGCCTTGCGGCTCGCCGCGCCCTCGACATTGACGGTGATGAACTTGCGCGCCCCTTCGCCGTCGCGCACCACCTGTTGCGCAAGATTGCGCAGGAGCTTGTCGAGCGCGCGCCTGAAGGCGGCGGCGCGCGGATCGGCGGCGTCCTCGATCATCTCGGCGCCTCGAGCCTCGCCGGTGGCGAAGATCATCAGCGTGTCCGAAGTCGAGGTGTCGCTATCGACGGTAATCGCGTTGAACGAGCGCTCGACCGATTTCGACAGCATGGCCTGAAGCGCGCCCGGCGCCACGGCTGCGTCGGTGAAGACGTAAGCCAGCATGGTCGCCATGTCGGGCGCGATCATGCCCGCCCCCTTGGCGATGCCGTTGATGACCACCTCGGCGTCGCCGAGCTTGACGCGCGCGGTCGCGATCTTCGGATAGGTGTCGGTGGTCATGATCGCCTTGGCGGCGCCGAGCAGCGCATCGGCGCTGGCGTCCGCGACCAGCGCGCCGATGACGCGCGCGATCCGCGTTCCATCGAGCGGCTCGCCGATGACGCCCGTCGAAGCCATGAAGATTTCGTCAGGCGTCGCGCCGATCGCCTTGGCGGCGGCCTCCGCGACATGGGCGACTGCGGCCGCGCCGACGCCTCCGGTGAAGGCGTTGGCGTTGCCGGAATTGACGATGAGCGCGCGCGCCCGCCCCTGGCTCAGATGGGCGCGGCACCAGTCGACCGGCGCCGAGGGGCATTTGGAGCGGGTGAACACGCCCGCGACCGCCGCCGGCCGGTCGAAGAGCGCCATCATGACGTCGGTCCGCCCGGCATAGCGAACGCCCGCAGCGATGGTCGCAAAGCGGGCGCCGGCGACCGGGGGCAGGGCGGGATAGGTCTTCGGCGCCAGCGGCGAGAGCGGAGCGGGAGCGGCCATGGACGTTTCCGAAAGCAAGAACCAGAGCGGGCGGCGAGCCCGCTCTCGGGAAAGGCCAACCCCCCGCGTCAGGGCGTCTTGGGCTTGTCGGCGGGGGCGGGGACTGCCGCGGGGGCGTCCTTGCCCGGATCGGCCGCCTGGGCCTCGGGCGGCAGCGGCTTGCCGTCGGCGTCGAACAGCTCGATCTTGGCGGCGCTGTGGAGCTGCGAGATCGCGTCGCTCTCCGCCTTCTGGGCGACATAGCGCGCCGCCTGGTCCTTGATCTGCTCGAAGGGCGGGAAGCTCTTGGTCCGGATGCCTTCGATCTTGATGATGTGCCAGCCGAACTGCGTCTTGACCGGCTCGGAAATCTCGCCCTCCTTCAGCTTGAAGGCGGCCTCGGAGAATTCCGGCACCATGCGGTCCTTGGTGAACCAGCCGAGGTCGCCGCCGTCGCCGGACGGGTCCTTGGAGAGCTCGGTCGCCACCTTGGCGAAGTCCTCGCCGGCCTTGACCCGGGCGAGCGCGGCCTTCGCCTCCTCCTCGGTCGGCAGCAGGATGTGGCGGGCGTGAATCTCCTGCTGCGGCGGCTCGGCCTTGGCGGCCTCGTCATAGGCCTTCCGCTCCGCCTCCTCGGTCGTCGCCGCCTTGGCGACAGAGCCGAGCAATTGCTCCATCGCCAGCTTGTCGCGATAATAGGCGAGCTTGCGTTCGAACTCCGGGGTCGAGGTCAGCTTGTCGGCCTCGGCCTTCTTGGCCGCGAGCTTGAGGTCGATGAGATAGTCGAGCACGTATTTTTGCCGCGCTGCTCCCTCGAGCTTCTGCGGCAGGCCGGGGCCGATGTCGGCCATCGCGTCGGCGACGTCGTCCTCGGTGATCGGCGCGCCGTCGACCTTCGCCAGCACCTTCGGATCGGCCGAAGCCGGACCGGCGAGAGCGAAAGCCGCGCCGAGTCCAAGCGCGAACGCCAGAGCGGCGTTCCGCGAACGCGCGGAAAAGATGGTTGTCATGGGGACTCCTTTGGGGCGAGCGCGAGGCCGCTCGCAACTGATTTCCTTCCAGCGGAGGCGCCTATAGCGGGATTTGGGCGATATTGCGAGGGAAAGGAGGGATCGCTTGGCGGAAATATCGCGCCCCGTATCCGCGTTGCTCTGCCGCCGGCTCTCACGCTCGGGACTCCGCGCCGCGGGCGGCAGCGATGACATTGTCGTGTCCGGCGCCCGCCAGGCGCTACTTTTCCCTTGACAAGCGCCGCCGACGCTCTACATCGCCATCATCCTGAAGCCGTTCTGGGTCCCCGCGCCTTTTCCGAGCGCGTGGGATTTTTTGCGTTTTCTCGGATTCTCGACATGGGCCGGCCTCCACCGGACGTCGAGACGGGCAATCCCGCGGCGCTCGGCTTATTTCGCCGGACGCCGCCGAAATGGAGCGTTCAGGCGAATGGCTCGCATAGCAGGCGTCAATATTCCCACCAACAAGCGCGTCATCATCGCGCTTCAGTATATCCACGGGATCGGGCCGAAGAAGGCCGAAGAGATCACTGAGAAGGTGCATATCCCCCCGGAGCGGCGGGTGTCCCAGTTGACGGACGCGGAAGTGATGCAGATCCGCGAAACGATCGACCGCGACTATATGGTCGAAGGCGATCTTCGCCGCGAGGTCGCGATCAACATCAAGCGCCTGATGGACCTGGGGGCGTATCGGGGCCTGCGCCATCGCCGGCAGTTGCCGGTGCGCGGCCAGCGCACTCACACCAACGCCCGCACCCGCAAGGGCAAGGCGAAGCCCATCGCCGGCAAGAAGAAGTGATCCCCGTTTCGTTTTAACGCTTTTCAAGAAGGGCCGCGCTCGACCGAGGCGCGATCGAAGGACAACCTCATGGCAAAAGAAGCGACCCGCGTCCGCCGTCGCGAACGCAAGAACATCGTGTCGGGCGTCGCCCACGTGAACTCGACATTCAACAACACGATGATCACGATCACCGACGCGCAGGGCAATACGATCTCGTGGTCCTCCGCCGGCACCATGGGATTCAAGGGCTCGCGCAAGTCGACCCCGTTCGCGGCCCAGATCGCGGCCGAGGACGCGGTTCGCAAAGCTTCTGAGCACGGCATGCGCACGCTCGAAGTCGAGGTTTCCGGCCCGGGATCGGGCCGTGAATCGGCGCTCAGGGCGATTCAGGCGGCCGGCTTTAACGTCACCTCGATTCGCGACGTGACGCCAATCCCGCACAACGGTTGCCGCCCGCGCAAGCGTCGCCGCGTCTGACCCATTTGAGCGCGCCATCGTTTTCAAGGCGCGCTGCTCGCATCCGCCGAAAGAGAAGGCCAACCCCGTGATCCAGAAGAACTGGCAAGAACTCATCAAGCCGAAGAAGCTCGACATCGTTCTGAGCGAAGCCTCGCGCAAGGTGGCGACGGTCGTCGCCGAGCCGCTCGAGCGCGGCTTCGGCCAGACGCTCGGCAATTCGTTGCGCCGGGTGCTGCTGTCGTCGCTTCAGGGCGCGGCGATCACCTCGATTCACATCGACGGCGTCCTGCACGAATTCTCGTCAATTCCGGGCGTGCGCGAGGATGTCGTCGACATCGTGCTCAACGTCAAGGACATCGCGGTCAAGATGCAGGGCGACGGCGTCAAGCGCCTGGTGCTCAAACGCAAGGGTCCCGGCGCGGTCACCGCCGGCGACATCCAGACGACCGGCGACATCCAGATCCTCAACCCAAACCTCGTCATCTGCACGCTTGACGAGGGCGCGGACCTCAGGATCGAATTCACGGTCACCACCGGAAAGGGCTACGTGCCCGCCGACCGCAACCGCGCCGAGGACTCGCCGATCGGGCTTTTGCCGATCGACAGCATGTTCTCGCCGGTGAAGAAGGTGTCCTACCGGGTTGAGAACACGCGCGAGGGCCAGGACCTCGACAAGGACAAGCTGACGATGACGATCGAGACCAACGGCGCGATGTCGCCCGAGGACGCGCTCGCCTACGCCGCCCGCATCCTGCAGGACCAGCTCGCCGTGTTCGTCAACTTCGAGGAGCCGCGCCGCGAGGAGGCCCAGCACGCGATCCCCGAGCTCGCCTTCAATCCGGCGCTCTTGAAGAAGGTCGACGAGCTCGAGCTCTCCGTCCGCTCCGCCAACTGCCTCAAGAACGACAACATCACCTATATCGGCGACCTCATCCAGAAGACCGAGGGCGAGATGCTGCGGACGCCGAACTTCGGCCGCAAGTCGCTCAACGAGATCAAGGAAGTGCTGGCCCAGATGGGCCTTCACCTCGGCATGGAGGTCCAGGGCTGGCCGCCAGAGAACATCGAAGACCTCGCCAAGCGGTTCGAGGAGCACTACTAAAATCCTTTCTCCCGCCAAAAAGGCGTCCGGAAGGACGCCCGTCTTTCGACGGGCTATGCGGGAGAAGGTGTCAGCCGAAGGCTGACGGATGAGGGGGAAGAGGGCGCGCCCTCACCCCGACCCTCTCCCCGCGAGCGCGGCACGGGAGAAAAGATAAAGATCGGCCGTTCCTTGGCACGGCGGCCGAAGACCCTAGAAGGAGAACGCCATGTATCACGGACGCGCCAAGCGGCGCTTCAATCGCACCGCCGAGCATCGCCAGGCGATGTTCGCCAACATGGCTCAGGCCCTCATCAAGCACGAGCAGATCACGACCACGCTGCCGAAGGCCAAAGACCTTCGCCCGGTGGTCGAAAAGCTCGTGACGCTGGGCAAGCGCGGCGATCTGCACGCCCGCCGGATCGCGATCTCGCGCCTGCGCGACGCGGAACTGGTCAAGAAGCTGATCGATGTGCTGGGGCCGCGCTACAAGGATCGCAACGGCGGCTACACGCGGATCATGAAGGCCGGATTCCGGGCCGGCGACAACGCCGCCATGGCGGTGATCGAATTCGTCGATCGCGACGTCGAGGCCAAAGGCAAGGACTCGGGCCCGGTCCAGGCCGCGAACGAGGCCTGACCGCCTCCAAATCTGGGTCAGGCCAATTGCGGGACGCGGCGGAGTTTGCGGGCCGATATCGATGCATCGCGTCCTGGGGTCAAAACTCCGGCGCGTGTTTTGCGAGGTGGCCGCTGAGCCGCCTCTGGCGGCAAATGCTTTGATGACTACCAGCGCCTACGCAACCCCCCGCCGCCCATCCCACTGATCAGCCTGAGGACAATGAGCAAGACGATCGCGCCTAGCGTGGCGTTGACGATGAGGGCGACCATCCCTGTGCCGAGGTGGATGTGCAATTGCGGCAGCAGCCAATCTCCGATGAACGCCCCGATAACGCCGACCACAAGGTCGCCGATGAGACCGTAGCCGCCGCCCCGCACGATGTTGCCGGCCAGCCATCCGGCGACAATGCCGACGACAATGATGACGAGGAGACTTTCGTTCGACAGGTGCATGGGCCGTTCCTCTCAAGGATTCTGGGTTTGGTCGAGACGTGTGGATGTGCACCGGCTACATTATTCCCGTTTCGGGCGCCGCCGCTCAGCGCAAGTAGAGCGTTTTTGGGCCGACGCGCCAAATCCCCATCTTGACAGTCCGCAGCTGGTCTCACAGGTTCGCGGTGGAAGCGCCTGCGCGCTGACGGAAGTCGTGGCGAAGAACGTAGCGCTACGCTATCGAGGGCGCCGTCGCTCTCCTCGCCGCACTGCCCGCCGATCGTGCGACGCCGCCGTCGCGGGCGACAGAACGGATAATTGTCTCGGGCGCCGATCATGGTTTCAACCGTCGAGGAGCAGGCAGTCGCGACGCGCACCAGCGCCAAGCCGCCGAACGACGATCTGATCCAGCGGGAAATCAAATATTTCCGGGATTTCTCCGCCATCTACACCGACGCCATTCGCTCGAGCGATTTCAAGGCTAATATCGCTCTCCTGTTCTTGCCGCTGCTGATGGTCCCGATCCTGAGCGCACACGAACGCGGCCTGGAGGGTGTTCCCCTTTGGGTGATCCTGGCGCCCTTCCTCGCCGCCTATTTCTTTCTGATCCTGGCGATATTTCCGCGATACTTCCGGTCAGAGAAAAGCTCGTTCCACCTGTCGAGGACCGCCGGTCCGCACCATTTCACCTTCACCCACGATCCGGTGGTCGAGTTGGACGAGGTCAGACATCGGGTGGCGCTGTTGTCGCGTATCCTATGGTGGAAGACATTATACCTGCGCCTCAGCCTTGGGATTTGCCTCATCGGCATTCCCGTATTCGGCGTCAGCCTGGCCGTTCTGGGCATGTAGGCGAAGGCGGTCAAAAAATCGCTCTGTCTGTCCCGGGTCGATATTTTTTTCGACATTTCCTTTCCGATTGTCCGAAATCCGGTTAGAGTGGCTTTTCGACACGGAGTGCCGATCGGCGGCGTTGAAGGAGACGCGCATTCAGGGCATTGAGACGGTTCGGGCGGACGAGGAGGGGCCAAAGAAAAAGCGCCTGGGGGTCAGCGTAAGCCGTTGAAAAGGCTCGATTCGGACAAGGAAATCCAAGGAAATCAAAGCTTTTTTCTTGGATATGTTTTGCTCGGCTTGGCTAGACTTTGCTGGATTTGGCTAAATTTGGCATTGGCTTGGAAGAGCTGAGCTCGAAGCCGGTCTAAAGCCGGATCGCCCTGAGCCGCGCTCCTTGCGCGACCGCCTCGGCGCGTCCCTGCGCATCCAGTTTATCAAGCAGAGACGCGATGTGGAATTTGACCGTGTGCACCGAGATCTTGAGTCGCCGGGCGATCGCCTTGTTTGAGGCCCCCTCGGCGATCAGCGCCAGCACGTCGAGCTCGCGCGGGGTCAAGGCGACGTCCGGCGCCGGCTCGCCCGCGGCCACGAGGGTCGCATCCGCTGGCTCGCCCGGCGCCGCGAGCCTCAAGCCCGGCACGTCGGCCAGGAGCGCCGCCAACCGATCGGCGAGTTCAGGCTCGCCGATCTCGATCGCGACGATGAGGGCGGGCGGTTCGCCGCTCATGAGTTCTCCGGCCGCTCGCCAATCGTCAGCGTCGCCTCGGCCGGCTCGCCCGCTCGCCGCAGGGTGAGCCTGACGCTCGAGCCGACGCTGTCGGGTCCGAGCGCTCGCGCGAGGTGGTGGACGCCGCGGATCGGCTCGCCGTTCCAACCGACGATGATGTCGCCCTGCCGGACGCCCGCCGCGGCGCCCGGTCCCTTGGCGTCGACGCTGATCGCCATCGCTCCGATCCCGCCGCCGTCGAGCTTGACCGGCTGCAGTCCAAGGCCGAGATATCCGCGCGCGATCCTGCCCTTCGTCGCCAGCACGTCCGCGACCCGGTCGATCGTCGCCATGGGAATGACCAGCGTGCGCCGCCGAGGGCCGAAAACGGCCATCCCGAAGGCGCGGCCCTCGGCGTCGAGCGCGAGGCCGCCTTCGCTCGAGCGCGTCAGCGCCGCATCGAGTTCGATCCGCGCATCGATGACGCCGCCGCGCAGGCTGCGCCACTGCGGACCGACGAACGAGACGACCCCAAGCGCCGCGCTTGGCGCGCCCTCGCGTGCTCCGGCGACGATGGTCAGCGCTCCGGCCGCCGGCGCATCAGCCAGCGCGGGTGCTTTGGCCAGATCGGTCCGCGCCACGCGCAGGATGGCGACGTCGCTCGACGGATCGCGGCCGACGATCTCAGCCGGGCTCGAGGCCCCGTCGTGGGCGACGATCGAAATCTCGTGCTCATCGGGAAGCGCATTCTCGGCCGCCACGATGAGACCGGGCGCCAGGAAAAGCCGGTCGATCGCGCGCGGTTCGACTGGACGGAAACGAGGCTCGGCGCGACGGCGCGGATAAGATCGGCGAGCGCCGTCGAGAAGGCGAAAAGGGGGGAAGCGGCGGATTGATCTGACATGATGAGCTCCTTTGCCGCCTAAGATGTCGCTCATTGAGGCCATTGCCCACCTCGCCAGATGGCGAGGCCGCCTTTGGCTTGCGGGCGCGGCCGCCGATGCTTGGCGCTTGCCGCCGCGCCGCCTATATCAGCGGCCGCATGACAATGCTCGGAGGTCCCCTTTAATTCGTCTGGCGCTTGCCGTCGTCTTAGCCCTTATCGGCGCAACTGCATTCGCCGATACGATCCAGCGGGCCACGCCGCAAGGCTTGGCGCAGGTGCGCCTCTCGTTCGCGCCGGTGGTTAAGAAGGTCGCGCCCGCCGTGGTCAACGTCTACGCCTCCCGCGTTGAGACCATGCCGCGCAATCCGTTGTTCGACGATCCGATTTTCCGCCAATTCTTCGGCGGCGGCGGCGGCGATTCCCGGGTCTCGAAATCGCTGGGCTCCGGCGTGATCGTCGACCCCTCGGGTCTTGTCGTCACCAACTACCACGTGATCGAAGGCATGACGGAGGTGAAGGTCGCGCTTTCCGACAAGCGCGAGTTCGAGGCCCAAATCGTGCTGCGCGATCCGCGCACGGACCTAGCGGTGCTGCGGCTCACTGGCGGGACGAATTTCCCGGTGCTCGAGCTTGGCGATTCGGATGCGCTCGAAGTCGGCGACTTCGTCATCGCCATCGGCAATCCGTTCGGCGTCGGTCAGACGGTCACCCAGGGCATCGTTTCGGCGCTTGCGCGCACCCAGATCGGGATCAGCGACTACGGCTTCTTCATCCAGACCGACGCCGCCATCAATCCCGGCAATTCGGGCGGGGCGCTGGTCGATCTCGACGGCAAGCTGGTCGGTATCAATTCGGCGATCTATTCGCGCTCGGGCGGCAGCATGGGAATCGGCTTCGCCATCCCCGCCAACATGGTCAAGAGCGTCATCGCCGCGGCGCGCCAAGGCGGTGCGACCGTCAGACGGCCCTGGCTCGGCGCCACGCTGCAAAGCCTGACCAAGGACATCGCCGACAATCTCGGCGTCGATCGCCCGACGGGCGCGCTGGTGGTGACGGTCGCCGGTGAGGGTCCGGCGTTCGAGGCGGGTCTCAAGAGGGGCGACGTCGTCACCGCGGTCGACGGGCAAGGCGTCGAGGACGCCGAAGGGGTCGGCTTCCGGCTTGCGGTCAAGCCTCTGGGCGGCGCAGCTACGCTCTCGGTCCTGCGCAGCGGGCGCACGCTGAACCTGCCGCTCAAACTCGCCGCGGCGCCGGAAATTCCCCCGCGCGACGCCTTGACCATCCAAAGCCGATCGCCCTTCCAGGGGGCCGAAGTGATGAACATGTCGCCCGCGGTCGCCGAGGAGCTGTCGCTCGAAGGCGCTGCCGAAGGCGTCGTCGTCGCTTCAGTCGGCGGCGGGTCGACCGCGGCTGAAGTCGGCGTCCAGAAAGGGGACATCGTCGTCGCCGTCAACGGGCAGAAGATCGCAACGACGCGCGATCTGGAGAAGGCCTGCGCCGAGCGCGCGCGGCTATGGGATCTGACCATCAAACGCGGCGGAGAGACGATCCGCACCCAGCTCGGCGGCTGACCGGGGCGATCAAAAAAGAGGCAGGGCGCCCGGAAGCGTCCTGCCGATCTGCGCGAGGGAGGGAGGATGGCCGCTCGCGCTTTTGCCGGTCAGCGAGCCGTAAACGGCCCGCCTTGAACCTTAAGCCGCCTTGCGGGCGGGTTGCCGGACCTTGGCGCGCGCCAGGCGGCGCTTGACGGACTGCCAAAGGCCGCGCATTTCCTCGGCCGCTGCGCCATATGGGTTGAGCTCGGTGACTCCCCAGCCGTGACGAGCGGATTCCTGGTAGTCGACCCGCGTCAGGATCAGCGGCGAAATGAGCCCTCCCATTTCTTCAAGCGTCTCGACGCCGTCCTGGACGCGGGCGGTCTGCTGCGCGGGCGGGCATTGATTGAGAAGGAAGACGAAGTCGCCGCCAATCTCCTTCAGCGCTGCGCGCGTTCGGGCGCTGGCCCAAAGGTCGAACATGCTCGGGCGCGAAGGGATGATGTTGAGGTCGGCGACCTGCATCGCGGCTGAAGACGCCGCGCCTTCAGCGCCCGGGGTGTCGAGGATCGCGAGGGTGAAGCCCTTGCGCTCAAGCGAGGCGAGGAGAGCGGGCAGGCGCGCCGCCCCCGAGGCGATGACCTCGATATCGCTGCTTCCACGGGTCTTGGCCCAATTCGCGAGCGAGCCTTGCGGATCCATGTCGATGACGCAGACTTTCTCCTTCATTTCGTGCGCCGCCACGGCGAGCGACGACGCAATCGTGCTTTTCCCCGAGCCGCCTTTTTAAGTCACAAACGCTATGGTCCTCATGACTTCCGCCCTCAGCCTTTCGAGTTTCGCCCCTGTGGGGATTAATGAATGTTCACGAGTTGAGCGGAAAATGGTTAACAGAGCGTTTCGGAACGGCGGCATTCAGCGCTTTGTCATAATTCGCCGCAGATCATTCTCCCGTCGGCGAATTACGACCAGCAATTGACGCAACGGAAGCGGCGCGGCCCCCGCTTCTCCGCCGTCGCTGGATTAATTCTTAACGCTTGCAAGCCGCGCTCAGTCGTCGTCGAGCGGGGCGACTCCCTTGATCGCGCCGTCGGCCGAAAGGGTGATCTTCTCGATGCGCATTTCGGCGTTCTTGAGCAGTTCGTCGCAGCGCCGCTTCAGCGCTTCGCCCCGCTCGTAGAGCCTGATCAATTCGTCCAGCGCCACAGCGCCTTTTTCGAGTTGATCGACGATCGCTTCGAGTTCTGCGAGCGCCGCTTCGAACGGCATCTTGGCGATCTCGGGCTTGGCCTCGGTCACTTGGGTTCCTCTCGACCCCAGGTCTGCGGCGGCGCGCCGGGCTCCGCCGCGGAACATCCGCCAGCCGTCAAGCGTCGAAGCTTCATTCGGGCAGGGCCGAAATCAAATAAAGGGTCTGCAGCGTGTCGCTGGGCTGTATCTGGCTTCCGAAGCTATGCGCGAAAATGGCGCCGATTTCGCCGGAGCGGTAAATCCGGCTCAGCGCCCGATCGACCGCGAGGCGGAAATCGCTGTCGCCGCGCGCCAGCGCCAGAGCATACGGCTCCAGCGAGAAATAGTTGTTGGCGAGACGCAGCTTGCCTGGCGCGCTGCTCTTCGACGCGAGATAGGCGAGGATGGCCCGATCAGCGAAATAAGCGACAATCGTCCCCTGATCGAGCATCGCGAGGCCCTCCTCGTGAGTTTCGGCCGGGACGACTTCGGCATCGACTTTGGCGCTGGCGAGGGTGTCGCGCAAGCTCTGCTCGGTCGTCGTCCCGGCCAGCACCCCGATCTTCTTGCCCGCCAGAGCGCCAAACTCGCTCGGGCCTTCGCCGTTCACCAGAAGGCTCGCTCCGTCGATGAACGTGGCGATCGAAAAGTCGACCTGTTCTCGACGCGACAGGGTGGCCGAGGTCGGCTCGCACAGGAGGTCCGCTTTTCCGGATTTGATCGCATCGAAACGATCGGCAGCGGTGACGAGGATGTAATCCACCT
>CAWANG010000014.1:0-17981 GCA_963783175.1 uncultured Alphaproteobacteria bacterium
GCGCCGCCCATGAACATGATGGCGCTCAAAGGGAGCGATGCGGCCGCAACGGGGGCAGCGCTGTCGGACGCCCGCGCGCGGTCGCGTCGCAGTTGCCGCACACAAACGCGTCCCCGCGAGCCATGAGCGCCGAAGGATGAAGCTCGCCGCAAGTCTTGCATTCGGCCAGCATCAAGCTGCCTCAATCACATAGCGAACATCGGCGGCGAAACTCTTGCGCTCGCGCGCGGGCATCCGCTTGATCTGGGCGTGGATCGTCTTCAAGTCCGTTTCGGGAAATAGGTCGCGCCCTCGTCGTCGACGACGCCGCGCGGATGCGCCTTGAGCCAGGCGTCCAATTCCGCCTGACTACCCCCGCGGCTTCCAAGTCCGCCGTCCGGCGACCACGCCGCACGATAATCCTGCATGGCGATGAGATCGCGCCCGCCGAAGGCGACATGCCGCACCTGCCCCTGAATATCGATGAACGTGTGGACGCGGCGGAAACGCGCTTCATCGAACCGCCAGCGGCCCTTTGTCTTAATCCAGGGGCTTGCGCCTTCGCGCCCCGATGCGACGAAGCTCTTGCAATAGACGTCAAGCCCGCGTTTGCTGAGACCCGCATCACGGCGGGCCTGCTCGACGTTTCTGGTTCGCGCCAGCGCCCGCTCGAATTGGGTGACGCGGCCGCGATGGCCCGAGCTAGCGCCTGAATGCGCCGGCGCCCCGCATTATAGGATAGGATTTCACCGGTCCGCGTATCGCGCCAGCGCCGCGATTTTCCGCCTAGGGCTCGAGCCCCGCCAAGCGGTAATTGGGCGCGCGCTTAGCCATTGGCCGCCCCGCCGGGCCTGATCGCGCAAGGCATTTGCTCCGTTCCCGCAGGCTCTTTCGATGATGCCGGCGACAGCGACGTGCCGCGACAAATATTTTCTTGGGATTTTGCGACCGGTGCGGCGGGAATTGGTTGCACGCCGTTGCAGTTCTTGATATCGATCACTTGCGTTCTACTTTCTCGGCGACTGGTAATCGCCGTCCGAAACCCAAGGCTCGATCGTTTGGCGACGATCGAGCCTTTTTCGTTTTTGCTCCCTAACCCGGCCGTCCAAAGGCATGCGTGACGACGCTGCGCTTTAGCGCCTCGATTTGCCGCTTGGTCTCGTTGAAGCCCCCGCGTGCTTCAATTGTCTTGAGGCCGGCCGCCAACGCGAGATGTTGCGCGCGCTGCCACTCAATTCCTTCCCGCTCCGCCATTTCGACCAAGTCGCGAGCCTCCCGCGGAACTTTGATTGACCGGGTTTTCGCGCTGCTAACAGCTTCCAGCGATCCGCCAAGCGCCGCCTCGGCCGCTCGTAGGCCGCCCTTGTCCTCAATCGCGACCAATCCGAGCCACAGTACGAGCTTGTAGGCCTCTCGCCACGTCCAGCCCTCAGGATCGGCCTCGGCCTCCAACGCCTCGGCCAAAATCTCCGGCACACCCGTCTTGTATTGGCTGTTCAAAGATAGGGCTCCATCTCTGTACTCCCGGTACATAGAGGTACCAAGCGTACATATCGGCCCGAGGGGCGGCCGTCAAGCCCCGCTAGGCCAAAGCAGCGCATAAATCCCGCACGGAAGCGATGGCGGGGTGCCCCGCAATCCGCGCCGTCAGCTGGCGAAGGCGCGTGGCTGGCGCAGGCAAACCCGAAGGCAAAGCGATGACGGGGTCTGAAAGGCGCGGACCCGACTTGGGTCGACGAAAGCGAATAGCTCGGCGACTTTGCCGGTTACATGTGGACGTTCCGAGAAGCGCGCCGCCCGACCAAGCGCCCGCCCGCGTTCCCGAAAACGGCCCAAAACGCGCAGGAAATCCTCAGAAATCGGTGTTACAATTCCCTTGTAACTCGGTTGACCAGGTCCTCGAATCGATGTCTCGCACCCGCGACGAAATGCGCTTGTATCAGCGGGCGCGCCGCGCCCGCCTCAAAGCCGGAACTTCGCCAACCGCCCCCAAGGATGCGCCGACGATCGCTCAGAGGCCCGCTCTCCCGCCCGCCCAGGACTCCGCGAGGACGCCGCGATCGGGGGCTTCCCAGCGACGCTGGCCGTGTCCCTGTGCCCGCGACGCCGACAAGGGCCGCGTCCTCGGGAACCATGTCTGGGGGCTCGACGCCCGCGATCGGGGGACGGGCTGGCCCGGGCCTTGTTGATTGCGGCCCCGGGTACCCGCTTCCGCCAGACCAATTCGCCGCCTCCCCGTACGGCCGATGGCAGGCCAACGTCGAAACCATGCTCGCCGCCCTCGCGGCGAAAAACGACACACAGGAGCGGCGCATCGCCGCGCTCGAAAAACAAGCCCTCACCGAGAACGAGGGACCGCCGGCTCAATGCGCTGGCGCGAGCGGTCGGGGGATGAATCGGCGCGAGGCATCTCGTTGAAAGGTATTGCAGCTTCAGCTGGGCGTCACGGATCTCGAAATCCAGAACCTCGATGAACTGTTTGCCCTCGCTGACCGATGGGGGCCGATCGAGACCGCCTCAATGCATGGTCACAGCCCGCTTCGCTTCGGCCGAGGGACCGTAGGCCCTAAGAGGAGCGACTGCTGAGGCGCCGGATCTCGTGGGCGACCGCCCCTCGGCTGCATCGTCGCTCCCCTCCTTTGGAACGAAGGCTGGACAGAAATATCGGCCTAGAATAGCATTTTCTGCCCCTAAATGGCGTGGTTCGGGCGCAACGTAGTCTTCAAGGGATCGCCGCATGAAGACGCAACACAGTTCGTTGCTGGTCTTTTGCCTGGCCGCCCTTTCGTTTTTCAGTCTGGCGGCGCCTTGCCTAGCCGACAAGCGCGTGGCGCTGGTCATTGGCAACGGCGCCTATAAGAATACTCCGGCCCTCTCCAATCCGCCGAATGATGCCGCAGACGTCGCCGAGGCGCTGAAGGCGATCGGATTCGAGGTGACGCTGAAAATCGACATCGAAAAGCGGCAGATGGACGAGGCGGTCGCCCAATTCGCGCGCGAAGGAAGAGGGGCTGACGCCGTGCTTTTCTACTACGCCGGCCACGGCATGCAGTATGGGGGCAGGAACTACCTCATGCCGGTCGACGCGGAGCTCGAGGACGAGGTCAGCCTTCGCTACGAGATGGTCAGCTTCGACGATGTGAAGTCGACGATGCAGCTTTCTCCAGGCATTAAGATCATGGTTCTCGACGCGTGCCGCGACAATCCGCTGGCGGAGCGGTTCGTTCGCTCGATCACCCTCTCCACCCGCGACGTGCCGATTGCTCGGGGGTTCGCGCCGGTGGAGAGGGCGCAAGGGATGATAGTCGTCTATGCGACGCAGGTCGACGACGTGGCGCAGGACGGGGTCGGCCGCAACAGCCCGTTCTCGGCCGCGTTCCTCAAGGAGATCCAGGAGCCCGGGCTCGAGGTCGGCTCGATGTTCCGGCGCATCGGCGCCGACGTCTACGCCGCGACGAGTGGGCGCCAGTCGCCGGAACTGTCGATCTCGATGGTTCCCGAATATTACTTGAACCAGTCCGAGACCGACCAAACGATCTGGGCGCGCATCCGTACCCGCGCCGACTATGCGACGCTGAAGGAATTCCTCAGCCGCTATCCCAACAGTTTTTACGCTCCCGACGCGCGCGCGCTCATGGACCTGCTCGAACGGGAGGCGCGCGAGAAGGCCGATCGCGACGCCGCGACCCATGACCTCGAGCAGCGCGAATCGGAGGCGGCGCGCCTGCAGCAGGAACAGGCGAAAAGCGAGCGCGCGGCAAGCGAGGCAAGCGCGCATGAGCAGGAGCTTGCCGCGAAGCTCGCGGCGGCGGAGGACGAGCGCCGGAAGCTCGAGCAGGAATTGACCGAGCGCGCCGCCGACCAGGCGGCGGCCGAAGCCCGCAACAAGTCGGAGCTCGATAGATTGCAGAAGGCCCAGGAGCAGCGCGAAGCCGATCTGCGCGCGCAAATCGACAAGGAGCAGGCGACCGCGAGCCAGCTCGAGAAGGAGCGTCTGTTGCGTGAGGCGCTCGAACGGGAGCGAAAAGCCCAGGCGGACGACGAGCAGGCGCGCGCCGAGAACGAGCGCGTCGCGAACGACGAGAAGAAGCAGGAGCTGCAGTCGGAAAGCGATCGCGCCGACGCCCTGAAGGCCCAGATCTCCAAGCTCGAGCAGCAAGCGAAGGATGCGAAGGTGGTCGCGGATGCGGAGAGCCAAAAGGCTGACGACGCCAAGAAAGCCGCGGCCGCAGCCGCCAAGGCCGCTTCCGCAACCTCGCCCCCGGCGGCGGCCCCAGCTGCGGCGGAGCCGGCGAGCGGGTCGGGCGCAGAGCAGCGGACGTTCGTCGCGCGGATCGAGGCGGAGCTGCACCGCATCGGCTGCTACGACAGCGGAGAAAAGGACTGGGACGCGCCCGAGGTCCGGCTGGGCCTCGCGGAATACGCGCGCTACGCCAAGCTCTCGGCGACGCCTTCGGCGCCTGACAGCGTCCTGCTCGACAGCCTCAAGAGCGTCCGCGAACGGATCTGTCCCCTGCAATGCGCAGCCGGCGAAGTCGCCGTCAACGGACGCTGCGTCGCCGCCGGATGCCCGCGCGGTCAGAGTCTCGGCCGCGACGGCAATTGCTATCCGCTTCCCGCTCCGCGCGTCACCGCGGCGCGCGAGCCCGAGCGTCCCGTCATAACCCGCTCAACGGCGCCGCGCGAAGAACGAGCGCAGGCGCCGCGCAGGCCGAAGCCCGCGCCCCGTGAGGCCGAGCAGACCCGCGTTCGGCCGGCCTCCGGCGGCCATTGCTTCAGTTTCAACGGCGCGCAATATTGCGAGTGATGCACGTGTCTGGACGCCCCGCAGTCTGGCTCTTGATTGTCGTCGGGCTATCGAGCCTCACCTTTGCCAGCCGATCCGCCGCGGGTCAATACAGCTGCCAGGTTCCGGCGTCCGTGCTCTGTCCGGGCTGCTCGACCGACGTGGCGATTTCGCTCCGGCGCGGCGGGGGCTGCCGCGTCAGCTTCAGCCCCGCCCCGTCCGGGACGTTGGCTCGTCAGCCGGGAACGGTCAGCCTGTGGATCGTGACGCCCGCCGCGCCGTCATACCGGCCCGCGCCGGCGCCCCGGCGCAATTTGGGCTGGCGGAGCCGGAATTTTGCGGCCTCGCAACCTGCGCCCAGGGCGGCTTGCTTTGTATTCAACGGCCAGCAGTATTGCGAGTGACGGCCCGGAAGGACAAAGACGGCCATTGAACGTCGTTTCCGTCCGCTGGCAGACCTGCGAACAAATTGCCGAGAACGGAGATCACTCGATGGCGCAAGAACTCTCCGACACTCTTGCGAGGCTGTAAAAGGCCACCGCGCCGTCACCAATTCTCGTATTTTTGACCTCGTTGAAACGGGACTTGAACCGGTTAGTGAAAGTCATCTCGCAGGTCGTGCCTTTGACGTGCACGATGATGGTCTGGACGCTCTGTTCGAGCTCCTTGGTCCGCATAAGCGTGTTGGCGTTGATGACGCGCCAGCGCACTTTGGATTCGCTGGCGCCGAGACGCCCTTCCGCGTTGAATTCCCGATAGTTGCTACCGGAACCCCTGGCGTAGACCTCCGAGACTTTCCCCCCCGCGGACAGATGCGCGACGATTGTTCGTTCGGTCGAAATCGAGCTCGCCGGATCAGGACGGATCCGGTCTTCCACGGTGACGTACCGAAGATGGATGGTCGCGCCGTCTGTCGCCTGCGCCGGCGCGACGCTTCGGACCGCCAGCGTCGCGCACAGGCACCCTAGCGCGAAACGACATCCGCCAAGTTTCGTCACCACTCGCCCCCGTTCGAAGCGGAGCTGGCCAAGCGTACCGGGCGCGACTCGGGGGGTCAATCGTGTGTCGACCGAAGCGCCTGTCTCCACGACCCGCCAGCAAGCTTGCCCTTCGAGCTGACTTCCCATGCGACCCGCGATGAGGCAGGTTGGCTTGGCCGGGCCGGATTGCGCGGTCGCTTCGGGCTCAACGACCGGCGTGGCTGAAACTGCTGGCGGCCAGAGCGGCCCGCACCGGATTGAGGAGCCGGACGATGTCATCGACGTCGACCCAATTCGCTCTGCTCTACAGCCTCTCCACGCTTCTTGTCGCGCCGCCATCTCTCGCGCAGGACAAAGCCACCACAATCCGCGGCTCGTTTACCGAGACCCACACCATGCTCGAATGCGATTGCAATCCCCTCATCTGGACCCAGAGTTTCGTCGTCACCCTGTCTGGGAAGAATCATATCCACGAGGACTGGGACGGTCGAAACAACAACAATCTCAGGACGTCCGGTCAACACGAATCCGATCTGGGCGAGGCCAGAGGCAGCGCGATCTGGCGGGTCGCCGGCCCGAACCGGCTGGAAAAGACGGTCACCTTCAGGCAGCACATCCAGAAGATGACCATCACCACCGCGGGCAATCAATGTACGCTCGACGTCCGGTTCACACTGAAGCCGGGGTTCACGGACATGTATGTTCCAAGAGCCGACACCGGCGAAATGACCCATTTCACCTTGCCCAGGACGCTGCAAACCTCGTGCGAAATCTTCTGATCACCTAGTGCGCGCCGTCGAAGACGTTGGCCGCCTTTACCTCGCAAGTAGACGAAGTTAGCTCGTCGTGGCGCAGGTAATAGTAGTCGCCATACCATCCTTCAACAATGGCGAATTCGGTTCCCCGAGGCCGCGCATATACGATTGCAATTGCAGATCTCGGGGTCCTGTCGAAATTGTACAGCAATCCGCTTGACGGTAGAATCGTGATTCTTCCCGAGTTTACTGAGACCAAACAGAGTTTCTCCTTCAAATCTCCAGTCGGAATTTGCGCTAGTTGTATCTGGGCTCTTGATCAAGTTGAATGAACGACTCGCTCCTCCCGCTTCCACCGTTCTCTGTGCCTGGGCAAATATTCGCCCGCGAGCGCTGATATAAATGGTCGTTTGAGAGTCTACCTTGTCGCCGTGCGCCCGACCGCGACCCCGGTTCGACAGGTTCGAAACTCCTCGCCTCGCTGTATTGCAGCACGACCGACTTTCCCAGCAGCCAACTCGGCGGAGCGTTCTCGGCATCCGCGGAGTTTGCCAGCGCCAAAAAAAAGATTGCTGGAGGTAATCTTCGCGAGAGCATTGGCTTTGAGCTCAGTGCGACCTAGGACGTCACACCGCGGTAGGCGTATCGGTTGGATAGGCCTGCACGTCTTATCCGTTTTGCGGCTAGACGTCGATGATCGGCTGCGTCGCCGGAAGCGGCCCATATCAGGGCCGCCGGAAATGTTCGCCCAGCGTCCGAGGCTTCTCCTCCGAAAGCCTCGCTGCACTTGGACGCACATGGCCGGCCGTCGCGCGAGGCGAGAGCCGAGCCGGCGCGTCCGCTAATTGCCTCCGCCGATCGCGGTCAGGGTCCCTCAATAAACGCACTATTCGCCGTCGCACGATGTATATGATACGACCTATACCCTCGTTATCGCCGGCAACCCCGACAGCGCAGGCGTTGCACTCTCAGAGGCGTCCTTTCAGGAACAGAAACCATGACATCATTTGGTCGGAGCCGATGCTCAGAACTTCAAAATAATTTCGTGATCAGGTTTTCATTGTTTGCGGCGGTGTTGAACCTTAGCTCCACCCTGGCCACAGCACAACAAGTGTGTCAAAGCGACAATAGCAATACTGGATCAAATGACCCAAACGCAGTCCTGTCCTGGACGCTAACGACCCACATGAACACGCCTTGTATCTCCGAGATTCATCCCCCCGCCGATTGGGTCAATACCGGCCGTCACGTTGTCGCTCGCGCCAAGCACGGCAAGATAGGTTTTGCATCTGACCCTACTCATTTTCTTTACAGTCCCCAAACGGGATTCATAGGAACAGATAGTTTCACCATCCAGTTTGATAGACGCATTTTCACAACGGGCGAACGCGTACATCGCGTCATTTCGTTCACTATGAACGTTGTACCCTAAGGCCCTCGGCGTCGAGCATGGCAGGCCTCGCCGGCGGTCGCGTGGGCTGATGGCAGGCCGCGAGCGCGGCGCGGGCCGCGCCGGCGAACGCATGGCTCTCACGACGCCCGCCGATCGCAGTCAGGCCTCGCAGCGGAGCGCTCGCCACATTTTACATTCAATTGTGGCGTTCGATACGCAATTGCGGCAAGTACACTAATCTTAAGATATTCTTATCTTGTACTTATCTATTCTTATAGTGCTGTCTGAAGAATGGTCAATCGCGTTTCGCCCGGGCGAAACGCTTCGACACGAATATTGGGTTTACTTGCCACAATCGTCCGCAAAAAACGTGTCCTACCTATAGTGGAGAGCTTACACCCCGTCAAAGAAAAAGGCTTTGATTTCCTTGGATTCCCTTGGCCGAATTGAGCCTTTTCAATGGGTTGCGCTGACCCCCCGGGGCGAAAAAATTCTTTCTACGCTCCTTTCCCCGCCGTTGATCTTCAGGCCTTCGGCGCAGTCATTCGGCGAGAGGGCCAAAGTACCACGGATTCTGCTTTTCGCAAAGTGAAATCTCGGTTCAATCCCTGCGCCCCGGCCAGCGCGGGATCTACGAGCGGCCCCGCACCGTTTCCTCCATCCCTTGCGCCGCGGCCAGCAGGCGTCGATCGTGGCCGCTTTGGCCCATCGCCATGAATCCGGCCGGGGCGTCGCCGGCCGCCTGGCAGGGGATCGATATCGCCGGCCGATCGAGAAAATTGGCGATCGCGGTATTGCGCACGATCAGCGCGTTGATTGCGCGCGACGCCGCGACATCGGCGAGGTCGGCAAGCGCGGGCGGCGCCATCGCAACTGTCGGCAGGGCCAGGAGGTCGCAGCCTCGGGTTTGCGCGTCGACGGCCGCGCGAACGCGGGTCCGGTCAGCGAGGAGGCCGGCGTAGTCAGCCTCGCTCATGCGTCTGCCCGCCTCGAGCCGGCCAAGCACCCAGGGATCATAGTCTGCCCCCATCGCCTCGATGCGGGCGCGATGAGTGCCGAAGGCTTCGTAGTCGACGATCGTGCCGTTGCGATAGATTTGGGGCAGTTCGGCCAGTTCCGGCAGGCGGATTGAAGTCAGCTTCGCGCCCGCCTCGGCGAGGCGCGCGAGCGCCCCGCCGAAAGCCGCGGCGACAACCGGATCGAGGCGCTCGTCGACGTAGCCCTCGATCACGCCGATGACGAGGCTGGCGAGCGGCGCGGGCGGCTCGACCTCGCCCGCCCCGCCGCTCAAGATGCTGTCGAGCGCCGCGCAGCAAGACACGCTATTCGCCAGCGGTCCGACCGAATCCAGGCTCGGGGCGAGCGGGAAGGCGCCCTTGAGCGACACCCGGCCTTGAGTTGGCTTGAACCCGACGATGCCGCAGAAGGCCGCCGGGATGCGGCACGACCCGCCGGTGTCGGTGCCAAGCGTCGCGGGCGTCATGCCGTCGGCGACGGCGACCGCTCCTCCCGAGGTCGAGCCGCCGGGGATATGGGCGCGCGCCCGATCCCAGGGGCTCGAGGGCGTCCCGTAATGCGGGTTCACGCCGAGCCCGGAATAGGCGAATTCGGTCATGTTGGTCTTGCCGACGATGACGAACCCCGCCCCGCGCACCAGCGCCACCGTGTCGGCGTCGGCCTGCGCCGCGGGCGCTACGGCGAGGACGCGCGATCCAACGCGGGTCGGCTCGCCGCCGACATCGAAGAGGTCCTTGATCGACAGCGGAACGCCGGCGAATCGCGGTAGCGCTTCGCCTTTCGCCCGGGCGGCGTCGACCGCATCGGCCTCGGCGCGAGCCCGGTCGGCATAGACGGTCAGAAAGGCCCGCCCGCCTTCTCCCTGAGGGTCGGCGATCCGCGCCAGACTTTCTTCAATCAATGCGCGGCTCGTCGTCTCGCCGCGAGCCAGCCGCTGCGTAAGCTCATTCAGGGTCGGATGGGTCATGAGGAGCTTCCTAAGTGCGAGTGGCGCTTGGGCGGACCGTTGACCGAGCTCGCGTACCCGGGCGAGGGCGCGCCCTGCTCCCAGTTATCGGGGGGGTTTGGCCGGCGCGCGCGCCGCCATCTCCCATTTTCGGAACGTCGTCGCAACCGATTCAACGTCGCGAATCGACGGAGGCCGTGCGAAAAGGCGAATTTCAAGAGCCTATTGGGGGAGCGCAGGAGGCGCGGTTGGGTTTGCTGGCGGTTTAGATTTTCATACGGAGAGGGGCTCAGGCGGCCCTCATCGCCTGGATGAGCGGCTGCACCCCGAGGATGGCGATCATCCGCTTCAGATTGTAGGCGAGAACGTGAAGGCTCATCTCCGCGCTGACCTTTTCGAGGATGCGCAGCCTGAAGTGGGTCGCGCCCATCCACGCTTTGATGGTTCCGAATGGATGTTCTGCGGTCTGGCGTCGGATGCGCATGGTCTTGGGCGCCCGGTCTAACCGCTCCTGCATCGCGTCGAGCACGGCTTCGTGCTCCCAACGCTTGACGCGCCGCTCCTTTGCAGGCGTGCACTTCGATTTCAGCGCGCAGCCGGTGCATTTCGTCGTCCAGTAGTTATGCAACTTTCGCCCCGCCTCGACATTCCAATATCGCCAGGTCAGCTTCTCGCCGGCAGGACAACGATAGACGTCTTCGCCCGTGTCGTAGACGAAATCCTGCTTGCCGAACCGGCCGTCCGCCTTGGCGCCTGAGGTCAGCGGCTTCGGAACGAGCGGCGTCACGCCCGTCGCCTCGCAGGCCAGAATCTCTTCGCCTTTGAAGTAGCCGCGATCGGCGATCGCCGTCAGTTCGCGCACGCCCGTCGCTTCTTGCGCCTGCTTGGCCATCGTGGAGAGCTGGCTGCGATCGTTGCCGATATTGGTGACCTCGTGCGCAACGATCAGGTGATGCTGCGTATCGACCACGGCCTGCACATTGTAGCCGACCAACCCCGTGTCCTTGCCGCTCGTCGCCATGGATCGCGCGTCGGGGTCAGTCAGCGAAATCTGCTTGTCCGGCGCGGCGCGCACGGCGGCTTCCAGCGCCTTGTACCTGCGCATCTGCTCCCGCAATGAGGCGATCTTGTCCTTCAGCCGCGCCGACGTGGCTTCAGCCACCTCGCCTTCCTGACGGTCCGCCGTCTCCAGCGCCGCCAGATAGCGCTCGATGCTCGCCTCGACCTGCTCCATGCGGCGCTCAATCGAGCCGCGCGAAAAGGACCGGTCGCGGGAATTGACCGCCTTGAACCGACTGCCGTCGATCGCGACGATCGCCTGGGCGAAAAGATTCAGACCACGACACAGCGCGACAAACTGCCGGCAGGCGGAGCGGATCGCCGCGCCGTTGTCCTTGCGAAAATCCGCGATCGTCTTGAAATCCGGCGTGAGCCGGCCCGTCAGCCACATCATCTCGACGTTGCGCGCCGTTTCGCGCTCCAAACGTCGGCTCGACTGGACCTGGTTGATGTAGCCGTAGACGTAGATCTTCAGCATCGTGGCGGGATGGTAGGCCGGCCGACCCGTCGTTTCCGGCACGACGCCCTCAAACCCCAGCGCCCGCAAATCCAGTTCGTCGACAAAGACGTCGATCACCCGCACCGGATTGTCTTCAGCCACGTAGTCGTCAACGAACTCGGGCAGCAAAACGCCTTGCGTTCGGTCCTCGCCCTCGACAAAGCGCTTCATCATGAACCCCGACTCAATTCATCAGGATTCTAACCCAACCAACGTTTTCACACAGCCTGCGTCGATTCTGGCCGCAGACTATCTGAAACAGCGTCTGGATGCGAGCAAGCCGGCGGAGGCCGCTCGCCGTTGACCGGGAAAGGCAGCTTCGGGCCTGGGCTTGTCAACTGGCGTGTGAGCGGTCTATTGGTTCGCGGTTTGCGGGCGCGACACGAGAGACGCTAGCGCGATTGCAAACTGGGTCGGGGAGAGAAAAATGAACAATATGACGCGTCGCGGCCTCATCATCTCGGGGGCGGCCTTGGCGACCGGGTCGATGCTGGCGCCGGCTGAAGCCGCGACCGGGCAGATTTCGCTCAGGATCCTGAGCGCGGGCTTTATTTTCGGCGCCTCGGGCGGAAGCGGGGTGTTGGTCTTCCAAGGCCATCAATACCCATTGTCGATCGGCGGCATCAGCGCCGGCGCGACGATCGGCGCATCGGGCGCGGATCTGGTCGGCACTGCTTCTCATCTGCACGCTCCGGCTGACATCAACGGCGTCTATTCGGCGATCGGCGCTGGCCTCGCGGTCGCCGGCGGCCGGTCGGCGGCTCAGCTTTCGAACGCAAATGGCGTCGTGCTCCGCCTCCGTGGTCGACAGATCGGCTTCATGTTCTCGCTCGACCTCAGCGGCATGGTGATCTCGCTGCAAGGGTGATCGGACGAATCCGGCGCCTATCGGCCGGCGCTCTGGCCGTAATAGGCGCCGGCCCCGTGCTTGCGCCTGAAGTGCTTGTCGAGAAGCTCCGGCTCGATCGGTTCGAGGTCCGGCGCAAGTTGAAGCGACATGAGCGCCATGTGGGCGATGCATTCGACCGCGACGGCGGCTTCTAGCGCCTTGGCCACGCTCGGCCCCCAGGTGAATGGCGCGTGCCGGTTGACGAGGATGCCCGGAAAATCCGCGGGATCGAACGCCTGCATTTTCTCGACGATGACTTTGCCGGTCTCCCACTCATAGTCAGCGGCAATCTCGGTCGCCGTCATCTTGCGGGTGACGGGCACCTCGCCGTTGAAATAGTCCGCGTGGGTTGTGCCGAAGATCGGAATCGGCCGGCCGGCCTGGGCGAACGCTGTCGCGTGCGACGAGTGGGTGTGCACGACGCCGCCGATCTCCGGAAAGGCGAGGAAAAGCCTGCGGTGAGTGGGCGTGTCCGACGACGGATTGAGCTTTCCCTCGACTCTGCCTCCCTCGAGGTCGACAACGACCATGTCCTCCGGCGTCAGCGCTGAATAGTCGACGCCGCTCGGCTTGATCGCGAATGCGCCCCTCGCCCGATCGATCGCGCTCGCATTGCCGAAGGTGAGATTGATGAGGCCATGCCGCGGCAAGGCGACATTGGCTTCATAGGCTTCACGCTTGAGTTCCTTGAACATGGGCTCGTCCCACGGTGATAGCGGGCAATGAACCGCGCGCCGCGACGGTCAAGCGCGGAATCCCTGCGCGAGGTAATAGTACACATCGTTGCTGCGCAGATCCTGCTTCAGGGCCGTAAGTGTGGTCTCCGGCCCGATCATGACCATCTCCATGCCAGCGATGGTCGCGAAATCCTCGAGCATCTCCCGGGTGACGCTGTAGCTGAAGCCCGTGTGATGCGCCCCGCCGGCCAGTATCCAGGCCGCGCACGCGGTCTTGAAGTCGGGCTTGCATTCCCAGACGGCGCGAGCGACCGGCAATTTCGGGAGGGCGGGATGTTTGACCGTAGTCACTTCGTTGACCAGGAGACGGAATCGGGGGCCGAGATCGATCAGGCTCGCGTTGAGCGCTGGGCCCTCCGGCGCGTCGAACACCAGGCGAACCGGATCCTCCTTGCCGCCGATTGAAAGCGGGTGAATCTCGAGCCTGGGCTTGCCCGCGGCGATGGTCTCGCAGATCTCAAGCATGTGGGCGCCGAGAACCTGATGTTCGCCCGGCGCCAAATGATAGGTGTAGTCCTCCATGAACGAGGTGCCGCCCGGCAGCCCCTCGCCCATGACCTTCATGGCGCGCACCAGAGCCGCGGTCTTCCAGTCGCCCTCGGCGCCGAAACCGTAGCCTTCGGCCATCAGGCGTTGCGGTCCGAGGCCCGGAAGCTGGCGCAACCCGTGCAAGTCCTCGAACGTCGTCGTGAAGCCCTTGAAACCTCCTTGCTCGAGAAAGGCGCGCAGGCCCAGTTCGAGCCGCGCGCCATAAAGAAGCGATTCGTGCCTCGCGCCCGCCTTGCGCAGTTCGGGAGCGACGGCATACTTTTTCTCGTATTCGCCAACCAACGCCTTGACCTTGGCGTCGGAGACGGCGTTCACCTCCGCCGCAAGGTCGCCCACGCCGTAGCCATTGGTCGCGAAGCCGAATTTCATTTCGGCCGCAACCTTGTCGCCTTCGGTGACCGCCACCTGACGCATGTTGTCGCCGAAGCGACAGAATTTCGCCCCCTGCCAATCGCGCCAGGCGCGCGCCGCGCGCATCCAGGCGCCGATGCGGTCCTGCACCTCCGGATCGGACCAATGGCCGACGACCACTTTGCGGGGAAGACGCATGCGAGTGTGGATGAAGCCCGCCTCCCGGTCGCCGTGGGCCGACTGGTTCAGATTCATGAAGTCCATGTCGATCGCGTCCCAGGGGAGGTCGCGGTTGAACTGGGTGTGGAGATGTACGAACGGCTTCTCGAGCGTGTTGAGCCCGCGCACCCACATTTTCGACGGCGAAAACGTGTGCATCCAAACAACCAGGCCGGCGCAGTTCGAATTGGAATTGGCGTCGAGGCAAAGCTTCGCGATCTCGTCCGGCGTCGTCAGCAGGGCCTTGAAGACGGTCCTCAGCGGCAACTTCGCCGAATCGGCGAATATACCCGCGATGTCCCGCCCATGCGCCGCGACCTGCTCGAGCGGGCCCGGACCGTAGAGGTGCTGAGAGCCGCAAACGAGCCAGACTTCAGGATTGGCGAGATTGATCATGGTCGCTTCGGTGTTCCGGTTGATTAGGACTTCGAAGATTTTACGCGGCGCGTCTCTCGCCGGCAAAGCCCGGCGCTAATTCCTGCGAGCCCAAGGTCATGCGCGCTGGGCATATTTGATATCCAGCAGTCGCTTCATGATCTGGGACAGATCGGCGGTTTTGGTCAGTCCGCCGAAGGCGTCGTGCAGATCGCGGTAGAGGGCGTAGAGTTCATTGTAGACCGCGCGATTCTCCGCAGCCGGTTGATAGGATTTGGGCTTGAGCGAGGTCATCGCCGCCTCCGCGCCGGCAAAGTCCGGATGCACGCCTGCCAGCACCGCCGCGGCGACCGCCGAGCCGAGGGCGCAGGTCTGGGTCGAGCCCGCGACCTGCATGACGCAGCCGGTGACGTCGGCGTAGATTTGCATGAGCAGCGGATTCTTCTCGGCTATGCCGCCTGTGCACACGACCTGGTCGATACGCACGCCGTACTCCTGGATGCGCTCGATGATTGCGCGCGCCCCGAACGCGGTTGCTTCGATCAGGGCGCGATAGATGTCGGCCCGCGTGGTATAAAGGTCCTGGCCGAGCAGCAAGCCGGTGAGCCGCTGGTCGACGAGTATGGTCCGATTGCCGTTGTTCCAGTCGAGCGCCAGAAGACCGGCTTGACCAGGTCGTTGCTTCGCGGCCTCGGCGGTGAGCTCGGCGTGAAGCGCCGCATCGCCGCCCAGCACAACTTCGACCCACCATTTGAAAATGTCACCGACGGCCGACTGCCCGGCTTCGATGCCGAAGAAACCGGGCAGAATGGCGCCCTTCACAATGCCGCAGATGCCGGGGATATCGGCGACAGGGTTTTCGGCCGAAACGACGGCGCAATCGCAGGTCGAAGTGCCGATCACCTTGACGAGCGTGCCCTCGCGCACGCCGCAGCCGATCGCGCCGTAATGAACATCGAATTCCCCGATCGCGATCGGAATGCCTGCGGCAAGCCCCAGTCTCGCCGCCCACTCGGAGCAGAGCGATCCGGCGGGCTCGTTGGCGTCGTAAGACTTTTCGTAGAGGCGGTCCCTAAGTTCGGCCAGGCGCGGGTCGAGCGCGGCCAGGAATTCCTTGTCGGGAAGGCCACCCCAATCGTCGGAATAGAGCGCCTTGTGGCCGGCGGCGCAGACCCCCCGCTTGATCAGCCGCGGATCCGCGATGCCGGCGAGCACCGACGGGGCCCAGTCGGCGAGCTCGACCCAGGAGAAAGCGGCGTCGAACGTCTCCGGGGCGACATTCAGGCAATGCCAGATCTTGGCCCAGAACCATTCGGAAGAGTAGACCCCGCCGATCTTGGCGATGTACTGAGGCCGGAGCTTGGCTGAGAGCTCGGTAATCCTTGCCGCCTCGCGCCAGCTGGTGTGATCCTTCCACAGCCAGCATTGCGCGTTGAGATTGGCTTTCCACTTGTCGCTCAACGCAAGCGGGCGGTTCTGGTCGTCGACGGGCATCGGGCTTGACCCGGTCGAGTCGAGGCCGATCCCCACGACCTTCGACGGGTCGAAATCAACTTTGCGCCCGGCTTCGGCGAGCGCGCCGTTGATGCTCGCCTCGAGTCCGTTGAGATAATCGGCGGGGTGCTGGCGGGCCAGGAGGCCGTCCTTCGGATCGAGCAGCACGCCCTGCGCGCCCGAAGGGTAGTCGACCACGCGGCCGCCGAATTCGGCGCCGTCGGAACAGCGAACGACGAGCGCGCGCACCGAGTTTGTTCCGAAATCGACGCCTATGGTGAACATCAGCGCTCACGTGCTCCGGGTCTCAAGGGTCAACGCGCCGTGCGCCGCCGCGTGGCATTCGCATCGAAGGCGCCAGACCGCCTTGTCGCGGACGCCAGCCGGCGTCCGCGATCATCATGGCCATGCTTTGCGAACGGGCCGGTCAGCCTCAGCGGATGCCCGCGTCAATGAGCTTGGTCAGGGCGTCGATCGTCTTCGGCGTGACGGTGCCCGCGCCGGTGTTGAGCGACAGGCCCGGCATCTTGTACTTGGCGGTCATCACGCATTGCACGACCGGAATGAAGCCCTGCAGGTAGAGGAGCTGGTCGAGGGTGGCACTGATATAGCCGGACTTCAGCCCGTCGATGGTCGCAGGCGCGAGGTCGATGCCGCCGAGGATGATCTCGCCTGGCTTCTTGCCCGCCTTCTTCAGAGCGTCGGGCATGACGCCGGTGACGCTGCCGTGCTGCAGGCCGATGGCCTTCAGGTTCGGATGGGCCTGGATATAAGCCGCAAATTGCGGAATGCCGAGCGAGGGGTCGCTGTTGACCTCCTGCGGGATATCCAGCCGATCGACTTTGAGGCCCGCCTTCTCCAACGTGTCGGCGAGGCCCTTCTCGGACTGGCCGCGCTCGGCCTGGCTGAAGATGCCCCACACCACCGCCTCGTCGCCCGCCTTCAGGCCCTGCGCGATCATGGCGTTGGCGGTCAGCGCGCCGCCGGCGTAGAGGTCGACGCCGGCGTAGCCGAAGCCCTTGGGGCCGAATTCCTTCTGAAGGTCGGTCAAAGGCGAGTTGCCGTCGGTCACCACGATCCCCTCATCGACCGCCTGCTTGACGAGGTGATGGAACGCGACGCTGCCCGGGTGCCCCATGATCTCGATGCAGTTCGGCTTGGCCGCCATGGCTTCCTTGAACTGGTTGATCATGGTCTCGGGCTCCCACTTCGAGAACTGAGACTTCAGATCGACCCCGAGCGCTTCGGCGGCTTTTTCGCCCCGGTCTGACGAGCGAGGGTCGCGCCGTCGCCGGCGTTGCCGCCCATCTGCATGTACATGACGAGGCCTTTGCCGATGGGATCGGCGGAAGCCGGCGCCGCGGCGACCGCGAGCCCGACAGCGGCGACGCCGGTCAGAAGAAAATGTGCCAGACGCATGTTCGTTTCTCCCTTGGTTATTCGGGCCGCCTCCATCGGCGAGCCCGTTCCTATTCGGAAGTACGCATACTGCCAAATCTCCCGAACGATCGCAGGTTGGCGAAGAGCGCCCGCCGGCGCTGCGGTTCGTCCGCATACATGTAGAAGATGATCGAGGCCAGGAAGATGAGCCCCTGCACGGTTCTCACCCAGGCGCCGGTAAGGCCGGAGGCGACCAGGCCGGCTTCGACCATCCCGATGATGAAGCAGCCGAACACCGTCCCGACCACCTGGCCGGCCGCCGAAGATCGATGTGCCGCCGATCAGCCCGACGCGATGGCGGTCAATAGATATCCCTGGCCCTGGTTGCCGAAGAAGTTCTTGTTCTCCAGCGTTAGGATGATCGCGGCGCAGGCGGCGAGAAAGCCCATCAGCGTAAAGATCTTGATCTTCTCACGATCGACGTCGATGCCAACCACGCGCGACACGTCATTGGAATCGCCGATGAACAAGACGTGTTCGCCGAAACGGTGGCGGGTGAGAACGAGCCAGAGA
>CAWANG010000015.1:0-179998 GCA_963783175.1 uncultured Alphaproteobacteria bacterium
CTTTTAATCAGAGGGTCGTGGGTTCGATTCCCACCGCGCTCACCAAAAAAACAGAGACGTCGGCGGCGATCGCTCGGCGCTCTATGAAACGCTGGCCCCGCCCGACTATTGCCGAGACGGTTCCCTGCTAAAGCGCTCGGCTAGCTCATCTTTCCGATTAGCAGTCCGACAAGCGCCGCGATCGCAACCGCGCCCCAAGGATTTCTCTTGATCCGCAACTCGACCTCATCGGCCGACTGAGACAAGCTGTCGCCTGCCGGCCCCATTGCGCTGACGATCTGATCGCGACCAGCCGAAGCCTGTCTTTGTGCGAGATCGGACACGGTTCGGGTCAGCTTGGCGATTTCGTTGCGCAATCCGGAATAGTCCAGTGCGGACACGGCATCAACACCTTGGCTGACTGCATCTTTTGCGCTGCCTAGCGCCGACTGCGCTTTGCCCTTCATGTCGTCGAAGGCGCCTTGGGCTTGGCTCCCCTTATCGCCTGTCGCCTGACCAAACATCTTTTCGCCTTGACCAATCGTCGAGCGAATCCCGCCTTCAAAGCTGTCCTTGTTCATTTTCAGTGTCTCCTGCTCGGCGCCTCAACGCGCCGGCGTGAGAATGGTTCCTTCGCGGCTCGAACCATCGGGCGAGCGCTGCGCCATCGCCGATCGCTGGGCGCTTCATCACGACGAAGCCGGCCCGCTCCAGGGTGCTCGGGGCCCCGAGATGCGTCGGCTTTGGAGTCGCTCGCGACCGTGGAAGCGCAACGCGACGCCCATAGGCCTGGGCCTAGTCGCCCCAGCTGCGGAACCACGCGAGGGCAAGCGCGATCAGTCCAATGATCAGCATGCCAAGACCGTGGGTGAGGTGCGGCTTAGTGGACCCCGCTTCATAGCCGGGCACAAAGGCGGGGAGGTTGCCGGCGGGGGTTAGCCAATAAAGGGCGGCCAGACCGATGAAAAAAAGCCCAACAAGAATTGCGCCCGAAATAACGACTGTCTTCATCTCACTAGCCCCCGCACGCCTGCCGCCACCAGAACGTTCCATAGCCGCAACCCCCGGCTGCGCGCCATCCGCGAACGAGGCCGATGCCCGTCGCCTGAAGCTTTGTTTTCGGACAGTCTGATCGGTCGCGTTCCGCGGTCCGGCGCGCCGCCGGTCGCCGGCCGCTTCATGACGGCGAAGCCGACGCGCTCAGCGCGCCCCGTCGTCAAGTCCCGCGCGCCATTCGTTAGCGAGAGCGTCTATCATGTCCGCCCACACATTGCCGATCAGGTCCGCAGCGTCGCCGATAATTTCAGCTTGCGGAATTGGAATCGCCGTCACGATCGGCGCGACCTGCCGGGCGACCCGCCCTATTGTGACGGCAGTCTCCTTGAGGAAGCCGAAATACGCGTCCGTGAAGGGCTCGAGCTCGTCCAGGAGATCAGCCTCGAACCGATAGCACATCAACGGCTCCTCCGATTGAGGGCCAGCCCAGGATCGCCGCGGGCCGGCTCGCGGAAACGAACCCGCCGCAGGCAAAGAATGCCCCGCGCCCGGAGGAGTTCGACGGGCACGGGGCAAGGGTCGCGATCAGCACCGAAGGTCAATCCCACCCGCGCGACTTTTGACAGGATGCCGTTACGGCGGCGCGCCGCCAATCCGCATAAATGCGGAGGCGTGCGCCTACCTCGCTCTGCTCCGAAACCAGGCGAAGACCAGCGCGGCCAATCCAATGATCAGCGCGCCCAGACCGTGGTTGAAGTGGGGCTTGGTAGAGCCCGCGACAAAGCCCGGAATAAAGGTGGGTAGGTCGCCGGCGGGGGTCAGCCAGTAAAGCGCCGCCAAACCGATGAAGGCCAGTCCGACAACAGTCGCGACTGCAACAACCACTGTCTTCATGCCGCTAGGCCTCTCGCATCCGCCGCCGCCACGCCTTCCTTAGCCGCATTTCCGGCTGCTCGCCATTCGTAGCGCTATCCGGCGACGGGGGAAGACTGACGATCCGCGGCTGCGCGGCGCTCACTCAAGCGTTCGAGCGCTAATCGTCAGCCCGGGTCGCGCTGCGCTGCGCTGACCCAGCGCCGCGTCACGACCAAGCCGCGCGCTCTATATCCTGCCAAGATGGGGCGCGATTTTTCTCGTCAATAGCCGTGCAAACGACAAGACGCTGGGCGGGGCGCCCGATTCGCCCTCGATGTCGCCTGTCTTTTCCGCCTCGCCAGCCAACGGCTCAAGGGTCGCGGCGAAAGACTCGCCGGTGCGCTGATCGACGACAATCTCAAAATTGATCTTTTGCCCCTCCCTCAGGGCGGCCAATCCGGCGCGCTCGACGGCGTCGATTTGGACATACACGTCAAATCCGCCGTCAATCGGTGTGATATAGCCGTAGCCCTTCCGCATGTTGAACCATTTAACGGTTCCGGTTCTCATCGCGACCCTCCCGTGAGTACCCGATGGGCCCATAACAAGGCCAAAGAAGTTACGCATGGGCGTCGCTCAATTATAATACGCTCACGACGCGGAGACCCAGAGTTCGAATCACGCCTCAGGGTAAACGCAATGCTATCATTGTTTCGGCGCCGATGCGAGAGGTCAGAAGATCGAGAGTTTATTTGCCCCACCGATCGTGTCCTTTTCCTGAACCTCGGCGAAACCTGCCGAACAACGAACGGACACCCGCTCTAGGTCCGGGCAAAGTCCCAGGCAGAACATAAGCCCGTTGCACTATACGGCCACAGCCGTTCGGCCTGAACTGTGATCCGCGTCACTGTCTCGGAGCGCGATCTGACGCACTCTCAGCTGGAACAAAGGGATCCAGCATGTTCCATTCGCGCGGATTGCGGCGATTGCCGCCTGACATTCAGCTTGAAATCGAAACGCTCATCGCCGATCTGAGAGGAGAGAAGGCGCCTCCGCCCCGCGCCGAGGCGATCGAGGCCAGCGGACTGGGCCGCCGGAATGTCAGCGCATACTTGCCCCGAATACTTCGGCTGCGCCGTTCTAATAGCGGTTCTCGTATCAACGAATCCGGATAGCCGCCCTGGAATTAATCTCAAGCCAAAAGAACCGGCGTTAGCCGCACAGCAAACGCCGCCAGCCGATGAAAAATCCCTTCACGCCAGCATTCGGGGAAATTTCCGCCAGACTGGAACCTCGAGCCGAGTTCCGCGTTCATCGCGGAAGTCTCAAAGGGGGCTCGAGGAATGCGCCTTATCGTTCTGATCATTGTGGTCATTCTTCTCCTCGGGGCGCTTCCCACTTGGCCGTATAGCGCCGGCTGGGGCTATTATCCGGCCGGCGGCCTGGGCACGATTCTCATCATCCTACTCATCCTGGCGTTGGTCGGAGTCATTTGACCTCGGCCCAGCCCGCGGCAGCCAGTCCTTTAAGTCCGCAAAGGCGTCGCAGTCTTGCCGATTTAATGTGACGTTGAAGGCGGTCCGCCGGGGGGTCGTAGGCCCAGGTGGGCGACTGAATTTTTTTCCTGGCCCGGGAACAAAAACCGGCGCCGGGGGTTTGATCTGAACTGGAAGCGGCTCATCCATCGCGCCGCGGGGCCTTGACGGGGAGCAGTTTTGCGAAAATCGGTATGGCTTATTCGCTCGGCCCTACGGGAGGGGAGTCCGAGCGCGATTGCGCGCGGCCTGAATCAGCGCCATTTTGAAAGTCCGATCACGAGGAGGAACGACATGTCGATCTCGGACGCCGTTGCGCCGCATATATCCTTCCTGCGCCGGTTTGCACGTGCGCTGAGCGGGACCCAAGTGGCCGGCGACGCCTATGTTGCTGCCACGCTTGAGGAAATTCTGGCGGATCCTGATTGTCTCGATGCTGAACTCGATCCAAAAATCGCGCTCTACAAGTTATTCCTGCGCAACTGGCGCAACGTGCCTGCCAACAATCAGGTCGACGATCCGACCTTCGGCGATGAAGCCTCGGCAAACAGAAATCTCGCCGCCATCTCGATTGAGCCACGGATCGCTTTCCTTCTGAACGCGGTCGAGTCCTTCAGTCCGAAGGAGATCGCCCAAACGCTTGATTGCTCGGAAGCCGAGGCTGTTGACCTTATCGACCGCGCCGGACGCGAGATTTCCGAACAAATCCGTACGACGGTGTTGATTATCGAGGATGAGCCTCTCATCGCCCTCGACGTCCAAACGCTTGTCGAACAGTTGGGGCACGACGTCACGACGATCGCACGGACTCATGCGGAGGCGGTACGCGCGGCGCTCAAGCGCCGGCCGGGACTTATTCTCGCCGACATTCAGCTTGCGGACGGCAGCTCGGGGCTGGACGCAGTTAATGAGATCCTCGGATTACAGGAGGTCCCGGTGATTTTCATCACCGCCTTTCCCGAGCGCTTCCTCACCGGCCAAGCTCCCGAGCCGGCATTCCTGATCACCAAGCCGTTCAGCGCGGATTCGGTCAAGGCCGTGGTCAGTCAGGCCCTCTTCTTCGATCGCAAGTCGCAAAGGACCATGGCGAAAGCGGCGACCGGCTGATCGAAATCCGGGTCGACGCCGGTTGGCGGTCCGTCGAAGTCCTCGCCGGCCCTTCGGACCGGGCAATGGCGAAAAAATTCGTTGACCCGGGAACCTTCGTTCCCATGGAGCGTTTCGGCCGCAAGGACGTCTGGGAGGGAAACCCTGTGCCGTACTACGACTTCTGCCTGATCGGCGGAGATGGGGCGCGGCTGCGCCGCGAACGTCATCTGGCCGCGGATCTCGAAACGGTTTGGCGTCGGGTTTTCCGAATGGCGGAGTTCGAGAGCGAACGGGGTAAGCAGATCCAGGTCTTGGACGACCAAGGGAGGATTGTCATCGGCATAGGCTCGAAGGCGGCAGCGCTTTCGGCCCAGTACTCTCGAATGCTGCGGGACCGTTCCTCCGGCGAATGGCGCGAAGGCTGCCGCACGCCTTAATCGGCGTCGTCGCGGCGTTTGCGACCGGTAAAAGCAGGAACGGGCTTTGTCCTTTTGGCGAGCCTGATCGGACGCTGATTTGGGATCGACCGGTTCGATATTGCGGCTCGGCCGAAGGTGTCGACGCGTTATGGACGGGCAGGGCGCCAGCTACGCCTCCCGAAGGAGGAGGCGTTCACTTTTCCAAGGGAACTGGCCGATAGAACGGGCGCCATGGCCAAGTCCCGTTCGCTAAGTTGGCGTCTGGGGGTGTCGACGCTTGTCATCGTGCTGCCCCTAGTCGTGTTTGCGTTGATCATGGTGGGATGGATCGCCCATAGCGATCGTGAGACGACCCGGCAGGCGCTGGTCGGCGATGCTTACGCGTTGGCCGACGCGGTGGCGCGCCATACCAATGCGTATTTCCTACTGTCGGCGGCGATCTCTCGTTCAAGCTTTCTCCAGCGCGGCGATTTGACCGGCTTCGCAGAGCAAGCGCGAGATATCCTGGCCGAGTCGCCCGGGGTGACGCTGATCGTCTCGACGGCGGACGCTCATCCGGTTTTGAGCATTCCTCCGTCGCCTCCGGATTCGCCACTATTTCGTGATCGCGCGGCGCTGGTCAGCCGAGCGATCGCATCGGGCAGCGCCTTTCTCTCCGATGTCAGCGCGGACCCGTCCTTGCCTGAGGCGCACGCTTCGATTGAAAGTCCGGTCTTTGTCGACGGCAAACCCAGCTACGAGATCGCAATGATCCTTTCGCTGGAACAATTCCGCCGACTGCTGCAGGGCCAAAACTTACCGGCAAGCTGGATATCAGGCATCGTCGATCGCCAGGGCGTCTTCGTCGCGCGGCTGCCAAGCGACCCTGCGACCGCGGGGACGCTGGCCAGCCAGGAGTTTCGCGATGCGACGCGTAGCCCGCCTAAATCGACCGTTACGCACACCTCCGTCAGCGGACAACAAGTCGTCTCCGCCTACGCCCCCGCGGCCGGCGGCTGGACCGTCGGCGTCGGCGTAGACGCAAGCGAACTTGGACTCTGGCCCAGCGCGTTTCTCCTCACGTCGATCCTGGCGGCCCTGGCAACGATGGGCACCCTCGTTTTGTCCTATCTCAACAGCCGCGCCCTCGCGCGAAAGATGCGAGAATTGGAATCGAAGACCGAGAAGGTATTAACCGGTGAGCCAATCGCCACGGCGCCGACCGGTATTCGTGAGTTCGACGAACTCGGTGGAGCGTTGGCCAGAGCTTCCGAGCTTCTCTCTCTGCGATCAGGCCAACACCGTCGCGCCGAGCAGGAACTGCGAACGAGCGAAGAACATTTTCGGCTTTTGGCCGACAGTCTCCCTCAGCTGGTGTGGACGGCGCGCCCCGATGGCCGCATAGATTACACGAGCGCGCGCCGCGAAAAGTACGGAGCAATAGGCCGGACGGATTGGGAAGGAATCATCCATCCCGACGATCGGCGCGCAACGGCGGAAGCGTGGCTTCGCGCGAGCGAGGCTGGCGTCCCATATGAGATGGAGCACCGCCTCTATATTACCGGGAAGGGATACGCATGGCACCTGAGTCGCGCGTCGCAGCTGCTTGACGAACAAGGAGCGGTCGTCAGGTGGTATGGCACGACCACCGACATTGACGATCAAAAGCAGCGCGAGGAAAATATCAGGGACCTGTTGGCCGAGGTCAATCATCGCTCGCGCAATCTGCTTGCTGTCGCGCAAGCCATTGCGCGCTGCGGCGTATCCACCGCGACAACGATCCACGAGTTCGAGCAACGGTATTCTGACCGATTGCTTGGACTGGCGGCGAGTCAGGAATTGCTGACGGATCGGAACTGGCGCGGCGTGCCGCTCGAGGCGTTGGTGAAGGCGCAAGTACCGCTGCCTTCTGACGGTCTGGAAGCGCGTTTCGAGAGCGCGGGACCGCTGATTCTTTTGAGCCCCAATGCGACCCAGACGCTCGGCCTCGCGCTGCATGAGCTTTGCAGCAACGCTCTCAAGCATGGCGCGCTCTCGAACGATACCGGCGACGTTTCTCTTGTCTGGCGCATCCACGACAGCGCCGGGGAGCCCAGCTTCGAGATGATATGGCGCGAGCGCGACGGTCCGCGGGTGAAGGCGACGCCGGTCTCAGGATTCGGCGCCATTGTGCTTGAACGTCTGGCAGCCGAGGGTCTCAACGCTTCCTCAACCCTGAGTTTTCACGTCGAAGGCGTCACGTGGCGGCTGATCGCTCCGTTGAAGGAGATCGTGATGACGGGCGCCGCGGAGCCGGCTCCTGGCGTTGCCGATATGAGTCGCGCCGAATCAAGCGCAGCTGCGTCAATTCGGCGCTGATGCTTCGCTTGTCCGGCGACAGTTTCTCGTGTCGGATGGGCGCCGCGATTATTGCGGGATGTTTGGCTGGCGGCGGCCATTGAGGCCGCGCGGAGATTTGCCAATGCGGGGCAAAACACAAGGAAGACCGCGGAAGGAGCGGGCGAACGCGGAGGCGGCGCCGATAGCGCCGTCGCCGCGCGCCGCGCAAGCGGGAGTGGATCGATATATCGCCGGCCAGCTCAAGGCGATCTACGACGAGGTGGCTGCCGAGCCGATTCCCGATCGACTTCTGCAGCTCCTCGACCGTCTCGACAGCGACGGGAAAAGTTGACAACCTCGGACCAGCGAACCCGCGCCAATCCTTCCGGAATCCACGACAAGAAAGGCTTTGCGACTACGAAGTCACCGGCGTGGTGAGGGTGAATTCAACGCCGGGATGGCGGGGGACGACGGCCAACGACGCATTCAGCTGTTCGGCGAGCGAGCGAATCATGCGGGCGCCGAGTCCCTTCCCGTTGTCGATTTCGAAACCTTCGGGAAGACCGCTGCCTTCGTCGCGAACCGAAATCGAAAATAGGCTGCCGTCGCTGGTCGTGGCCACATTGACCCATATGCGCCCTGCGCCATCGCCAAGGTATGCGTGTTTTGCGGCGTTCGACACCAGTTCGTTGACGATCAGCGCCGATGAAATCGCTCGATCGGCCGAGATGATAATCCCAGGCTGGACTTGAACGAGAATCTCGCGATGAGAGAAACTGGCGCCGAGGTCTTTGCAAATGGCTTCGATGTATCTTCCGACATCGAAACGCTCGATGTCAGAAGATTGATACAATTGCTCGTGCACCCTGGCGATAGCCCCCACACGGCGCGTCGCGTCTTCGAGATATTGGGTGAATTCCGGCTCGCTATTCTCGCGCACCTGAAGGCGCAGCATGCTGACGACCAGCGCCAGGCTGTTTTTCACCCGATGGTTCATCTCCTTGATGAGAAATTGGTGGCGCTCGAGCGCCGTCTTCAAATTGCGCTCGTGCCGCTCGCGCTCGATCGCCATCCCCAGGATGTTGGCGGCGCCCTGCAGGAACGCGAGATCCTGCTCGACGAACTGGTCTTCCGATCGGCTGTCGACCTCCAGGACTCCGAACGGCCGGCCATCTCCCTGCAAGATGACGTTCATCGCCCGATGAACGCCATGTCTGATGAGAATCTCGGGCGTTCTGAAGCGTTCCTCGCTTTGGAGATGGTTCGAGATCACCGGCTGGCCGGTTTTCAGCGCGAATCCAGCTGGCGAAGCGAGGTCCGCGCCGATACTGGCGACGCCGACGATGCCTGGATCCCAACCGACCCCGGCCCTGACCAGAAAGCGGTTCTCGGCGGGAATATATTCGAGCACCTTGCAGAATTCAGTGCGAAGGCCGTCCGCCGTCAACCGGGCCGTATCCGTCAGGAGTTGCTCAAACCCAGGTCCTTGCAACGCGCCAACTCCGAGCTCCGCCAGAATCTCTTGTTGCCGAATGCGCTCGTGCAAAGCGCGCACGGTCAAATCTGACGCTGCGTTCGCGGATTTCTCTTGTATGGGTGGGGCCGGCTTATCGGTGGACGGCATCGGATCGGCTATGCGGCATGCGCCTCCGGGGGGTCCCCTTGGTTCTTGCCTGCCAATCTACGTCGCCGCGGGCGAGCGCGCCAGTCCGACACTATTCGGCATAGTTTGAGAGAGCGAAGGATTACGCAAATACCCCGGAGCGAGGTCCCCGCGCTCCGGGGCGTAACGCCTTCATGCGAAAGATCGCTCCGATTTCCTCAATGATGCCAGAGGAGCGCGATCAGCACAATGACGGGAATGGGAACCCCGATCAACCAAAGTAGTGCGCCTCTTCCGAAGCCCATGTCGATGTCCTCCGTTTGGTCGGCATCCTCGCCGGCTTGAAGTACAAACGTTGTCGGACCCAAGTGGTTCCGTCCGGCGGGCGAGACGAGTGACTTTAAACCGACGACGTACGGATGATGACCTTACCGAGATCGCCGGCCCGCGCGAAAAGCTCGAAGGCGCAATTCAGGAGGGATATGGAATCGCCGGGGACGAAACCCGAAAGCAAGTTGACGCCTGGTATCAGAGCTAGGGTTGGGAATAAGCGGGCGCCAATTGATTGTAGGGCTCCGGCGGACACGGTCCGGGCCTCTCGCATTCTGCTGCGGCGCTGACAGAAGCCGGGTCTAAGCCTTCAGGCGCGTGCGAGGGACGGAAAGACGGATCGCGAGTCCTTCGGGCTTCCAATCGCGTGCGATCTGGCCGCCCAACTGGTTGGCGACGGCGATGCGCGACAGGATCCCGCCAAATCCCTCCTCGCCCTCGGGCGCGGTGACATGAGGCCCGCCGCGCTCGGTCCAATTGACAACGATCGCGTCGCCCTCTTCGGCAAAGACCACCCTCACGGTTCCCGTGGCCGACGAAAGGGCGCCATATTTCGCCGCGTTTGTCGCGAACTCATGCAGCAGGAGGGCGAGGCTGGTGACCGCGGCGGCGGATACCCCAGCATCAATTCCGGAGAGCACGATGCGCGGATCGTCCGGCTCGTCGAAGGGAGCGACGATGGTGCGGACGAGCGACTGGAGAGTCGTCGGCTGCGGCGCAACGCCATCGATCCCGTTAGCGAACGTCAAAGAGTGGGCGCGCGCTAGCGCGGAAAGGCGCGTGCGCGCAGACTCCGCAAGCTGATGCACGGATTTCGCCGAGCGCGCGCTCAAGCTCACGATGCTGCCGGAGAGGGCAAAGAGGTTCCTGATCCGATGAGTCATTTCTCTCAACAGCAAGCGCTGTCGTTCGCGCGCCCGCTTAAGTTCGGTGATGTCGCGCGCGATTTTCGACGCGCCGACGATCTTCCCGCGCGAGTTCCGGATCGGCGAGATGGTCAGCGAAATGTCGATATGGCTGCCGTCTTTGCGCTGCCGGACAGTCTCGAAATGGTGGATTCGCTCGCCGCGGTGAATCTTGTCGAGGATCGCAGGCTCCTCGTCGCGTCGGTCGAGCGGGATGATGATCGTCACCGGCTTGCCGACGGCTTCGTCGGCGGTAAAGCCGAAAAGCCGCTCCGCGCCATTGTTCCAGCTGAGGATTACACCGTCGAGATCCTTCGACAGGATGGCGTCGTCGGACAATTCGACAATTGCCTGGTAATGTTGCGCCGTGAGGTCCTCGCGACCGCCGGCCAGGCGGCGTGCAAGCGGCTCGCGAGCCTGGCCCCGGTTGTTGGCCGGCTGATTGGCGCGCGTCAAAGAACCGTCCTTGGCAGGAGGCCAAACCCCGCCCGACGGCCGGGCCGGTTGGCGGCGCGGAACCCGGTTCCGGGGGAAACGCCGACAGTCGCCGTCTTGGCTACACCCTCAACTGCGGTCTGTCGACGCTCTCGTGGGCGACTTGCGAAAATGGACGGATCCTCAGTGATCCTTTCCCGGGATCCCGCGCCGCCGATGGACCTGCGACGTCGCGACTGCGCCTGGAAGGCCAATAGCAGTCGGGTAATCATCCACCGGGTCGCCCGGCGGCTCGCCTTCGATGCGTTTGCGTTCGAGGTCCTCGGAGTCGAAGAGGGCTTCGGCGGCCTGCCAATGGCGCTCCGCCTGGCCGTCGGGACAGCCCTCCTCAATCCACAGGAAGTAAGCGAGCTCCCGGACGCGATCGTCGCGGTCATTCATGGCTGCCGCCGCGTGTCGCCATTACGCCTCCGCGTGGCGGCGGCTTTTTTTGCCGCAGCCGATCGGCTCGCTGGCGATCGCGCAGCCGACGCCGCGCCGCCAATCCGCCCGCCCTTATGCGCGGCGGGATGCCCTGTCGACTTGCCTTGGCCCGATCCGCCGGTGCGTTTTCCGCCGCCATCGTCTTTGTTGACGGTCGCCCAGGCGCGACGTTCGGCCTCCTTCTCCGAAACGCCTCGGCTTTCGTAGCTCTGCTCGATGTGCTCCGCATTCCGTTCTTGCTTGTCGGTGTATTTCGACTTGTCGCCACGTGGCATGGGCTTCCTCCTGCGCTGGGCGATGAAATGCTCTGATCTAAAACGTTGACTTGGTGCGAAGGTTCCTCATTGCCGGCTAATGGCGACCAGCCAAAGCAGAACGATCGCGACGCTGATCAGGGATGCAGCGATCGTGCGTATAGCCTCGAACTGCAGCAACTCGGTACCCGTCATATCGAACCGAACAACGCCGCAGGCCGGAGCGGCGTTCCCAAGCCGACGCGTTCGGCGCGACTTGCGGTCTGCGGAACAAGTGCGCTCGGCAGGTGTTGGTTGAGGCTGGGTGTTTGCGGCCAGCGCGACTAAGGGCGGACATCCGCTCCGCCGAAAGTAGAGCGATGGGCCAGTCGATGAACAATCACGACCAGTTGAATGGCGTCAGAGTGCTCGTTGTGGAGGACAACTCGCTGCTGGCCATGGATCTCGAGACGACTTTGGTTGAGGCCGGCGCCGTGGTTGTCGACCTGTGCCAGACCCTGGACGAGGCGATGCAGCGGGCGGACGCCGCCGATTTCGCTGTCGCGGTTCTCGACTTCGGTCTTGGATCCGAAACGGTGTCGCCGGTCGCGCGCCGGCTGGTCAACCTGGGCGTCCCTTTCGTTCTCTATACCGGGAAGTCGCGCCACGAACCGAGCTTGGCGGAATGGAGCGACTGTTCGATCGTCGAGAAGCCAGCTTCGTCTCGTGCGCTGGTCTCCGCCGTAAGAACTGTTCTGTCACGTTAATATGGTCGCTGCGCCGTCGCATCCGCCGGCGATGGTGGATACGGCCATACGCCAGGACCGGAGAGGAGGAAGCGGCTATCCGGCGCGGCGGACCCGGCGCTCGACCGGCGCGTCGCCGGTCTCGTCCAGGCCCAGCAGCTCAACCAGCCGAGAGCGAGCGCGGCTCAGCCGGCTCTTGATCGTGCCAATCTCCACCTCGCAGATCTCAGCGGCCTCCTCATAGGAGAGTCCGCTTGCGCCAATCAGCGTCAGCACTTCGCGCTGCTCCGCCGGGAGTTTCGTCATGGCTTTGCGGAAGTCCTCGAGATCGAGATGGCTCTCCTGGTCGCCGGGGATCGTCAGGCGGCGCGCATAGACGCCGTCGCTGTCCTGAACTTCGCGGGCGCGTTTCCGATAATTCGAATAGTAGATGTTGCGCAGAATGGTGAATAACCACGCCCTCAGGCTGGTCCCGGGCTGAAATCGGTCGGATTTGCTCCAGGCCCGCAGGAGCGCCTCCTGAACGAGATCGTCGGCGAGCGAAATCGAGCCTGAGAGAGAAATTGCGAACGCCCGCAAATTCTTAATCTCGGCGAGCAGCTCGTTTTTGAAGCTAGCCGATGGCATCTTGGCTCCCATTCGGCTCGGAAGCCCGATCTCCGGTCTCGAAGCGAGCCAGCAACTCCACGAATTTTTCCGGCAGCGGCGCACGAATCAGATCGGCGTAGTGCGCCTTGAGCGCCTGTCCAATCGCTTCCACGGCCTTCGGATCAGGCGCAACGCCGCCTGGCGGCTCGGGTTTGATTTTGCGGGTCACGGTCATGAATAACACCCCGCAGCCAAAACGCGCCGGGCGCCGCTTTGTTCCGTCGTCACCATGCAATTCTTATTGGGGCTGAATTTCGGCGGTTGCCGACGGCGCCGGACGCCGACGGCGATCCGACTATGGTACGCCGCGGCCGCTCAAACCCAGCACGCCCGAAATGAGGAACGCGATCAAAGCGACCACGAATACGACCTTTGCGGCGGCGAAGGCAGTTCCGGCCACGACGCCGAAGCCGAGCAATCCCGCGATGAGAGCAATGACAAGAAAGGTTATCGCCCAGCCAAACATGATATCTTCCTCCTGCGCTAATTGTTGCGAATTTTAAAACGCGGCGGCCTCTCGGCAGGTTCCGACGACTGGCCGAACAATCGAGGCGAACCTCCTGCGGCCGCTGGCCCGGCGCCCGCCACAGCGGGAACGATTGCGGCCATCGAAGCGTTCACCCGACGTTGCAACGCCACAAGTTGCAACGCCACAAAAGGAGGACGAGATGGCCAAAGACGCCCACACCAGCGCCGCCCAGCATCACGAGAGCGCCGCGAACAGCCACAAGACGGCTGCCGAACATCATGGCAAGGGCGACCACGCAAAGGGACGTGAGGAATCGGCGAAGGCCTATGCCCATTCGAAAACCGCCCATGAACATTCCGAGATGGCGCACGGCAAGAGCCAAACGCAGAAGTAAGGCGGAGCTGGCGAGGCCGCGGCGCGGCCTCGCCGGGTTACCGTGACCCACACTGTCGCGAGCGCAGGATGACGCACGGTCCGTCTGCCGCGCCACATGTTCCAGACCACGTAGATGAGGCGGTGCGTTCGGTCACGCAGCTGCATTCGGAGCACCACGGCCGGACCACAGCGTCCCAACGCACGGTCAACCGGATCACCGCGTTTATGGCCCGGCCTCTCTTTATCGTACTCGTGGGTCTCTGCGTGGCCGGATGGATCTGCGGAAACGTGATCACGGTGTTGCTTGGCCTGCAAGCGATCGACGCGCCCGCCTTTCCCTGGCTACAAGGAGCGGCGAATCTGTTTTCTCTGTTTGTCGTCATGCTCGTGCTCGTCGCTCAAAAGCATGAGGATGAACTCAATGGGCACCGCGATACCTTGACCCTGGAACTGGCAATCCTGAGCGAGCACAAGATCGCCAAGGTGATTCAGCTTTTGGAAGAACTGCGTCGCGATAGCCCGCATGTCCAAGACCGCGTCGATCGCCAGGCGGATCAAATGGCGCAGCCCGCGGACGCCGGATCGGTTCTTGCCGCTACGCGCGCAAACAATGCGCCGTGAGGCCGTTCGCGTCGATCGCTGAGCCAAGGGAACAAATACCGGAATGGCGCCGTTTGGCGGCTACGCCAGTTTGATGCGCCATGTCGCGCGTTGGGGGACATTCCGGATGGACATTCGTTACGGGTTCGATATCGCGCTCGAGCTTGCACAGCCGGCGACAATTCTCGCCATAATGGATGTCCACTCCGATTTTCGCCACTGCGTCGCGGAGGAGACAGAGCTCGAGCTGTCGCCCGCCACGTCGGCCGATCGCTTTGTAGATGGCCGCGGGAACATCGTGAGGCGGTTGTCCGCGCCCGCCGGGTCCGTATCGTTGCGTCTTGACGGCGTCTTCCACAGCAACGGCCGGGAGGATGAGGTCGATGCGGCGGCCGATATCGTGGCGGCGTCGGATTTGCCGCCTGCGACGCTGCCCTTTCTTTTGCCCAGCCGGTATTGCGAGTCCGACCTTCTTTCCGATTTCGCGTGGGCGAACTTCAGCGCCATCAGCGGAGGGTGGGCCCGCGTGCAGGCCATCTGCGATTTCGTCCATCAACGCCTCAGATTCAGCTATCCCGAGGCGCGCCCGACACGGACGGCAAGCGAGGCCTTGGCGGAGGGTGTCGGCGTGTGCCGCGACTTCGCTCACCTGGCCGTCGCCTTGTGCCGCTGCCTCAATATTCCCGCTCGCTATTGCAACGGCTATCTGGGCGACATCGGCGTCCCACCTGATCCGGCGCCGATGGATTTCAACGCCTGGTTCGAAGCCTTCCTCGGCCATCGATGGTATACCTTCGATCCCCGACACAATCGGCCGCGGATCGGCCGCATCTTGATCTCGCGAGGGCGTGACGCGGCGGACATCCCGATGATCACGACCTTCGGCCCGCATGCGCTCACGCGTTTCGCAATTGTCACCGAAGAGATCAGAGAACGCGCAGTCGTCCGCGCGTGAGAAGGGCGGCTGAACGGGCGGCGCGGCCCGATTCTCGGACCGTCGAAGACGCCGTGTGGGGAACCGCAGCCGAATCTGGAACTTTCTCCCGCACGTTCGAGTTTCCAGGGAAATGTCAGCCCAAAGGAGACAACTCATGCGCAAATTCCTACTCGCAGCGGTAGCGGTCAGCGCCCTCGCGGGCGCGAGCGCCATGGCGCAGAATGCGACGCCCAGCGCCGCCGCCCAGGACAAAATGGATGCTTCGCCCAACCAAGGGGGCGCGGCAATGGGAGCGAATCCGAACGGCGCGAATCCCGCCAACGCGCCCAAGACCAACGCTCAGGAAGTGCCGAAGGATGGGCCGAGCTTCGTCAAGGTTCAGAATTCGGACATGTTGAGCTCAAACGTAGTCGGGCTCGACGTCTATAACGGGCAGAACAACAACATCGGCAAGATCCAGGACATCGCGTTCAACGCGTCGAAACAGATGACGGGTTATATCCTGTCGGTTGGCGGCTTCCTTGGCATGGGCACGCACTATGTCGCGGTCGATCCGAATGCGGTGATGGTTCAGTATGACGCCGGCCACAACACGTGGCGGGCCACCATGAACGCCACCAAGGACCAGCTCAAAGCGGCGCCGGAATTCAAATACAGCGGCCAGTGGACGGCCAGCAGAAGCTGACGGCGGCAAGTCGGCGGAACGGGGTTCAAACGCTCCGTTCCGCTTAAATGTCGCAATCGCGGTCGCGTCATCTGCCGCGCGGCCTCGCTTGGCTGGGTCCGTGCTCGGCAGCGCTGTAGCGGATTTCTGACCCCGGTCCTCTGCAGGAGGGCGAGCGGTTCTGAACGCCCAGGCGTCTATGAAAGGAACGGGTATGTCCGACTCGGCTGCAGACATCGATCGCGTTTGGACTCTGATCCACGACATAAAGGTCGCGATGGTGGTCACGCATGATGGAAAGGGCCAGAATATGCGAGCCCGCCCAATGGCGGCGCGCCCGGTTCAACAGGAAGGCGCAATCTATTTTTTGACTGACGCCGACGCGCCCAAAGCCGAGGAGATCCGGCGTAACGCCGTGGTTTGCCTCGCAATGGCGGACAATGGGAGCCGGAAATACCTGTCGATTACCGGTCATGCCGAGATCATCGACGATCCGGTTCGGATCAGCGAGGTCTGGTCGATCTACGACAAGGCGTTTTGGCCAGACAAAAACGATCCACGGATAAGAATTCTTCGAGTGACGCCCGAGAGCGCGGAGTTCTGGGAAGGGGCAGGGGCGGTCGTCACCGCCGTCAAACTGGTCGCAGCCAGTGTCTCGGGCGAGCGGATGAATCTGGGCAAGAACGAAAAAGTTGGTTTCAACTCGTGACCGACATATCGATCGCAAAGAATGTGTCCGAAAGGCGGCTCGAGTTTTCGGCGCTCTTCGGGGGATGCGAGCGAGCATCGGGCAACAAAACGCGGCTATCTCGCGTTGTTGAGCGAGGGTCATAGGAGTTTGAGATGAACCAGGACAGTTTTGCGACCACAACTCGCTCGCCCGCATCCGGCGATGAATCTCTTGGCCGGAGCTTCAAGGAAAAATTCGCCAACCCCAGCGAATCGGATTCCCTCACGGTTGATTTTCCCGCATTGCGGGCTGACATCACGAAGCTGACCCAAACGGTCGGCAAACTCTTGGAAAGGCAGACCTCTGCCGCCCGTGATCAATTGTCGGACGCGGTCGGCGCCGCGGGAGACAGCATCGGCCAGTCCGCTTCCGCCGCGCAGGACAAGCTGATGTCGCTTGAAGAGGATGTCGGGTCGCAGATCAAGAACAATCCATGGAGCGCAATCGCCGTTGCCGGCCTGGTCGGTTTCCTGATTGGCAAAGCGAGTTGAGTCCAGAGCGAGCATGGCGCCGGAGACGCGCTGATGGATGAGGTTCCGTTCCGAACTGCGACCTCCCGACTGCTTGCGGACTTGGTCCGGGACACGCGCCGCCTGATTGTGGCGGAAATCGATCTCGCCCGAGCAGAGCTTTCCGAAAACCGAGGACATCTCTCGTCTGGCGTGGCGGCGCTTGTTGCAGGCGCTGTGTTCCTTCTGGCAGGGCTGACCGTCTTTCTGGCTGCCGCAAGCATGTTTCTTGTGCGCCTCGGAGCCCCCATGGACGTTGCTTTCTTCGCGGTGGCGGCGACCTCTATCGGAGTCGGCTCGCGGTTGGTGTGGTCGGGTACGAACGCCTTGCAGCCTCGCAAACTCCTGCCCGAACGAAGCCTTGCCCAAATTTCGTCGCTGCTTGGGAGACGGTAGTGCGCTCGCGCGAAGCAACCCCGAACGACTGCGCGGAAGAGGTTGAGTCGGCCCGCGCCGATTTGGCCGACACGATCGGTCAGCTGAGAGTGAACCTTGAGCCTCAGAACCTGATCGATGAGATCGCGCGCGATAGCGGACTGCGCGATTTTGCCTCAATGAGCGGATTCGTCAGCGCGCTCAAGCGACGGCCTCTCGCGATGCTATTGCTCGCGGGGGGAATCGGATTTTGGGTTTACTCCCGATCGAAGACTTCGAGAGCCGGCGTCGACCGTCCTGGGTCGGTTGGAGCGACGGTCGCGTCGCTCGCCAACTCGGCGGCCAACGCGGTTCGCGAGCGCGCCAGGGTGCGAGGCCAGGCGGCCCGCGCCACGGCGCAGAATTTCGTCGCGGCGGGAACCACGCGGTTCTGTGACGAGGTCGAAAACGAGGTCGACGATCTCATCGACGGGATTCCGGCTAGCGCCGGTTCACGCCAACTAATTAAATCCGCGGTTGACATGGCGCTGCTCGCGGCGCTTGAGGCCCTGCTGCAGACGCGGCTCCTGAAGGCGCCCGCCGAATAAGGCGGGACTCTTGCTATCGCAGGCCAAGGCCGTCCGACGCCCAGCCGGCGATACCGTATTCCACAAAATTGTCTGTATGAGACGCCTTTGCAGGCGAGCTTCGCACGCGCCAACGGGCGGTGCGAAGTGTGACGTAGATCACAGCGCCGCTGGGGCAGGTATGATTAAAAGCAGTCGGCCCAGAGAAAAATTACAGGAAACGGCCGATTAGGAAGCGAACGAAGGGAACGTGGATCGTTATGGAGACCGTGATGGGCGGGATCGACAAACACGCGGCGTTTTATCGGGGATATTTGCCCGCAGAGCGCAGCTTGATCCCGATGACAATCGCACTGGCGACCATCGTCGCACTGTGGTTTTTTGTCTACCTGGTCATCTCCGTCGGCCCGCAGACCGAGGCCGAAACTGCGCGGCCCGGAACCCACGCGGCGCCGATCGCCCTGCAGTCCGAAAACCGCTGATGGCCGCCGGCTACCGGCGAACGATCGGAGATCGGGAGTCAATCAGCCCGGACGTCCGGGAAAGACCAAGGCTAGGAGGCCGCCGTCGCGGCGGCCTCATTGCGCGGCGTTGCGCTTCATGCTTGCCGTCCAATGCCCTCCGCCGACGGACGTGTAGTAGGTTTGCTAACCCGCTTCGAATGGCAGGCCGGACAGCGGCGGCCATGGCGGTGGTCATTTCGCCCCCCGCGCTCCCAGTTCCGCTCTGAGCGCCCGCTCGACCGCCTTCAATTGGAGTTCGGTCTCCGTTTCTAAAGGTTGAGGCGCGCCAGGGATTCGGACCGAAGCCAGCGCCGCGGATGGAACGCCCCGCTCGGCGGCGATGCGCCCGCCGCGCAGCACGAGCGATCTGGGCGGTCGGTCAGCGACGGCGTCGGCGACGCTCGCCGCTTCGATCGCGACGAGATCGGCGACCGCGCCGGGATGGAGCCCGCGCCTGGGATCGCCGAGCGCCTTGTCCGCTTCGCTCGTCGCCATCGCGAAGGCCTCGCCGAGTTCGCGGTTCGTGAACAGCTCGTGGCGCTGGGCGATGATTGCAGCGCGGTCGAGCATGTCGCCGTTGCCGTAGGGCGACCAGCAATCGCGAATATTGTCGGAGCCAGCGAACACCGTCACGCCGCGGGCGCGGAGCGCATTCACCGGCGGGACGGGCGCGGATGGCGGGCATGAGGTCATGATCGCGATCTCGGCGCGCGCGAGCTCGTCAGCGGTCTCGTCGAACAGGCGGGGCGCGATGGTCCCGAGCGCAAAGGCGTGGCTGACTGCGACGCGACCTTGCAGGCCGGCCGCGATCGTGCGTTTGGCGATGTCACGAAGTTCCGCCGCGCCGGTCTCGCCGAAATCGTGCAGATGGATGTCGATTCCTTTGCCGAACGCCTCGGCGAGGCCGAAGACGAAGTCAAGCTGGCCCTTGACGTCGCCATCGAAGCCCGCCGGATCGAGGCCGCCAATCAGGTCGGCGCCGGCCATCAGCGCGGCGGCCAAGAGGTCGGGAGCCCCGGTTTCGGTCGTCACCCCGCTCTGCGGGAAGGCGACAAGCTGAATGTCGATCCAGTCGCGAAACGCCTCGCGCACCCTCATCACCGCTTCGAGATTGTCCAGGCCGACATCGTTGTCGATGTCGACGTGGCTGCGCGCGCGCGTCACGCCGTTCATGATCAGCGTGCGGACAAGCGCCGACGCGCGGGCTTCGATCGGCAGGGCGACCTGATGGCGCTGGACGCGCTCGGCGGCGATCCGTTCGCGCACGCTGCGCCCCTCGACATGCGGCAGCCGCGGCGCGCCCCAATGGGTCTTGTCGAGGTGGAGGTGCCCGTCGACGAACGCCGGGAGGATGAGCATCCCGTCGAGATCGATGCATTCCTTGGCCGGCGCCGCCGTGCCCGGCGCATGCCTCCCGACGATGAGGCCGCCGGCGATTTCGAGGTCGGCTAGAGTCCCCTCGGGGAGGCGCGCGTTGGCCAGGATCATCAGACGAGGTTCAGCCGCTTTGCCGCCGCATACCGATAGAGCGGGTCGCCGTAACGCTTGAATTCTTCGCCGGCCGAGAAGCTGAGGCTAAGATCATGCTCGTCGTCATGAGTGATGGCCTCGCGGTAAATCTCGGGCCAATCGGGCAGAGGCATTCGCCGCCACGCCTCGAGCTGATCTTCGCTAGGCAGGACGGGAAAGCCGATTTTTGGCACGAGCGACGTGATCGCCTGCCAGAAATGGCGGAGCGGTGTGGCGCGGTCCGGAGTACGCGGCGCGATCAGCCTGAGCCAGTGCGTTCCCGTCACCGCGTGGAGAGCGCAAAAGTCGAGCGTCGCGGCATAAAGCGCAAGCGAGCAGTGGGCGACGCGATCGTGCGTCTGTGGCCCGATCGCCAAAAGATCGACGACGGGCGCGAATTCGGGCTTGAGCGCAACCGCGCGCATGAAATGCCACAGAAGATCCTGCTCGGTCTCGACCTGCCGGAAGGTCGCCGGTCCGTACATGAAGGCGAGGACCTCGGCGGGATCGCCGGTCGTCGGCGCGCGGCCCTTCGAGGCGCCGAGCGGGAGATAAGCCGCGGCCCAATATCCAAGCGCGACGCCGGTCTCCTCGTCGCTGCCGGTCAACGTCGCATAGGCCATGCGCATGAACGCGTGGAGCGCGCTCGCCGCCATCCCGGGCATAAGGTCAGGCAGATAAAGGATCGCGGCTTCGCTCGCGCCTAGCCGCGCCACTTCGCGAGCGAAGAACGCCCGGTAGTCGCCTTCGCGCTCGCGCCGGCCCAAGAATTCGCGCCATGTGCGCCGGGTGATCTCGCCCATCGGCGCGGGGACCGGAACGAGCCCGTTCTGCCTGTGGTAGGTTTCGCAGTAGGCTTCGAGCCGTTCGTCGCTGGCGCCCATGCGATGCAGCGCGACCAGAACCATCGGCAGGTGGTTGGCGAGAAAGAACGGGAACTCGGCGCTCCATTGCCGCGACCACGCGACGGCCCGCTCGAGTCCCTCCCGCGTCGCGGAGTTCCGATCCGAAGAGATGGCGCGCGCAGACGCCGCTCTCATGAGTTCCTCCATTGCGCTGCCTGCGTTGCTATCCCATCCGCCCGGGCTTGGAAAGCGCCTTCAATCAAAAGCAAACATGCGTTTTCTCGCCTTTGATGGGTCGCCGCACAATTTGATTGATCTCGCGAAAATCGGGGTGCTAGCCTGCCTTATCGTCATTGAGGGGAGAAGACCGGCATGAAACCGTTCATCGGTCAGGCGACGGCGCTTGCGCTCGGCGCTTTGATCTCGGCAGGCCTTTCGGGCGCGAGGGCCGCCGAGAAGCCGTACGACGGGATCACCCTCAACCTCGCGTCGCAGAACGATCAATTCGCGGCCGTGCTCGCGGCGGTCGCACCGCAATTCGAGGCGCTGACCGGCGCCAAGGTCAATGTCGACATCCTGAGCTACCCCGAGCTCCTGACCAAAATCACCGCCGATTACGTCGGCCACACTAAGGGCTACGACCTTGCGACCGTCGACATCGTCTGGTCAGGTCAGTTCGCCGAGGCCGGCTATACCGTCGATCTCGCCGACTGGATCAAGCGCGACGCCGCCGAAATCAAGGTCGACGACATCTACCCTTCGCTCATGGCGTCGCTCGGCGGCTACAAGGGCAAGCAGGTCGCGTTCCCGTTCGCCGGCTACGCCAACGTGCTCGCCTATCGCAAGGACCTATACGAAGCCGCCGGCCTCAAGCCGCCGGCGAGCATGGAGGAATTTGTCGCCGACGCGCTCAGGCTGACCGACAAGGGTAAGAAAATCTACGGCTTCGTCGCCAACGGCCAGAAGGGCCCGGCGGTGGCGCAGGACTGGATGCAGTACAATCGCCAGTTCGGCGGCTCGATCCTCGACAAGGACGGCAAGCCTGCGCTGAATTCGCCGGCGAACATCGCGAGCGTCGTCGCGTATAAGAAACTGTTCGACGAGGCCGCGCCTCCGGGCGCCGCCGACTATGATTGGGGCGGGCGCGAGGAGAGCTTCCGACAGGGGCTGGTCGCCAACATGCAGACCTGGTCGATCGGCGCCGCCGACTACGACAACCCGAAGGTATCGAAGATCGCCGGCAAGGCGGGGATCATGCTGACGCCCTCTGCCAACGGGCTGCCGCAGGAATACGGCATCGGCGGCTGGGCGCTCGGCATCAACAAGGACGTCGACCCGAAGAAGCAGGAGGCCGCCTGGGCGTTCATCAAATGGGTGACGAGCCCCGCCGTTCACAAGGAGCTCAACCTGCGCGGAGCCGGAAGCTATCTGCGCAAGAGCGAGATGACCGATCCGGAGCTGCTCGCCAAATACCCGTTCCTGCCGGTAATCGCGACCTCGTTCGAGCACGGCGACGGCGATTTCAGGCCGCGGATTCCGCAATATCCCGAATTGCAGGATCTCATCGGCGGCGCCATCAATGCGGTGCTGGTGGGCCAGGCCGACCCCAAGACGGCGATGGACGGCATTCAGGCGAAGGCGGAGGCGCTGTTCAAATGACGCCGGGAGGACGCGGCTGAGGCTCCAGAGAATTCGACCGGCGGCGGGGCCAGCCAGCGCGCGTCCGGATGCCAGCGCGACCGGACTCCCGGCGTCCGGGTGAGCGCATTCTCGCGGGACGGCGCCGAGGGCGCTCAGGACGCAGCCGGCCCTGCAACCGGCCTCCCTTACGCCCGAAAGCGTCAACTGTTTCTGGTCGCCCTTGCCGCGCCGGCGTTCGTTTACGTCCTAGCGGTTGCGGTCGGGCCGATGCTCCAGGGGTTTCTCTACTCCTTCGACAATTACAACCTGATCCGCCCCGGCTCGCGCCATTTCGTCGGTCTCGACAACTATTTCGCCCTTTGGGGCGACCCGACGGCGCGCAGCGCGGTCATCAACACGTTCCTGTTCACGTTCGGCGCGGTGACGATCGAATTCGTCCTCGGTCTCGGGATCGCGCTATTGCTGTGGCGCGACGATTGGTTCAATCGGATCGCGCTCGGGCTCCTGCTCGTTCCCGCCACCGTGACGCCGCTCGTGGTCGGGCTCGTGTTCAAGGCGCTGCTCAATCCGGAATACGGCATGCTCGGCTACCCCCTGGCCGAGAGCGGCCTTTCCGCACCGCGCGGCCTACTCGCCGAGCCTCAGCGCGCGCTAGCCACGCTGGTCGCAATCGACGCGTGGGAATGGACGCCGCTGATGGCGCTAATCCTGCTTGCGGGCTTGAAGTCGCTGCCGACCGACATTCTCGAGGCCGCGGCGGTCGACGGCGCGACGGCGGCGCAGCGTTTCCGGCTCGTCATTCTGCCTCTGCTCCTGCCGGCGGCCTTCCTGGCGCTTATCCTACGCATGATGGACGCATTCCGGGTGTTCGACATCATCTTCGTCACCACCAGCGGCGGGCCAGCGGACGCGACCAACACCTTGATGATCTATGGCGTCAAACAGGGGCTCGAGTTCTTCAACATCGGCGCCGCTTCCGCCGTCAGCACCGTGATCGTGGTCTGCATCCTCGTCATGGCCGCGGCGTTCATCGCCGTGCTGAAGCCGGCGAGGAACCGACATGCCTGATCGCTCAAGCTTCGGCTTGCTGGTGCGCCGCTCCGCAATCTGCGCGGTCCTCGTGGTCGCGCTGGCGCCGGTCGTCTGGTTGTTCTCGATCGCCTATAAGCCGACAAGCGACATCTTCGCCTCCCCGCCGACCCTTCTCTTCTCGCCGACCTGGGACAATTTCCTAAGCGTCTTCCGCTATTTCAATCTCGGAGCGCTCCTCGAGTTCGAGCCTCGTCATCGCCATCGGATCGACGGCGCTCTCGCTCCTCCTCGGCGTGCCGGCAGGCTACGCGCTCGCCCGGGCGACAAGCCCGCGGGCCATCTGGCTCGCGTATTTCTTTCTCATCATCCGCACGGTGCCGCCGATCGCGACGCTGATCCCGTTCTACCTCCTCATGCGCGACATCGGCCTCCTCGGGACGTGGTGGGCGGTGATCATCCTCAACACCGCGCTCAACAGCGCCTTCGTCGTCTGGATGATGTTCTCGTTTTTCCGCGCCGCGCCGGCCTCGATCGAGGAGGCGGCGCTGACCGACGGCTGCACCGATTTCGGCGCTTTCGTCCAGGTCGCGCTGCCGACCGTGGTTCCGGGCCTGATCGCGAGCGCGATCTTCTGCGTCATGTTCTCCTGGAACGATTTTCTCTACGCCATGTTCCTCACCAAGGCTGAGACGAAGACGATCTCGGTCGCACTGCTCTCAGCTTATGGCACCAAGGACATCTCGTGGGGGACGCTGGGCGCGCTCGCCCATTTCTCGACGCTGCCGATCGTCGCAATGATGATCGCGCTCAACCGCTATTTCGTCCAGGGTTTGACCCAAGGCGTGCACTGACATGGCTGCGATCCGGTTCGCGCATGTGAGCAAGACCTACCCCGGCGGCCATGCCGCGGTCAGGGACCTCAACCTCGAGATCGAGGACGGCGAATTCCTGGTGCTGGTCGGGCCCTCCGGATGCGGCAAGTCGACAGCGCTGCGCATGATCGCCGGACTCGAGCCGATCACGAGCGGCGCGCTCACGATCGGCGGTGCGGTCGCCAATGCTTTGTCGCCGCGCCAGCGCAACGTCGCAATGATCTTCCAGAGCTATGCGCTCTACCCTCATCTCACCGTCGGCGAGAATCTCGGCTTCGCGCTCAAGGTTCGCAAGGAGCCGCGCAACCTCATCGACGCCCGCGTCGGCCAAACCGCGGCGATGCTCGAGCTCGAGGCGCTGCTCGATCGCCGGCCGGGGCAGCTTTCGGGCGGACAGCGGCAGCGCGTCGCGATGGGCCGTGCGCTCGTGCGTCATCCCCGCGCGTTTCTGATGGACGAGCCGCTATCCAATCTCGACGCCCGCCTGCGCGGCCAGATGCGGGTCGAGATCGCCCGTCTCCAGCGCGCCGCCGGCGTCACCACCGTCTATGTGACGCACGATCAGATCGAGGCGATGACCATGGCCGATCGCGTGGCGGTGATGCGCGATGGAATCCTGCAGCAATTGGGCTCGCCGCGGGAGCTCTACGACCGGCCGGTCAACCTTTTCGTCGCCGGGTTCATGGGCGCGCCGCCGATCAACTTCCTGCCCGGCGCTCTACGCCCGAGCGGGCAGGGCGTCGCGCTCGAGCTTCCCGGCGCACGCATTGCTCTCCCGCCGGAGCTCGTTGAGCGAGGCTCGGGCCTCATGGCCTACCAGGATCGCGAAATCATCGTCGGCGTGCGGCCGGAGGCGGCGTGGCTCGCCGTGGGCCCGGAAGGCGGGCTTTCCGGCGTGGTCGCGTTTCAGGAAGACCTCGGCGCGAACATCGTGACGACGGTCGAACTGGCGGGGGCCGAGCGCCGCGACGGCGCGATTGTCGAGGACTTGGGTGAGTCCGGCGTTCCGCCTATTTCCACCCGGATGCGGGTCGTCGCTCAGAGCGGCGCGCGACGCGCAGCAGACCAGCCGGTCAGCGTCGGGCTCGACCTCGAGCGGCTCCACTTCTTCGATCCAGTCAGCAAGCTGGCGATCCGTTGAGGGCGGAAGCTCAGCGATCACGCCTCGAACATAGCCGCCACCTCCATCAGCTCCACAATCGATCGATCCGAGCCGGCGAAGGTGTTTCCGTTGGGCGCGTAGCCGACCACGTACAGGCCCGCGGCTCGCGCAGAACGCGCGCCCGCGCCGCTGTCCTCGACTGCGACGATCGCCGCGGCCGGCAGGGCGAAGCGGCGAGTCGCTTCGCGAAAGGGCTCGGGATCGGGCTTGCCCGCGGAGACGTCCTCGAGGCTGATCGAGAACGAGATCGCGGGTCGAACGCCAAGCGCGTCGAGATTGGCGTCGACGATGGCGCGGCCTGAGTTCGACACGCAGGCCTGAGCGACGCCCTTCGCCGCGAGCGCAAGAACAGTCTCGATCGCGCCGGGCGTAGGCGCAAGCGATGGCGCGCGCGCGACATAGAAGCGTTCGATCGCGGCGAGCCATTCCCGCCGCTCAACTCCATCGGGGAACCGAGCCTTGAGAGCGGTCCAGACGTCGCGCATATGAACGCCACGGAACGCCTCGTGGGGAAGATCGGAGAGGTCGACGCCGAAAGCGGCGCTGGACTCGATCAGCGCACGCTGGTGCAGGCCCTCGCTGTCGATGAGCGTGCCGTCGATGTCCCAAGCGACTGCGCGAAAGACGCTCATGACGCATGGCGTCCGGAGAGGCAGCGATAGAGCTCGCGATAGCGGCCGTAGCCTTGGCGATAGATCTCGGCCGCCGCGGGCCGGGGCTCGATCGTGTCGGCGGGACGCACGAAGGCGGAGATCGCCGACCAGTCGGAGGCGAGATTGGCGCCGACCGCAGCCGTCCACGCGGCGCCGACGCAGGAGCCGGGATGTCCGGCAAGCCTTTGAACCGGCTGTTGCAAAACATCGGCGACGATCTGCATCCAGACGCGGCTCGTCGATCCGCCGTCGGAAACAATGAAGCGCTCGGTCCGGTAGCCGATCTCGTTCATGACCTCGACATGATGCGCGATCGCATAGGCATACGCCTCGAGCAGGGCCCTCCAGAGATGGCCGATGTCATGCGAGAGCGCGAGCCCGTCGACTGTCGCGCGCGCGCCGGCGTCGTGGATCGGCGTCTTTTCGCCGAGAAAATAAGGCGTGATGACGAGCCCGTCGCTGCCGGCGGGGCGCGAGTCGGCAAGGCGGTCGAGCCATTGATGGATTGAGACGCCGGCCTTTTCGGCGGCGTGCGCTTCGCCGGAGGCGAAGTGGCGCGCGAACCAGTTGAGCGCGGAGCCTCCGGTCGACATGCAGCCGTTGGGGACGAACAGTCCGGGCTTGAGATGGTAGTCGAGGAAGAGGCGCGGGTCGGGCTTTGCGTGGTCGGTTGCGGTCAGGATGTCGACCGAGCCGCCGAATTTGAGCAGTACATCGCCGGCGCTGACGATGCCCGCGCCGAGCGCCGAGGCGATGTGGTCCGCCGCGCCGCCGACAACCGGCGTTCCAGGCTCAAGCCCGCTTTCCGCCGCTCCCTGATCCGAGACGACGCCGAGAATCTCGTGCGAGGCGACTTTGCGCGGCAGGGCGGCTCGCGGGATATGGGCGAGCGCGACGAGCGTGTCGTCGATCGCGTGGGCCTTGAGGTCAACAAACCCCGCTTCGAGCGCCCAGTTTTGCTCGACCGAGCGCTCACCCGTGAGGCGCCAATTGATGTAGTCGTAGGAGCCGAACACCGTCGCGATACGAGCGAAGACCTCGGGTTCATGCCGCTCGATCCATCGGAGCTTGGCGGCGACGAGCTGCTGATTGATTCCGTTGCCGGCCTTGGCGAGGAAGGCGGTTTCGTCGATCTCGGCCCGAAGCTCGGCGACTTCGGCGCTGCAGCGCGCGTCGCTCTGCTGAATGCTCGGGCGGAGCAGGCGCCCGGCAAAGTCGAGCAGCACCACAGCCGGCAGCATGCCGGTCACGCCGACTGCCGCGATGTCAGCTGGAGAAATGCCGCTCGCGTGCAGCAACTCGCGCACGATCTCGCCGACATTCGCCCACCATTGCTCCGGGTCCTCCTCCGCCCAGCCGACATGGTCCGAGCGCAAGGCGACTGGCCGCGAGGCGAGGGCGAGCGTCTGATCGGGCGGGCGGATGAGGATCCCGATGGTCGAGGTCGTGCCGATGTCGAGGCCGAGAATGCAGCGCATCCGTTTTCATATCCGCGTAAGCGGGTATCCAGACTGGCGCCAGAGCTCAGCGGATGCTCCGAATTCCCGGGATTCGCGGGAATGACACGTAGTTCTTCGCCGACATCATCTCAGCTTCGCCACGAGATCCATGAACCGCTTCACCCGCTTGGCCTCGACCGGATTCCAGGTCTGGCCGTCGACCTTGAAATGGGTGCCGATCACGACGCCATCGGCGATCGCGAGGATTTCGCGGACATTGTCGATGGTAACGCCGGTGTTGGCCAGCACCGGGACGCTTCGGACGGCCTCGCGGACGCTCATGAGATTCGAGCGGTCGACGGGCTCGCCGGTCAACGGCCCTGAGACCAGGATCGCATCCGCGAGCGAGGAGAAGACGGCGCTCTTGGCGCGCAAGGCGATCGGTCGCTCGTCGAGCGAATGGGCGAACTCGGCGTTGATGTTGAAGAGAAGCTTCATGTCATCGCGGCCGAGATGGCGGCGCAGGCGGACTGCGCCGGCGCCATCGGGCTGCCAAAGCCCCATGTCGGATGCGAAGACGCCAGTGAAGATTTCGCGCACGAAGCTCGCGCCCGTCGCCGCGCCGATAGCGACGCTCGCGATCGGGTCCCAGAGATAATTGACGCCGAAAGGGATCTTGAGATGCGGTTTGGAGGCTTCAATCACTGCGGTCATCGCCGCCACGCCCTCGGGCGGCGCCTTGAAGAGGTAAGGGCGATCGTTCTCGTTGCCGAACATGACCGCATCGACACCGCCCGCCTGCAGATTCTCGATGTCCTTGATGACGCCCTCGATCAGCTTCGCGACGCCGCCGCCCGCGTCATAGAGCGGCGCGCCCGGCAGGGCGCCGATATGGGCCATGGCGATCACGACTTTTGTCTTGTCGCCGAGGAAATCGAATACCATGGATGAAGTTCCCGAGCGCCGTCGCTTCGCCCCTTGAGTCGACAAGTCGCCCTACGGGCTCCCCGCGATGACGGCGCCTACGCGCTCGAAGCCCGTAGCTTAATTCCGGCGACGACACTATCAAACAAAAAGCGGCTTCGCGGCTTTCGATTTTGTTGATATGGGTCGCTTTGGAGGCGCGGAAGGGACAATGCCGGCAGCCGGTCCGCCTTATTCCGAACTCGTGGGCAGGCGCGCGTTCGTCACCGGCGGCGCGCACGGCATAGGGCGCGCCATCGCGGCCGCGCTCGCCCGGTGCGGCGTCAAGCCCGCAATCGCCGATATCGATGTCGAGGCTGCCCGACGAACCGCGCGCGAGATCGGCGGCGGCGCGGTCGCGGTTGGGGTCGACGTGCGCGAGCGCGCCTCAGTCGAGCGCGCGTTTGGCGAAGCGCTGACGCTTCTGGGCGGCTGCGAGATCCTCATCGCCAACGCCGGGGTCTCGACCATGCAGCACGCGCTCGAACTGACCGACGCGGACTGGGACTTCAACTTCGCCGTCAACGCGCGGGGCGTGTTCCTGGCCAATCAGATCGCCGCCCGGCGCTTTGTCGCTGAGGGCGCAGGCTGCATCGTCAACACCGCTTCGCTCGCCGGCAAGGTCGGCGCGCCGCTGCTCGCGCATTACTCGGCATCCAAATTCGCGGTGCTCGGCTGGACGCAGGCGCTGGCGCGCGAGCTCGCCCCCCGCGGCATCCGCGTCAACGCGGTGTGCCCGGGCTTCGTCAAGACCGGCATGCAGGCGCGCGAGATCGAATGGGAGGCCCGCCTGCGCGATGTATCGCGGGAGCGGGTCGTGGACGAGTATGTCGCGCAGACGCCGCTCGGACGGCTCGAAGAGCCGGAGGATGTCGCCGACGTCGTGGTGTTCCTGTGCTCGGATAAGGCGCGCTTCATGACCGGGCAAGGCGTCAATGTCACCGGCGGCGTCTACATGACGTGAGCGCCGCCGGGCCTGGCCCATCGGCTGATAGTGCTCGCCCATCGCGCCAAACCGACCGATTTGCATGAATTCTGCGTCCGCGCCCACGGCATCGGAGACGAGGCAATGGAATTTGATCTCATCATTCGCGGCGGAACGGTCGTCACGGCGGCCGACGTCGGCAGAAGCGACATCGGCGTCAAGGACGGCCGGATCGCCGCCCTCGCGGGCAATTTGCCGCGCGCCGCCTCCGAGATCGACGCGTCGGGCCTCCTGGTCCTGCCCGGCGGCATCGACAGCCACGTCCATTTCGACCAGCCGATGGGTCCCGGCATCGTGATGGCTGACGGGTTCGAGAGCGGCACCCGGAGCGCGGCGGCGGGCGGCAACACGACTGTGCTCTCCTTCGCGCTCCAGCCGCGCGGCCAATCGCTGCGCCGGAGCGTCGAGGAGTACCACAAGAAGGCGAGTGGCCAGAGCTACGTCGACTACGGCTTCCACCTCATCGTCACCGATCCGACGCCGGCCGTGCTGGGCCAGGAGCTGCCGGCGCTGGTCAGCTCGGGCTATCCGTCGTTCAAGGTGTTTATGACCTATGACGATCTGGTGCTGACCGACCGGCAGTTGCTCGAAGTGTTCTCCGTCGCGCGCGAGCACGGCGCCCTCGTCATGGTCCATGCGGAAGGCTACGACCAGATCAAGTTCATGACCGACCGGCTCGAGCGCGAGGGCAAGACCCATTCCTATTACCACGCGGAATCGCGCCCCGAACTGGTCGAGCGGGAGGCGACCCACCGCGCGATCTCGCATGCCGAACTGATCGGCATCCCGATCATGATCGTGCATGTGTCCGGCCGCGAGGCGATGGAGCAGATCGAATGGGCGCGCCGGCGGGGAATGAAAATCTACGCCGAAACCTGCCCGCAATATCTGGTGCTGACCGCCGACGACCTCAAAGGCCTCAACATGGACATAAGCGGGGCGAAATATGTCTGCTCGCCGCCGCCGCGCGACCGCGCCTCGCAGGACGCGATCTGGCGCGGGCTCGAAGGCGGCGTGTTTGAGACCTTCTCCTCCGACCATTGCCCGTTCAGGTTCGAGGACGAAGCCGGCAAGAAGCATCCGAAGGCGCGCACGTCATTCCGCTGGGTGCCCAACGGCATTCCGGGCGTCGCCGCGCGGCTGCCGATCCTGTTCTCGGAAGGGGTGGCGAAGGGACGCATCTCGCTCACGGAGTTCGTGGCGCTGACTTCGACCAACCACGCCAAGATGTACGGGCTTTATCCGCGCAAGGGCTCGATCATGATCGGCGCCGACGCCGACATGGTAATCTGGGACGCGGACAAGAAAGTGACGCTGAGCCAGGACCTCATGCAGCCATGGCAGCGACTACACGCCTTACGAAGGCATGGAGGTGACCGGATGGCCGGTCAAGACGCTGCTGCGCGGCCGGGTCGTCGCGGACGATGGCGAGGTCGTCGGCGCGCCGGGATATGGCCAGTTCCTCCCGCGGGAGACGACCCGGCGCGCGTGAGCCGGCGGCTCGATCGTGAAGCTTCGAAATCCAAACCGGGCGCAACGAAATCCAAGCCGGGCGCAACAAAATCCAAGCCGGGCGCAACAAAATCCAAATCCAGCGCAACGAAATCCAAGGAAAACGTAACCAAATCCAAAACGCTTTTCTTGTCGCGAATCGCGACTTTTCAAGGCGTTGCGCCCGGATTCCGGCAGAAGCTTCGTGGCGCGTCGTTGGGCCGGGCCGCCGCTCCCCGACAAGTGGCCGCGGTTAGAACAGACAGAGAACATCACGCCAGTGCGTTTGTCAATAAATTGTCGACTCTTCAAGAAGGCCCAAGCGGCCAGTGGAAGGGCGAGGATGCTTGAGGCATGAATGCGTGATGCGTTTCAGCGCGCCCCACGCGCCGGCGACCCGAGCGCCTTGATCACGGCGTCGGCGGTAGTGACGGTCGCGACGTTTTGCATCGCGAAATTGATCGAGGCCGAGTGCCATTCGGCGTTCATGGTCGAACAGCAATTCTCCGGCAAGACGATGAAATAGCCCTTGTCGGCGCCGGTGCGGGCAGTGTGCTCGATCGACATGTTGGTCCAGGCGCCGGTGTCGATGATCGTGTCGCGCCCAAGCCCTTTGAGCAGCGACTCGAGGCGCGTGCCCTCCCAGGCGCTCATGGTCATCTTCTCGACGATCAAATCGCCGGGCTGAGGCTCGAGGCCCTTGACCGGCGCCGCGCCCCATTCGCCTCGCACGACCGCCTTGTGCTCCGCGAGGCCCTTGAACAGCGGCGCGTTGAGCTTGACCCCGGTCGCGCCGGGCTCGACGATGAACCAGACATGGATCACCGGCACGCCGTTCGCGCGTGCGGCGGCTGAGCCACCCGGCGGATGTTCTCGACCACGTTCTGCGCCTTGGCGTGCGCCGGCGCGCCGGAGGAGGCGAAGGCGCCGCCCTCGCTGACGGCGTCGTTCTGCATGTCCTGGATCAGGAGCGCGCAGCGCCTCGGGTCGAGGGTAAGGGCCGGCTCGGGCGAGGCCGCGGCGCTGGCGCTCGCGTTCATGTAGGGTTCGCGGCGCGGCCCGACCTTGGTCTCGACCCGGTAGACCGACTGGGTCGCGGTCAGGAAGAGGGTGTGGAAATCGGGGCCGCCCCAGGCAAGATTGGCGACCGGCTCCGGCGCGCGCACTTTTCCGATGACCTCGCCCGAGGGGGCGTAGACCCATAAGCCGCCCGGCGCCGGTGACCCAGACATTGCCGCGCTCGTCGCATTTCATGCCGTCCGGTCCGCCGGGTTCGGTCGACGAGGTGATCTTATCGGCAAACAAGCGCGCGTTCTTGAGCGAGCCGTCGGCGGCGACATCGAACACGCGGATCAGCTTCCGCGCCGAATCATTGACGTAGAGCAGCTGTTCGTCGGGAGAGAAGCACAGGCCGTTCGGCTGATTGAAAAGATCGTCGTCGACCAGGAGCTGAGGCGCGCCGCCGGCGGACGGGCACGCGATAGACGGCCTGAAAGCCGAGCTCGTGCGGCCGTTCGACGCCATAATGCGGCGAGCGGCCATAGATGGGATCGGTGAAATAGATCGAGCCGTCCGAGCGCACGCAGACGTCGTTGGGAGCAGTTGAGCTCCTTGCCGCCGAAATGCGAGGCGAGAACCTCGCGCCGTCCGTCCGGCCGCTCGCGCATAAGCAGCGACGTCGCGTGCTCGCAGACGATGAGGTTGAGGTCGGCGTCATAGGTCATGCCGTTGCATTTGTTGGCGGGGCGCTTGACCTCGACGACGCCGTGTTCCGGGTCCCAGCGCCGGCGCACGTCGCCCGGCATGTCGGAGAACAGGAGATAATGGTCGAGAGGATGCCAGACCGGCCCTTCGGTGAAGATGAACCCGGTCCCCACCTGGCTGACCGGCGCTTCAGCATCGATCAGGTCGATGAACGTCTGCCGCAAGGTCTCGTGGCTCATCGCTGGCGCTTCCTCCATTGCCTATGGCAGATTGGGCGGGGGCGTCCGGCAGGAGAACGTTTTGGACACGACCACATTCGCCTTTCGTGACGCAGGTTCGTTGAGCGCCCCGCCTCCGAAATCCGCACGTCGAGGAATTACCCTCGCGGCGGCAAGCATAGGCGATGCCTGGCTTCAAGTCGCCAACTTGATTTTGACGTGTGGGACGCCGAGCAGCTTTGGCGGACTGCCTTTGCTTGAATGCGATCTTGTGACGCTCGATGTCCAATATCCCAACCCGGATGACCCGATCATTGCGCAGCATGCGAGTCAGGAGTGGTTGGGTTGGATGCGATCGAACTTCACCGACGCCAGTAGGGTTAAGGAGCTGGGCGACGCTCGCTCTTATGCGAGCAGGCTCTTCGACTATATGGGAGCCGGTCGAAATCAGATTGCCGCGGTCATCGAGACGCTCAAGCGAGACGCCCACGCAAGCTATGCGACGATCACCACGCTCGAGCCGCTCACGGACGTCACATATATTCCCTGCGTCAGCTTGCTCGATTTCTGGCTGCGCTCAGGCTCTCTCGAACTCGTCGTCTATGCGCACAGCATTGATTTCGGCAAGAAGGGATTCGCCAACCTCGTTCAGCTCGCGGAGCTTCAGCGCGATGTCGCGAGCGCGCTCAATGCGCCTGTGGGCGCTCTGGTGATGGTAGTGAAGTCGGCGACGATCTACCAAACCGAATTGAGTTCTGATGCGCGAGGTGGTTTCGTCGGCGCAGCGCGCCTGCGAGCAGGCGACGAGCGCCAGTGAATAGAGCGCAGCGCGCTTTGAATAGGTCCGCAAGCTGCATACGCTGCGCCCGCGCCGGAGTTCGCCATGTGGTCTCGCCTGCTCGCCCTCGCTTTGCTCCTGGCGCCCGCCCCGGCGCTCGCCGACGTCAAGGACAAGGTCGCGGCTCTTGCTCCATCGGCGGTCGTGCTGGTGGTGGACGCCAAGGGCGACGAGCTGGTCGCCCAGAATGCCGACGAGCCTTTCGTCCCGGCCTCGGTCACCAAGATCGTGACGGCGTGGCTGGCGATGGAGGTGCTGGGCGCCGACTACCGCTTCGAGACTCGCTTCTACCTCGACGCCAAGCGCGTGCTCTACGTGCGCGGCGGCGGCGATCCCTTCCTGATCTCGGAGGAGCTCAAGCCGCTGGCGGCCGATCTCGTCGCCAAGATCGGAAAGGCGCCGATCACCGGCATCGTGGTTGACGGCAGCTATTATCCTTCGGACCTGCGCATCCCCGGCATCGAGGATGACGGCCTGGCCTACGATGCGCTGAACTCGGCGCTGGCGGTGAATTTCAACACCGTCTACGCGGTGCGCAGCGGCGCAAGGGTGCGCTCCGCCGAGGAGCAGACTCCAATCACGCCGCTCGCCGTCGCTGTGTTCCGCGCCAAGGGGCCGAACGGTGAAGGCCGCATCAGTCTTGGCCACGATCCCACGATCGGCCTCAAATACGCTGGCGAACTGATCGGCGCCTTCATCGACGAAGCCGGCGGCAAGGTGAAGGGCGCAATCTCGACTGGAACTGTGCCCGAGGGACTGGAGCCGGTCTATGTTCACCGGCAGTCGCGCACCCTTTCGGAGATCCTCGCCCAGCTCCTCCTCGATTCGAACAACTTTACCGCCAACCAGGTCTTCCTGGAGATCGGCGCCCATCGCCTGGGCGGGCCGGTCAGCCTCGAGAAGTCGCTTCATGTCGCGAATGACATGCTCGGCGCGCACGGCATCGCCGACGCGTTCCATCTCGAGGAGGGCTCGGGCATCAGCCGCGACGACCGCATGACCGCCCGCGGCCTCGCCAAGGTGCTCGAGCTGTTCGCGCCCCACGCCGACCTTCTCCACGGCCATGACGGCGGCTTGAACAAGACCGGCACCATGGACGGGGTCCGCACGCTCGCCGGCTACGCGGACACCTCAAGCCATGGGCGAGTGCATTTCGTGATCTCGGCTCCGGGCGAAGACGGCGAGATGCGCTACCGGCTGCTCGGGGCGATCGTGCCCGAGCTGTAGCCGGCTTCCCGCTTGAGTATACCCTTCACGCGCGCCGGCCAATACGCAGGGGTTCTTCCGGCTGCTTCTCGTGCAGGAGGGCGCTTAAGCGCCCTCACTCCGGCAATTTATTGCGCGGCGAATTCTATGCAGGCGTCGGGATTCCCACAATGCTGACCCGTTCCGAATTTCAGGTTTGAACTGCCTGCCGGAATGGTGGCTGACATTCCTCTCAACTTCAGACCAACAAAGGCGGGGGCCTGGTCAATACGTTCGAGCTTAACCTGGTATCTGTTTTCTGCATCTGAACAGATGCTGATGACGCCACTGATCCAAGTGCTTCCATCGGGCTTCTTGCCAACAAATTGCAGCTCATCGCCCGATCCCGCGTTGATGGCCAAGACCAATGGCTGGTTGTCTTTTTGATGCAACTCTTTCCACCTGCTGCTCACCCTCTTTTCCAAGAGTTGCTGAGGGCTCTTAAGACATTCGGCGGAAGCAGGTTCAGACAGGGAAAAACCAAGCGCAATACAGAATATGAGACGGGCAATTGTAGAGAAGCGCCACTTCGCCTCATCACGCATGGCATGCGCAATACGGTCAGTTAGCCAGCCAAATCTTTCCTTCCTCATCCCGCGGCCTTTCCTTTCGGACCATCAGTGTTGATTTCGGCGCACGCCAAGTGTCAGCGGTCGTCTCGCCCGCCGCCCTCGCAATTTGTCATATGATTTTCCTATGTGAAGCAGAAATCGGGTGCAACGAAGTCCGCTTTTCGTCCTTCCTGCGACATTTCCGCTTGCGCCGAGGGCGCTGCGTCCCAGCCCAGCTAAGGACGTCTAACCGAGCCATGCCTTGGCGTCTTCCGCCGCCGGGCGCTCGGGCTTGCGGCGCACGGCGATCATTTCGGCCAGGATCGAGAGCGCGATCTCGTCCGAGGAGATCGCGGAAATGTCGAGGCCGGCCGGCGCCTTGATCGCGGCGAGACGCTCGGCCGGGACGCCTTCGGCGGCGAGCTCGCGCTTGAGCGTCTCGGCCTTGCGGCGCGAGCCGACGAAGGCGCGATAGCGCGCCTCCATGGCGGCCGCGCTTTTAAGCGCGGCGCGGTCGCCTGACCCTTGGGTCGAAACGACGACGAAGGCGTTCTCGCCAGCTTGCGGCGGCGCCGCCACGCCGACAAGGCGCTGAACGCCTGGGTCGAATCGCTCGTGCTCCTCCGGCGCCGCGGCGACGGTCACGGCGAAGCCCATCGACGGGGCAAGCCGCGCGAGCGCGACCGCGACCGGCGAAGCGCCGAGAATCAGGAGGCGGGGGCTCGGCAGGACCGGCTCGACGAAAATGTCCATCGTGCCCTGGCTCGGGCAGGAATTCTTGGCGTAGAAGACGCCGCCGCGCTCCTCGCCCGCCGCCGCGCCGAGTTCGGCGAGCGCATCTTTCGGCGCGATCGAGACCAGCCGCGATTGGCCGTCTGCCATGCACTGGCGCGCCGCCTTGACCACCGCCGCGCGGGCGCAGCCGCCGCCGATCCAGCCCTCCTCGATCGAGCCGTCCGGCCCGATCAGGGCCTTGGCGCCCGCCTTCGCGGCGGTGACGGAAACGGTGCGGACGACGGTGGCAAGCGCGAACGCCTGGCCTTTCGCCTGACGCTGAGCCGCCTGCTCGAGCACGCCCATGGGGTCAAATCCTCGCCAGATAAGGTTCGAGCGCCGCTAGGCTCTCGAGATCGTGCGCCGGCGCCAGCAAATCAAGATAGGGCAGGGCCGCCTGCATGCCGCGGGCGCTGGGCTCGAAGCCGCGCCGGCCGGTCAGCGGATTGAGCCAGACGATCCGCTTGCAGCGCCGCCGCAGGTCGCGCATCGCCGCGGCCAAGACTTCGGGCGGGCCGGTGTCGTATCCGTCCGACAGGATCATCACGCAGGTGCGCGAATGGATGACGCGCTTGGCGTGCCTTTGGTTGAAGGCGGTCAGGCACTCGCCGATCTTGGTGCCGCCGCCGACGCCGGCCGCCATCAAGGCCAGGCGGTCGAGTGCGTGGGCCGGATTGCGCTCCTTCAGCGCCGACGACACATGCGCCAGCCTTGTATGGAACAGGAACGCCTCGGACTCGCGAAAGGCCTGGCTCACCGCGTGCAGAAAGCGGGTGAAGAATGCGACGTAAGGCTCCATCGAGCCGGAGGCGTCGAGCAACGCCACGAGTCTCAGCGGCTTGATCTTGCGCCGGCGGAATTTCAGGTCGAGCGGCTCGCCGCCGTGGGCGACGCTGAGCCGGATCGTCGCCCTGAGGTCGAGCCGCCGTCCCCGCCGGCGCGCGCGCTCACGCCGGGTGAGCCTCGCCCGCATCGCACGCGCGAACCGTTCGGCGATCTCGGCCGCCTCGGCGCGCTCCCGCTCGCCCACGAACGCGGCGATGTCCTTCCTCGACATGGCCTCATGCGCGGACGCGCCGCCACGCCGCCCGCCGCCGTCCGCGGCAGTGTCCTGATGGCCGCGGGCGCCGCCGATGTGGGTCGGCTCCCGCCGCGAATCGTTCGCGCCAGGCCCGTGCTGGAAGCGCCGGGGCGAGCGGGCGGCCAGCGCTTCCGCGTCGATCCTGACGACGCTCTTTACTCCGCGTGCGCGCCAGAAGGCGTCGAACAGTTCATCGAACCGCGCGAGGTCCGAGCGACGCGACGCGAACAGGGCCCGTAGTCCCGCACGCAAGCTCTCCGGGCGCTCGGCCAGCGGACCCGCGATCACGCGCGCGGCGTCTTGCGCTTCCGCCTGTCCGATGACGAAGCCGGCGTCGCGTAGCGTAACAACAAAGCCGGCGACGCGCCGGCGCATCGCCGGACCCGGGCCGGCGCCTTCGACCGCGAAAGCATGCGCGCCCATCACGCGACGCTCCTCATGCAACTTGGCCGACGAGCCGGCTCGTCGTTTCCGGACTGATCGCGGCGCGGTCCTCGCGGGTCTTCAAGAGCGCGATCAGCGTCGCATGGACGATCTCAGGCTCCTGGCGCAGGTCCTCGACCCCGAGCCCGGCGAGGGTCGCCGCCCAGTCGAGCGTCTCGGCGACGCCGGGAACCTTCTTCAGGTCCTCCTTGCGCAAGAGCCCGACCATGCGGGCGATCTGCACGGCGAAATTCGCGTCGAGGCCGGGCTGGCGGGCGAGGAGAATCGCCGCCTCGCGATCGACGTCGGGAAAATCGAGATAATGGTAGAGGCAGCGACGACGCAGCGCATCCGAAAGCTCGCGGGTGGCGTTCGAGGTCAAGACCACGCGCGGGATCGAGAGCGCCCTGATGACGCCGAATTCGGGAATCGTGACCTGGAAGTCCGACAGGAGCTCGAGCAGGAAGGCCTCGAATTCCTCGTCGGCGCGGTCGACCTCGTCGACCAGCAGCACCGGCGGCGTTTTGCGGCGGATGGCGGCGAGCAGCGGCCGCTCGAGCAGATAATCCTCGGAGAAGATCCGCGCCTCGATCTCGGCGACGCTCGCGCCCGAGCCCTCGCGCGCCTTGATCGCCAGGAGCTGGCGCTGGTAGTTCCATTCGTAGAGCGCAGAGCTGACGTCGAGCCCTTCGTAGCACTGCATGCGGATGAGCTCCGCGCCGTGCACGGCGGCGAGCGCCTTGGCGACTTCGGTTTTGCCGACGCCCGCCTCGCCCTCGATGAGCAGCGGACGCTTGAGGGCGTCCATCATCCACAAAGCCGTCGCCAGATCGCGGTCGGCGACGTACCCGACCTCGGCCAGACGCGCTGCGATCGCCTCGCGCGGGATGGACGCGCTAGGCATGCGCGCCTTCCTCTCTCGTATCGCGGGAGAGAGCCGGGGTGAGGGTGTTTCTCGCGGGCCTCTTCACTTTACCGACCCTCATCCGGCCGACTGCCTCGGCCACCTTCTCCCGCAAGCGGGAGAAGGGTTCACCCGTGCAACCCCAAGTCCTGCGCCGCCTGCCAGATGCGGTAGGCGTCGTGCGGCATCGGGATGTGGGTCGAGCCCGCGAACTTGAACGCGTCGTTCACCGCGTTGGCGAAGCACGGCACGCTGCCGACGTTCGGGCTTTCGCCGACGCCCTTGGCGCCGATCGGGTGATGGGGCGAGGGCGTCACCATGTAATCGGTCTCCCAATGCGGCGTCTCGACCGCGGTCGGCAGGAAATAGTCCATGAACGACGCGCCCTTGACGTTGCCGTCGGAATCGTAGGCGATTTCCTGACCCATGGCGATCGCGTAGCCCTCGGTGCAGCCGCCGTGCACCTGGCCCTCGATGATCATCGGGTTTATGCGTGTGCCGCAGTCGTCGAGAGCGTAGAAGCGCCTGACCTTGTGGGCCCCGGTGTCGACGTCGATGTCCATGACGCAGATATAGGCGCCGAACGGATAGGTCATGTTCGGCGGGTCGTAATAACTCACCGCCTCGAGGCCCGGCTCCATGCCGGGCGGGACCTGGTGATAGGCCGCCCACGAGAGCGCGGTCATGGTCTGGAACTTCTCCGGATTGCCCTTGACCCGGAACCGGTCGACGTCCCATTCGAGGTCGCCCTCATGCACTTCGAGCATATAGGCGGCGATCATCTGCGCCTTGGCCTTGATCTTGCGCGCCGCCATCGCGATCGCGGCGCCGGCGACCGGCGTCGAGCGCGAGCCGTAAGTGCCGAGGCCGTAAGGGGCGGTGTCGGTGTTGCCTTCCTCGACCGCGATGTCGTCGGCGGCGATCCCGATCTCGCTCGCGATGATCTGGGCCCAGGTCGTCTCGTGGCCCTGGCCCTGGCTCTTGGTGCCCATCCGCGCGATCCCCTTGCCGGTCGGATGGATGCGGATCTCGCATGAATCGAACATCGCGATGCCGAGGATGTCGCAGTTCTTCGATGGGCCCGCGCCGACGATCTCGGTGAAGAAGGAAACCCCGATCCCCATGAGCTCGCGCGTCTCGCCGCGCCTGAACGCCTCCTGCTTCGCCTTCTGCTCCTCGCGAAGCTTGCGGTAGCCAGTCGCGTCGAGCGCCTTCTGCATCGCGGTGTGATAGTCGCCGGAATCGTATTCCCAGCCGAGCGCAGAGTGGTAGGGGAACTGCTCGCGCTTGATGAAATTCTTGATCCGGAAGTCGACTGGGTCGAGCCCGAGCTTCTGGGCCATGATGTCCATCGCCCGCTCGATCGCGTAGGCGACCTCGGTGACCCGGAACGAGCAGCGGTAGGCGACGCCGCCCGGCGCCTTGTTGGTGTAGACGCCGTCGACCGAAAGATGGGCGACCGGGAAGTCGTAGGATCCGGTGACGATGTTCGAGAACCCGGCTGGCCATTTGGAGGGATCGGCGCACGCGTCGAACGCGCCGTGATCGGCGAGGATGTGAACGCGCAAAGCCGTCACCCGGCCCTCGCGGGTGGCGGCGATCTCGGTCGTCATGTGGTAGTCGCGCGCGAACGAGGTGGTGGAGAGGTTCTCGATCCGGTCCTCGACCCATTTGACCGGGAGCCCGGTCACGATCGAAGCGACCGCGGCGCAGATATAGCCGGGATAGGCGCCGACCTTGTTGCCGAAGCCGCCGCCGATGTCGGGCGAGATGACATGGATCTTGTGCTCCGGCACGGGGGCGATCAGCGACACGACCGTGCGGATGACATGCGGCGCCTGGAAGGTGCCGTAGATTGTCAGGTCGCCAGTGATCTTGTTGAAGCTGACCACGCACTGGCAGGTCTCGAGCGGGCAGGGGTGCACGCGCTGGTAGCTCAGGAGGTCCTTGGTCGCCACCTCGGCCTTCTGGAAGGCGGCGTCGGTCAGTTCCTTGTCGCCGACCTGCCAGTTGAAGATATGGTTCGGATGGCTGCGCGGCCCGTGCGCGCCATCCTTCTTGTCCTTGATGTCCTCGCGCAGGACCGGCGCGTCGGACGCCATCGCCTTGAACGGATCGACGACGACCGGAAGGGCTTCGTACTCGACCTCGACCAGGTCCGCGGCGTCGGCGGCGATATAGCGGTCGGTGGCGACGATGAAGGCGATCTCCTGGTTCTGGAACAGGACCTTGCCGTCGGCGAGCACCATCTGGACGTCGCCGGCGAGCGTCGGCATCCAGGCGAGATTGACGCCTTTCAGGTCCTCGGCGGTCAGCACCGCGAGGACCCCGGGCACGGCCTTGGCCTTGGACGTGTCGATCTTGACGATGCGGGCGTGGGCGTGGCTCGAGCGATGGAAGTCGCCGTGCAGCATGCCCGGCAGCTTGATGTCGTCGACGTAATTGCCGCGTCCCTGGGTGAAGCGCACGTCCTCGACGCGCTTGCGCTTGCAGCCCATGCCCTGCAGTTTTTCGGCGCGCTCGAGCGAGGTGGGAAGGGGAGTGTCGTTCATTCCGCGGCTTCCTTGAATTCGAGGCCGGCCATCTTGGCGGCGGCGTACTGGATGGCTTTGACGATGTTCTGATATCCGGTGCAGCGGCAGAGGTTGCCGGAGATGCCGATGCGGATTTCGCTCTCGGAGGGGTTCGGGTTCTCCTGCAAGAGCCGGTAGGCGCGCATGATCATGCCCGGAGTGCAATAGCCGCACTGCAGCCCGTGCATCTCGCGAAACCCTTCCTGGAGCGCGCTGAGCTTGCCGTCGGCGCCGGCCATGCCCTCGATGGTGAGCACGGTTGCGCCTGCAGCCTGGACCGCGAACATGGTGCAGGATTTGACCGACCGGCCGTCGACGTCGACCGTGCAGGCGCCGCAATGGGAGGTGTCGCAGCCGATGTGCGAGCCGGTGAGGCCGAGATTCTCGCGCAGGTAATGGATCAAGAGCGTCCGCGGCTCGACCGCCGCCGACATTGCCTTGCCGTTGATCGTCATGCTGACGTTGGTGAGCGACATGTCGGGCCCTTTCAGGATGTTGCGCGGGCGAAAGCGCGGGCGAGCGCCCTCGCGGTCATGACGCCGGCCATCTTGGCGCGATATTCGGCCGAGCCCCGGCCGTCTTCGGTCGGCGACGCGGCGGCGGTTGCGGCCGCCGCGGCGCGGGCGAGCACGGGCTTGTCGAGCGCCGAGCCGACGACGGCCGCGGCCGCGTCGCTCGCGAGCAGCGCCGTGCCGGCGACGTTGGTGAGGCCGATGGCGCAGGTCGCGATCCGGCCGTTCGCGACGGTGAGGATGACCGCGGCGGCGGCGGTCGCGTAGTCGCCGACCTTGCGCTTGAGTTTCTCGTAGGCCCAGCCGTGACCTTTGCGGGCGGCTTGGGAACGCGGATGGCCGAGAGCACCTCGCCGGGCTTGGCGGCGGTCTCGTAGAGGCCGAGATAGTAATCGCGGGCCGGGACCCGGCGCTCGCCGTCCGGGCCACGCAGGGCGTAGGCCGCGCCGAGCGCCATCATCACCGCGGGCATGTCGTTGCCCGGGTCGCCGTTGGCGACATTGCCGCCGATGGTGCCGACGTAGCGCACCTGCGGGTCGGCGATCACTTCGGCGGTTTCGCGCAGGATCGGGACATGCTCGGCGACGACGCCGCTCACGATGATCTCGCGCTGGGTGGTCATCGCGCCGATGACGATTTCGTCGCCCTCCAGGCGCACGCCTTTCAGTTCGGCGACGCCGGCGAGGTCCACGAGATGGGTCGGCATGGCGAGGCGCAGCTTCATCATCGGAATGAGGCTGTGGCCGCCGGCGACGAGGCGTGCGTCGGAGTCCAACCGGCCGAGCAGGGCGACCGCTTCCGCCAGACTGCCCGGGCGATGATATTCGAAGGATCCGGGGATCAAGACGTCCTCCCAATTTGGCGCCGCGCGGTCGCCGATCGCGCCCGTATCGCGCGCGCCATCCGAAGTCGGATTCGCGCGCGCATGACACAGTCAGGCCGAGTGCGCCGCACAATCAATCACCGATGAACCGCGGGGCGAGAAAAGGCGCCGGTGACCGGTTGCGCGCACGAAATGCGTCAGTGCCCATGACGCACTTCATGATAGGACGCGCGTTTTCAGCCGGCGAGAGCGCCGATCCTGACCTTGACCTGGCGATAGTGGGCGCGCGCAATCGGGATGCTGCAGCGCACAGGCAATCCCAGTTCCGCCACGCCGGCTTCGCCGGATCGCTTGACCCGCGCGATGCGATCGACCGAGACGATGTAGCTGCGGTGGACCCGCAAGAACGCTTTGGGGTCGAGCCGCGCCTCGACCGCGCTGATCGAGAGATTGCAGAAATACTCCTGATCGCCATCGTGGACATAGGTGTAGTGTGCGTTGGCGCGGATGGCGTAGATGTCGGCGACGGCGAGTTCGCGCATGCGTCCGTCCTTCTCCACCGGAATGAAGGCGGCGCGCGCGGGCGGCGGCGCTGCGGCGAACGGCGCCGGCTCCAGGGCGCGCGCCGCGATCGGCGTCAAGGACACGGCCGGCTCGGCGTCGGACCGAGCGGCGGCCTCGACGCTTCGAGCGGCGCGGGCATCGGGCACCAGCGAGAGAAGAAAGGCGCCCGAGACGCCGAACGAAACAACCGTGGCGAGCAGGGCGAGCGCGTTGCGCGACAGCGCCGATTCGGCCCCCACGAAGCGCGAGACGTCGAAGCACAGCGGATCGAGGCGCATCCCTGCCATGGCCGTGTAATGCATGCCGGAAATCGCGAGACCGAGCGCGACCGCGCCGAGGAACAGCCGCGGCCGGGTCGGCCGGCGGTCGATCGCCCACAAGGCGAAGGCGCTCGCGGCGATCGACACCGCGATCGAGGCGACGACATAGGACGGTACGTAGGAGGTCGGTCCGGCAAGGTGCACCGCCGACATGCCGACATAGTGCATGAGGCTGATGCCGAGACCCATCGCGAGCGCGCCCGAGGCGACGCGAAACGCCGGCGGCCCGGAGGCGTGGGCGGCGTAGACGCCTATGCCGACCACAATGACGCAGATGAGAAACGAGATCAGCGTCGGCAGCACCAGGTAGTCGATGGCGCTGGGGAAATTGGCCGCGAGCATCCCGACGAAGTGCATCGACCAGACGCCGGTCGCTAGCGTCAGCGCCGATCCGGCGAGCGCGAGGCGCCGGCGGAATCCTTCGGCCGAATCGAGTTCGCGGGCGAGCGATAGGCCGACGAAGCTGCCCTGGATGGCGATGGCGATGGAAAGAACCACGAGCCAAGGCTCGTGTGGAATCGTCATTCTGCGCCTCCCTTGCGCGCACGCTCCGCAGACCCGAAGAGTTACGCGCGCGCGGCCGCCCTTGCAACGACTAAGCGTTGTATTTGTCTCGGTGATATCGCCGGATTTGCCTGAAGAGAAGCGAGGCTCAACAGCTGGTCTCGCGCCGTTCGATCCCGGCGAATTGTCACTGCGAAAGGGGAAGCGGCAAACCCATAGAGGGCGCCGGTCGCGTCGCTTTCTTCGGGCTTGCTTCGCTGTCCCCTGTAGAAAAGCGGTCGCTTGGCGACAGGCCGGGGGTTCGCATGACGCCCAACTCCAACCCGGTCTGCGAGCCGCCCGAAAAGAGCGCCTGACTTTGGGCGGCGAAATAGGCGTTGCTGTCAGAAAGAATGTCTCCCAACGTGGACTGCCCCGCAAGCGAGGCAACCGACATGAACAAGGTCGGTGCGCCGACCGCGTCGGGATGTGTGAATACGTATTCGAAATCCACGTAAGCTGAGCCGAGTTGGACGCCCGAGTTCTTTCTCCGGTCCGGCAGGAGCGTCGACGGAACTCCGTTCGCCAGGGCCGTCGGCACGGCCTCCGGGTCGAAGAGGAGCGCGACAGCGGTTGTGTCGCCGCCGCACAGCGACAAGGCGACTTTGTCTTCCGCCAAGTCCTGCGCGATGGCCGGCTCGTCCTTCGGGTTCGGATTGCAGCTTCCGGAGCAGCCATCCAAAGCGAGGGCGAGGACGCCGGCATGCGCATCTCTCGCCCCCGCCATAGCGGCAAGCGCTGCGCAAACAACGAGCACCCGGATGCAATCTTCCCCAAATCGGAAGTGCAGCCAGCGATTCGGAACAATGACAGCCCGGGGGACTTGACGCATCTCGAACCGCGTTATCAAAGACGCCTGCACACAACCCTTGGTATATAGGCGCTTGTACCTAGCCCCAGATACCTCCAAAAATCAAATCCTGCTCGAACTTCCAAGAGCGCTCAAGTCTGAAGCTTGGCAATGTACACACCCTCACGATGCGCGCTTACACCGCGGCGCAGATGACCAAGGTCCTCGACCGCATCGCCGCCTAAGTCCGGCTTCCGGGCGCCTCTTGAGGAAGCGGGCGATCGCGCTCAAGATCTGATCGTCCGCGTCCTCCTGGCTCGAACCGAGCGCCTTCAGCGCCGCCTTCGCGACCAGGAGCGAGTGGTCCGCCCCATCGACGATGTGTAGGGTCGAGGGCGCGCGCATCCGGTTGCGCACGCTTTCGAGGAGGTCCAGCGGGCAAAGCGGGTCGCGGGTTCCCTGAACGAACATCGGAGGCGTCACCAGTTCCAGGAGAACCTGATCGCGAAGCTTCGATCGGTCGCCGGCGCCGCAGAGCGGATAACCGAGGCAGATCACGGCTTCGACCGGCTCGACCAAGGCCACATGGCATCCGACGCGCCCGCCCATGCTCTTGCCGGCGAGCACGATCGGCCCGTCATGCTTTTCGCGCAGCGCCGCCAGCGCTGCCCGGTGAGCGGCGATGAGCTTCGGCAGCGGGTCCGGACGGCCCCGGCGCTCGATCATGTAAGGGTAGTCGAACGGCTCGACCCTGCCGAGCGAGCCGAGCAGGCGCGCGAAGGTCCGCATCCGCGGGTGCGACGAGGGGGCGCCCGCGCCGGGCGCAAGCAGGAAAGCTATGCCGGAGGCCGGCGCGGAGGCGGGCATATTTATCGTTCCCTCGATGTATTAGTGCTTCCCAAGCCAAATCCAAATCTATCCAAATCTATCCAAATCCAGCCAAGCCCGGCCAAGCCCAGCAATGACAATCAGAGAAAAAGGCTTGGATTCCCTTGGAATTCCTTGGCCGTTTTGAGGCTTTTCAAGGGGTTGCAGCGACCCCTAGGCGTAAAAAATCTTTTCCCGCTCCTTTCCGAAATTGCTGGCCCCCGCGCGAGTAGTGCCTTCATTCGGCGACCGGGCCAAGGTACCATAGCTTCTGATTTTCGCAAAGACAATTCCGCGGCAACCGACGGGGGGAGCGGTTTTTCATGATCCCCGCGCCGCCCGAAACGCGCCATGCTCTGCTGGTCTGTGGCTGGCCTCTACGTTGAGCCAGAACGGCCTATGCTCGAGGGTGGAAACCAACTCCAAGAAGTTCCGAGATGGGCGGAGAGCTGTCGATGGGGCAACGGCGAGAGCGAGCTGTATTGCGGCCGTTTGGGTCCACGCCTGGACTGGCGGGAGCGGAGGCAACGCCGTCTCACTTTCCGCCCGCGACCGCGCCAAGCACCTTCTGTAGCGCGTCGAACGCGGGGGAGGCGGCGAGCGGCGCAAGGACCGACAGGATGCTCGCGAGCGTCGACATCGGGACGATCTCAAGCGCCTTATCCGCCGCGTCAGCCCCAGGCTCCATCAACTTCTTCTTCTGCTCGGGCGGCGCGTGACGGAGTGTCGCGCGGCGGGTGTAGAAGGCAACGAAAGCCGGCGCGAATGCAGTAATGAGGATGATCGTGAAGGTCGTGCTCCAGACCAATAGCTGCGCGTCGAGCACTTGCCGAACGGCTTTATCTGTCGGCGGCTCGACAAGCTGCGGCGCGAGATCGACGTACAGTTTGTTTGAGATTATGGTGATGACAAAGAGTGCTGAGGCCGAATACAGCAGGAGCCGAAGATGGTAGGAGTCCTCGCGGAGCTTAGCGAGATGCGGTGGGGCCCTCGGCAAGATCGACAGAACCGCGAGCGCCATGAGCATCAGCGCCACGGCGAACAAGCCGAGCAGCGTGTTGACGAACGCCCCATTTTCAAGCCCCGCGCTCGAAAAATGCGGCTTTGGCATGCTCGGCGCGCTAGCGCTCATGGCGAAAGATCCGGCAGGGAGAAATGGTTCGGTCTGGTCCGCCGCGGCGAGAGTGTCGACAAGGAAAATGCGGCGCACCGGCCCCGTCTGCCACCCGCTCTTAATGTCGATCGCGAACGCCAAGGCCGCGCAGCCGGCGCAGATCAACGCGAGACCTGGCCCTGAACCGACGAGGCCCAACGGCGCGCGGTCCCAGAGGATGCGAGCGGCGATCGCGATAACCGCGGCGCATATGACGAGGAAGACCCCCCAAGACGCAGCGAAATTCAGCCGCCCGACAATCTGCCGGACAAGCGGGCGGATCGTCAGGTCCTCCGCGGGTTGCTCATCCTTAGCTTCGGCCGAGCCGCTTTTCAGCTTGGCGGTGTCTGCCGGCTTCGGATCGCCACCTTGAGCCTTGGCCGCTAGTATCGCTGGGGCCCCGTGGACTTGCTCGAGATGGATGCCAAGGGACCATTGCGTCAGAAAATCCAAAACCAGGAAGCCAAAGAAGATCGGTGCTACGAAGCATATCGCGGATAGGTAGTAGCGGCGTACTAGGGCAAGCCCGATTCCCTCGCGCATCTTCACCCTCCTCCAAATCCTGCGTCCTGCGTTTCTTGGCTTTCGTCGCTGAATGAAAACCAGCGCGCAAGAGCACAAGTTCCAGCGCAATGAGGCGTAGATTGCAATGCGTCGCGGTGCCGCGCCTGTCATTCGGCCAGCCTCAATTCAGGTCGATGCAACTCTCGCCCGGCCCGCGTGGGATGCGGAGCGTGCTCTTGACCAGCCACGGGATGACGTCGCGAGCTTTCGCCTTAGGCTGCCCACGGACGTGCGTTTACGTGCGCACGGCTTCCGTAGCCCAATGCGACGTCTACGGCGTTCTCCGTCCATACCGGGCCGACCCTGAAGGGCAACAAAGGGTCGAAAGCAGCGGTTCCCGGTTGGGTTTTCACCTTGCGTGAGGCTGCGCCGGCCGACCGTCCCTCAGGCCTACCCTCGCGCGCCGGCCGCGGGCGACGAGGGCGAGGCCCGCGAGTCCCACCATCAAGGCGGCCCAGGTGGAGGCTTCTGGAACCGCAGTCGGGTTGACAGGGCCGAAACCGCTCGCGCCCTCGATATTCAGATCGTAGGCGTAGGCCCCATCGGCCGGAGCGACCTCCACCTGCCATACGCCGCTGGACGACGCGGTGTAATCGATGATCGAGGAGAACCCGTCCGGCCCGTTGCCCGAGGCAACCGCGACCAAGTTGCCATGACTGTCGAATAGCAGCAACTCGGTCGTTGTCGAAGGCGTGGTCGCTTGGACGCCGATGGACAATTGATCGCCGGCGTTGGCGTCGATGTCGTAGAGACCGAGCGAGCCGTCCTCCTCCTTACCGCTCCCGACCACATTGGTGGTGAACGTTGCGGTCGTCGTAATGGCGAATTGGAGCTTGTAGTCGATCGGCAAGGTAGTGCTGGAGCCCTGCGTGACTTCGGTGACCCAGGTTCCGGCGCCTCCGGTATATTGTATTTCTGAGGACAGCCCATCGGGAGCGTTGCCGTCTGCGACCGCGACCAAATTGCCGTTGTTGTCGAACAGCAGAAGCTGGGTCCCCTGGCCCGGCGGCGAGGTCGCCGTGGCGGATAGGCCGATAGGAGCCCCCGGCGCCTCGTTGAAAGAAAAATAGTCGGTGGAGGCGGGCGTGCCCGGTGCGGTGAGGTTACCGAGAACGGTGAGGTTCAAGTTTACCGTAACTGGACTCAGGCCGTAGGGGAAAAACTGCGGGCTTACCGGTTGGCCGCCGGCGAAGCTCGACGCATTCTGCAGCACGGTGTCCGAATCAATCGCAAAGTCAATGTTTTGCGGCGCTGTGCTCGAAATGTTCGAGCCGTTTGATTGGATTGTGGCTGACAACGTCACGTCCGCGCTGGCGGATATCGGAGCGAGCGCCATGCCGCCCGGCAGCGCCGCGGCAAGAACGGCCAATGCTCTTGGAATCATGGAATTCTCCCCTTGTGAAATCGACCCCCGCCTCTCGCTGAACAGCGCACCTTAAGCGATCGACGCCCTTCAACTCAACTATTCAGGCGGCTAACGAGCCTCAGGCTCACCCTCGCGCGCCGACGGCGGCTGCAGTCGGGCGGGCGCCGCGGCCGCGCCTCAGCCTCAGTCCGAGCCGGTCGAGATAGAGGTAGACGATCGGCGTCGTATAAAGGGTCAGCGCCTGGCTGACGATCAGGCCGCCGACGATCGAGATCCCGAGCGGCTGACGCAATTCGCTGCCCTCGCCGAGGGCGAAGCATAGGGGCAGCGCGCCGAGCAGCGCCGCCGATGTTGTCATCATGATCGGGCGGAAGCGCATCATCGCCGCGCGGAAAATGGCTTCGCGGCTGGTCAGCCCTTCCTCCCGTTCGGCCTGCAGGGCGAAGTCGATCATCATGATCGCGTTCTTCTTGACGATGCCGATCAAGAGGATCACGCCGATGAGAGCGATGATCGTGAACGGGATGCCGAAGATGAAGAGCGCGGCGACCGCGCCCAGTCCGGCCGACGGCAGCGTGGTCAGGATGGTGATCGGATGGATGAAGCTTTCGTACAAGATCCCGAGAACGATGTAGATCGCAATGATCGCCGCGACCACCAGAAACCGCTCGGCGCCGAGCGACTTTTCATATTCGAGCGCGGCGCCGGCGAAGCCCCCGGTCAGGTCCGACGGCAGGCGGATCGACTGCGCCGCGCGCTGGAATGCGGCCGTCGCGTCGCTGAGCGACTTTCCGGGCGCGAGATTGAACGAGATCGTCGTCGCCACGTACTGGCTTTGATGATTGACCGCGAGCGGCGTCTCGCCCGGGCGGTATTGGCTATAGGCGGGAAGCGGCGTCATCGTCTCGGCGGTCGTCGAAACCGGGGAGGCGCTCGACGCGCTGCCGTTCGCCGTGGACGTGATCGTCGCCTGTGCGGCGGTGCGCGCCGCATTGTTGGCGGCCACGCTTGACGCGCTCGCGGAGCCGACGCTGGCGGTCGTGGCGGTCAAGCCGAGCGGGACCACGTTGCTGGCGAGCGGGACCGCGTTGCTGGCGAGCGCGAAAGTCGGGTTGCTTGACGAAGCCACCGCGCTCGACAGCGACGGCGCGACGGGCGGTATCGATGCGGCGGAAGGGGTCGCAACCGCGAGCGGCGAACTTCCCGTGACTGAGCCCGCGCTCAGTTGGCTGGTTTGCGTTCCGGACGCTTGCCCTCCGGAGGTGCTGACCCAGAATTGTCTCAAGATCGACGGACGCTGCGCGTAGCGCGGCGCGACCTCCATGACCACGTGATATTGGTTGAGCGCGTTGTAGATCGTCGACACCGATCGCTGGCCGAAGGCGTCGTAAAGCGTGTTGTCGATCTGATACATCTTCAGGCCCAGCCGCGACGCGGTGTCGCGGTCGACGGTGACTTCGGTCTCGAGTCCCCTCTGCTGCTGATCGGAACTGACGTCGGTGAGCGCCGGATCTTTCTGCACCGCCGCCAGGAGCTTCGGCCCCCATTCGTAGACCTCGGCTGTGTTGTCGCCCAGGATCGTATATTGATATTCCGCGTTGCCGGACCGGCCGCCAATGCGAATGTCCTGCACCGGACTGAGATAGAGCCGGCCGCCGGGAACCTCAGCCAGCTTGCGCCGCAGCCGGGCCATCACCGCATCGACGCCGTCGCGCTCGCTCAGCGGCTTCAGCGCCACGTAGGCCGTTCCGGTGTTGGTTTGCGACGAGGTGCCGCCTCCGCCCGATCCGGTGAAGCCGACGACGTCCTCGACCGCCGGGTCGCTCTGAACGATCGCCATCATCTCTTGGAGCTTCTGGCTCATGAGGTTGAAGGAAATGCTCTGGTCGGCGACGAGGCTGGCGACCATCCGGCCGGTGTCCTGCTCGGGAAAGAAGCTTTTCGGGATGATGACGATCAGCCAGGCGTTGAGGGCGACCGCTCCGAACAAGGTCAGGAGCACCAGGAGGCTGTGGTCGAGCGCGACTGAGAGCGTCCGGCGATAGAAGTCATGCACACGCTGAAACAGGGTGCGCCGCGACGCTTCCGGCCGGTCCGCGGCGTTGACCCGCAGGAACAGTGCGGACATCATCGGCGTCGTGGTCAGCGAAATGGCCATCGACACGAAGATCGCCATCGCAAGCGTCATCGCGAACTCACGAAAGAGCCGCCCAACGATACCGCTCATCAGCAGGATCGGGAGGAACGCGGCGACCAGCGACAGCGTGATCGTCACGATCGTGAACCCGACCTCGCCCGCGCCGCGCAATGCAGCCTCTGTCCGCGACATTCCGCTCTCGAGGTAGCGGGAGACGTTCTCCAAGACGACGATCGCGTCATCGACCACGAAGCCGGTGGCGATGGTGAGCGCCATCAAGGAGAGATTGTCGAGCGAGAACCCCGCGAGATACATGGCGCCGAACGTGCCGACGATCGAGATCGGCACTGCGACCGCCGGTACCGCGGCGGCGCGTCCGTTGCGCAGGAAGAGGAACACCACGCCGATCACCAGAAAGATGGCGATGACGAGCGTGATTTCGGTTTCGCGCAGCGAGGCGCGGATGGTGATCGAACGATCGGCGGCGAAAGCGATGTCGAGATCGGCCGGCAGGGCCGCCTTGAGCCTTGGAATCGAGGCGCGCACGTCATCGACGGTCGAGATGATGTTCGCGCCCGGCTGCCGGAACACGATCACCAGCACCGCCGGTTTGCCGTCGGACAGGCCCAGGTTTCTCAGGTCCGACACCGAATCCTCGACGTCGGCGACGTCTTTGAGCCGCAGCGCGTCGCCGTTGCGGTAGGCGATGACGAGGTTCCTGTAGTCGGCGGCGTGATTGGCCTGGTCGTTGGTATAGATCTGCCAGCGCCCTGACCCGATATCGACCGCGCCCTTGGGCGCGTTGGCGTTGGCGTTGGACAGCGCGGAGCGGATGTCCTCGAGGCCGACGCCGTTATGGAAGAGCGCCAGCGGATCGAGCTCGACCCGCACGGCGGGCAAGGCCGAGCCGTTGATGAGCACCTGCCCGACCCCGGAAATCTGCGACAATTGCTGCTGGAGCACATTGGAAGCGGCGTCATACATCTGCCCGCGCGTCAGCGTCTGGGACGTGAGAGCGAGAATGAGAACGGGCGCGTCGGCAGGGTTGACCTTTCGGTAGGTTGGCTGCGACAGCAGATTGGTGGGCAGATCGGCTTGCGCGGCGTTGATCGCCGCCTGCACGTCCTGCGCGGCGCCGTTGATGTCGCGGTCGAGACCGAATTGCAGGATGATGCGCGCCTGCCCGATCTGACTGGTCGAGGTCAACTCGGTGACGTCAGCGATTTGTCCGAGATGCCGCTCCAAGGGCTCCGCCAGGCTGGTGGCGACGACGTCGGGGCTGGCTCCAGGCAATTGGGCGGTGACCGCAATGGTGGGGAAATCGACCTGGGGCAGCGGCGAAACCGGCAGCGCCTCGTATCCGAGCACGCCGGCAAGCGCGATTGCGATCGTCAACAGCGTCGTCGCCACCGGCCGGGCGATGAATGGGGCCGAGATGTTCATAGCCCGAGCGCTCTCATGGCCTTCGGGGCGTCACTCGGCCGGCGCGGCGCGGATTTCCGGCCGCGGAGGAGCGCCGAAAATGCGCGCGCTTGCCCGATCGATGAAGAGATAGACGACCGGGGTGGTGAACAGGGTGAGGAGCTGGCTGACCAGAAGCCCGCCGACGATGCAGATGCCGAGCGGGCGGCGCAATTCGGAGCCGGTGCCTGCGCCCAACATCAACGGCAGCGCGGCAAAGATAGCCGACATCGTCGTCATCAGAATTGGGCGAAAGCGCAGAAGGCAGGCCTGGTGGATCGCCTCGCGCGGGCTCTTGCCCTCGACGCGCTGGGCTTCGAGGGCGAAGTCGATCATCATGATCGCGTTCTTCTTGACGATGCCGATCAGGAGCACGATGCCGATGACGCCGATGACGTCGAGGCCGGCTCCCATGAGGTTGAGCGCCAGCAGCGCCCCGACTCCCGCCGAGGGCAGGGTGGAAATGATGGTGATCGGATGGGCGAAGCTCTCATAGAGCACGCCGAGCACGATATAGACGGCCGCCACGGCGGCGAGGATCAGGTAAACCTCGTTCGACAGCGATCGTTGGAACGCCGACAGAGCCCCCTGGTAGGCGGTGGTGAAGCTCTCTGGCAGCCCGATGGCGGCCTCAGCCTGCTGGATTTCGGCGACGGCGCTGTCGAGCGAGGCGCCCGGCGCGAGATCGAACGAAATCGAGGCGGACGGAAACTGCCCGAGATGCTCGAGCCTGAGCGGCGCGTCGCTCTCCGAGATCGAGACGATCGCCGAGAGGGGCGTCTGGTCGGCGGTCGAGGTGGCGGAAGGAAGATAGATGCCGTTCAGCGCCTCGCGGACGCTCGAGATATCGCTCAGGTCCGAGTTCATGATCACCCGGTACTGATTGGTCTGGGTGAAATAGGTCGAGGCGATCCGCTGGCCGAAGGCATCGTAGAGCGCGTTGTCGACGGTCGCCGTCGTGATGCCAAAGCGAGCCGCGGTGCCGCGGTCGATCGTCAACATCAGCTGCCGGCCCTTGAGTTCGAGATCGCTCGAGACGTTCTCGAACACCGGCGTTTGGCGCATGCGCTCGACCAGCCGCGGCGCCCAGGCCGCGAGCGTCGACTGGTTCGGATTCTGGAGGAAGAACAGGTATTGCGCCTTGCCGACCGCGCTGTCGATCGTGAGGTCCTGCACCGGCTGCATCGCGATCGAGGCCCCCGAAACATTTTTCGTCTCGCCATAAAGACGGCGAATGATTTCCGCCGCGGTTTCGCTGCGGTCGCCGCGAGGCTTGAGCGTGATCAGCATCCGTCCCTCGTTGAGCGCCGAGTTCACGCCGTCGACGCCGATGAAGGAGGAGATGTTGGCGACGTCGGGGTCTTTGAGGATCGTGTCGGCCAACGCCTGCTGCCGCCGCGCCATCTCGCTGAAGGATGTGTCCTGGGCCGCGGTGGTGATGCCCTGGATCGCGCCCGTGTCCTGGAGCGGGAAAAAGCCCTTCGGGATCTCGACATATTGCAGGCAGGTCGCCGCCAGGGTCAGAAGCGCAACGATCAGAACCAGAGCCTGGTGATCGAGCACCCACCGGAGCCCGCGGTCGTATTCGTCGATGACGGCCTGAAAGCCGCGTTCGGCTGCCCGCCCGATCCGGCTCTGCGATTCGGTCGAACGGCGGCGCATGATGAGCGCGCACATCATGGGGACGAGAGTCAGCGAGACGACAGCGGAAAGCACGATCGTGATCGCCAGCGTAATGGCGAATTCATGGAATAGCCGTCCAACGACATCCTGCATGAAAAGGAGCGGGATCAGAACGGCGATCAGCGAGACGGTGAGCGAGATGATGGTGAAGCCGATCTCGCCCGCCCCGGTCAGCGCCGCGGCGAGCGGTTCATCGCCGCGCTCGATGTATCGGGCGATGTTCTCGATCATCACAATGGCGTCGTCGACGACGAAGCCGCTCGCGATGGTCAGCGACATGAGGGAAAGATTGTCGAGCGAGAAGCCGAACAGGTACATTCCGGCGAGAGTGCCGATGAGCGACAACGGGACCGAGAGGCTCGGAATGAGCGTCGCCGGCAGATTGCGGAGAAAGACGAAGATTACCATGACGACGAGCACGACTGCGAGCCCGAGGTCGAGCTCGACATCCGTCACCGAGGCGCGAATCGTGCCGGTCTGGTCGGACACGATCGTCAGGTCGACGCCGGCCGGAAGCGTCTGCTGGAGTTTCGGCAGCACCGCCTTCACCGCGTCGACGACTTCGATGACGTTGGTCCCCGGCTGGCGCTGAATGTTGAGGATGATCGCGGGAGTTCGGTTCGCCCAGGCGGCGAGCTCGGTGTTCTCCGGCCCCTGTACGACCGTCGCCACGTCGGAAAGACGAACGGCGCCGCCGTTTTTGTACGCCACGACCAAATTTCGGTAGTCTTCCGCGGTCTGGAGCTGGTCGTTGTTGTTGATGGTCGAGTTCCGGCTCGGGCCGTCAAAATTGCCTTTTGGCAGGTCGGTGTTCTGATTGGTGATGTCGGTCCGGATGTCGTCAATCGCGAGGCCATAGGCGGCGAGCGCGCGCGGGTTCAATTTCACCCTCAGCGCCGGCCGCTGGCCGCCGGCGATCGACACCAGTCCGACGCCTGAGACCTGCGAGATCTTCTGGGCGATCCGGACGTCCGCCAGATCCTCGACCTCGGTCAACGGCAGCGTCTTCGACATCGCTGCAAGCGTCAGGACCGGGGCGTTGGCGGGATTGATCTTGGCGTAGACCGGCGGGGCGGGCAGACCCGCTGGAAGCAGGCCGGTCGCGGCGTTGATCGCCGCCTGGACTTCCTGCTCGGCCACGTCGAGGGACAAATCGAGAGCGAATTGCAGCGTCGTCACCGAGGCGCCGGCCGAACTGATCGAGCTCATCTGGGTGAGCCCGGGCATCTCGCCGAACTGGCGTTCGAGCGGCGCCGTGACGGCGGTCGTCATCACTTCGGGGCTCGCGCCCGGATAGAAGGTCGTAACCTGGATCGTCGGGTAGTCGACTTCGGGGAGCGCCGATACCGGCAGAAAGCGATAGGCGACGACGCCAACGAGCAGCATCGCGACCATCAGCAAAGTCGTCCCGACCGGACGCAGGATGAATATGCGGGACGGATTCATCGCGGGCGGCCTAGGGTCCGTTGGTTGAACCGGAGCCGCTCGGAGGCGTCGAATTCTGCTGTCCTCCGGGGGAGACGCGCATGTCGGGCGGCGTCTTCTTGGTATTCCCTGGTTGCTGGCCGGGCGCAGCGCCGGGTCCATTGTTCAAATTCGCAGCCGCATCGCCCTGATCAGCCGACACGCGAACCCTCGAACCCTCGCGAAGCCGATCGGCGCCGTCGACGACCACAACGTCGCCCGCCTTCAGTCCCGACACGATCTGGGTCCGGTCGCCGTTGGCGACCCCGGTTGTGACTTTCTGGACCGCGACTGTTCCGTCAGGCTTGACCAGAAATACGAATGTCCCCGGCGCGCCATGCTGCATCGCCGCGACCGGGGCGATCGTCGCGCCGGCGATCGTGCGCACGAGAAGGCGCGCGTTGACGAACTGGTTGGGGAACAGGGCCTCGTCAGTATTGGGGAACGTCGCGCGCAGCTTGATCGTGCCGGTCGTGGTGTCGATTTCGTTGTCGACGCTATCCAACACGCCGGTGGCGATGAGCGTGGCGTCGGTGCGATTGTAGGCGGTCACGGTCAGCTTTTTGCCCGACCTGAACTCCCGCCAGATGTCCTGGATCGCGTCCTCGGGCAATACGAAGATGACCGAGATCGGCTCGGTCTGGGTCAGAACCACCAGCCCGGCCGGGCTCGACGTCTGCACGTAATTGCCCGGATCGACCAGTCTGAGGCCGACGCGACCGGTGATCGGGGCGGTGATGTGGCAATAGACGAGGTTGAGCTTCGCGGTCTCGATAGCCGCCTGATCCTCCTTGACGGTGCCCTTGTCCTGCTGAACCAGGAACTGCTGGTCGGCGACCTGCTGGAGGGCGATGCTGTCCTCCTTCCCCAGTTTCTGGTAGCGGGCGAGGTCCGATTGCGCCTGGTCGAGGAGCCCCTGGTCGTGGATGAGCGTCCCCTCCGCTTGATCGAGCGCGGCTTGATAGGGGCGGGGATCGATCTGGGCGAGAAAGTCTCCCTCGTGGACGACCTGGCCTTCCTTGAATCCGACTTCGGTCAATTGTCCGCTGATCTGGGTCTGGACGGTGATCGTCGCCAGCGGGGTCACGGTTCCGAGACCCGAAAGCGTTTCATTGATATCGCCGACGATGACTTTGGCTGCGCCGACCGGCTGTGGCTCTGGCGGCGCATGCTTCTCGTTTGAGCCTTGCGGCGCGAGGAACCGCCACGCGCCGATCCCGATCACCGCCAGGATCGGGAGATAGATCAGCCACCGCCACCGCCCGCGCCTGGATGGGCTGGGCTGCTCGCGGACGTCTTCCTCATGGCCGGCATGAGGGCTGGGCGGCTCGACTTCGGACGGCGCCAACAGCGTGTCGGCGCGGCCTTCCTCATTGTTCCGGGCCTGAGTATTCCGGAAGTCGGCTTGGTTTCGGGCCTCGCGTTTCAACCATGGCAGCAGATCCAGGGCCTCCGTCGCCCGGGAAGGCCTACCGCCCCGTCCAAACAAGGAAATACCAGATTTCGTTCCGGCACCGACCCTTGCGGCCGATCAACGTTGCGTTAGCGGATCAAAGCTCCGTCGATGGCTGAACATTGAATTCTGCTGGAAATAGATCGGTCTTGCGAGATTGTATGGATGCTTTACACGAAGATCGGCCCATCGGCCCCGCCAGCCATACGCGGGGTTCCGATCGGGCAGGGGCGAACCACGGCAGCCGCCAAGGCGCTGGGCGCGGTCGCATCGCATTGTCCTGTTTCTACCGAGGTCTCCGGCTGATGATGGAAATCAACATTCCCGAAGTGGTCGCCGAAGTGGAGAAGGCGTTCGCGCGCTACGAGCGCGCGCTCACCTCGAATGACGTCGCCGAGCTCGACGCGATGTTCTGGAAAGGCCCGCACACGCTCCGCTACGGCGTCACCGAGAACCTCTACGGCTATGATGAGATCGCCGCCTTTCGCGGCCGCCGCCCGGCGATCAACCTCGCCCGCGATCTGCTCAAGACCGTGATCACGACCTACGGGCGGGATTTCGCCACCGCCAACGCCGAATTCAAGCGCATCGGCGCGTCCCAAACCGGACGACAAACCCAGGTCTGGCTCAGGACCGAAGCCGGCTGGCGGGTCGTCGCCGCTCACGTGAGCATGCTGCAGGAGCCTTGAATCCGCCGCGGCCCACAGGTCCAGAGCCCAACGCCTTTACTTGCGAGCCTTCCGCGATTAACGATTCATTAAAAGCGAATCGGGGGCGGGACGGTTATGGGCGCAGTTCTAGCGCGCTGCCCACTGTACGCGTTGATGTTTAATTGCCTTGCGGGTTGCGCGCTCATTGGGCCGGCCGCAGTGGAAAACGGCCGAAATAGCTACAACGAGGCTGTTGCAAGCACTGCGCGGCAGCAAACTCTGATCAATATTGTGCGGGTTCACCGTAACGAGAATCCGGTCTTTGTCGACATTCCCGAGATCGACGCCTCATCCCAATTGCAGATGAACGCCACTGGCGCCGTCACAAACCTCGGCTCCCATCCGGGGACGCTCGGCGGCACTTTGGAAGGTCCGGCCGGCGCTTTTGGCGCGGGGGTCCAGTATCAGGAAGCTCCGACGATACGCTACCAGCCCCTCCAGGGGCAGGCATTATTCACGCAAATCTCCGCTCCAATCACGGTGGACACCCTGTCGGCGCTTTTTGGGTCGGATTGGGGGCTAGGCCCCATCTTCGCATTTGCGTTCGACCAATGGGTGCCAAGCTACACGGACAACGCCGCCGCCCTCAATATGATGGTCTGGCTCGACTCCTGCGGCGCAATTGGGCTGGCGGCGACCCGCTCGGATTTCTCCGCCGAAAAGCCCGCGGTGCAACGGGTAGCCGCTAATGGCGCGTCGATAAATATCCAGACGCAACCGGCGGCAAGCGGAGCAAACAACTCGCTGGATCTATACCTCAATTCGAAGCGGACCAATTGTTCCCCGGAACAAGTGACGAGGGTTTGGGGCTGGCTTTGGAAGCTTTACGAGGGGACACAGCCGGACGCGGACGGCTCCTTATGGAACGCTGGGAAAGGTGTCCCGCTTCGCATCGAACTCAGGACAGCGCCAATAAAGAATCTCAAGGCCGGAAGTCTCGACATGACAAGGATCAGTGTCGGGCCGATCCTGCGCACGCATTCGGCGCTGGGAATCCTGAAAGCCCTCGACGCAGAGCCACAACTCGTTGAGTACGTAACGCCGGAGGAGTATGAAACCATAATCCAGGCGCCTTTCAACAGCCGGGGCTATTTCCGAAGATGCGATTCCGATTTTGCTTATCTGATGCCGTTACACTTGGCAAAGGCGAAATCTCACACCGACACAGTCATTCTAGACATCTTGCCGCCTGCTCAGCAGGTTTATGATACCAGGGAGAGAGCTAACTGTAGTTATATGGCAAGCGCCCGCGTATTCAATCCACTGCTGGAACAACAATTAAACCATCTTCGCCGTCTTATTTTAATAATACGGTCGGATTCTCCGCCCCCACCGGATGCTTACGTCTCGTGGAGAGACGGCGAGTGGTATTACATCGATGGAGGCGATACCATTTCTCAGAGAAATTTCATGCTTATTTATCAATACATGAGCATCCAATCGACCGTCAGTTCGGCGCCGTCGCTCACCGCGGTGTCGGTTGGACCGCACTGAGTTCTGCGAGCTTTCGCCCGCCGGCCGCCTCTACCGATCGGCCTTCAGGCGTTCGAAGATTTCGCGGCCCTCGCCGTCGAGGATCCTCAGGCCGATCGATTTCGGCGGCCAGTCGGCGTCGGCCGCGGCGCGGATCGCGGCGGAGGCGTCGGCGGCCTCTATTTCGGTTTCAAGGAGGATTTCCGGGCCGCGATCGTCGGCGACGGCAAAGAACTGAAGCCGGAACCGCTGCGGTCTGGCGGCAAGAATGCGATCCAGTTCGTCCAACGGATCAACCTCGGAGAAGGGATCGGGCGATCCGTTGCGCCGGGATGTGATCCCGGCCGGCGGCATGCGACCCGCCCCGGCCGGCGCGACCGGCCTGCGAAGATGCGAATGCGATCTTCTTCCACGACTTGACATCGTAAGACCCCTCGAGCCCCGGGGTTGATGGTCACACCCGGCCTTGGATCTCCGATTGCGCCACAACCCAAACCAACCGAGTTTGAGCGGCCGCCACCAATCATGCTTGAAAAGGTAATCATCTCAAGAGTCAAGCTCCACAACCGCGCAGTTCATAACGGGATTAACCGGCCGTTGCCGCAAACGCGTGGAGATGCGTCGCGCTCAGACGAGGCTTTCCTCGGTCAAACGCGTCGCGCGGCGGCGACCGGCGACGCCTAGTCCCGCGAAACCCAGTCCAAGCATCGCCCAGGTTGACAGTTCCGGCGCCGCCGCGACGCTCAGGGCTCCGCTCTCCTCAATCGGGTAATTGTAGGAATTAGCCGACTCCCAGAGCGAGTAGTTGCCGGGGGAATTTCCCCACAGGTTCCAGTAGCCGCCGGGATTCTGGGCGGTGGTGAACAGGAGCCCGTCGATGTCGAAGGCCATGCCCGAAGCATGGTACAGGTTGTTGTAGATGAACGAGCCGTCGGGACTATAGGCCGGGCCGGAAAAGTTCGGGTTGGGGGTGACCGAGCCGATGGTCTGGTCGACCAGGCCGGAAATCAGGCCGGAAATCGCCGTCACCTCGTCGGCGGCGTTGACCGTGATTTCGCCCGTGGCCACGAGCTCCGAATCAAAGAACTCGAAGGTGAATTTGTAGACGGTCGCATTCGCTGCTGAGGCGCTTAACAGCATCGCGGTCGCCAACGAGGTAATCATGGTTGTCAGAGTCTTATGCATTATGCGTCTCCTGTCTCGATCGCCAGTCATATTGTGGTATTGAATGGCGCTGAGACTACGTAAGCCAGCCGTTGCTTGGCTCTATTTTTATTAAATATCCCCAGTGTCGGACCGTTGCAAGTTATGGTTGTACTCTTGGTTAGATTCGATCGAACGGCAATTGCGCTAAAGTGTAATCAAATCGCTATCGCGATCCGCGACTTGAGGGGGGCTTGAGAACAATGCCGGCAGTCCGCGGAGTGGCGGCAGTCCCCTCGGATTGACGCTCCGGCTATTTGAGGGCGCATAGGAGGACTTCGCCTCGCGCCGGAGACCGTGAATGAGCAAGATCGCCCTCGTCGGACTGGGACTGGTCGGCCGCGCCTGGGCGATCAGCTTCGCCCGCGCCGGCCATGACGTCGCCCTCTGGGACGAGAAGCCTGAGGCCCCGGAGGATGCGCTGCGGTTCGCCGACGAGGTTCTGCCCGACCTGGCCGCCAACGGGCTACTGCATGATTCCCCGGCCGCCGTTCGCACGCGGATGCGCGCTGCTTTGACGCTGGACGAGGCTCTGGACGGCGCGAGCCACGTCCAGGAGAGCACGCCCGAAGACGTCGGCGTCAAACGGCGCGTGTTCGCGAGGCTCGACGCGCTCGCGGGAAGCGGCGCCATTCTCGCAAGCTCCACCTCGGCGATCCTGCCGTCGCGGTTCACCGAGGCGCTGCCGGGCCGCGCGCGCGCTCTCGTCGTCCACCCGATCAATCCGCCCTATCTCATTCCGGCGGTCGAGGTTGTGCCTGCGCCGTGGACGGACGGCGCGGTCGTCGAGCGGACGGCCGCGTTGATGCGCTCGGCCGGCCACGCGCCGATCGTGATGAAGCGCGAGATCGACGGCTTCCTCATGAACCGCCTACAGGGCGCGCTACTGGAGGAGGCGTTCCGCCTTGTCGCCGAGGGCTATGCGAGCGTCGAGGACGTCGACATCGGCATACGCGAGGGGCTCGCGATGCGCTGGTCGTTCATCGGCCCGTTCGAGACCATCGACCTCAATGCGCCGGGCGGCGTGCGCGACTATGCCAAGCGCTATCAACGGGCATACGAAGAGATCTTCGCTTCGTCGCAATGGCGCGCGGACTGGTCCGGGGCGGTAATGGATACGATCGAGGCCGAACGACGGCGGCGCCTGCCGGCCGACCGGCTGGCGGCGCGCCATGCGTGGCGCGACCGCCGGCTGATGGCGCTCGCCGCGCATAAAGCGCGCGCGGCCGAAGACATCGGCGAGTGAGGGCCCGCGGCGGCGCCCAGGCGTCGATTGCCGAACCACGCCCGGCGTGATGTAAGCGTTGGAGTTTCTGAAGACCGGAGGAGCTCACGTGACCACTCATCCTGCGCTGGCCGCGGACCGGGTCGCGGTCGTCACTGGAGCCGCGAGCGGCATCGGCCTCGCGGCCTCAACCAAATTCGCCGCACTCGGCATGAAAGTGTGCATGGCCGACGCCAACGGCGAGGCGCTCGAGGCCGCCGCCGCCAGATTGCGCGAGACGGCCCAGCGGCCCGACGCTGTTAGAACCTTCGCCGTCGACGTGAGCAATCCCGATAGCGTGCAGCGTTTGAAGGCCTCGGTGTTCGAGGCCTTCGGCGAAGTCGCCCTTTTGATGAACAACGCGGGAACCGGCGGCGGCGGCGGATTGTTTGGCGATCCGGTCCGGTGGCGGCGGATCCTCGACGTCAATCTCCTCGGCGTAGTCAACGGGGTGCAGAGCTTTCGCCCCCGACATGATCCGGCAGGAGACGCCTGCGGCGATCGTCAACACCGGCTCCAAACAGGGCATCACCTGTCCGCCCGGCGACACCGCCTACAACGTCTCGAAGGCGGGCGTGAAGGTGGTGACCGAGGCGCTGGCGCATGAATTGCGCAACATCGACGGCTGCCGGGTGAGCGCGCATTTGCTCATTCCGGGCTTCACCTTCACTGGCATGACGGCGGGGTCGCACGCCGCCAAGCCGGACGGCGCCTGGACGGCGGGGCAGGTGGTCGATTTCATGCTCGCCTCGATGGCCGCCGGCGACTTCTACATTCTCTGCCCCGACAACGACGTGCCGCGGGAGTTGGACGAGCGCCGGATCCTCTGGGCGGCGGGCGACATTGTCGAGAACCGGCCGCCGCTCTCCCGCTGGCATCCGGACTACAAGGACGCATTCGCCAAATTCGCCAAGGCTTGAGGCGCGCGCTCCCAGGCTGCTGGAGGCGCCGCCGATAGAGGAATGTCGCATGTTCTCTTGCTCGTCAGGCGATCAGTCGGAAGCCGCGGGTCAGGGCTGCTCCTGTTGCCGAGGCGAACTCCAGTCCCTGACCCGTCGCATCAACGCAGACCTCTCGCGTCGGGGATTTGTCGCCGGATTAGGCGCTTCGATCACGGCGCTTGGTCTTCCCGGCGCGGCGCGCGCGCAAGGCGCGTCAGATCCGACGCAGCCAATCATCTTCACGAACTTTCTCTTGTTCGACGGGAAATCCAGCGCTTTGCGCGGGGGGCTTGCTCTCATTGTCGAAGGCGGGCGGATCAAGGCGGTTGCGACCGGGAACCCGGCGGGTCCGGAAGGGTCGCGCACGATCGATTGCCGTGGTCGGGTTGTCATGCCAGGTCTGATCGACGCGCACTGGCACTGCATTTTCGCCGCGCTGCCGATCGCAACGCTGTTCTCGGCGGACGTCGGCTATATCTTCCTGGCCGCCAGCGCCGAGGCGGAGCGCACGCTGATGCGCGGATTCACCACGGTTCGGGACCTCGGCGGCCCCTCGTTTGCGCTCAAGCAGGCGATCGACGAGGGACTCGTACCGGGGCCGCGCATCTATCCGTGCGGCGCCATGATCACCACGACCGGCGGACATGGGGACATGCGCCCCCTGTCCGATCTGCCGCGGAGCCCGGGCGGTCCGGTAAGCTTCATGGAGCGGACTGGCGGCGCCAATATCGCCGACAGCGCCGACGAAGTGCGCCTGCGGGTGCGCGAGCAGCTCCTGCAGGGCGCATCGCAAATAAAGCTCGTGGGAGGCGGAGGCGTTTCGTCGCCGCGCACCACGCTGGACATGCTGACGTTCAGCGAGCCCGAGCTTCGCGCCGGCGTCGAGGCGGCCGCCGATCGCAACACTTACGTCGCCGTGCACGCCTACCCGCCTGCCGCCATCGAGCGGGCGATCGGCGCGGGGGTTCAGTGCATCGAGCACGGGCATCTGATGGACGAGGCGACCGCCAAACTGATGGCGGACAAGGGCGTCTGGCTGAGCATTCAACCGTTCGTCGGGGACGAAGACACCGTTCCTCTCAGCGGCCAAAGCCGGATCAATCTGCAGCAGGTGATTGCGGGAACGAACACCGCCTACCCATTGGCGAAAGCCTACAAACTCAAGACCGCCTTCGGCTCGGATCTCTTGTTTTCTGCGCAGAAGGCCACGCGCCAGGGGATCATGCTGACCCACCTCGCGCGCTGGTACGAAAGCGCCGAAATCCTGAAGATGGCCACCGCGACCAATGGCGAACTGCTGGCGTTGTCAGGGCCGCGCAACCCCTATCCCGGGAAGCTCGGCGTGATTGAAGAGGGCGCCTTCGCCGATCTGATCGTGGTCGACGGCGATCCAATCGCCAACATCGCGCTGGTCGAAAATCCGGAGAAGAATTTCCTGATCATCATGAAGGACGGGAAGATTTACAAGAACACCCTCCGTTCGGTTGAGCGTTGACGCATGCCGTTCCAACCGACCGGCTTGGTGCTGGACGCGACTTCACGGACATGTCACGAAAGCGCGTCCGAGGGAGGCGGGATTGCCGGAAATGAGTTCGCTCGCCATTTCGCTCATTGTCACCGGCGTAATCGTCGCGGGCGGCGTCCTCGGCCTCGTGCTTCAGCGCGTCCTCCCGGAGCGCTACACGATGGACAAGGCCCGCGACATGATCGGCGGGGTCGTCGGGCAGCTGACGCTCCTGCTCGTGCTGGTCAACGGTCTCCTCATCTGGACGGCCTACGGCGTCTACAGCACCCAGCAGACGGAGCTGCAGACGCTTGTGGCGCGCGCGCTCGAGTTCGATCTCGAAATGCGCCAGTACGGGCCCATGGCGGATGAGGCCCGCACCATGTTGAGGACCGATCTCGTCTGGGCGCACGAACAGTTTTGGGGCGACGACACCTCGCGCGCCGCGGCCTATGAGGCCTCCTACAAGGCCATGGGCAGCCTGAACAAGTTTCTCGATGGCCTCGAGCCCAAGACGCCCGCGCAGACAAGCCTGCTCGCCGCCGCGCGCGCGAACTACGCATTCATCGGCGAGCAGCGGCTCCTCATGTCGCTGCAGGCGGCGACCCCGATTCCCTGGCCTTTGATCTACGCCGTGACGTTCTGGGCGTCCCTCCTGTTCGCCAGCATGGGGCTTCTGTCGAAATTAAGCCCGATGTCGATTGCGATGCTCGTCCTGGGCAGCGCGTCGATCGGGCTTGCAATCTTTCTGATCCTCGAGTTCAGCCAGCCCTATACCAGCTCGATTCGCGTCTCGCCGGCGCCGCTCGAACAGGCGATCCTTCAGCTTGACCAGCCGAGCGTCGCGGAGACCAGCGGCGCTCCGAAGTGAAAAAGAGGCAAACCTATGGCGCACTATAAGATTCTCAGCGACGCCGAGATTCGCTCAGCGCTCGCCGAATTGCCGGACTGGTCCTTGAAGGCGCCCAACATCGAGGCCTCCTTCGCGCTCAAGACCTTTCGCGACGCGATCGCCTTCATTGTCGAGATTGCGATCGAGGCCGAGGTGATGAACCATCACCCGGAATTCCACAATTCCTACAACAACGTCTCGTTCTCGTTCTGCACCCATGACGCCGGCATGAAGATCACCGATCTCGACATCGAGACGGCGAAGCGGATCAGCGCGCTCGCCAAGCGCTTCCAGGCGATGCCGTGACGTCGAGCGGGCAGGGGACAAGGGGGTGACGGAAGGGGGCGGGAGGGCAAGCGAGTTCGCCGGCAAGGTGGCGATCGTGACCGGCGGCGGCGGTGTGCTCGGCCATGCGATCGCGCGCGCTTTCGCCCGTAACGGGGCGCAGGTCGCGATCGCCGGGCGGCGCATGGTGACGCTTCAAGGCGCGGCCGCGGCGATCGAGAAGGAATGCGGAGCGACGGTGCTTCCGGTCGCAGCCGACGTCGCCGATCCTCAGGACTGCGAGCGGATGGTCGCGGCGGCCGTGGACCGGTTCGGCGCGGTCGACATCCTCGTCAACAACGCCGCTGCTTTTTCCGTTCTGCCGCTGATCGACGCGCAGGCCGCCGAGGCGGCGCGCTTCTTCGCCGTCAATGCCGTCGGGCCGCTCAATGGCGCACGGGCGATGGCGAAATGGGCGATCGACCATGGACGGAGCGGCGCGATCGTCAACATCAGCACCATCGCCGCCGGCCGGCCCGTGCCCGGGCTGGGCCTTTATTCGGCGTCGAAGGCGGCGCTCGAGAGCCTGACCCGGTCGATGGCGGTCGAATGGGCGGGGAAGGGGCTGCGCGTCAATGCGGTCGCGCCCGGCCACGTGAAGACCGAAGGGGTTCTTGAGGATTTCCGCACCGGCAGGCTCGACGAAGCAGCGATGCTGCGCCGCATTCCCGACGGCCGCATCGCCGACGGCGACGACATCGCCGACGCGGTGCTCTTTCTGTGCAGCGAGAGGGCGTGGCACATCATCGGTCACGTGCTGACAGTGGACGGAGGGGAGGGGTTTTGAGAGGCCGTCTTGCGATTGGAGCCGGCCCGGCCGGAGACCGCGTTCGGCTTAGTGGTCGGTCGGATGGCGAAGGCGGCGCTCATCCTCGCGCGGCGCCGGCGCCTCGCGGGCGCTCCAGGCCTCGAAAGAACACACCAATACCGTGGCTGCAATCGCCGCCCCGACGAACAAGAGCTGTTGATAGAGAACGCCGTCAATCGCCCCAAATATGCAAAGGACGGTGATAAAGAGCGAAATTGGGAGGATCGGAGACATGGCGGGGGCCGATTTTTTTGGGTCAAGACAAGCCGTTCGCCGGCTTCGTGCGCAGCGGAAACGCCGGCCGCCAGCTTCGGTTCCCGCGACGGCCGCCGGAATCCTTAAAAATTTTCGGTCTTCACGGGCGGTAACGCCGGCGTCAGGAATTCCGAACAGGCGGGCCGCCTGCATGGCGCTGCTGCAGCGGAGCAGACAAGGAGCGTGAAATGAGCCATCATATCCGGCAAGGGAATGTCTGGGAGGAAGTGGCAAAATGGCGACGATTCAGGGTGCCTTCACGTGCGGCCAAATAGAGCGCCGCCAATGAGCGCCGTCAAAGAGCCGATGAAACGCAAGGAGTACGACAAAGCGCTCAAGGAATTGCAGGTCGAGCTCTGCGTGCTGCAGGAATGGGTCAAGCACAAGGGCTTGCGGGTCGTCATCGTGTTCGAGGGACGCGACGCCGCCGGCAAGGGCGGCGTGATCAAGGCGATCACCGAGCGGGTGAGCCCGCGCGTGTTCCGGGTCGTGGCGCTGCCGGCGCCATCCGACCGCGAGAAATCGCAACTCTACATGCAGCGGTACGTGCCCTATCTGCCCGCGGCGGGCGAAATCGTGATCTTCGACCGCAGTTGGTACAACCGGGCGGGCGTCGAAGTCGTGATGGGGTTCTGCACCGAAGCGCAGCACCGGCGCTTCCTCGTGCTTTGCCCCGAGTTCGAGCATGCCATCGTCGATGACGGCATCATATTGATCAAATTCTGGCTCGAAGTAAGCGACGCCGAGCAGAAGCGCCGGTTCGAGGCCCGGATCAAGGACCCGATGCGGCAGTGGAAGCTGAGTCCGATTGATCTCCCCTCGCGTGGCAAGTGGTTCGAATATTCGCGGGCGCGCGACCTCATGCTGAAGGCGACCGACACCGATTTCGCGCCCTGGACGATCGTCCCCTCCGACGACAAGGAGCGGGCGCGGCTCAACTGCATCCGCCACCTGCTGAAGGCGATTCCCTACGAGGCCGCGCCGCGCGCCAAGGTCAAACTGCCCAAGCGCTCGATGAAAGGCGCCTACGACGATGTGGCGTCGCTTAAGGGTCTGCGCTTCGTCGAGGAATGGGCGTGATCCTCACACCGGCGCGGCCGCTTCGAGCGCGGACGTGCGCGAACGCATTGCGCGGATAATCGCCTTCTCCGCCTCGACGACGAGGAAGAAGATAAGGCCGCCGAGAAAGAGCCACGGCCAGACTTGAAGCGGCAAACCCTCCGTCTCGAACAGGTACTGCAGCGGCGGCGCGTAAGTGTAGAGAAGCTGGAGGACCACGACCGCGCCGATCCCCGCCGGCAGATATGGGTTGCCGAGATGGGCCAGCGGCGAGAGCGACGAATCGATCTTGAACCGGCTGTTCAGGAGATAGAAGACCTGGCCGATCACCAGCGCGTTGACCGCGACCGTGCGCGCGAGCGGGTCGGAGCCGCCTTGCGACTTCGTCCAAAAGAAGGCCCATAGAGTCAGCACAAGGAGCGCCGTCCCGACGAAGACGACGCGCCACACCCCGAAGGCGTCGAGGATCGGACGATCGACCGCGCGCGGCGGCCGCTGCATCACGTCGAGCTCGTGCGGCTCGAACGAGATCACGAGGCCGAGCGCGACCGAAGTCACCATGTTGACCCACAGGATCTGGGGCGCGGTGATCGGCGCGGTGAAGCCGACGAAGATGGCGACCAGGATGACCAGCGCTTGGGCGACGTTGGTCGGCAGCATGAACAGGATCGCCTTCTCGATGTTGTTATAGACGGTGCGCCCCTCCTTCACTGCCGCTGTGATCGAGGCGAAATTGTCGTCGGCGAGCACCATCTCGGCTGCCTCCTTGGTGACCTCGGTGCCCTTGATGCCCATGGCGACGCCAATGTCGGCTTTCTTCAGCGCCGGCGCGTCGTTGACGCCGTCGCCGGTCATCGCCACCACCTGCTTGTTAGCCTGGATCGCCTTGACCAGGCGCAACTTGTGCTCCGGGCTCGCACGCGCGAACACGTCGACGACGCGGACCGTCTCCTGCAGCGTCGCCATGTCCATTTCCGCCACTTCGGCCCCGGTCACCGCCGTCTTGCCGTCGCCGATGTCGAGCATCTTGGCGATCGCGGCGGCTGTGATCTTGTGGTCGCCGGTGATCATCGTCACCCGGATGCCGCCGGCGTGGCATTCCTTCACCGCCTCGATCGCTTCCTGGCGCGGCGGATCGATAAGCCCGACGAGCCCGAGCAGGACGAGGTTCTTCGGCAAGTCGGCCGGACCCAAGCTCCCCGCCTTGACGCCCGGATCGGGCAGCCACGCCAAACCCAGCACCCGCTCGCCTTGCGCCGCCATGGCGTCGGAAGCCTTTTCGAATTGGGCGCGGTCGAGCGGCGGGCGTTTTCCAGCGGCGTCCTCTTGCCGGTCGCAATGATCGAGAATGACCTCCGGCGCGCCCTTGACCAGCAGAATTTGTCCGCCCTCGGGCGTGCCGTGCAAGGTCGCCATGAACCGGTGCTCCGATTCGAACGGGATGACGTCGATCCGGGGATAGGCGGCCTGCTCCTTCGCGCGCTCGATTCCGAGCTTGGCGGCGAACGGATAGAGCGCGCCCTCGGTCGGATCGCCCTCGACCTTCCACACGCCGTCCTCGCTACGCAACTCGGCGTCGTTGCAGAGCGCCGAGACCCGCCCGAGAAGCTCAAGAACGGGATTCTTGCCAGCGGGGCCGCCGTCCTTGAGCACTTCGCCTTCGCTGGCGTAGCCCTGGCCGGTGACCCTGAGCGTTTCGCCTGCGGTCGCGGCCGAAGCGACCATCATTTCCATCAGCGTCAGCGTCCCGGTCTTGTCGGAGCAGATCCGCGCCACAGAGCCCAGCGTTTCGACCGCCGGCAGCCGGCGTACGATCGCGTTGCGGCTCGCCATGCGCTGCACGCCGATGGCGAGCGTGATCGTGATGAGAGCCGGCAGGCCTTCCGGGATCATCGAGACGGCGATCCCTGTCACCGCCTGGAACATCTCGACGAACGGAATGTTCTGGACGAGCCGTCCATAGGCGAAAGTGATCGCGCTGACGATCAGAATGATCACGGTGATCGCATAGCCGAACTTCTTGATCTGGAGCAGCAGCGGAGTTTCGAGCGCGCTGACGCCGGCGAGCATCTGGTTGATGCGCCCGAGTTCAGTGTCGCTTCCCGTGCCGACGACGATTCCGGCCGCGCGGCCTGAGACGACCAGGGTGCCTGAATAGGCCATGCAAGCGCGATCGCCGACCGTCGCCTTGGCCGAGACGGGCACAATCGACTTGTCGGACGGCACGGATTCGCCGGTCAGCGCCGCTTCCTCGGTGCGCAGGTTCTTCACGTCGATGAGGCGGATGTCGGCCGGAATCTTGTCGCCGGATTCGAGGAACACGATGTCGCCCGGCACGAGCTGTTCGGCCGGGATCATCGCGGTTTGCCCGTTGCGCAAGGTCCTTGCTTCCGCCGAGAGCATGTTTCGAATTGAATCGAGCGACTTCTCCGCCCTCCCTTCCTGGATGAAGCCGAGCAGCCCGTTGATGACGACGACGCCGAGGATGATCGAGGCGTCGAGCCACAGGCCCATCATCAGCTTGATGAAGCCGGCGGCGAGCAGGACATAGACGAGGACGTTCTTGAACTGAAGCAGGAAGCGCATGAACGGGCCGCGCTTGCGCGCGGTCGGCAGCAGGTTGAGGCCGTACTGAGCCTGGCGCCGGGCGGCTTCGGCGTCGTCGAGACCCGCCGTCACGCTGCTGTTTAGCAGTGTGACGGCCTCCTCCGCGGCAAGGGAATGCCACACCGTTGCTTCTGTGGCGTTCATTGCTCAAGCTCCATGGGAGAGGCGGCGGCGAGCTCGAGATGCGCGACCGTGCGCCAGGCGTGATGCGCGAGCCGGTTCAGAATCGCGACCGCATCGACGCGGGCGATCGCCGCGGTCGCGGTGAGCTTTCCGGACGCGACCATTTCGAGCGTGGCGCGGCGATGCGCCGACTTGAGATCGGCCAGCGCCTTGGCGTCGCGCTCGAGGTTCTCGGCCGAATTGCCGACCAACTCGGCCGCGTCCTTGGCGGGCGCGCCGGCGAGGCTCGCCGCGAGCGGGTCATCCGCCGCGTGGCCCGGTCCGGCGGAGCGCGCGAATCCCGCCGCCGCCCCGGCCGCCTCGCGCATCGATCGCGCGCAAATCGCCGCGGCGCCGAGCTCCTCGGGCCCGTCGGTCGCAAGTCCCGTCTTCGCCATTGCGCCGACTGTCTCGGCGAGCCGGCTCGCATGATCGAGCGCATGCACGGTGCTCGTGAACCAAGCGTGGCCATCCTCTGAGGGCGGCGGGTCGGCTTTGGACAGAAAGTCGCCCGCCTGCCGCAACGCGTCCGACGCCTGCGCGAGCGTGGCCTCGTCGACGGCCGGGCGGACAGTCCCGCCTTCAACGGCGCCTTCGAGCGCTTTCGCCGTCGTCAGGCACAGCGTTTCGAGCGCTCGCTCGACCGTCCGGCGCACCGCTTCGACCGCAACCGTGGGCGCGCGAAGCGCAGCCGGATCGAGGTATTTCGTGAACGGCGAGCCTCGCTCCGGCACCAGCCGCTCGATCAGGCGGGTGAACGGGGCCATCAGGGGCAGCAGCACGGCGACGCCGACCACGTTGTAGGCCGTATGGTAAGCGGCGAGCAGGGCCGTTGAATCGATCTCCTCCGACGCGCGGACGATGAGCGGCGTGACAAACGGAAAAAGGGCGATCGCGATCAGCGCGGCGACCAGCTTGAAGGCGATATAGGCTGCGGCCAGGCGCTTGGCGGTGCTGGACGCGCCGATCGCGGCGACCGCGGAACTCGTCGCCGTGCCGATGTTTTGGCCGATCACCAGGGCCAGCGCCTGATCGAGGCCGACCGCGCCGGCATAGAGCGCCGACAGCGTGACCGCGATCGAGGCGGTCGACGACTGCATGACCGTCGTCATCAGCGCGCCGACTACGACCAGCAGCAGCACGTTGGCGAAGCCGGACAAAGTGATCGCGCCGGCGGCATTCATGACGGTCGGAAGGTCAGACGGATGCAACTGCTCGGCGAGCCCGCCCATGCCCTCTTGGAGCGTCGATAAGCCCACCAGGATCAGCGCGAAGCCGGCGATGGCGCTGCCCGCCGCCGCCAATCGTCCGCGCCCGACCACCTTGAGGAGCGCGCCGACGAAGACGATCGGTAGCGCAGCGGCGGTGAGCGAGATCCGGACCCCGAACGCCGCCACGAGCCAGCCCGTCCCGGTCGTGCCGATATTGGCGCCGAAAACCAGGCTCAGGCCTTGCGGGAAAGTGAGGAGCCCGGCGCTGACCAGCCCGATCGTGGTCATGGTGGTGGCGCTAGACGATTGCACCAGGAGCGTGATGACCGCGCCCCAGAACGTGCCGAGGAGCGGGGTCGCCGCCGCCCTCTCCAGAACCTGCTTGAGCGCCGTGCCGGCGAGCGCCTTGAGCCCGTCGGTCATCACCGCCATGCCGAGCAGGAACAGGCCAACTCCGCCGACGATAGAAACGATCGTTTCCAACTTTCCTCCCGGCCCCTGTGTGATTCCACAGTGGGAAAGGTTCATGGGTAGCGCGGGAGGATGCGCTTGTCGACCGGACGGGCCGGCTCGAGTTCCGGCCCGGGCGCTTCAACGGGACAGGCGGGCGATGTGGCCGATCGCCATGTCGAGCGCAAGCTCCAGCGGCCGGCTCGCACGCGTCGTCTGCGCCAGCAGGAGGCCGCCCTGAAGCGCGGCGATGACCGCGGTAGCGAGCTCGGCCGGGTCGGCCTCGGGCTTGAGCGCGCCGCGATCGCGCATCGCCCGCAATCCCTGCCGGAGCTGCAATTCCCACAGCTCGAAACCGTGCGCCAAGAGCGCCCGCGCGCTCTCCGACCGATCGGAGAGCTCGCTCGCCAGCGATCCGAGCGGACAGCCGCCGACGCCGCGGGTGGCCCGGTTTATCGATACTACCGCGTCGCGCCATCGTCTGAGCCCGGCCAGCGAATCGACCCCGTCGAGGTGAGCAGACTGGACGCTCATCACTTGGCCGGTCTGGAACTCGATTACTGTCCGCATCAGCGCGTTTTTATCGGCGAAGTAGTGGTAGAGCTGCGACTTCGAGGTCGCGCTCGCTTCCATGATGTCCTCGAGGCTGGTTGCGCTCGCCCCGTGCCGGTAGACGAGGTCCGCCGCCGCCTTGACAATCCGGGCGCGCGTCGCTGCGCCCCGCGCCGTCGCCGGCCGAGGCTCGCGCGCCTGGGCTCTTTTTTGTCCGGGCGCCCGCATGATCCTTTGCTCCGGGTCTGAGACTGAACGGGATTGGACTTGACAGTCCAATCCCAAGCGGCAACTCTCAAGACCATATCTGGACCGATCAGTCCAGTGAACACGGAAACGGAGAGTTCGAATGCCTTTTCTTCAAAACGGCGACGCGTTCCCCAAGTTCGAGGTCCCCGCTGTCGGCGGCGGAACGATCGCGCTGCCCGCCGCGCTCGCCGGATCGTGGGGCGTGATCCTGATCTATCGCGGCGCGTGGTGCCCGTTTTGCAACGCTCAGCTCGCCGGCTTCGCCGCCGAGAAGGATGCGCTGGACCGGCTCGGGGTGAAAGTCGTGGCTCTGTCGGTTGATGACGAGGCGACCAGCGCAGCGACCAGGGCGAAGAACCATGTTGAGTTTCCGGTTGGGCACAGCGCCGATGCGGACGCGATAGCCGCGGCTACGGGAGCGTTCGTCAATCCCAGCCGGCATTTCTTGGAGCCGGCCGGTTTCGTTCTCGCCCCGGACGGAACCGTGAGGGCGGCCGCCTACGCCACCAGCGCCATTGGCCGCGTCGTCGCCAAGGACGTGGTCGGCTTTGTCGGCTACCTGCAATCGGTGGCCGCCAAGGCTGCCGCTGCCGAGTGACCCGGGGCGGCGACTGTAGCCGCGCTCCATGGCCCGTCGGGGGACGAGCGTCCCGGACCCCTTACGGAGCGCTGCTGGGCGCGATCAACGACCGCGCCGACAGGGCCGCCCGGCGCGCAGTCACTCGAGCAAATCCCGCGCGCCGAGATCCTCGACGGCGAGATGGATGCGCTCGAGGTTGTTCCACCAGATCACGGGCGGAATGTTGGCGCCCGCCTGCCAGACCGGCGTCGTCAGGCACCAAAGCGCCGCCAGCCGGTAGTCGTTATCCAGGGCCCGCCGGTCGTAGCCGCGGACGCCATGCGCCAGGAGCTCCGCGTGATAGAAATCGAGGAGCGGGCGCTCCATCGCGCGGCGTCGGTCCGGATACCAATGGACCGCCATCATGTAGGCGAGGTCCTCGGCTGCGACCCCCAGGCGCCAGGCATCCCAGTCGAAGAGCCTGACGTCGCCGCCGCCGTCGCGCGGCAAAAAGCAGTTCCAGACATGCGCGTCGCCATGCACGATCGTCACGGCGCGGCGGCTGTCGGTGCGCCTGACGAGGCGCGGCGCGCGGTCCAGGAGCAGTGCATACAGGTCGCGTCGTTCTCGCGGCAGGCGGTCGCCGAGCCTTTCCTCGAACTCGGCGATCTTGCCTTTGAGCGTGAGCAGATATTGATCGACGGCCTCGGCGTCGCCCCAGCGCCCGATCGACGTGGCCTAGACGCGGGTCTTCCCACCAGTGGGCGTGGAAGCGCGCCCAGGCGCGAAGGATGGTCTCGCATTCGCCGAATGTGGGCGGCAGCGGCCACGCGGTGACGATCTTGTGGGTCGCTCCAAGGTCTTCGAGCAGAAGCCGCCAATGGTTGGTCTCAGCGTCCCATTCCGCTTCGAAGCATCGCGGCAGGAGGCCGGGCGGCGTCGCCGCGGCGACCTTGCGGTAGAATTCGACTTCCTGCCGGCCGGGATTCCATTCCATCGTCAGGCGCTCCGGCAGGCCGGTCTTGAAGATGAGCGAGTGCGGCGCCCCTTGCGCGTCGCCCTCATAGGCGAGGTTCAGGCGAACAATGCGGGAGAGCACGGTCGATCGCGGCTTTTCCGCTTCGACTGCGCTGACGCGGCCACGGTCGAGAGCGCCGCCGCGGCGAAGCGCGAGCGTGAGCGAATCGGGCGTGATCGATTCCGGCGGCGTCTGTGTCGTCATCATCAGTCCATCCGCGCCCGGCTCTCCGGTCCTGCATGATCCCTTAGGGTTCGAGCCGGAAGCGCCGTGAGCGTGGCCTTGGCCTCGCGCCACAGCCGCTCGGTGAGCGCGCCGGCGTCCTCCTCGCGTGCGAGCGCCGCCGCTTGGCCGGCCCAAAGCGGCGAATAATCGCCCGAACCGCGCTTCTCCCAATGGGCGCGTAAGGGGGCGACCGCGCCGGTCGCCAGCGGGAAGGCGGGCGCGGCGTTGTTCATTGGCCCGTGCTCGCGCATGAAGCGGTTGACAAGGCCGCGCGCGGGGCGGCCGGTGAAGAGATTGGTGAGCCGCGTCGCGTCGTCGCTCGCTTCGCGAAGCGCCACGCGATGGAGCGCGGTCGTCGCCGCCTGCGGCGTCTTCAAGTATGCCGTGCCTATTTGCGCTGCGCTTGCGCCAAGCGCGAAAGCGGCGGCCACGCCCCGTCCGTCGGCGATGCCGCCAGCTGCGATGACCGGCAGGCGAACCGCATCGACCACCTGGGGCAGCAGCGCGATAAGACCCGGCTGGCCGGCGATGTCCTCGCTCAGGAACATGCCGCGATGGCCGCCAGCCTCCGCCCCTTGCGCGATCACGGCGTCGACGCCGCGCGCTTCAAGCCAGCGCGCCTCGGCGACGGTGGTCGCGGAGGAATAGATCTTCGCCGCCGTAGCCTTCACCCGCGCTAGGAGCGCCGCCTCCGGCAGGCCGAAATGGAAGCTCACGACCGGAGGCTTCATGGCTTCGACGACCTCGGCCATCGCGGCGTCGAACGGCGTGCGTCCGGGGCCGCTTCCCGCAGCGGGCGGATCGAGGGCGGCCTCCGCATAGTCGCCCGCGAGACGCCCAAGCCATTGCGCCTGCCGCTCCGGATCGGCGGCGGGCGGCTCATGGCAGAAGAAGTTGACGTTGAACGGCGCCTGCGTGCGGGTGCGGACTTCGGCGATCTGCTCGCTCAAGATCGCGGGGGTCAGCATCGCGCTCGGGAGCGACCCGAGGCCGCCCGCTTCGCTGACGGCGACGCAAAGCTCGACACCCTGCGAGCCGGCCATCGGCGCCTGGATGATCGGCAGGCGCGAGGGAAGCCATTCGCGAGGCATGAGGCTCTCCAAGTTTCGACTTTTGCCGGATTATATCGCAACGGAACTCAGACGCGGCCAGGGGTCAGGACCTAGTGGTCAAAATCAAACGTTTGGTATCCGACTGAATGGCGGGAGTGCGCAAACACCGGTCACTCTCGGACGGCTTCGCGAATGGCTCGAATTGACTCCAAACGGACCTTTGACCCCCAATTCCGCACGCTGTGTCGCAGCCTTTCCGGCGAAAGAATGATGCCTCGCGGACTATCCGATCTTCGAAGTGGCCTACATTACGCGCTCCCGATCGATTGGGCGGCGGGAGATACATTGATTCAAGGGATAGTGAGGGTCCGGATGGTGATATCAGGCGTTCGAACGTTGACGGTTCTCGCGGCGATGGCGGTTGGAATGATCGCCCCGATGTCAAGCGCTGTGGCGCAGGACAGCAAACCAGACTGGCGCGAGCAGAACGCCTACACGTTGGGTGTGCAAGCATATCTCTACGCCTTCCCATGGGCCTACATGCCCGAGGCGAGGTGGCTGCGGACGGGGAACCTTGATCATCAGGCCGACCGTTTCGATCCTATCAGACACTTAGAGGACGCGAACCATTTGAGCGGCGGCGCGCCGAACAACGACACGCTCTATTCGCGCGCCTGGGTCTATCTCAAGGACGAGCCGGTCATCCTCACTGTGCCGGAGGTCTCGGATCGCTATTACACGATGGAGATTACCGACTTCATGGGCGACAATTTCGCCTATGTCGGCACGCGTGCGACCGGGACCAAAGCAGGGAGCTACGCGATCATCGGTCCCGATTGGAAAGGAACGCTTCCGGAGGGCGTAAAGGCGCTGCCTCCGTCATCAACGCCGTGGGCGACAATTCTGGGCCGCACTTATGTGAAGGATGCGTCCGATCTGGACGCTGCGCATAAGATCCAGGACCAGTACAAGCTCGCGCCGCTCTCGCAATGGGGCAAGTCGGAAATTGTCCCGCCGAAAGACGCGATCATTTGGGAAGGGTTCGACCCGAAGGCCGACCCGCTCGCGGATTGGAAAACGATCAACCGGGCGATGATCGAAGTCCCGCCGCCCGCGCGCGAGGCCGACATGCTGCAGCAGTTCGCACGCATCGGAATCGGACCGGGGCTGGATGTTGAAGCGCAGGACGCGAGCACGAAGCGTGGGCTCGCCCGCGCCGCCGTCGATGGAAAAAGAATCATCGCCGATGCCTTCACCGACGGATATGCGCAAACGCAAGTCAACGGCTGGAACTATCCGCCCACCTGGACGGGACGACCAACACCGACCCGTGACTGGCTGGGTCGCGCGGTGCAGATGCTCGCGGGCTTCATCGCCAACGATCCGGTCGAAGGGACGTATTTGAACGTTTCCGTCGACGGCGACGGCAAGCCTCTGACCGGCGAGAACCGCTACGTCATCCATTTCGACAAGGGCGGCGAGCCGAAGGTCAAGGCGTTCTGGTCGGTGACCATGTACAATCTCAAATACAATCTCGTCGCCAATCCGATTGACCGCTATTCGCTTGGCGACCGTTCGGGCATGAAACATGACGCGGACGGCGGGCTGACGATTTATGTCCAGAAGGACTCGCCCGGCGCGGACAAGGAGAGTAACTGGCTACCCGCTCCGGACGGGCAGTTTTTCATGATCATGCGCACCTATCTCCCAGCGGACGACATCGTGAACCAGACTTGGCAGCCCCCGAAGATAACAGCCGTCAACGGATAGTAGCCGCGCCGTCTTCGCGGACGACCTGCAAACTCGGAATTGTGACGCCCACTGCGCGGCCCAGGCGCGCCGAGCGCCTGAGTCGCGGACCTTGCGGGGTCGACCGCATTGCGCGCTTGCTTCGCAGACTTGACGCCGGCAGCGCCCGGTCAACCGGGGAGCGCCTCCGACTTCTTAGAGCGATAGCGCGATTTTTCCCGCAAGGCCGGCGAGAATCAGCACGCCGCTAAGGCGGTGGCTGGCGTTCTCGTCCGCCAGGAATATGCGACCGAAGCCGATCATTGCGGCTAGCGTCACAGCGATTTGACCAGCAGCATTCATGTTTTGATCCTCAGCGGCGGCGGGAACGAACATCGCCTTGCGCCGCATGGGTCTCTCGGCTTGCCGGCCCTGGAGCGTCCGACGGCGTTCAGCGTCCGCGAGCAATAGGGGAAAAACGAGAACAAAGCAAGAATAAAAAGGGGCCGTCCCGACAAAAGATCTGCGGGTCGCGGCGCGGTCAGGAGGCGGGGTGACCCGCCGCCACAATGCTTTTGCGAAAATCAGAAGGCCGTGCTATACCCATTTCCATCGCTTTGGCCCGACGCCGGACTGAGAGCCGAAAAGAGAGGACGGAATCAGGCATGAGACGTTTGGCGCAGATCCCGAGGCACGACCGGAATTTTTTGTTGGATTCGCTGCAACCCATTGAAAGTCCCGATTCGGACAAATAAAATCAAGCAAATCCAAGCAATTTTGCTTGGATTTATTTGGATTTGTTTGGTCTTGCTTGGCCGCGAGCCAAGAGCGGGGCCGCGTGTGCGGAGCAGGCCGCCGCAGCCGCCCCTCACGCGAACGCGCGCGCCGCCGCCTTGTGCTTGGCGATCAGCTCCGCAAGGTCGACGCCCTCGGGCGCCGTCGATGACCCGCCAGCGGCCGGCGACCATTACCCGGTCGGAGCGATGAGCCCCGCAGAGGACGAGCGCCGCGATCGGGTCGTGCGCGCCGCTGAAGCGCGGCTCATCGAGGGTGAATAGGGCAAGGTCCGCCTGCATGCCGACCGCGATCGTGCCGATGTCGTCGCGCCCAAGGCAGCGCGCCGAGCCCTGCGTTCCCCAGCGCAGCGCGTCGAGATGGGTAACGGCGGCGCCGTAGCGCAGCCGCCCCAGCATCAGAGAGTGGCGAACGGCCTCCATCATGTTGGAGGAATCGTTCGACGCCGAGCCGTCGACGCCGAGGCCGATCGCGACGCCCGCCGCCTCGAGCTCCACGGTAGGGCAGACCCCTTGCGCGAACAGCATGTCGGAGGCGGCGCAGTGGCTGACCCCAACTCCGGCGCGGCCGAGTCGCTCAATCTCCCCGGCGTTGAAATAGACGCCATGCGCGACCCATGTGCGCGAGGTGAGCCATCCGGCCTCCTCGAGGATGTCAACCGATCGCTTGCCGAACGCCTGCATGGCGTAGACGTCCTCGTCGGGCGACTGGCAGAGGTGGCAATGGAGCCTCGCGTCGAAGCGCTCGGCGAGCGCCGCCGAGCCTTCCATCACCCGCTTCGGCACCGCGAGCGGCGAACAGGGCGCGAGCGCAACGCGGATCATCGCGCCAGCCCTTTGATCGTGATAGAGCCTGAGCACGCGCTCGCTGTCCTTGAGGATCGTGTCCGAGTCCTGGACGATCGAGTCCGGCTGAAGGCCGCCGTCCTTCTCGGAAATGCCCATCGAGCCGCGCGTGACCGTCATCCGCACCCCGAGCCTCATCGCCTCTTCGACTTCGATGTCGATGGCGTTCTCGAGCCCCGGCGGAAAGAGATTGTGGTGATCGGCCGCGGTCGTGCAGCCGGAGAGCAATAGCTCGACAAGCGCCATCCTGACTGCAATCCTGAGCGCCTCGGGCGTCATGCGGTCCCAGACCCGCTCCATCGCCATGAGCCACGGGATGAGCGCCTTGCCGAGGCCGGCGGAATGGGCGCGGGTCAGCGTCTGGTAGAAATGGTGATGGGCGTTGACGAGCCCAGGCACGACAACATGGCGCGAGGCGTCGAAGGTCGCGTCGGGGCGAATCGCGGGCGATCGGCCGCGGGCGACGCACTCGACGATCTCGGCGCCCTCGACGACGATCCCACGCTCGGCGCCGGACGCGAGGATGGCGAGGGGATCTTTGATCCATAGGCGCATGCGGCATGAGGCTCCGTTCCGGCCCAAGAGCGCGACAGGGGCGCATAGGCGAGGCGGCGCGAAACGTAAAGCCGGGCGCTCGCGCCTGTCCCACGCGATATTTCACAAAATTGGATTCGACGTCCGGAATTTCGGCCCTTATGGTGGCGCGCCGTGAGGGCGCAAGCGGCCTAATTGCGGCGCGTCGGCTGGAAGCCGGAGCCAGTCCGCGGCGGGAGGCGACGCAAGAGGTTCAACCGCCTCTCGAACTGAACTGCTGGAGGGAATTGGAATGCGCGTTGCGATCATGGCGGCTTTGGCGGGGGCGATCGCATTCGCCGGCCCGGCCTTCGCTCTCGACAAGGTGACCTTCGGCACCAATTGGGTCGCCGACCCCGAGGCCGGCGGTTACTACCAGGCCCTCGTCGACGGGACTTACGCGAAATACGGCCTCGACGTCACCATCCTCCAAGGGGGCCCGACGTCGAACGGCGGCATGCTGCTCATCGCCGGCAAGATCGAGTTCTATATGGGCGGCGACATGATCGGCGATTTCCTCGCGGTGCAGAACAACATTCCCACAGTCGCCGTCGCCGCGCATTTCCAGAAAAATCCACAAATCTTCATGTCGCATCCCGGCGTCGGCCTCGACAAATGGCAAGATTTGCCCAACGCCAATCCCGCTTTTGTCAGCGCCGGGGCGGTCAATACGTTCTGGGCGTGGATGCGGCTTGCTTACGGCTTCAAGGACGAGAACATCAAGCCGTACAATTTCAATTCGGCGCCGTTCATCGTCAGTAAGACTTCGATCCAGCAGGGCTATCTGACCTCGGAGCCGCTCGAGGTCGAAAAGCAGGGCGGCTTCAAGCCCAACGTCTTCCTTCTCGCAGACTATGGCTATTCAACCTACGCGACCTTGGTTGAGACCCGCCGCGATTATGTGCAGGCGCATCCCGACATCGTCCAGCGGTTCGTCGACGCGTCCACGGTCGGCTGGTACAACTATCTTTACGCCGATAACGCGAAGGCCAATGAGGCGATCAAGCGAGAAAATCCGGAAATGACGGACGACCAGATCGCCTTCTCGATCGCCAAGATGAAGGAATACGGGATCGTCGATTCCGGCGACACGCTCAAATTGGGCATCGGCGCGATGACCGACGATCGCTGGAGCGGTTTCTACAACACGATGGTCAAGGCGGGCGTGGTGAAGGCCGGCCTCGACTATAAGAAGGCCTACACCACCCAGTTCGTCAACAAGGGCGTCGGCCTCGATTTGCGGCCGAAATAAAGGCGGCCCATCGCTCGCTCGCGCGCCCGTCGGCGGACTGCAACGGGCGCGCTTGAACGCCGCTATTTCTGCGACGCTGGCAACGCGTTGTAGACGGCGGGCGGCAGCACCGCGGAGACGTTGATAGGGACCGTGTCCGAAGGCTTGAATGGGCCGACATTCTTGTTGCTGACCGGGGGAAGGCTCTGCAGGAACGCGGCGATCGCCTGAGCGTCGTCGTCGGTGAGATGCGAGAAGGCCGCATAAGGCATGACCGGACTCAGCCCCCTTCCGTCCGGGGCCTTACCGGTGCGGATCGCTGCGATGATCTGCTCGGTCGTCCACGAGCCAAGTCCAGTTTCCTTGTCTGGCGTCAGATTTTCGCCGACGGACACGCCCAGGCCGGGAATAGAGAATCCGACATCCGATCCGCCGAGATAGCGCTTCATGTCGGGCGAGCCCAGCAGCGCGCCCGGCGTGTGGCAATCCGAGCAGCCGGCGATGATGACGAGGTAATGTCCCCGGGCGACTTGGGTCTCGTCCGCCGAGGCGGGCGAAGCCAGAGGGGTGAACGCGCCAAGGGCCGCGCCGAGAACTGCGGCCAATGCCAACCGAGCCATGATCCTCTCCCTTCGTTGCGGCGAGAGCCTCAGGCCGCGACCTCGCCCGATATCCGGATCCCAGTCAGATGATCGGGAACCAGCCAGTGCTGCGCCGGATCGGGCTTGTGCGCAACCGGCGCGACCGCGCCCCGCCACGCGACGCCCATCATTTGCGCCGTCTGATACGCCATCACGCTGAACCCGCTCGCCGCGAGCGCGCGCAACCCTGCCGCCACATGCGGCGACACAAGGTCATGAAACACGACCATTGCGGTTGTTTCGAGATAGCGCGCGCAAGCAAGCGCGTCGTTCCTCGGCGCCTCGCCGTCGTGGTCGCCGTCGATGAACGCGAACGACCACCGCGCTCCGGCCTCGCCGAGGCGAACGACCGCCTCGGGGCTCTTCTCCGGCACGAGGATGGTCGAGGAACCCCCCCCGGCGCCGCGGACGACAGCCTCGAATTCACGCCGCCAATCCGCGTCCGCCAGCAGCGGCTCGACGACATGGAGCGGCGTCACGCCAGCGGCGACGAGATAGGCGGTCGACCAGCCCCGCCACGCGCCGATCTCGATCGCGCTTCGTCCCTTGAAGGCGCTTGCGTTGGCGTAGAGGATCGATGCTTCGTCGCGGTTGATGAAGCCAACCGTCGGGTGGCGGCGATCGACGCGAAAGGGGTGGTCGATCTGCTTGCGAAAATAGGGCCAGGTCGACGCGCTCTTGTCCGCCTCGATCATGTTCGGGAACAAATGGTCAAAGACCGGAGCTGCGAGATTGTCGGCGACGTAATCCGTGGCCATCGATCGGACCTTAGGCGAGGAACAAAATAAAACGGCGCCGGGGTTGGATCGAAATCCCTCTCTGGCGTGTTTCTGAGTGCGGCGGACCGGCGCGTGGGTCGCGAATGGCATGCCGCACAGCCTGGCGTCAAGAACGCCGGTTCGCCGCCGCCGGCCGGCGCCGCACTGCAGCGAATAGGTGGTACTTGTGCTTGGCGTGTTCTCGCATTACCTGTTGTTTGACCCGGAATAACGAGGTCTATAAAGTCCGTGTACAGGCGCGTTGAGCGGCCAAGCGGCAGACAACGAACTTGGGAGGGACGGGATGCTGATGGCGAAGGCCAGGGCGCGGAATCCCGCGATCAGTTTGGGGCGCCTGCGGCATGGTACTTGCGTTGCGACATGGCGGGGTCGCCGGCCTGAACGGCTGCGGCGAAGGGACGGCGGGTTCGCGCGATGAACACGATTGCGATGCTGAAGACGAACGAAAAGGTGGTCCGGCTCGCCACGCCGCCGCTGGTGACGCTGCGGGGGGTCGACAAGGTCTTCGCCAATGAGGTGACTGCGCTGCAGGGCCTCGACCTCGACATCCAGGGGGGCGAGTTTCTCTCCCTGCTCGGGCCCTCCGGTTGCGGAAAGTCGACGGTCCTACGACTGCTGTCTGGTCTCACCGCGCCGACGCGCGGTGAAATTGTTTGGCGGACGAAATGTCCGGAACTCGGCTTCGTGTTTCAGGAGCCGACGCTGACGCCGTGGTCCGACGTGTTCACCAACGTCTGGCTGCCGCTGCGTCTTGCCGGCGTGTCCAAGGAAAAGGCTCGCCCGCGCGTCGAAGAGGCGCTGGAGCAGGTCGGCCTCGCGGGATTCGCTAAGGCGTATCCGCGGCAGCTGTCCGGGGGGATGAAGATGCGGGTGTCGATCGCCCGCGCCCTGGTGACCCGGCCGACGGTTCTGTTGATGGACGAGCCGTTCGCCGCTCTGGACGAGATCACGCGCCTCAAGCTCAATGACGATCTGGCGGCGCTGCGCTCGGCGCTCGGGGCGACGGTCGTATTCGTGACCCATTCGGTGTTCGAGAGCGTCTACCTTTCAGACCGGATCGTGGTGATGGCGGCGCGGCCAGGACGCGCCGTCGCCGAAATCACGGTTCAAGCGCCCACCGCATCGCGCCAGGAGGGGTTTCGGCTGTGCAAGGAGTACGCTGACACCTGCGTTCAAACCTCGGAGGCGCTCCATGTCGCAATGGGCGACAGGCCGCCGAAAATGCTCGAGAGCGCCGTGCAGTGAACCGCGACGACTTCGTCGGCTATGCGGTTCCTGCCCTGACGCTGGGTCTGGGGTTGTTCGCCTGGGAGGGGTTGGTTCGCTATTTCGCCGTTCCCTCCTATCTTTTGCCGGCGCCGAGCCTCATCATTTCCACCCTGATCACCGATTGGCCGGTGCTCTCAGCCTCACTCTGGGTGACGCTGTCGATTACGCTCAAGGCGCTCCTGATCGCCGTCATCGGCAGCGTCACGCTGGCTATTATTTTCGCCCAGTCGCAACTCGTCGAGCGCGCGTTCTATCCGTTCGCAGTCGCGATGCAGGTGACGCCGATCGTCGCCATCGCGCCGCTACTTCTTATCTATTTGACGCCCGGCATCGCGGTTCTGGTTTGCGCGTTTCTGGTCGCGTTTTTTCCCCTGCTGGCCAACACCACGCTCGGGCTCTCTTCGGCCGACCACAATCTCGTCGATCTGTTCCAGATGTACCGCGCCTCGAAAATGCAGCAGTTCTTGCTGCTCAGGCTGCCGTCGGCTTTGCCCTATTTTCTCGCCGGCTTGCGGATCAGCGGCGGCCTGGCGCTGATCGGCGCCATCGTCGCCGAGATCGCCGCCGGCTCGGCCGGCCAGGGGTCGGGCCTCGCGTACCGCATCGTCGAGTCCGGGTTTCGCCTGAATATTCCGCGAATGTTCGCCGCGCTGCTCTTGATTTCGGTCGCGGGCATCACAATTCACCTGCTGCTGACTGCGCTCTCGCATTGGTTGTTGCGCGATTGGCACGACAGCGAGCGCGGGCGAGAAACCTGAACCAAGCACGACATTAGACCGTATGATTTGCGGCGGCGGCGGTTCCCTACGACCGCAGGTTCCGCCGTGACGGGCGAATTGTTGCGCTGAAAACGGGAAGGCAAGACCAAATGAGTATCGGCTATCTCAACATCGAGCGGCGGATCGGGCCGCCTCGAGCCTCCGTCTTGCGCAAGCTTGGGATTTCCAATCTGGTCACGACGGCGAAATTCGACATCGCCGCCGCCCATGAAGCGCTGGTGCGCCGTCAGGCGGTCCCGGAGCGGATCTGCGCCGACGGGCTCGTGGTCGACGTGCCGGCGGGGGTCTACCACCCGCTGCCCGACTCGAGCTCTGAGTTTTTCATTCGCAACATCAAGGCGATGAACCACAACCTGATCGCCAAGACGCTCGAAATCGGAGCCGGCTGCGGGATCATTTCGCTGTTCATGGCCGCCAACTGGACGTCGCGGACCGTCGCCACTGACATTTCGCCGATCGCGGTCGAGGCGACGATCGCCAACGCCGAGCTCAACAATGTCACCCTGACAGCGTTTCAATCCGACCTGTTCGAGAAGATCGACGAAAAGGACTTCGACCTCATCGTCTTCAATACGCCGATGGTCGACAAGAACCCGGAGAACGACATCGAGCGGTTCAGTCTTTGCGATCCGCATGGGCGTACTACCGAGGCGTATCTGCGCCAGGCGCGCCGGCACGTGTCGAAGGACGGGCTGATCATTTTCCCGATCTGCAACAATTCCGCCTATGAAGTCATGGACGGGATCGACCTCGACTATCAGATCGTCGGCTTCGAACTGGCCTATAGCGGCTTCTGGCGGGCGATCGTCGGCGCGCGGAACAGATCGGCCAAAATCGCATTCTGAGCGAGCGCGGCGGTGGTCGCGCGGTGGCGCCGAAGGCGTGGCCGCTGGCCTGCGCGCGTGATAGAAATCACGCGCGAGATGCGGGTTCACGCACGGGCGCCGACCGGAAGCGAATGATGGCCGATGCGAATTCATCGCCTTCCGACGGCGTCGCGGAGCCTCGGCGGAGCAGATACTGGACCAGCCTGCTGGCTGAGGCGCCCTATTTCGCAATCGTGCTCATCGGCGTGGTGGGCGTCTGCTGGACGAGCATTTTTCGCACGCCGACAGCGACCTATTGGGTCATTATCACCCCGGTGACCTCGCTTCTCTGCATCGCCGTTGGCTGGCGCCACTTGCCGCACGGCCGTGGACGGCTCGAGATGATCGCGATCCAGCTCGGCCAATGGGCGGCCATTCTCGTTTCGATGTATCTGATTTACGTCAGCAACGTTCAGGGCCAGGTCACCAGCGCCGCGCTTGGAAGCATGATGCTGACGTTGCTGGCTTTGGGGGTCTTCGTGTCCGGACTGGACTTGAGAGCCTGGAAGCTCTGCGTCGCCGGCGTCTTCCTGGCCATTGCGGTGCCGCTTGTCGCCTGGTTCGAGCAGGCGGCGTTGTTTCTTTTTCTAATCGGCGCTGTCCTGATCGCGCTCCTGTTGTTGCTATGGTGGGGGCGCGCCAAAGCCTCCCCTGATCACGAAGCGTCCCCTGATCACGACTGAGCCGATCTGCGCCACCTCCCGCTCGAGACCCAGACCAGGCTCCGGCCTTTTCGCCAGGTGGCCGGAAAGGCGCCGAAACGTGTTGACGACCGGCCGCGGCGGGACTTGCGCCGTCGGAGCGGATGGCGCCTAAAGGACGGCTCGGATAGGGCCGGGGCTGGGCAAGCCGGCCGGGAGGGGGATCTCGCTATCGCTTTGCGCACTCCGGACATAGCCCGCTCGGCTGCGGCACGGAGACGGCGCCACGCAGTCCGCGCGCACGCAGCCCTCGTCCGCGTCGACCCGCCGGCCGGCGAGCGGGCGCACGCTGCTTTGGGCTGCGCCCGCGGCGCCGCTCCTCGCCGCGCTCGCGATCTCTGGCTGCGCGGCCGTCGGCCCCAACTTCGAGCGGCCAGCGGCGATCGTGTCGCCGCAGTTCAAGGAGATCAAGGGCTGGAAGATCGCAACGCCGCGCGAAAGCGAGCCCAAAGGCGCGTGGTGGTCGGTCTTTCGCGACCCGGAGCTCGACCAGCTCTTACGCGATGTCGTCGTGTCAAACCAGACCGTCAAGGCGGACGAAGCCAGCTATCGCGAGGCGCTGGCGCTGATCAGCGAGGCCCGCGCCGGGCTTTTTCCGACCGTCGAGGGGACCGGCTCGGCGACGCGCGAATCGCCCCAGCAGACGGTGCTGACCGCCGAAGCCTCGGGAATGTGGACGCTCGACATCTGGGGACAGGTGCGACGCGAGGTCGAGGCGCAGCAAGCGGGCGCGCAAGTGAGCGCCGCCACTCTCGCCAACGCCACGCTTTCCGAGCAATCGCTGCTGGCTCTCGCGTATGTGACGCTGAGGGAGGCCGATTCGCTTGAAGACCTGCTCGAAAAGACGGTTGTCGAATACAAACATTCGCTGACGATCACCCAAAACCAGTACAACGCCGGGACCGCCGCCAAGTCCGACGTCATCACCGCAGAGGCGCAGGTTCTCAACGCTCAGGCGGCGCTCATAGCCGCCGGCGTTTCGCGCGCCACGAGCGAACATGCGATCGCTGTGCTGATGGGCCGCCCGCCGGCCGGCCTTACGATCCCGCATGGCAGCCTGGCGACCATGGTTCCCACGGTCCCGGTCGGGTTACCGTCCTCGCTCCTGGAGCGCAGGCCAGACGTCGCGGCGGCGGAAGAGACAATGCGCGAGGCGAACGCCGAGATCGGGGTGGCGTTCGCCGGCTATTTTCCGGCCGTTTCGCTGTCGGGCCTCATTGGGTATAGCGGCAACCCGTTCAACGCCGCCTTCGGCCCGGCCAATCCGGTCTGGTCGTTCGGCGCGTCGATCGCCCAGCCCTTGTTCAATGGCGGCCTTACGACCGCCCAGGTTGAAGCGGCGCGCCAGACCTATCAGGCGGATGTCGCCACCTATCGCGAGACGGTGTTGACCGCGATTCAGCAGGTCGAGGATGCGCTTGCTGGGATTCGGATCCTGTCGCGCGAGGCGAAGGTGCAGGCGGACGATGTGCGCATCTCGCGACAGGCTACGCAGATCACGCTTAACGAATATCAGGCCGGCACCCAGGCCTTCACCGCTGTCGTCACCGCCGAAGCCCAACAGCTCAGCGCCGAAGAGTCTCTGCTGTCGACCCAGGGGCAGCTCCAGACCGACGCGGTCGACCTCATCGTTGCGCTCGGCGGCGGCTGGACCCAGTCGAAATTGCCCGACGTCGCGGCGCAGACCTCGAATATCCCGCCCCATTGAAAAGCCGGCGATGGGACCTCTTCGGTACTCAATCAACATCACATTGGACGGCTGCTGCGATCATCGCGCGATCTCACCCGACGAAGATTTGCATCATCACGCGACCGAGAACCTCAAACGTGCCGACGGCCTTCTCTTTGGCAGGGTGACTTACGAAATGATGGAGGCGGCGTTCAGGCCGCCCGTGGCGGCGGGCGCAAGGCCTCATTGGATGGAGCCATTCGCGCGCACGATCGGTGCGGCAAAGAAATACGTCGTGTCTAGCGCCCTTGGCCGGGTCGATTGGAACGCCGAGCTCGTCCGCGGCAATCTCAAGGAGGCCGTTCAGCGGCTCAAGCATCAATCGGGCAAGGGACTGCTCGTCGGAGGTGTGCAGCTGCCCCTGGCATTGGCGGAGCTCGGATTGATCGATGAGTACGAGTTTGTGGTGCAACCGAGGCTCGCTGGTTACGGGCCGACGTTGTTCGCGGGGCTATCGAAGCACGTCGATTTGCGGCTCGTGAGCCGGCTCGAGTTCGCATCAGGGGCGGTGGCGATGCGATATGAGCCGAGAACGTAGCCAACACGCGCGGCCACGGACAAACTGACCCACTACCTACGCGGGCGTTTTGGCGTCTTAGACGAACTTGCCGCGCTCATACATTTTGAGCCAAGCGGCAGACTGCGCTTTGATCCACCGATGCGCTTCGGATTCCGTCTTGAAGCCGTCGATTTGCGGCTGTCTTCCTCCGGGGAGCGTGAGACGCACATGCCATTCGCCGTCTTTCGTCTCAACGGCATCGAATCGAGCCTTTGATTTAGCGGCGCCCATTTTCTCATTATGGCGACGGACAGCCAATCGCGCTAGTCTAGCTAGAGCAAAGTCTCTCCGCCACGGCCAAACTGACCCACTACCGATCAGTCCGCGAGATTGACAGGGGGGCTGGCGGAAGGCGAAAGTCCCTCGCGCTGGGGGCGGGGCTAGCGAATTTCGTCAAAAGCTTGCGTCCTCCGCGCGTTTCATAGCCGATTGCGGGCAGGGAGGAGCTGGCGGTGAGCAAAACAGTTCGTATGGGTTTGGCGGTTCTCGCCGCGTCTGCGGGTTTGGCCGGCTGCGTAAGCGTCGGCGCGCCGGAAAAGGAAGGGCAGCTCGCGGCGGCGGGGTTCATTCGGCAGCCAGCCGACACCGCGCTGAAAATGACCAAGCTCCAGGCGCTGCCGCAGAACGTCATCGTCTCCGCGCAGCGGAAAGGCCACAACATCTATATCTACGCCGACGCCGCCGGGTGCGGTTGCGCCTTCATCGGCAACGACGCCTCCTACCAGCAATATCAGCAGATCCGCGCCGCCAACAACATCGCGCAAATGCAGGAGACCACGGCGATCCTGAACCAGGAAGCTGCGCTGGACTGGGGAGGCGCCTGGGGCCCTTACGCTCCCGGCTGGTATTGATCGGGGACGCAAGCATTCGCCGGTCGCGTGATCAGTCTCAGGGTTTGCGGGTGAGTGGTGTTTGACATCGCCGAGGCTTGGTCCAACAATTGGGCCTGGAGCCTGCCGCTTATCGTGTTCACGGTGTTGGCGCACGCCTTCGGTCTCGCTCTGATCCGGGACCAGCTCGTGCTCCCGCTGTCGCTGACCTTCGGCCGCCATCGGTCTTCGTTCACTCTCGCCGTCATCATTGTTCCGACCGTCATTCTGATCACGGTCCTGCACGGCCTCGAAGCGGGTGTCTGGGCCGTCGCTTATGTCGGGGTCGGCGCGCGCCCTGAATTCTCCAGCGCCATGCTCTACTCGCTCAACGCCATGACGACCTACGGCCACGCGGAACTCTATCTTGCCCAGCACTGGCGCTTGATGGGGGCGATCGAGGCGCTGAACGGCATGATGCTGTTCGGTCTGACGACGGCCTTTCTGTTCGGCGTTCTTCAGCGTCATTGGCCGGCGCCGGGGCATTGAAAGCCCGATCGGGTCCTGTCCAGGGCGGCGAGCCGCCAAAGCGACAATCGTTTGCGATAATCAGAAGCTCGTGCTATCGTGGCTGTCGTCATCGGAATTCCCGGATCGCCGTCGGGGCAAAAGGAGCGCCAAAGGCCCGAGCTGTTTGACATCGAGGACATGTTCAATGGGGGAGTGCAGAGAAAAAGAACCGCGAACCTTCTCCAGACTTCGACCCTAAGCCCTTGAATAATTTAGATGGGCAGCCGGAAAACGGCCTTGGATTTCCTTCCGCCTGATTTGGATTTCCTTCCTTTTTTCCTTGGATTTCCTTCCGTCGGCTTGGTTTTCCAGCGCCTGGATTTGGAAACCGTTCCGCCGCCTTTAGACGCCAAGGCCATGAAAGGGGATGACCCGGCAGGCATCGCCCGCCTTTGCCGGTTCGGCGTGCGGCGCCCTGACGATGAGGCCGTCGGCGCGCGCCATTGTTTTCACCAGAGAGGAATCCTGGTTGGCGGCCGGGGTCGCGACGAGGATACCGTCGGGGCCGCGGCCGAGCGAAGCGCGCATATAGTCCTGGCGCAGTCCGTTGGCGGGAAGGTCGACGGCGAGGCGCGCGGCATGGCTAAGATCGGCGCCCGGATCGGGTTCGCCGTGCAGGGCGCAAATGAGCGGGCGCAGGAAAAGGACTGCGCAGACCGTCGACGACGTCGGATTGCCGGGCAGCCCAACAACGCGCATCGCGCCGATCCGCCCGTGCATCAGCGGTTTGCCCGGGCGCATCGCGATGCGCCAGAAGCCGAGCTCCATCCCTTCGGAGACCAGCGCTTGCTGAACGAGATCGTAATCGCCGACCGACGCGCCGCCGAGCGTCACCAGCACGTCCGCCCGCGCGTCGCGCGCGCGGCTCACGGCGTCCCTGAGCGCGCCGACCTCGTCGACGGCGATCCCGAGATCGATCGCGGTCGCGCCGGCCGCCTCGACAATCCCGGCGACGGCGTAGTTGTTCGAAGCGATGATCTGCGCCGGTCCCAGCGCCTCTCCGGGCGGGACCAATTCGTCGCCGGTCGCCAGGATCGCAATCCGGGCGCGCCGGCGAACCGGCAGGCGGGTGTGGTTCGCCGCCGCAGCCAGCGCCACGTCGCGGGGGGTGATGCGGCGGCCGGCCGCGATCAGGGCCTCGCCGGCGCGGAAGTCCATGCCCGCCGCGCGCAGATTGTCGCCTGCGGGCACGGCGGCCGAAAGCCCGATGCGGTCGCCCGCGCGGCGGACATCCTCCTGAATGACGATCGCGTCGGCGCCTTCGGGCATCGGCGCGCCGGTGAATATGCGCACCGCTTCACCCGGACCGAGGGCGCCCTTGAAGGCGCGGCCCGCCGCCAACTCGCCGACCACCGTCAAGGTCAAGGGCGGCGCAGCCGTATCGGCTGCGCGCACCGCATAGCCATCCATGGCCGAGTTGTCGAACGGCGGCTGGGTCCGGAGCGCCTTGATGTCCCGGCTGAGCATACGGCCATAAGCTTCGCCAAGAGCGACATGCTCTTCCTCCAGCGGCGCCTCGGCGGAAGCAAGCACGCGCGCCAGCGCCTCCTCGACCGTGATCATTGCGCTCATCGCCGCTTCTCCTTCGCGGCTCGCCATTCACCCGACTTGCCGCCGCGCTTCTCGATCAGTCGTACCTCTTCGATTCTCATGCCCCGATCGATCGCCTTGGCCATGTCGTAGATGGTGAGGCAGGCGATCGAGACGGCGGTCAGCGCCTCCATCTCGACGCCGGTCGGCCCGACGCATCGCGCCTCCGCCCGCACGATGAGGCCGGGCAGGGCGTCGTCAGGCCTGATATCGACCAGAACCTTGCTCAGGTTCAACGGATGGCAGAGCGGAATGAGGTCGGCGGTCTTCTTGGCCGCCATGATCCCGGCGATCCGCGCCGCGCCGATCACGTCGCCCTTCTTGGCGTCGCCGGCGACGATCGCGGCCAGGGTCGACCCGGCCATGCGAACCCGCCCCTCGGCAATCGCGACCCGACTTGTCGCTTCCTTGTCCGCGACGTCGACCATTCGCGCTTCGCCCCGGGCGTCAATATGGGTAAGAGGCTTCGGCTCGTGGGCGGGGGGGACCATCGGATTGCGCGCCTCGCTCAAGCCCTCGTCCGAGCCTCATCTTCTCGCCCGGACCGCTCATCGCCGCCCGTTCAAGCAAAATTCTCCGCACCCCGCAATCGCGGGCGCGGACCGATTTGTCCTGCTTCTCCCTCCCATTGTAAGGACGCTCGCTCATGGCGCGTGACCTTAAGATTGCCTACGTCCTGCTTCGCAACGCCCATTTCGGGCCGCGCCTTGCCTCGTCGGTTGAGCTCTGCGTTCGCGATCTCGTTCTTTACAGTCGCCATGTGCGCACGACCCTGGTCGCCTGTCCTCCGGTCGACGAGCCGTTCGAGGGCGTCGAGATCGCGACCATTCCCGAACTTTCGCTGGGCGGCAATCTCGGCAAGGCCCTCGGCGTCGCCCGCCTCCTGCGGCGGCGGGGGATCGACCTCGCGGTGGTGGAGAACCACCTTCCCGCCGCCGCCCTGATCGCCTCGACCTCTGGCGCGCGCGTCATACTCCACAGTCACGCTTACGAGACCGCGCCCCGGGGCGCGGCCGGCGTGGCCGCGGCGCGCCTTAAGGTTGCGCCGCTAGCCGGCCTCGCCTTCGTCAGCGATGACGCCTTGCGGCGCTTCCAGGCCAATTTTCCCTTCGCGCGTTCGCCCATGCGCGCGATCCCCAACGGGCTCGACATGCAAGCGTGGTCGGCGACCGAACCCAAGGAGCCGTCGATCCTCAGCGTCGGCCGGGCGCTCGCCGACAAGGGCCACATCGAGGCGATGGGCGCGATCGTGCGCGCGCTCAAGACCCGGCCCGGCTGGAGCGCCCGCTTCATCCTGTCTGCGACCGATAGGGAGCCCGAGACCGTACAGACACTCCACAATGCAGCCGAAGCGTCCGGCGGTCGGGTCCGGATCGACTCGCATCTGCCCCAAGCTGAGGTCAAAGCGGCGTGGGAGAAGGCCGCCATCGGCCTCGCCCTGACCAAGACCCGCGAACCATTCGGCCGCACGGCCCTCGAAGCGCTGGCAAGCGGCGCGGCCCTGCTGACGTCAGGGCTCGGCGGCCTCGCCGAGGTCTGCGGCCCCTGCGCGGTCACGGTCGACCCGGGCGACGCAGACGGCCTCGCCGCGGCCCTCGGCGCCCTCATGGACGCGCCCGATCGGCGCGCCGATCTCGCCCGCGCTGGACGTAAGCGGGTCGAAGCGCTGTTCGACATCCGGACGGCAGCGGGACGGATGGACGATTTCATCGAGGCCTGCGTCCCCGAGCGACGAGCGGGATCTCAAGCCCTTGTTGCCTTCCGGTCGCGCAAACGATAACTCGCGCGGATGCTTGCGGCTCGGGGAGGTCAATGAGTTCCGGAAAGATTCGCGTTCTTGGACGGCGTCGCGGTTTTCGCCGGCGGAGCGGTCGGTCTCATCCTACAGCGCATCCTGCCGGAAAAATTCACCACCGGCGGTCCGCGCGACATGATCGGCGCGGTCGTCGGACTGCTCACGCTTTTGTCCGCTCTCGTTCTCGGCCTCCTGATCTGGACTGCCTATGGGGTCTACGGCGGCCAGAATCTGGCCGTGCAAACCCTCGCGGCCAAGGTTTTGCAACTTGATCTGGCCCTCGCTGACTACGGGCCGGACGCGACGCCGTTGCGTGCGCAGGTGCGGCAAAACCTGGGCAAGACGATCGACGAAATCTGGAACGCCAACGAGAGCGACGCCAATTTCGTCGCCAAAAACTTCTCTGCCGCCGTCGAGAGCCTGCGCAATCGCGACAAGGCCCTGGCCGAGCTCCATCCTTCGTCCGACGCCGAAAAGGCGGCGCTCGCCGCCGCGACCTCGACCGTCGATGCGATCGGGCAGGCGCGGTTGCAGATGTCGTTTGCGCTGTCGAACCCGGTTTCCTATCCGCTGATTCTGATGGTCGTCGGGTGGGCGACGTTTCTGTTCTGCGGCTACGGCCTGATGTCGAAAGGCAATGCGATGTCGATCGCAGCTGGGATCGTTGGCGCCGTCGCGGTCGCGAGTGCGGTCTCTCTCATCCTCGATCTCAGCGACCCCTATTCCGGCCTGTTTCGCGCCTCGTCCGCCCCGCTCGAACAGGTGCTGGCCGTCATGGGCAAAGAGTAAGGGGCAAGACGCGCCCCAGCGCTGCGCTCGCTCGGATTTGTCTTGCCTTTCGCTGAGCGTCGGCGGAAAGGCTCCGGCCGTGACGTCGACCTCCCCGCTCCCCATCCTCGCTGCTCCGGCCGGCGAACCGCCGTTGATCGCGCGCGGCGGCGCCCGGTTCTGGCGCGTGAGCTTTGCCCTTTTTCTCGGCAGCTTCGCGACCTTTGCGGTGCTTTACTGCGTCCAGCCGCTGATGCCGGGTTTCGCCAGCGCCTTTTCGATCTCCCCCGCCGCCGCGAGCCTCTCGCTCTCGGCGACGACCGGCGTTCTCGCGGTCGCGATGGCGTTCGCGGGAACGGTGTCAGATGTCCTGGGACGAAAGGCGGTCATGACCGCTTCCCTGGCCGCAGCCGCGGCGGCGACGCTCGCCGCCGCGCTTTCGCCGGACTGGACGACGCTGATCGTGCTGCGCGCGCTTACGGGCCTCGCGCTTTCCGGCGTTCCGGCGGTGGCGATGGCGTATCTCGCCGAGGAGATGGATCGTCGGGCGATCGGGCTGGCGATGGGCCTCTACATCGCTGGCAATACCTTCGGCGGGATGGGCGGACGCCTGGGCGGCGCCGCGATCGCCGAGGCCGGCGGCTGGCGCGCGGCCTTCGCCATCGTCGGCCTCATCTCGCTTGCCTCGGCGGCCATGTTCGCCTTTGCCCTGCCGAAGGAACGGCGGCTCGTGCCGAAGACGCTGCCGGTCGCGCTTCTGCCTGCGATTCGGATGCATTTCAGCGATCCGGGCTTGAGATACCTGTTCTTTTTGGGCTTCCTGCTGCTCGGCGCCATGGTCACCACCTATAATTACATCGGTTTTCGCCTCGCTCAGCCGCCGTTTTCGCTGAGCCAGTCGGCGATCGGCTTGGTGTTCTCGATCTACCTCATCGGCGCGGTGAGTTCAGCGGTCATGGGCGAACTCGCCGGACGCTACGGCCGGCGCCGCGTGATAGGCTTCGCCATCGTCCTCATGCCCATCGGGATCCTGCTGACTTTGCCCGACAGTCTGGCGCTGACGATCGTTGGCGTTGGCGTCTTGACGGCCGGGTTCTTCGGCGGCCACTCGATCGCCTCGAGCTGGGTGGGTCTCCGGGCCGAGACGGCGAAGGCGCAGGCAAGCGCGCTCTACCTGTTTTTCTACTACGTCGGCTCGAGTGTGGCAGGCTCGTTCGGCGGCTGGGTTTTCGCTGGCGCCGGGTGGCCTGGTGTCGCCGCGTTCGTCGGCGCGCTCTCCGTCCTAGCGCTCGCGGTGGCCATGAAGCTCATGCGCGTTCCCCCGCCCCCGCACCTTCGCGCTACGTAAAAAGGGCGCCTTCAATGGAGTGGCGGGACGAAGGGCTCATCATCGGCGTTCGCAGGCACGGCGAGCAATCGGCGATCGTCGAGGCGATGACCCGGGCGCATGGCCGCCATCTCGGCCTCGTTCGCGGCGGCCGCTCGGCGCGATTTGGCGCGACGCTGCAGCCCAGCAACACCATCGGTCTCGTTTGGCGAGCGCGGCTCGACGAGCATCTGGGCGCCTACGCCGTCGAGCCCTTGGTGTTGAGGGCTGGGCGCCTGATGGAGAGCGCGCTGGCGCTAGCCGGGCTCAATTATCTCGCCGAGCTGATCCGGGTTTTGCCCGAACGCGATCCGCACGAGGAGGTTTACGAAACCCTGAGCCTCATCGCCGACGCTCTCGATGACGGCGCGCTCGTCTCGGTTCTCATTGCCAGATTCGAGGCGCAGATCCTGGCCGAATGCGGGTTTCAGCTCGATCTCGGCCGCTGCGCCGCGACCGGCGCGACCGAGGGCCTCGCTTATGTTTCGCCGCGGTCGGGGCGAGCGGTCAGCGCCGAAGCCGGGGCGCCGTGGCGCGATCGTTTGCTGCCGCTGCCCGCGTTCCTGCGCGAAGGGCCGCGTCTCGAGGCGCAGCCGAGCGCGGACGAGATCGCCGATGGGTTCCGCCTCACCGGGTTTTTTCTCGCCCGTGACCTGTTCGCGGCGAGCGGCTCGCCGCTGCCCAATTCACGGGCCGCATTCCTGTCGGCGGCGGCAAAGACGCGAGCGCCTTAACGAGGCTTCAAGTTTTCGTGATCGAAGGCGCGGAACAGCGAGTGTGTTCACGCGTTCGTTTGGGATACCCGTGAAGGAGGTATGTCATGAAAAAGTTGATCGCTTTGGCCGCGGGCGTGGGCGCCCTCGGTGTTGTCGCCGCCGCATCGCCGGCTTTCGCCGATGATACGGCTGTGGACAACAACGGCTACATCGCGGCTTCGCCGTCCTATGGGCCGCTGGGCATTCTCGCAATGCCATTCCAGATTGTCGCAGCGCCTTTCCAAATGTTCCAGCCCGCAAACGGCGCCCTCGGCCCGACCTCCGGGGCTCTCGTCCCGGTGAGCCCCGGCTGTGGCGTGTGGCACGACTGGAACGGCAGATACACTGCGATGTGCGGTCTGTAGTAGGGTGACGGCCCTCGGCCGCCGCCGCCCTTTCTCCTCGCCGGCGGGTTCGCCGCTGCCGGGCCTGCGGACCGCGTCTCTGTCCTAGGCTATCCGACCTCGAAGACAGACAGGGCGACGCGGTCCGGAAACCGGGCGCCGGTGGCGATGAAGAGCCGTCTCGTCAGCCACTGGTGGGCCGTCGCGGCGGTTTCGAAACGCGGCGTGCTGCGGAAATAGACGTCGGCCGGATCGACCGGCTCGCCTCGCGTGACGCGCGCCATCACTGCGGGAGGGCCAAAGCGCACCCCGGAATTTTCGATATAGATCATGCTCCCGTCGTCGAGCCGGGCGACGTAGCGAGCTTCGAGCCGGGTGAAGCCATCGGGGCCGATGACCTGAAAATCCGCGCCGGCGTGGAGAATGGTCCCATTCAGCCTAGCGCCTTGAATGACGCCGCCGATAATCGGCACCACTCGCCTTAAGCCTTGCGCGGTTTCCCCGACCGTGATCGGCGCGCCGACCTCGACGAGGAAATCCGCGACATGGGTGAGGGTCGGGGTCAACGAAGCCCGCGCTCGAGCCTGGCTAACGCATCATCGCAGCGACATTGCCCCCGTCGACAGTCAGAACCGCACCGGTGCTCGTCCTTGCCTTTGCGAGATGAACGAAAGCTGCCGCAACATCCTCGGCCAGGACCTCGCGGCGAACGAGATTGCCCCGCATGTATTCCTGCGGCGAGACGCCGCGCGCCTTGCTGCGCTGGGCGACCATCTCGTCGGTCATGAGGCCAGTGCGGATGCGGTCGGCGTTGACCGCGTTCGAAGTGATGCCGGAGGCGCCGTGTTCGATCGCGTATTGCCGCATCAGCGCCATCAGCGCGGCCTTCGAAGCGCCATAGGGTCCGAAATCGGGACCCGGGTTCACCGCTTGCTTGGTCACGTTATAGAGGAGCGCGCCACCGGTTCCCTGGGCCTCCATGATCTTGACCGCCTCGCGCGAAACATAGTGATGGGCCCAGAAATTGAGGGCGAACGCCTTTCGCATCACCTCATCGTCAACCTTGATCATGGCGCCCTGGAACGCCGCGCCTGCGTTCGAGACCAGAATATCGACACCCCCATACGTCGCCGCGACCTTGGCGAATGCGGCTTCGACCGCCTTCGGATCGGTGAGATCGCAGGGGACCGCTAACCCGCCGAGCCTTTTTGCCGCCGCGTTGAGCGGCTCCTCGGCGATGTCGATGAGCGCCACCTCGGCGCCTTCGGCGCGCATCGCCTCGGCGATCGCCAAGCCCAGTCCGCTCGCCGCGCCCGTCACGACCGCGACCTGGCGGGTCAGCGGCTTCTCGACGTTCTTGGCGAGCTTCGCCTGTTCGAGCGACCAGTATTCGACGTCGAAGAGGTCGGCTTCCGACAGCGGCTCGAAAGCCTCGATCCCTTCCGCCTTGGTGATGACGTTGATCGTCGCCTCGGCGACGTCCGCCGCGATCCTGGCCTGTTTGGCGGTTGGGCCGGCCCCGAACAGGCCGATCCCAGCGACGTAGAAGACGCGCGGCATCGGGTCGAGCATGATCTTGCCGCCGCCAGCGCGCGCGTTGTTGCGCTCGAAATAGGCCGTGTAGTCCGAAACGTAATCTGCGACCGCAGCCTTGACCGAAGCGGCGAAGGCCGAGCGCGCGTCGGCGCGCGGCGCGGGCAAGGCGAGGCCCTTCCGTTTGATGTAAAGCACATGATCGGGCGTCGCGTTGCCGCGCGAGACGAGGCTCTTGAGTTCGGCGGCGTTGCAGAATTCGAGGATCGCGGCGTTTGAGCGGTGCTCGAGCACGAAGCGCTTGGGGCGCCCTTCGATCTCGGTCGGAATCGCAATCGCGCCGCGTAGGATCGGCGCGATTTGAGCCGCCGTCGCGAGCGGCGCCGGCAGGCTCGCCGACGAAAACGGGTGCGCACGGCCGCGAGAAAGCCGCCGCTCGGCCTTGTCGATCATTGCGATCATCGCTTCGTAGGATTCGCGTGGATCCTCGGAGAACGTGAATATCCCGTGCCTGAAGAGAATCATGCCGTCGCCGTCGGGCTGCGCCCGGAACGCGGCGTCGACCGCCTTGGCGAGAACGAAACCCGGCATCACGTAGGGCGCGAAGATCGCGTCTGGGAACACTTCCCTGATGAGCGCTTCGCCGTGCGGCTGGTTGGTCAGCGAGACGATGGCGTTGGCATGGGTGTGATCGACATGCTTGAACGGCAAGTTGGCGTGCAGGATCGCCTCGACCGACGGATTGGGCGCGGAAGGGTCCATAAGAAGGCGCCGCTCCAGCTTGACCATTTCGTCGTCCGAGAGCTTTTCGAACTTCACCAGCGCTTGCAGCGGCTCAAGCCGCACCGCCGGAAGGCCGCCCGGCTCGATGGACCCCATGTCCCAGCCGCTGCCCTTGACGCAAAGGACTTCGACTGAGCTGCCGTCGGCATCCGCGACGCGGGTTTTGACGGAAGTGTTGCCGCCGCCATGCAACACCAAGGTCGGGTCCTGGCCGAGGAGGCGCGTCGTGTAGACGCGGATGGCGAGATCCTTGTTGATTCCCGCTGACACATACTTTTTGACCGCCGCCGCGGCTTCCGCGTCAGACCAGCGCGACTGCATGAATGAACCTTTCCGGCTGCTAAGGCGAGACGGCGCGTGACACGGACCCGCCGATCAAAACATTTGGCGCGCCGGAGTTTTGCGATTTCAGCAGCCGGCGCGCCGCAACGACTCTAGACTTTGGGCCTCGGCTTGGCCAGATCAGGCTCGACGCCTATGACGCCTCAGATCCCGGCGTACCATTCGTAGCCGCGGTCCTCCCAGAAACCGCCGCGCCCGCGCGAGATGCCGGCGAAGCCGTCGATCGCCTCGATGCGCATCACGTATTTGGCCATCTTGTAGCCGAGCTGGCGCTCGACCCTGAGCCTGAGGGGCGCGCCGTGCTCGACTTTCAGCGGCGCGAAATTCATCTCGTACGCCAGGATGGTCTGGGGATGAAAGACGTCGATAAGGTCGATCGTCTCGTAATAGCGGCCTGTGTTGTCGAGGGTCTGCTCGAGGGTGTCGGCGCAGAAGAAGGCGAGGTAGCGCGCCTGTGGCTTGAGGCCCGCAGCGGTGACGAGGGCGGACAGTTGGACGCCTTTCCATTGGCCGATGCAGCTCCAGCCCTCCACGCAATCGTGGCGGGTGATCTGCGTCCGCGACGGAAGGCTGCGCAAGTCGGCGAGCGTGAGCTTCATCGGCCGGTCGACGAGACCGCCGATCTCGAGCTTCCAATCGGCGAAGCCGGCCTGGCGGGCGGCGACGTAGCCGGGGTCGTCGGGATCGATCGAGCCGTTGGGCTTGAAAGTCGGGGTGATCGCGCCGGGTGGATATTCCACCGCCAGCGCCGTGCGTGGCGCGAGCAGGGCGCGCTGCACGGCCTTGGTCAGAGCCTCGGCCTTCTCCAGAACGTTGAGCGCCGCCGGCGAGCCGGCATCGCAGCCCGAAAGCGGCGCGGCCGCGGCGCCCGCTCCAAGGCCAAGGAGGAGCTTACGGCGGCTGAGGGACGGTCCAGCCGGCCGGATGAGACGTTCCCCGGTCATCGCCGAGCCTCCCTGATGCGGTAACGGCCGGTGATCATCGATCGCATGTTGTTGATCGGACCCGAGAGGACGACCATCACAAGATGCACGATGACGAACAGGACGAGATAGGTCGCGAGCATGAAATGCGCGGCGCGGGCCGCCTGCCGCCCGCCAAAGAGGGTGAGGAGCCACGGGAAAGCCGCATCCATTGCTGGCGACATCGTCAGCCCGGCGAGAATCAGAATTGGAAAGGCGATCACTACGCTGAGATAGGCGAGCTTCTGCAAGACGTTGTAGTGCAGCGCCTCGTCCCCTTCGGGAAACCGCAGCCGCGCGTGATCAACGATTGCGCGCGGAATCGCCCGTATGTCGCCAAGGCTCGGCCAGAGGTCGCGAATGTGTCGCCGCCCGATGAGATAGGCGAAATAGACGAGCCCATTGAGGACGAGAATCCAGGCAAAGAAGAAGTGCCAGCGCCGCCCCATCGCTAGGTCCTGGTAGCTGGGCAGCGTCGCCCAGGAAGGAAAGCCGCGTTCTTCCAGTTCCCCGTCATCGCCGCGCGACGCGCCGAGGAGACCGGTCGTATTGAATGGCCGGCCGAAGATCGTCGTCACGCCGCCCGTCGGATCGCCGTTCTCGTCCTGGCTCGCGGAGAGCGAAAGGAACGGATGGTCGAAACTCGTCGCCGGGCCCCAGGTGAGGGCAGGGTCGGCGTTGAAAATCTGCAGCCCGCTCATCAGCAGCACGACAAAGCATAGCCGCATTGACCCAGTGGCAGACGCGCACGACCACGGAATGCCGAAGAACGACGCGGGCTCCCGAAGCAGTGTTTGCCCGCAGGACCGAAGGAACTGAGGTCATCTCAATGTCTCCCGCGCCGCCCGGACCGCGCGCAAGACATTACGGCGTCGCCCGGACGATTGTTTCGTCAATGCGATCCTGACTTCGATTTGGCGCTTTTTTGGGCCGGCCCTGAAACCTTGGGCTGTGCGCCCCGTATCCACCTTGTCCCGATCGATGAGCGGCTGACGCTTCGACCGGTTCGAACCAACATCGGAGACGAACATGAACGCCAAGATTTCGCTTACCGCCGCGGCGCTCGCCGCGAGCGTCGCCTTCGCCGCGCCGATCGCCGCGCCCTTCGTCGCGCCGGCCTACGCCGAAATGACCAAGATGGTCGGCGGCGCGCCGATGTATCCGAGCAAGAACATCATCGAAAACGCCGTCAACTCCAAAGATCACACCACGCTCGTCGCCGCGGTCAAGGCCGCGGGCCTCGTCGACACGCTCGAAGGCGCCGGGCCGTTCACGGTCTTCGCGCCGACCAACGAGGCGTTCGCCCGCCTGCCGGCTGGCACGGTCGAGACGCTGCTCAAGCCGGAAAACAAGGGCATGCTGACCGCGATCCTGACCTACCATGTCGTGCCCGGCCGCCTGACCGAGGCTGAGATCGACGCGATGATCCGCGACGGCGGCGGCAAGGCGATGCTGAAGACGGTCCAGGGCGCGGAGCTCACGTTCGAGCGTTCCGGCGGGCGCCTTTGGGTCATCGACGCCAAGGGCGACAAGGCCGAGGTTACGATCCCGAACGTGATGCAGTCGAACGGCGTCATCCAGGTCATCAACAAGGTGCTGCTCCCGAGCTGAGCAACCTCCAACAGCTCGTGGGGAAGCGATGGGCGGGCGCCATTAGCGTCCGCCCCTTTCGCTCCAGCGTGTGGCGCGAATGGCGTGCTGGTTGCGCCGGCAGGGCGCGGCAAATTAGGATAGCCGGATGACAATCCGGGGAGAGAGGCCGGGCAGGGGGGCGTCGGCTTCGGCCAGGGATGATCTGGCCGATCTCCTGGGCCGCATCGCGGCGCGCGACGCGGCGGCATTCGCGGCGCTTTACAAGGGCACAAGCGCGAAACTCTACGGGGTCGTCGCCCGTATCCTCACCCAAGGCGACGCGGCCGCCGACGCGCTTCAGGAGGTTTATGTGCGCATCTGGGAGAAGGCGGGCGAATTCGATCCCGCTAAAGGCTCCCCGCTTGCATGGATGGCCACCATCGCCCGCAATCGCGCGCTCGACGAGGTCCGGCGGGTTCGTCCAGGCTCGCTCGAGGACTTGGCCGAGTCCTTCGAGCCGGTTGCGGACGACATCGATCCGCTCGCCGCGCGGGAACGGTCCGAGGGCCTCGCAGCCCTCCTCGATTGTCTCAGGGCCCTGGACGAGGAGAAACGCGAGGCCGTCTTGCTCGCCTATTACCATGGTTTGAGCCGCGAGGCGCTTGCCCGGCGCTTTGGGCGGCCCGTGCCGACGATCAAGACCTGGCTCCATCGCAGCCTCGCCCAGCTCAGGGATTGCCTGGCGTCATGACCGTCTCTCCCGACGACGATTTCGCCGCCGCCGAATATGCGCTGGGCACCCTCGATCCGAGCGAGCGCGCTGTCAATGGCGGCGCGGCGGTTGCGCGAGCCGGACCTCGACGAGGCGATCCGCGCCTGGGAGGCGCGGCTGGCTCCGCTCGCCGAGGCGGCAGGGCCAATCGAGCCGCCGCGCGACCTTCTGCCGGCGATCGAAGCGCGCATTCGGGGCGCGGCGCACGGGGAGCCTTCGGGGAACTCGGCCGTCGCCGCGCTGAGGCGAAGCGTGACGCGCTGGCGCGCGGCGGCGATCGCCGCCTCGGTCATCGCCGCCGTACTTGCGGTCGGGTTCGTCGCCCGTGAGACGGCGCGCCAACCGGTCCCGCATGAATATGTCGCCATCCTGCAGAAGGACGCCGCTTCGCCGGCCTTCGCGATCACCGTCAATCTCGACACGCGCGAGTTCACGGTGCGTCCGGTAGCGGCGACCGCGCCGGCAGGCAAGGCGTACGAATTGTGGCTCATCGATCCCAAGATCGGCGCACCGCGCTCGCTTGGCGTGATCGCCGCCGATAGCGCGACCCGGCGCGCCAATCTGGGCGAGTACGATCGCGCCGTCGTCGAGGACGCGACCTACGCCGTCACCGTCGAGCCGCCGGGCGGCTCGCCCGACGGCAAGCCATCCGGGCCGCCGATCTTTGTCGGCAAGCTGATCCCGGTCGGGCCCTGAACCCGAGGGTCTCGGTTCGACGCTGATCGCGCCCAAATCGACTGCCAGGGCCAATAGCACAATCATATTGGCCCCCCAGGCCTGAAGTATACGCTCGTCCCGTGTAAGGATGTGACATATTGTAATAAAAAATTCACAATCGTTTCTCACGTATTCGTGAAAATCGGTTCACCAACCTGTGATCGGCGCCGCAAGTTCGCCCTCAAATTGCGGCGCTGTCGCCAGAATATTGTGCGACAAACCTAACCGTCAGCATAGCAGCTTCAGCTAGCGCTGCGCAAAAGGCGATCCACGCACGGCGCTGTGAACGCTGTAAGCGCTGTAAGCTCCAAACATCGGAGGTAACGACATGAAACGCTTGCTCTCTATTGCTCTGCCTGCAGCCGCGATTGGCGTCTTCGTCGCCTTGACTCCTGCCGTCGCGCAAGTCGCGGGCAACCCTGGCGATATCCATGACCGGACGCTCTACATGACACAGTATGGTCAAGGTCCTGACCAGCTTGCCGGCCCGGCCGCGGGGGGGCTGGCCTCCGCGGTACCGAGCTTCTTGGCCCCGGCCGCCTCGGGATGCGGCGTGACCCAGGACTTTAACGGAAGATACACGAGCTCCTGTGGTCTCTGACCCGTCGAGCACCGTGTCACTAAAGCTGAGCGCCGCCCTCGCAACGGGCGGCGCAAACTTTTGAACGGCCCCGGCCGGCGCAGTTTTGCGGTCCGCGAGTGATGGATGAAGGGCGCTGCGGCGAGAGGCGGGGAGCCATCGTCCAGCGTGGGCAGAAGGGAACCAATGAGGTTCGCGAACGTTTGAATGGCATGCTTGGTCCGGCGCACGGTCCATAGGCGCGGGGGTCGGCGGAGACAGTCGCATCTCAATTGGAGCGCGCTCTCCTCTTCCACCGCGGCAAGTTTTCGACCGCGCCTCCGGAAACAGGAGGGCATCATGAACAGTGCATTTTTGGTCGCGACGGCCGCAGCATTGGCGGGCCTCAGCGGATTTAGCCTGCGCGCCGAAGACTCGACGCGCGCACCGGACCTAAGCGCGCAGGAAGATGGCCAACAAGCGGGCGTTTTTTCGCAGTGGCTCACGTCTGACGCGCCCGAGTGCGTGCCCGTCTCCCAGATCGCCTCAGTGTCTCGCTTAACGAAGCTCACGCCCGAGCAGTTCCAGTTCGTGCGTGCGCTTTACATCGCCATCCCCCCTGTTTCCCGAGAGCTTCCGCCGGGCGACAGCGCGGTCGTGGCGAGCGCCGACGGCAAGGCGATGATCGCGCTCGTCTCCGGCGGTCAAGCGTGTGCGCGCTTCCTTGCGCCGGATTTCGTTTTGTCGATGCTGGTTGAGGTCGGCAAAGGTGAGGTCGGGATGATTGGCGAGCCGATTTGAAGCTTGCTGAACCGGGAGCCGCGCCAGGCGTGAAAGGCTACCGACATCCACAGGCTTTGAGCGAAGCTATTGCCGGCGGCTCCGTTCCCTTTTAAGAAGTTAAAGCCTTTCGAGTCGAGGCGTTTGCGCGCTGCAGGCGTTGCGACGGGGTAACATCCCCGAGCCGTGGGCACGGTAGTCGATCGCGCGGCTTGGGGCGGTGGGATGCGGACATATTCCGGAGCGCTTTTACTCGCTGTCGCGTTGTGCGCGGCGCCGGCGGTCGCCGCGGATTTGCCAACCAAGAAGCCGGCGCCGGAGCCTTTGGTCGCTCCGCCGCTGCCCTCGACCTGGCGTTTCGAGATCACCGGCTACGGCTGGGCGACCAGCATTGCGGGAAGCACGGGCTTCGGCACTCTGCCGACGCTGCCTTATTACGCGAGCTTCGACAAAGTGCTCGAGCACTTTCAAGGCGCATTCATGGGCAGCATAGTCGCCCGCAACGACACGTTCATCGGCGGAATCGATTTCATATGGGCGCGGATCGGCGGGGCTAGCACCCTTAGCAACCCGGACAATGCGCTCTACGGCGGAAAGACGAGCCTCACCCTCAACGAGAGCGCCATCACCGCCTTCGGCGGCCTTCGCGTGCCGCTCGGCGTGCCGAACCTCGATCTCTACGGCACGGTCGGCGCCCGCAACTTCTACAGCGGGACCAAGCTCACCGTCAGCGGCCCGTTCGGATTGTTCAACGGGACAGAATCCGTGAACAAGGACTGGGTCATGCCTGTCGCCGGCTTCGCGGGACAGTATCGCTTCTACGACCGCTGGTTCATGAACATGCTGGCCGACCTCGGCGGCTGGTCCGACGCCGCAACCGGGCAGGCGCTCGCCTCCGTCGGCTACAACTGGACGCAGAACATCGCAACGACCATCGGCTATCGCGTCATGTACACCTACACCCATCAGGACACCGGCTTCAACCAGCTCACCTCCGAGCCGAGGAGCTTCCGCTACCAGCAGTGGATGTACGGACCCTTCGCCGCGCTCAAAATCTCCTTCTGAACGCCCCGGCTGCCGTTTCCGGCTTGCTCACCACGCCTCGAACGCACGCGTAACGCGCTTCAGGAACGCTTCGCGCCGCGCTGCGGTCGAGAAGTTCATGTCGTAATGGGCGAGATATTCGAACCGGCCCTTCGGATCGATGAGCGCGCCGATGTTGTAGTGCACGAAGCGCTGCGCCGGATTGTTCTTCGCCGCGACCGCGCGCCGGTCCTCGCCATAGGTGCACACTGCCGCCATGCGCTTGAGGTTCCATAAGTTCGGGTGAAAAAGGCCCGCTTCATCGATGCGCAGCGCGACGCCGGGCAGGAACACCCGCTGGAAATAGCCCTGCATCATTGCCGGCAGGCCGTCGAACCAGACCGGAAACACCAGGACCAGCGCCTCGGCGGCCCGCAGGCGCTTGACGTAGGATTCGACCTCGCGCGTGTTGACCCTGACATCGACGTAATGGGCGAACTGTTCGCGCGACATGACCGGGTCGAACCGCTCGGCATAGAGATCGAGATCGTCGACGCTGTGCCCGCCGGCGCGCAGGGTCTCGACAGCGCGGACATGAAGCGCGGCGATGAAGCTCGTTTCCAAAGGATGCGCGTAGACGACAAGAATGCGCAATTCGCTCATGCTCCAGCCGGTTCGGCTTGCCGATCTGGAACGCGCTGGCCGCGTTCAGCGGCGATGAGGAATTCGATGCGCGGCGGGGCGATCAGCATCTCCCGGATTTCATCCTCCAGCACCCGGTCGGCGTTAGTGACCCGCTCGCGCAAATGCATGAGCTCGAGCCACGTCTCGATGAGGTAGGTCTCCTCGTAGCGTCCAAATTCGCTCGCGTCTTCGAATATTCCCCAGGCGAAAGCGCCGTCGCGCCGACGCTCGAACCCAAGCTCGTCGAGGGCGCGCAGGAACTCCACACGGTCCTTGGGGTCGATCCGGTATTCGATCTTTACCAGAACTGGCCCGCGATCGTTGTCGATCTCCGCGTGGGTCTGCGGCTTGCCCCAATGCTGAGAGGGTGAAAGATCGAGCGCCGCGTGCTGCTGCAGCTTCCATCGCCAGGTTAGGGGGATCGCCACGATCGCGCTCCCGGCAGCAAGAAGGAGCGCGGTCGGGAGTCCGGTCTTTGCCGCGATGTCCCCCCATGCCGCGCTGCTCAGGGTCATCGTCCCGAAGATGACAGTCAGGAAGATCGCGAGGCCTCGGCCGCGCACCCAATCCGGCAGGACGTTCTGGGCGGAGGTGTAAAGGCACGTGAGATTGGTGACCCATGCGACGCCGGCGATGACGGAGGCTGAAAGCGCGACCGTGAGATCGTGCGCAAACGCAAACATCGCGAGCGCGCTCGCGGTCAGGATCGTTGCGAGAGCGACCAGCCGGTCGGGGCCCAGCCGCTCGCGCAACGATCCATGTTTGAGCGAGCCGAGGATCGCGCCGAGGCTGATCGCGCTCAGGAGGAGGCCGTAATGCTCTGCGCCCTCTCCGGTCCGTCGCGCGATCAACGGCAACAGGCCCCAATATGCGGCGGTGAACGGATAGATCGCCATCGTTCGCGCCAGCGTCGCCCACAGCAGGCGGTTGTTGGCGGCATGCCGCAGGCCGGTCCGGAGCGCGCTGCTGAGCCTCTCCGCGGGAAGCGACGCGGTCTGTCTCGCCGGCGCGCGCCACCAGGTCAGCGCCGCGATCACCCCCAGATTGGCGGCGACGAAAATCCAGAACGGCGCGACCAGGCCGAATTTCATGATGAGCAGGCCGCCGAGCGCAGGACCAACCGTGCGGCCTAATATTGTAGCCGACGCCGTGCGCGGCAATGGCCCCGGGGATCTCGGGCTTCGGCACCAGGAGCGGCAGGATCGACAACCAGGCGGGCGTGTTCAGCGACCAGGCGGCGCTGAGGACGAACGTGGTCACGAGCAACAGAACCGGCGAAGCGAAATCGAGCGAGACCACGGCGGCGAAAACCGCCATCAGCGCGGCGATCGCGTAGGAGACCGCGATGATCATGCGCCGCGGATCGACGATATCGGCGATCGCGCCCGCGGGAAGAGTGAACAGGAACATCGGCAGCATCGTCGCCGCGTGCACCAGCGACACCTCGAACGGGTCGACGTCGAGCGTCGTCATCAGCCAGCCCGACGCCGTGTCGTACATCGCAATGCCGAGGAGAGCGCACGTGCTCGCCGTCCAGACGACCGCGAACGCCGGATGGGCGAAGGCGCCGAGCCAGGGCGGCGCGCGCGCTGCGGGTTGTTGGGGAACGCGGAAGTCCATGTCCGAAACCGCTCCTCGCGCCAGACCGGCGCCTAATGCGAGACCAAGGTGCAGCGGTCGGCCTTCAGGAGAAAGTCCCGCGTTACTCCGCCGAACGCCCACTCGCGCAGACGGCTGTGTCCGAAGGCGCCCGCCACAATCAGATCGATGTCGGAGTCCCGGGCGATCGCGGCGAGATGCGCGGCGTCCGTCCCCTTGATCGGCGAGGCGAGGCAATTCGTCTCGACGCCGTGCCGGGCAAGCCAGTCGCCGACATCCGCCAGTCGGCGCCGCGCCGTTTCGGTTTCGCGTCCCTCGACAAGTTCGACGACGTCGACCCGCTTGCAACTCTTCAGGATCGGCAGAGCGTCGACGACCGCGCGCCGCGCCTCGCGCGAATCCTTCCAGCAGACCAGGGCCCGCCGCAATTTCAGGCCGACCGCGCCGGTAGACGCGATGAGAACCGGGCGGCCGGCGCGCATCAGGAGATCGCTGACGTCGATTTCGGGCGCGGGAGGAAATATCCGCTCCCCCGGTTCGGCGGCGGCGACGATCAAGTCGACTCCACGAGCTTCGCTGGCGAGATGCTGAGACGGCGGTCCCGCGGTCATCTGCGAGCGCCACTCAAGATCTTCCACCATCGACAAGGCAGATCGGAACTCCGCCTCGAGAGCGCCCGCACGCTCGCGAAAATTGTCGAGGTCGCGGCTAGGGGGCTCGCTGGGCCCGGTCGTCATGATGGCGGAATGCATCGAGGGTTGCCGCGCGGCGACGCCGACGACGGCGGCGGAAAAGAGTCGCGCCATGTCGGCGACGACCGCGAGCAGGTCGGCGTTTGACCGATCCGAACGCATGCAGGCCATCAGAATGGAAATTGTCGCCAACCAATTCTCCGTGGCCAATTCGCACGCACGCTCGCCGCTTCGACGGGAGCGGGATCACCCAAGTCCAGCGTCCGCTCCCTCCTTTGCGCGAGAATTGGCCCGAAATAGCGGCATGATCGTCAATTCCAAAAATCGCCAGGGCGTTCGGGGGCCCGTTGTCCCGGATCGGGCGGACAAACCTGGCGCGCCAGGGGGAAGTCGCTTTCCGCTGGAGGGCTGGCAAGCCGCCGGTCCCACGCGCCCGACACCTGCGGCCCTCCTCGCAAGCCAACGAAAGCGGTTGTTGTTAAACCCCGCCACATCGAATCAAGCGCGACCTCCCAGGCAAGTATAGCGATCGCGCTCTGCCCTCGCCAGACTCCGCAGTCAATCAAAAAAGATTGACTGGCGGAAGACTCCCTTTGGGTCGGTTCGGTTTCGTGCGGAATGCTGCTGCGCCTTGAAACCGACGCCGTCATTCGCCATCTAAACACGAAGCTCGACGCTTTTTCATCCTCCGAGTCTCGCTTTTCTGGTGGGGTCTTTCTTGTCCAGCGAGTCCAGCGTCAATCCTGACGCGCCCGCAGGCCGGGAATGGCGGCGGGGCGTCTTTGGCAATCTTGCGTTCACGGTCGTCCTGATTGCGAGTTCGGCGTCAAACGTCGGATTTGCGATGTTCGACACGTCGACGAACTGGCTGATGACCAGTCTCAATCCCGATCCGAGGATGGTGTCGGCGGTCCAGGTCGCGACCACGCTGCCGATGTTTCTCCTCACCCTGCCTGCCGGCGCGCTGACCGACATCATCGATGCGCGCAGGCTCTTGATCGGCGCGCAGCTTGCCGTGACCGCGATCTCGATCGTCTTCGCGGCGGTTGTCACCTTGCATCTGGCGACGCCGGCGGTGTTGCTGGCGACGACGTTCTGTCTTGGCGCAACCGGCGCGCTCGCGGCCCCCGCATGGCTCGTCATCACGCCGATGCTGGTGTCGAAGCAGGATCTCGACAGCGCCATCGCCATCAACAATACGAGTTACAACGTTAGTCGCGCGGTCGGCCCGGCCATCGGCGGGTTGGCGATCGCGGCCGTCAGCATCGCCTTGCCGTTCTGGTGTTTTTGCATTGGTAATCTGGCGGTCGTCCTGGCGCTTTTGTGGTGGCGCGCGCCGCGTCGGGCGAGGGAGTCCCTGCCGGCCGAGCGGCTCTTCAGCGCCGTCCGCACCGGCCTGCGCTACGCCAGGAACAACCGCGACATCGATTCCACGCTTATCCGCGCCGTCGCTTTTTTCCCGTTCGCGAGCGCCTACTGGGCGCTGCTGCCTCTAGTCGCCCGCGAGCAGATGCACAACGGGCCGGAGGTCTACGGCATTCTGCTGGGCATGATCGGAGCGGGTTCGATCCTCGGGTCGTTCGCGCTCAACGGTCTCAAGGCGCGCCTCGGTCCCGACCGGTTGGCGGCGCTCGGGACGATCGGCACGATTCTCGCCTTGGCGCTTTACGGCGCGGCGCGCCACCCCGCGATTGCGGCTGTCGCGAGCTTGGTCGCGGGCGCGTCATGGATCACGATGATGACGACGCTGTTCGTTTCCGCACAGGTCGCGTTGCCGGAGTGGGTTCGGGGACGGGGCCTGGCGATTTTTCTGACCGCCTTCTTCGGCGCCATGACTCTCGGCAGCGCAGTCTGGGGCAAGGTCGCGAGCATCGAGGGGCTGTCCGCTACCCTCGATATCGCCGCCGCGGGCGCGGCGGTCGGGATGATTCTGACGCTACGTTGGCGGTTGCAGGGCGGAGCCGCGCTGGACCTCAGCCCGTCGATGCACTGGCGCACGCCGGTGTTCGTGCATCCGCTCGAGGACGATCAGGGACCGATCTTGCTGACCGTGGAATATCGGATCGATCCGAAAGACGCCAAGCCGTTTCTCGCGGTGATCGATGAGATCGGCCTCGAGCGAAAGCGCGACGGCGCCTATGCCTGGGGAGTATTCGAGGATACGCAGCTCAGCGGCCGCATCGTCGAGACGTTCCTCATTCAGTCGCTGCTCGAACTGAAGCATCTGCGCACGCGGGTGACGATCGCCGACCGCATGATCGAGGACCAGGCGCGTGCGTTCCTGAAGGAGCCGCCCAAGCTGACATTTCTCGTCGCGCCAAGGCGAAACCGTCACGCCCGGCGGAAAGGACCGGCGCGGCCCGCCCCGCCGGAGCAGGCCGCCGAGCCGGCGGAAGTCGGGTAGGCGGCGCGCGAGTTCCTCGGTCAATCGGACGCGGCCGCGCCCGGCTCGGCGGCGCGCTCCGATTGGGCGATCGGGTCCGCCATCAGGCGAAGGACCTCGTCTTCGGTCGTCGCGTGGCGGAAGCGGCCGAGCGCGCCGACGCGACTGAACGCTTCGTGCAGATAGGAGCCGGCGGGCGGGCAGGACCAGAAATCGTAGCCGCTCCACGCGATCGCTTCGCTCCATAGGTGCACGAAGGTCGCGCCGCGAGCGGCCTCCTGGGCCCAATCCCGATAAGCCGGCAGGAAGAGCTTCCAGAATTGCTCCGGCTCGATCGGATAGCAGACATGCGAATCGAGCGCACGGTCGTAGAGACCGTATTTGGTTAGGACCGGCGTCAGCAGGAACGGGCCTAGCGCTCCCCATCTTTGGTCGGCGTCGACCGCGGCCTCGGCCGTGGCGACGAGTTCGGCGAGCGCCGGATGCGACGGCGGGAGCCTCAGCACCGCGTTGTTGACAAGGCTCGTCCCGACCGCGTCCGCCTGACGGCAGAAGATCGCGCCGTCGCCGCCGAACGCCGTCTTATACAAGCAAAGGATGTCGGTATCGACCCAGCAATAGCCCTTGTCCCGAATCATGCGGTAACGGAACATGTCCGCGAAGGCTGCGATCGACGGTTTTCCGTTGACGACGAAGCGGCGGGTGAGCGATTCGTCGGGGCAGATCGCGCTCGCGTTCTCGAGGCGCACGCCGGGCGGCAGGTCGAGGTGCGGATCGTAACTGAAAACCCGCAAGCTCGCGCCGGCTTGAGGGAACGAGGCGAGGCACGCGTAAGCGAACGGATTGAGCCTCCCATGCCAGAAGGACGCGAATTCGCAGCCGTCGGCGGAGGGGCGGCTCGCAGTCATGGCCGAAAAGACCTCTCCCGTTGAGCCCAGAGGCTCACTCGATCCTGGCTAGCAGGTTCCGCCCAGCCTCTTCCCAGTCGCCGAAAAACGTCTCGGTCGTCAAATCGCCAAGCGCCACGAACTCACAATAGATGTCGAAGATCCAGCTCGCGTGGACGTCGTCCAGCATCAAATGTCGACCGCGCTGGCCCCTGCCGATGCGAATGCAATTCAACATGTCGGACTGGCAGACTTCGCTGGTGTGGCCGCCGTCGACGTGAAAGATGTCGAACGTCAGCTCGGCGCGCCGGTTGACCAGCCACGGCAGGACCTCGCGCGAATCGCCCGTGAACAGGTGCACCCGCCCTGGGAACTCGCCCTTGAGGTAGTCGACGCACTCGGCGGTGTAGGCGTGGGACATGATGTCGACGCCGTAATATTCGAGCCTCGGGCTCGTGGACAGCGCGAGCAGCGCGCTGTGGCCGGCGTTGACGCCGACCTCGAGCAGGCGCTCCTTGAACCTCACGGCTCGCCAGACGTTGCGGCGGGCCGGCGCGAGCTCGGGGGCGGGAGGCTCATCCGCATAGCCTTCATCGCCGTCGCGATAGAAGATATTGCCCTCGAGAGGTTCGCCGGATTGGCCGACGATGTCGGCGATGCGCCCAAGGCGCGCCTGGAACGCGTCGGCGAAGACCTCGTCGAGCGTGTCGCGGCGAATTGAATAGTCGGGAATGTCCGCTGCAGGCAGCGGTTTCCCCGGGATAAGCTTGCGGCCGTTCATGGCTTTGGCGCCCTCGGTGGATTGCTCGCCCGCGGCGGCAATGACCGCCGGAGCGCCCATCCTATCGCCATAGAATCGAAGCCGCGCCAATGCCATCACGGGCGCAGGCTGAGAATATAAGCGATCAGATCATTTCGGTCGCCCGGGCTGAGAATCAAATTGGGCATCGTCGCGTGAGATGTCTGCAGGAATACTTCCAGGGATTCCGCCGTCGTCGAAGGCATCGTCGCGATCGTCGCAAAGGCGGGCGCGCCGCCGGGCGCATCGAGAGCGCCATGGCACTGCGCGCAATTCAAGGAGGCCAGCCGCTGGCCTGCGTCCGGATCTCCCAATTCCTGGCCAAAGGTCGATGAAGCGGTCGCCGCGACGAGCAACGCGCTCCAGGCGATGGAGCAAGCAGACATCAACTCCCTCCCTTCAACTCGCCTTTATTTATAGCTAGCGAAGCCGGTTTTGGAAGGCGAACGCTTTCGCCGGAGCCGCTGGCGTTGCGGGGGCTCCGGGGCGCATGCCTTTCGCCCGCAAAGCGCCTATGGAAGAGCCGATGACAATCGAGCCCGCAAACCGCGCCGCTTCCCTTGCCGCGCTTTTGCCGCTTGTCCGCTACGGGCGACGCTATGCCGGGCGGGCGGTGGCGGCGCTGGCGGCGCTGACGGTCTCCTCCGCGGCGACGTTGGCGGTGCCGTTTGCGCTACGGTCGATGATCGATTTCGGGTTTTCGAAAGACAGCAGCGGCGCGATCAACGCGTATTTCATGGCCATGGCGGCGGTCGTGGTCGTCATCGCGCTCGCCGCCGCGATCCGCTACTATTTGGTGACGACGCTCGGCGAGCGTGTGGTCGCCGATCTCCGGCGCGACGTGTTCGCGCACCTGTCGGGCCTCGACGCCTCATTCTACGACAGCGCGAGGACCGGCGAACTGGTGTCGCGCCTCACCGCCGACACGACCCAGATCAAGGCGGCGTTCGGCTCCTCCGCGTCGATCGCGCTCCGTAATCTCTTCATGTTCGTCGGCGCGACGGCGCTCATGGTCTACACGAGCCCTAAGCTCTCGGCGTTGGTTCTCATCGCCATTCCGGTCATCGCCGCGCCGCTCATCGCCTCCGGACGGGTCGTGCGCCGTCGCTCGCGGCGGGCCCAGGACACGCTCGCCGAAGCGACCGCTTTCGCTTCGGAGAGTTCTCAGCGGGGTGCGCGCCATGCAGGCCTTCGGCGCCGAAGGCGCGAGTCAGGCGCGCTTCGCCGACGAAGTCGAGAGCGCCTATCGCGCCGCGCGCGACGCCGCGGCTACGCGCTCACTTCTGATCGCGGTCGCGGTGTCGCTCGCCTTCTGCAGCGTGGTGTTCGTTCTCTGGCTCGGCGCGCGCGACGTGCTGGCGGGGCGCATGACCGGCGGCCTGCTCTCGCAGTTCGTCCTGTTCGCCGTGCTCGCCGCGACCTCGCTCGGCGAACTGTCGCAGGTGTGGAACGAAGTCGCCTCGGCGGCGGGTTCGGCGGGGCGGATCGCCGAGCTGCTTACTGTGAAGCCGCGGATCGTTGCGCCGCCGAGGCCGGTCGCGATGCCAATTCCCGCGCGCGGCTCGATCGAATTCCGCCATGTCGGCTTTGCTTATCCAGGCTCGCCGGACGCGCGGGTCATCGACGATCTCAGTTTCTCGATCGCGCCCGGCGAACGGGTCGCCATCGTCGGCGCCTCGGGGGCTGGCAAGTCGACGGTGTTCCAACTCATCATGCGTTTTTACGATTGCGACGCCGGCCAGATCCTCATCGACGGCGTCGACGTCAGGACGGCCGATCCGAAGGACCTGCGTGGACGAATCGCGCCGGTTCCGCAGGAAGTCTCGATCTTCGGCGCGACGGTCGCCGAGAACGTCGCCTATGGGCGGGCCGGGGTCAGCGAGTTCGCGATCGAAGAGGCGGCGCGGCGCGCCGCGGCGGACGGATTCATTCGCGAGCTCCCCATGGGCTATGCGACCAAGCTTGGCGAGCGCGGCGTGACGCTCAGCGGCGGCCAGCGGCAGCGGCTGGCGATCGCGCGCGCGATTCTCAAGGACGCGCCGGTGCTTTTGCTCGACGAGGCGACCTCGGCCCTCGACGCCGAGAACGAGGCGCAGGTGCAGCGCGCGCTCGACGACGTGATGACGGGGCGCACGACGCTGGTTATCGCCCATCGGCTGGCGACTGTCCTCAAGGCCGACCGCATCCTGGTGATGGAGGCGGGCCGCATCGTCGAAGAGGGCGATCACGCGTCGCTGATCGCGCGGGGGGGCGTCTATGCGCGCCTGGCGCGGCTGCAGTTCGAATCCGGCGCGGCCGCGCTCAGCGAAGCGAACGGGATCAGGTAGCTGACCGCGAGCACTGTTTGCAACCCGCCGACTTGTCATACCCGCGAAAGCGGGTATCCGGACTTGCGGCCGAGGCTGCTGCCTTGGATTCCCGCCGTTCGTGGGAATGACAGGCTTCCCTTGGCTGAGCTTGACTTTTGAGGTCGATCATCGTTGCATTTCGGCTATGAATTTCGCCGCGATTGACTTAAGTCCCGCGTGCGATCTCGTCGCAGACGCCGTATGGTGTCGAAGTGACGGCGTCAAATCAGGTGGAGCAGGGTGACGGTTCGGTCGGCAGCAGTTGCGCGCAGAGGCGGCCGCGCCGAGCCGCGTCCGCGGTGGCGGGGCGGAGTCGTCGACCACCTTGTCCTCTTGAAGCCGCGGGTGATGTCGCTCGTCGTTTTCACCGGCGCGGTCGGCTTTGCGCTCGCGCCGGCGCCCTTCGACTGGCTGAAGTTCGTAGGCGCGATGTCGGCGATCGCCGTGGGAGCCGGCGCCTGCGGAGCGCTCAACATGTGGTGGGACGCCGACATCGACGCCAATATGGCGCGAACCGCAATGCGCCCCATTCCCCGCGGCGCGGTGCCCCCGCTCGAGGCGCTGGCGATCGGCGTTCTGCTCTCGGTCGTATCGGTCGCGGCGCTGGCGGTGAAGGTGAATGGACTGTCGGCCGCGCTGCTCGCGCTCACCATCGCCATTTATGTTCCCCTCTATACGATGGTGCTCAAACGCTGGACGCCGCTCAACATCGTGATCGGCGGTGCCGCCGGTGCCCTTCCGCCAGTCATCGGCTGGGCCGCGGCGACCAACAGCCTGTCGGCGGGCCCGATCGCGATGTTCCTCATCACCTTCTTGTGGACGCCGCCGCACTTCTGGGCGCTCGCGCTCTGCCGGAGCGGCGATTACGAGCGGGTCGGCGTGCCGATGCTGCCGAATGTCGTCGGCCACGCTGCGACCTGCCGCCAGATCGTTGTCTATTCGGCGCTGCTCGTCCCGGCCTCGCTCGGCCCGCTCATCATTCCGGGCGTCGGCCTCCTCTATGGCGCGACCGCCGCCGCCGCCGACGCTGTGCTCATTTGGCGCGCGCTCGCGCTTTACCGACTGCGCGAGGCTGAGGAATCGGCGCGGCGCAAGGCGGCGATGGCCCTGTTCGGGTTCTCGATCCTGTATCTGTTCGTCCTGTTCGCGGCGATGCTCGCGGAGGCGATGCTGCGGGCGCGGGCTTGAGCATGCCGTCGGTGAATCCGAACCAGAGGCGGCGCAACTTGATCGTGCTCGTCCTTCTCGCCGCGCTGGCCGCAGGCCTTTATGTCAGCGTCGTGGTCAAGATCGCGGGCCACGGGTTTTGACGCCGTCATGATCGCCATTCGCGATTTGCCCCACGTGCTCGCCGTCATCAATGCAGCGACCATCGTCGTTCTGTTGCGCGCCTACGCTCTCATCCGCGCCCGCGACCGCGATGGCCACCGGCGCACGATGTTCGTCGCCATCGGTCTCGGCGTCGCCTTCCTGGCCGTCTATTTCGTCTATCACGCCTTCGCGGGCCTGGCGAAATTCGGCGGCCACGGCCCGATCCGGCCGATCTATTTCACCCTGCTCGCCATCCATGTCTTCATGGCGTTCGTGGTCGCCGTGCTCGTGCCCATTACGTTCTACAACGCCATGAAGCAACGGTTCGCCACCCACCGCCGGTTCGCGCGCGTAACCATGCCGGCGTGGCTGTTCGTCGCTGTTTCGGGCCTAGTGGTGTACGTGATGGCGGTCCATCTCTATCCGATGGGCGCGAGTTGACCACGCCGCCGGGCGCCGACGCCTTCCGCCCTACAAGGGGGGCGGAGTGCGCCCGACGCGGTTCCAACCTGAGATGACCGAAGCCGCGCAAACCATCATCGACCGCACGCGCTCCGCCGCCGGCGCCGCGAGCGCCTTGAGACGCGAGCTGCTCGGATGGGCGTGGCTCGCCGTCGGGGCGCTCGCGGTCGCCGGTGTGTTCGCGATCCTGCTCGCGCTGTCGCGGATTCCGGGAATGGAAAAGACGCCGTTCTGGCCGATCGACTTCTTCTACAAGGGCCTCGTCATCCACGTCATATTCTCGCTGGTCATCTGGCTCCAGGGGATATTCGCCTTCCTCACCGCCGTCGCGACGCTGAAGCTTGCTGGCGACGAGGGGCGCGCCGCGCCGCTCGGGCGGATCGGGCAGGGCGCAATGATGCTCGCTTTCCCCTGCCTGTTCGCGCCCGCCCTCCTCGACGCCACCCAGCCGGCGCTCGCCAATTACATTCCGCTCATTCTCCATCCGGCCTATGACGTCGGCCTTCTGGCGCTGGCGCTCGGCGTTCTTGCGCCGGTCGTCCGGCTTCTGATCAATCTGCCGGGACGGATTGCCTCGTGGCCGCCGCTCGCGGTCGCGATGGCGCTCGCCGGCTTCATCTATATCCTGGCGTTGACGTGCTTCGGCGTCGCCGGGGCTCTGCTTTCGGATGAGGGCGGTCTTGCTTGGTCGCGCGACCAGCTCTTCTGGGGCGGCGGCCATCTGCTGCAATTCGTCTACGCCGCGCTCATGGTCACGAACTGGTCGATCCTCGCCCGCATGAGCCTCGGCGATGAGGCGGTCGACAACCGCGTCTTCCTCGTTTCCGTTCTCCTGATCGCGCTGATCGCGTTTCCCGCGCCGGCGTTTTACGCCGCCTTCGTACCGTTCTCGGCCGCCCAGCATGAGGCCTTTCGCCTGCTGCAGTTCGGGATCGCCGCGCCGACGCTGATCTTCGCCGCGTCGCTTCTCACCCGCGCGCTGCGTTCGCCTCGCCCATGGCCGTGGCGCGATCCGGCGTTCTTCGCGCTGGCGATGTCGCTGGCGCTGTTTGCGCTCGGCGGCGTGATGGGCTTCCTCATCACCGGCTCGGATACACGCACGCCTGCGCATTATCACGCGGTCATCACCGCGGTCAGCGTCTCGAGCGCCGGGATGCTGCTCACCTTCGGCCTCAAGGAACTGGGCCGCTCGCCTGCGCCGCCGCGCGCGACCCGAATCCTTCTCGGCCTTTACGGCGGCGGCCAGTTCGTCGCCTCGATCGCCATGTTCGTCGCCGGCGGCTACGGCGCCCTTCGCAAGACCCCATCCGGCGCCGGCTCGCTCGACGCCGTCGCCGCTGGCGGCATGGCGGTGCATGGGATCGCGTCCATCTTCACGATCATCGGCGGCGCGGCCTTTGTCGTGATCGCGATCCGGGCGCTCATGCGGGCGGATGCGGTTCGATCGGCGGCGTGACACTTGCTCCCGCTGCCGTCCGGCATGGGATGGGGAAGCGAAGATCGGGGGAAACGTGAAGCTGACCAATGATCCGAATGGCGAGGCCGCTTCAGCGAACATCACCAAGCGGATTCAAGAGCTGAGAGATTGGAGAGGGGAAACCCTCGCTCATGTCCGTCAGCTCATTCACGATGCCGATCACGATATCGAGGAGGAGTGGAAATGGGCGAAGGCCACGTCGCCCGGCACCCCTGTCTGGTCCCATGACGGCATCGTCTGCACTGGGGAATCATACAAGGAGGTTGTGAAACTCACCTTCGCTCGCGGAGCCTTGCTCGCGGACCCGAAGAAGCTCTTCAATTCGAGCCTGGAAGGAAACGTGCGGCGCGCGATCGACCTCCGCGAAGGGGAGAAGATTGACGAACCTGCGTTCAGGCAACTCATCCGCGCCGCGGTGGCGGCCAATACGGCGGCGCGCGGGAAACGGGCGAAGGAGAAGAAGTAAGCCCAGCTGTCACGGATATGCGTAGGCGATAATCCCATTTCTGGCATGCTTTCGCATGCCTCGCCTGGAAGCGCGCGATCGTCCAAAATCAGTCCTCGACCAGCTTGAACGTCTGCGTCCGCCCGGTGAAGAACAGATCCCAAAGCGCCCGTCCCCCGACCGCGCGCGCGACCTCCTGCATGCCGAAGAATGGGATCAGCGCGACAAAGAAGATCGCGCCGATCGTCAGGAAGCCTGAGAGCGTGCCACCGCCGAAGTCGGCGATGCTGTTCGCGAGCGGCTGGCCCTGGATCCAGGCTTTGATCGCTTCCTCCAGGACATGGAAAGCCAAAAGCATGATCGTGAACAAAAGGGAGTTGCCGAGAACGATGAAGGCGCGGGGATATTTTCGCAATCCGGCCTCGAGGTGGAGCGCCTGGGCGATCAGGATCACCTTGCCGAACACGAGGGCGTTGATGATGGCGAAAGTCTGCTGCCAGACGCTGATGCCGTTCTCTTCAAGGATCATTCGCCGATAGAGGCTGAACAGGGCGAAGAACACCCAGAGATAGAGCGTGATGATCGCATATTGTCGCAGCTCGTCGAGCGCTCGGCTCTTGAGGCTTGGTTTCTCCGCAGCGCCGGCGTCCGCTGCAGACGCCGATCCCGTCACATTCTGCATTGTAACGTCCTTTGACTGGCCCTTGCGCGGGCTTGAACGACCAAACCGCCACCCACGACGGCGCCGGGGACGGCGGCCATATAGTTTAGCACTTTTCTCCAGTCTTGGGGGCGCGTGCGAGCCGGCCCTGGCTGCGCGACGTTTTCGGGCGGCGTGACGCCGATCACTGCCGTAGGCGCGATATTCGCTCACGTTTGGTCGCCCAAGGGCTGGGCAGGTAGACACGCGCCTTGAGTTGAACGAGAAGTTCTTGGAGGGGAAGCGTTCGAACGTCGGGAGGTTGGACATGACAATACGCTACGCAGTCACATTTTTCGCGCTTGTGGTTTGTTCGGCTTTTTTGGCGGGGACGGATTCAGCGAGGGCCAACGACGACATGCCCCTTGACCAGGTCGGCGGGGTCTGTGTGCCCGATAGCGTGACGATTCGCGCAGGCGGCTACGAAACCCGCGGATTCGGCGTCGGCTTCAGCGGCGCAAGCACCGGATCGATCCGGCTCTTGTGTCCGATTACGGTGACCTCGAATATGCTCGGGACACAAATAGGCCTAATCTTCATGAGCGTCATCGACGGGGACGGCATGAATACCGGGGCGCGGGTTCGAGCTTTTCTTCGCCACGCCGGCATCGGAACCAATATTGCGATCACGGACGCGACCTGCGACTCGAATACCTCCAACACGACGGGGCCGCAGAACATGGCCTGCTTCTTTCACCCCCAAACGATCCAGATCAACGTGTTCTACTGGTGGGACATTCTGATTGAGCGGACCGATCCGAGGGTCAACGTCGAATTCCTCGGCGTTGGATTACGCGGCGCGGCGAGTTGAGACCGCGCGGCGGGTGCCCCGACGAAGCCGAGGATTGCCTTGCGGCGTTGGGGCGAGCGTCGTCTGAAGGCGCGGTTTGCCCCCCAGGGCGACGAAACGAAGCTCCGCCGTCGAGCGACAATGTTTTCGAGCATTTTCTTTCGGAAAACAGAAAGCAGCGCTATAATCGCCCTTCATGAGCGATGTCAGGAAAATTCCGCATGCGCATGCAGGCCTTTTCGGGAACGAATTACGCGCCTGGCGAACGTTTAATTGCTTGCTCGGCCATGACAAAGATTTTTTTGCCCCAGGGGGTCACGATAACCCATTGAAAACGCTCGTTTCGAACAAGGAAATCCAAGGAAATCCGAGCCCTGGGGTAAAGTGATCTCCGGAAAAAATACCAGCGCAAAGGACTCGAACGTGGTAGAAATTGACCCGAAGTCATGACTCAGATTGTCGGCTCCGTCGAACCGAATGAAACGATCGGGTTCTCGCGCTACGCGAGCCGCGTCAAGTCAGCCTCGGGCGAGTTTCCCCGCAAACACTGCGATGACGGCTGCGACCGTCCCGCCGACCGCGCTCTGGAACACGATATTGGCGAGGCCCGGAGAGCCGGCGTTGAGCGCGTGCAACAGGGTACCGCCGAACATTAGCAGATCGAGCGAGATCGATACGACTACGATCAGGCAGGCCACAAAAACCGCACCAGTGACCGTCGGCGCCAGATTGAGGATGAACCGGGTTAGGCGTCGATCGTCGTCTCCCGCGATCGCGGATGTCAGGCTACTTTTGCCAATGACCGCCGTAGCGATGCCCGAGATCGCGCCAAGTGTAGTGATATAGAACCCGAGATCATAACCTCCATAATTTCGGTAGACGACATTGCCGACGCCAATGGACAGATACGCTGTCACCGCCCAGGCAATTGCGATCACAGCTGACCAGTTGGAGGCGTTCTCGTCACTGCCGAAGATCATCTCGCCGGCGAATTGTGCCGTCAGGACCCACGGTATACCGAGCATGATCGGCAGTGATAGTGTGAAATCGGTCCGCAACGCAAATGTATATGGTTGCAGGAGAGCGACCAGGTATGCTCCAAGCCCGACGAGCGCGCCGTAAACGAGCCCTGACGCGAACCAAAAAGCGAAGTCCCGGAGCGGGAGCGTGCGACGCACCGGCCATCCGGCAATCCATCCAGCGGAGAAGAGGAATGCGCCGACGATCGCGAGGGTCACCAACACGACGTTGAGGCCGCTGATTTCAACAATATTCGTCCCTAGCCGCGAACAGAAGAAGATTGTCAGGGCAATGGCTGAGAGAATACTCCACACGAGATCGTTTTTGAGAATGGCGCGCGGATCGATTTTATTGGACGACGGCCTTGTTTCGCCGGGTAGAGAGGCTGTGTGGGGAGGCTCCGATCGGGGCAGGCGGTAAACCGTAGTTACTGCCTGCGCGATAATCAGGCACGCGGCTCCGAACGAGCCGATCGACATTTGAAGCCCGTCATTCTCACCGCGCGCAAGTCCCACAGATGCTGCGGCGACGAATCTGAGAAACAGAAGCGCCGAGCAGAGGACGGGAACGTTCACGCGCCAGTTCAGGAGGAAATTGCGGAAGTAGATCGTGACCGCGGTCCAGGCGTCGGCAAATTCGATGCGCGCGTGCGAGGTGAACAGCATTACAAATAGTGAACGGCCCATCCAGCTCGAGCCTGCGGTACGGGGAATTTTCGCTGACCGTTGTAGCTTGATCTGCTGCGATTGTTCGACAGATTGATCGCGTTCCGAGGTTTCGGCTGAATGTAGAGCGCGTTCATCAACAACCGTCACGGTCTGTTCTACTAAGAACACCCGACTATCTGTAGAACGAAGGTATAGTACGGGAGTAGCCCATTCCACTTCATTTATACTTAGGTAAATCGCTTTGCGCGCGCCCGCAACACATGCGTCAATTGGTTCACCAACTGCGATCAAGCCATAAAACTCAGACGCGAAAGTGATAGCGGCGGTGTCAGTTACTTCGAACTGCATCGCGATTACGGCCGGCACACCACGACGTATCAATGCTTGCGCAATCCCCGCGAAGGGATCGGTAAGGGACGAACGAGCACCCTCGCAGGCATTCAACACTACCAGCCGAATCGACTTATGATCCCTCAGCGCGGTTCCTAATTGTTCACCGGTGACTGGTTGGGCTCGACCAACAGGGTCCTGAAAATAGAGCTGACCGGCGTTCACTTGCTCGTCGAAAAAGCCGTGGCCAATAAAATGCAGAATGTGACATGACATTGACCGCAATTGTTGATCTAGCTTCGTCAGTTGCGGATCGTCCAGTCTCTGAATGTCGACCAAGCCTTTAGCCGTTAGCCCGGCGACCGCCTGTACAAGGTTGGCCCACTCGCGCTCGACGTCGAGCGGAGGAGAATTGGAAGGATTTGAGATCACAACCAAGATGCGCAAAGGGGGGTTAACGTTAAGAGGCGTTAACGGCTGCTTCAATTCTAAGTACCGCACAACTGATGTATCGGTGGTCAGACCAAAGAATCCAAACTCATTGTCGTGCAGAAATTCCCATGGCAGGTCACATAACTCTGGAACGTCGCTAAGTCGTATTTGAATGCGCAGACCACGGCCTTTGTCGTTGGCGACAGTCCGGCTGCGCTTCCAAGCAAGAGGCGATAGGGCCAGGGAAAAGGAAGGCGAACAGCTTGTCGCCAAAGAAAGCAAATACCGCCCGGTCCATCTTCGGCCGCTCCGGCTCGTCCACGGTCTGCGGGGGATCGTTGGCAAGGCGAGCGAGGTCTGTTCGCGCCCGCTCCATCGCTGCTTCCCAAGCCGGGGAGCGCCGCAGTGATGATCCCGGCCTCGTCTAATTGATCGCCCTTACGGAGCCAGACCGTCGACCTCTCGCGCTGGAAGCGCGGGATCGAGGCGCTCAAGGACTATAATCGCCTCGAAAACGAGGTCATCGAAGCCGAGTCGGTATCCGCAGAGGTCCGCGAGAAGATCCGCGAGAAGGTCTTTCCTGCGCTGAAGTCGCGTGCCGGCGCGCCGAAGGAGGCTGGGGTCTTCTACCTAAAGGAGTCGGACGTGACGCAGACCCAGCGCGACGTCCTGATGAACGGGCTGGCCGAAGGCGTTGACGGTAACGCCCATGTCGTAAGCACGATGGCTCTCCAGATTGTGCAGATCGCAGTCATCGCGGTCAGCTACAAGGCGGAAGAGGAGGCCTGGGGCCACCGGATATTCAAGCGTGACATCCGGGTGCAGCCGGGGGCAGATATGGTCAAGGAGACCCTCGATCTGCTGGAGCGCCGCTCGCCCAACCATGAAGGAAAGAACAAGCCCCGTAAGGTCACCGACATGATGCGGCGAGGCGTCATGACTTTTATGGAGCGGCAGATTCTCGGCGGTTCGCTGAAGGCCCCATGGCGTATCGGGCATGGAAACCCGCTCGCCTATGAACTTCTTACCGGCGCCGGCAGCGTTGACCTGTTGCGGCTGAGCGTCCCGGTCCTGAGGACGTTGATCGAGCATAAGAAGTTTCTGTTTGTTCCCAGCGACACGACCGAGCAGCACATCAAGACGATCGGTGACGCCCTAGAGCCGCTTGAATACGCCATCATCTCGGACTGTGAGGACTACCTGAAGCGCATCGCCGAAGGCCACTTCAGGGGCGAATGGGCCCAGGCGCGTGATCAGGAGTTGTCTAGGTTCATCAATGACGTGAAGACGCAGGTCCTCATCGGGACCTATCGCGCCACACCCTTCGCGCCGGCGCAGGTGTTCTACGCACATCGTGACTTCGTCCACGAAGCCGCAAGGATCGCCATCGCCGACAGTGTGCATCTCGACCACCGCGGCTTTCCAATGCTGATCGAGATGGCAGACAACATGTGCCGGACATACTTCGGCGCGCAAACGATCGAGCGCCCCACTTTCGCTGCTTTCGGGGGAACTGAGGCCCCATTCCGCCATCTCGGCGAACGTTCCAACCGACGCTGAAGGAGAATCACAATGGCCACCGACGACAACGTGATCCGCGCGGAATCCTGGAACCAGCGCAATGGGGAGGAGGGTGCACGTCGCGGCGAGGACGGCGTGCATGAGGCACCCAGGTCCGCTGCGCAGACGCTAGCTGAGGACGCCGAGGCCAATGGCGGGCCATTCGCGCCGGACCCCGACTACCGCGGGGCGTTCGGACGCACGCTCTTCGACGACCGTGCGAGCGAGGACGGCACCGTGACGGTCGTCTTCCCCGCTGAACGGATCGGCGACGTGCCTTCGCAAAGCCTGATCCGCATCATCAGCAAGCCCGACTGCCACGAGTACGTCGCAACTGTCACCTCGGGACCGTTCTGCGAACCAGACGGCTTGGTTGCGAACGCACCGCAGCTCGTCGTGACTGCGGTGCGCGGGCACGAGACCCTGCCGCGACACCACGGCCGGTTGCAAGCGACGATCCTCGGAGAGAAGACGGCCAACGGCTTGATCCCGGCCCGCCTGCGCCCCCGCCCGAACTCCGCCGTCCAACTCGTTCCCAGCGACGACGTCTCGGCGATCATCAACCTCAGCGGCGACGGGCGGATGGGCCTGCTGAACGGGCACGACGACGTCAAAGTGATGCTCGATACGAAGTCGAAGAGCGTGCTCCCCCGCCACTCGGCGCATATCGGCACGACCGGCGGCGGCAAGAGCACCGGCGTCGGACGGACGATCGCCGAGCTTCAAAAGGGCGGCGTCTGCACCATCGTCTTCGACGTCGAGGGCGAGTACACTGCGTTAAACGAGCCAAATGACAATCGCGGCATCGGGGAGGTGTTGCGCCAGCGGGACCTCAAGCCTGAGGCCGTCGAGAACACCCATATATACCGGCTTTGCGGTTGCGCTTCTGCAAACCCGAAGCACCCGTCCTCGCATGAATTCACGCTGCAATTCGATCAGATCTCGCCGTTCGCCTTTGGCGAGATTATGGACCTGAGCGAACCCCAAGCAGAACGCCTGATCCAGACTTATGACATCGCGAAAGGGCTCATGAGGGACTTCAAGATCTTCCCCCGCGAGAACGAGGAGGCGGCGATCCTCGACATCGACGAGTTCGAGCGAGGCTGGCCGCGCATGTTTATGGAGGACCTGCGTTACCTGATCAGCGCGATCATCGCGATCGGTGAGAGGAGTGGAGAAAACGAGCCCCCATTCAGGGACTCCCAGTTCTTCGGCCGCTGGAACGAGGTTCGAAAGAAGATCTACGCCTTCTTCAGCGGCGGCGACGGCGAAGACAATAAGAAGCCCAAAATCGGAAACACGATTAGCTGGAAGGCCCTCATGTCCAAGTTCAGTCGGCTGAAGCGCCTCCGAATCTTCGACCAGGGCGCAAAGCACGCGATTCGCTACGGCGAGATGCTAAAGCCAGGGCGCGTGAACGTCATTGATCTCTCTGACGTCGAGAACATGGATGTGCGCAACCTGGCCATCGCGGAGATGCTACGCGGTATCCTGGCCCGCCAACAGGACTGCTACGACGAGACGATTGCGAAGAAGCTCAACGGCGAAGACGCGGCGCCTCTGATGACCAACGTCATCATCGAGGAGGCGCACGAGTTCCTCTCCGCGCGGCGGATCAGCAAGATGCCGACGCTGCGCGACCAACTCATCAAGATCGCTAAGCGCGGACGCAAACGCTACCTGGGGCTCACGTTCGTCACGCAGTCGCCGAACGACCTTCCCGACGAGGTCCTCGGCCTGGTGAACAACTGGGTGGTCTACAAGGTCGACGAGGCAACCATTCGCCGAATCAAGAGCTATATCCCCAATTCCGACGACAGCCTCTGGGGTCTTGTTCGCTCCCTTGGGCCAGGCCAAGCGCTAATGAGTTTCACCCCGATGCGTCGCCCAGTTATATGTGCCGTCGACCCGACGCCGGCGCGGCTGTTGATGACGGATTGAGCGACTCCCTTCGGTTGGATGCGGCGTCTGTTCGCCGCCGTCCAACCTCAAGAGATGGTTCTCGGTGAGTACTGCCCCAAAACAGCATTAGGTGACTTGGTGCGGAGCGGTCTCCTTTCGCCTTGGCTTGGAGCGTGAGGAGATGTCGGCTGAGATGTCGGCCTGTCGTTTTAATTGACCGGAGCCGACACGCCCGGAGGTGGACCGAGTTGTGCGGGCACTCTCAGGGACTTAAGCGTTGCATCCTGCCGTTTTCACGATGCGCGAGGTCGGGGTGGCGGGGCTAGAGACGATCCCCCGCTGCATGCAGGCCCAGGGTCCGATGCACGATCGAGGCTTCTTCCTAACACCGACAGACTTCGTCAACGTGAGAGATAGAAATGTTTCAATTTAACATCGCTAACTTGCAGATCAGCGAAGCTAGCTTCAAGGTTCCGAGCGCTCTTGGAGAATGGGAATTTAATAGAACTGCAAATTATGACGATGCAGGACAACATATTGACGCCGGGATGTGTGCGCACACGTATATTGCAACTAACGCGAGCGTTAACTTTAGTACGCGACGCACAGACGTCGGCGCCGTGCTCAATGAAATCGTAGATATTTGTCTCTTCCTGTCGTTCTTAAACGCTCGGTGCGTCGCGCCCACGGGGACGACGGCTTGGTCGCAACCACAGATAATCGCACTGGGAGATCAATACATAAAGCCACGCGCAATCCTGGGTTTTGATCAGCTCACGGCGTCCTCCCTTACCGCGTTGTTTTCAGGTTGGCTCACAGGAAATTACGCTCAATATAGACAGAGAAATCTTCGACTGCAACTAACTCATTGGTTGAGTGGGTTGACATGTTTTTCCTTGGAGGATATATACTTATCTGTTGGCGTTCAAATGGATCTTATAAAACAGGTCGAGCGCTCAGCGTCGTCACGATCCAGGTTGACATATTTTGAAGGGATGCGATCCGCATCTACGCGTTACGGTCTAACGCCGCTCAGTCACGACTATAAGAATATGAGAAACGATATTGTGCACGAGGGCTGCCTTTCCGGCTCGAACTTTCCTAATCGCTCTAAGCTTGATTGTGCAGACGTAATTGCGTCAGCATTGAATTGGATTGATTTATATCTTCTCAATGTACTTGGCGTGTCCGGGACAATTCGTGACTTGCCGCGCTGGAGGGCGGCACGGCTGATTACCGTAATTTGCCATGCCTGCGCGGGACCCCTGCAAGAGCTAGCGATCAAGGAGCCTGGAGACACCTCACCGGATCAGATCGGGCCTCGCAGTGAGGCAATTGCTGGTATTTTTTTCGGAGATCACTTTACCCCGAAATCCGAGCCCTTTCCTTGGAAAAATTTGGCCGGATCCTGTGCTGGCTTTGCTCGATTTTGAAAAATTTGGCCGCAGCTTGGATTTTCGACGACGGTGCCGCCAGCAACTCACGTAATCGATCCGTTAGATATCGACTGGCTTTGCTCGATCTCGGTCGCGCGAAGGTGGACAATGGCGAGGCCGAAGAGGGCGAGCGCCAGCGCCTGATGCGCAAGCGCCAGTTCGATGGGGACAAGGGCGAGGAGCGTCGCAACGCCGAGCGCCGCCTGAAGCACCGCCACTGCGGCGATGACGAGCGCGCGGCTCGCAACCGGCGCGCCTGGCGCTGCGCGAAACGCGGCGATGGCTTGCAGGGCCGCGAAGGCGACGATGGCGTAGGCGATGAGACGATGATCGAACTGCGCCGTCGCCGGGTCGTTGAGCATCGCTTGCAGCCAGCTTGGCTTGAACGCTTCGCCGGGCATGAGGCTCGATGCCATGAGCGGCCAGGTATTGTAGATGAGGCCGGCGCGCAAGCCGGCAACCAGGGCCCCGAGGCCGAGCTGGCAGAAGACCAGCGCGGCGAACAGGCGGGCGGATATCGCGAGGCCTCGGCCCGACGTCGCGCCCGGGCGCCGCCGGTCGCCGAAACCGGCCGCGGCGTAGATGAGCGCGCCGAACGTCGCCGCGGCGATCATCAGGTGCAGCGCCAGCCGCTGCTGCGCCACCTCGGTGCGCTCGCTCAGGCCCGAGGTCACCATCCACCAGCCGACGATCGGCTCGAGCGCCAGCAGGCCGGTCGCGACCGCGACCTGCCGGCCGAGCGCGCCCTTGAGCCGGCCTTGCCGCCAGAACCAGAGGCCCGGAATGATGAAAACCGCGCCGACGATGCGCGCCAGCAGGCGATGGCCCCATTCCCACCAAAAGATGGTCTTGAAGCGGTCGAGCGTCATATCCGGATTGAGCTTGGCGAATTGCGGGATTTGCTTGTAGCGATCGAACTCGGCCTGCCACTCCGCGCCGCTCGAAGGCGGCATCACCCCGGCGACCGGCTTCCACTGGGGGATCGAAAGACCGGACTCGGTGAGGCGGGTTGCGCCGCCGACCAGCACCATGAGGAAGATGAGACCGGCCACCGCGAGCAACCACAAGCGAACGGCGCCGCGAACCTCGAAGCTCGCGGATTGAACGGCGGCGGGCGCGCTGCGGGTCAGGGCCATCGGAACGAGACGTCAACTCTCTTCGAACGCGAGCCCGGGCTTTTCGCCCAAACGCGTCCAGCGCGCAACGTCGCGCAGAGGCGCCCCGCCGGCGGCATATCGAGGTTCCGATTAGACGATCACGCGGCGGTAGAGGTGCCAAGTCGCGTGGCCGAGGATCGGGAAGATCACCAGAAGCGCGACGAAGAGCGTGACGAACGAAATCGCCAGATCGGCGCCGATCACGATCGCCCACGCCAGCATCGGGCGCGGATTGGCCTGAACCGCTCGCACGCTTGTGGTCATCGCCGTGACGAAATCCACATCGCGATCGACGACGAGAGGCGGCGCAATGGCGGTGATCGAAAACACAAACAGCGCGATGACCGCGCCGAGCCCGTTGCCGACCAGAAGGAACGCGACCCCGTAAGGGGTGGTGAAAATATTGGCGACCAATTGCTGGAGCGAGGGAACGTCGGAGCCGTAGAACATCAGGAAAACGAAGACCGCGAGATCGAGCCAGATGATGAGGGTGAAGAGACTGACAAGCGCCAGCCAGGCAAGGTCCTTCCCGGTTCGGCTCCAGACCGAGCCGATGATCGACGACCAGGACAAGGGTTCGCCGCTTTCGAGACGGCGCGAAATCTCGTAAGTGCCCGCCGCGCCAAAAGGCGCAAACAACGCAAAGCCCATGATAAACGGATAAGCGAGATAGGGGTAATCCAGCGCGAAAGCCGCCCAGACGATCATGAGGCCGCCGATCGCGTAGATTGCGCCGAAAAACATCCCATATTGCGGTGCGCGTCCGAAGTCCTGCACGCCCTTGGCGATGCAGTCGATGACATCGGCGACCTCGATCTTGCGAATCTCGTATTGCGGCGCCCCGCCGGCGTCGGAGGCTTGCTCGCTTGCGGGCGGCGGCCCCGCGCCAACCACAACGGCCATCAAATCGCTCCCCTGGTCGCGGCCTCTTGCCGGGCGGCGACGGAGTGGACCACGTTCCGGGCCGGCGATCAACAACGTCGGTCGCGTCATTTCGCCGCCGATGACGTTGGGTCTCGGAGCCGGCCTGCTGCTGGCGCATTGCCGACCTGCGGTGAAAACGATTGCCGATCGGCCCGCGCTGTGCCATGAGCGCGCGTCCCCAACAACCAATCGCCTAGGAATGCGATGTCTTTCTTGAACGGCAATAAATTCACCGACCGCCAAGCCGCCGCCGCCAATGCGCGCAAGGCGATGGCCGAAAAATTTCTCGCCAACTCGAAATACGACCCGGCCGACCCGGCAGTCGTCGAGCGCGAGGCGAAGCGCAAGGCGATTCTCGAGGCCCGGGTCGTCCGCGACGCCGAGCGCGCCAAGCGCAAGGCGGAGGAAGCAGCGGCCGAAGCCGCAAGGCGCGCAACCGAGGAGGCGGCGCGGCAAGAGCAATTAAGACTCGAAGCTCTTGCGCGCGAGGCCGAGGAAGAGAGTAGGCGCGAATTGGAGTCGCAGGCCGAATACGAGCGCAAGCTTGAGCGGGACGCCCGCTACGCCGCGCGCAAGGAGAGAAAGAAGAAGAGGAAATCAGCCTCCGAACGATATGGCTAGGCGGTCCGCGCTTCGTTGGTCCCTGGCCGCGATTCGGGCACAAAGCCGCTCGCGACCAGGACCTGCGGAAGGTGGAGCGAGGAAAAGATGACGAAGGCGCTTCGCTTGGGCGTCGCCGGTCTTGGGGTGGTCGGGACCAGCCTCATTCGACTTCTTCAGAGGCAACGGGCTGGGTTCGTCGTCCGCGCGGGGCGCGAATGCGGGGTGGTCGCCTATAGCGCGCGCCGAAAGGGCGACCGGGGCGTCGATCTTGGCGATGCGGTCTACTTCGCCAGCGCAGCGGACCTTGCGGCCTCCGCCGACATCGACATTTTCGTCGAATTGATCGGCGGAGCTGATGGAGTTGCGTTTGACGCGGTCAAGGCGGCGCTTACGCGCGGCATTCCAGTCGTTTCAGCCAATAAAGCGATGCTCGCGGCGCATGGTTTCGAGCTCGCGACCCTTGCCGAGCGATTCGGGGCGCAGTTGTATTTCGAGGCGGCGGTGGGCGGCGGCATACCCGTCATCAAGACCTTGCGCGAGAGTTTGGCCGGAAACGCAATTCAGCGGGTTTCCGGCATTCTCAACGGCACTTGCAACTACATCCTGTCCCGCATGGAGACCGAGAACCTGCCGTTCGAAGTCTGTCTCGGCGAGGCTCAGAGCCTTGGCTACGCCGAAGCGGATCCGACGTTTGACGTTGGGGGCTTCGATACCGCGCACAAGCTCGCCATTCTCGCTTCGCTCGCCTTCGGAGCCAAAATCGACGCGGGGGCGGTTTCGGTCGAGGGCATCGAAACGATCACGCTCGCCGACTTGAGCGCCGCCGCCGAGCTCGGATTTCGCGTCAAGCTCCTGGGCGTCGCCGAGCGAACGCCGCATGGCGTTGAGCAGCGCGTGCATCCGACGATGGTGGCCAGGAGCGCTCCGCTCGCTCAGACCATGGGCGTGCTCAATGCGGTCTCGATCGACGGCGACGCGATCGGGGAGCTGACTCTGGTTGGTCCGGGAGCGGGAGGCGAGGCGACGGCGTCGGCCGTCGCCGCCGACATCATCGACATCGCGCGTGGGATTCGGGTACCGCCGTTCGGACGCCCTGCCGCGTCGCTGGTCGACGCCGACCGGGTGCCGATGCAGCGACACGAGGGCGGCTATTACGTGCGCCTTGCGGTCGTTGACCGTCCGGGCGCCATGGGGGCGATCGCGGCGCGGATGGGCGAGCGGCTCATCTCGCTCGAGGCGATCATGCAAAAGCGCGCGACGAAGGAAGCGGCCGCGGCAGGCGTCGTCCCGGTCGTGCTCATGACCCACGGAACGACCGAATCGTCAATTCGGGACGCGCTTGCGCGCACCGTCCAGGATGGCGTGGTGCGCGAGAAGCCGCAGGTCATTCGCATCGAACGCGAAGCGGTGTGAGCGCGCATCCTCATGATAGCAAGCGACAGGGGCGAGGTCGAGGACCGTCGCATGCAGGTCCTCGCGATCGGGCTCATGTGCGGCGCGATGCTCTGCTTCACCGGGCTCGACAGCTGCGCCAAATGGCTGGGCCTCACTCTCCCCGTGGCGCAGATCGTGTGGGCGCGCTACGTGGCCGCCGCGCTGATTGCGTTGGCCGCCTCGCGACCGCTGTCGCGACCTTCGGCGCTGCGCTCGAAGAGGCCGTGGCTGCAATTGCTCCGCTCCACCCTTCTGTTGGGCTCGACGGCGGCGAACGTCCTGGCCCTGCGTCAGTTGCAACTTTCCGAGACTGCGACGATTTCGTTTCTTACCCCGATATTCGTCGCCCTTTTGGCCGGGCCTCTGCTCGGCGAGCGGGTCGGCGCCGAGCGCGTATTTGCGATCGCGGTCGGCTTTCTGGGCGTTGCGATAGCGACGCGCCCGGGAACAGCGGCCTTTCAGCCGATCGTGTTCGTCGCCGTCGCCGGCGTCCTCTGCAACTCCGGCTACGTCCTGGCGACCCGCAGGCTCGCTGCCGAAGACCCGCCGCAGACGACGCTCGCCTGGACGCAGATCGCCGGGATCATTTTTCTGACGCCCTTGCTGCCTTGGGTTTGGCGCCAACCTGGGACGGCCCAGGTTTGGCTTGTCATGGCCGCGATGGGCGTGTTTGCGGCCGCAGGCCATGCGCTCTTGATCGTCGCGCATCGATTTGCCCCGGCGCCGACCCTGACGCCTTTCTCCTACACCCAGCTCATTTGGATGATCGTTTCTGGCGTTCTCGTTTTTGGCGATTGGCCGTCGGCCGAAACCTTGGTCGGCGCCTCCCTGGTCGTCGCTTGCGGCGCCTTTCTCGCGCTTCGGGAGCGGCGAGGGCGACGGCCTCGAAACCTCCAGCGATCGACGTCGATTGGGAAAGTCTGCTAATAGTTCGCTTACGCCGAAGGGCAGACGAATGTCGACTCGACGCAGCCCGCCCCAGATCGACGGCCTGCTTGAAACTTCGCTTTATGCGCGCGATCTCAACCGCACTGCGGCGTTTTATCGCGACCTGTTTGGATTCAGGGCGCTGATTGATTCGCCGCGTCTTGTGGCCTTTGATGTCGCCGAGCGCAGCGTGTTGCTGGTGTTTCAATCCGGCTCGACCGAAGACGACGTTGTTGACGCGAGAGGCAGAATCCCGGGCCACGACGGTCGCGGGCGCCCGCACCTGGCGCTTTCGATCGCCGCGGAGGATCTCGACGCCTGGCGTAGCCGGCTTATCGAACGCAGCGTGGAAGTTGTCGGCGAATATCGCTGGCCGCGTGGGGGAACGAGCCTCTATATCCGCGATCCGGATGACGCGTTGGTGGAATTGGCGACCCCGGGACTTTGGTGGTGAGCTGGAAGCCGGGTTCCCGGAGACGCATCACCCGGGCGGCTTGAGGATTTCCGAGAGCACCGAGGTCAGCGGGTCGGGATGGATGTAGACCGGGCCGGTGAAAGGGTGATCGATCGACAGGATAACCACGAGGCCCGTAGTCACCAGAACCGACAGCACGCCAGTCATCGAAACCTGCGCCACCGGATTCTCGCTGCCGAAGAAAAGTGTGAATCCCACGGTCAAAAGCGCGCCCATGAAGAGAGCGACCCATATGACATTGGGCACAAGCCCGGTCGCAAGATGGAGCCTGACCCTGCGCGCCGCCGTCACCTGGTCGACCAGACGGAAGATCTCCGCCATCGTGGCCGTCCCCATCGATCCGTTACGATTGAGCGCGATCGTGGCCTGATAGAGCGCGTCGAGCGCGTGATCGGTCGCGGGACTTTCCCCCTCCCGCGACATTGCTGGCCATTCTTCGTTGATCGCCGCTTTGAGATATTTGGCCAGCGCCGCCTGCATGGCGATGGTCTCGGGCTCCGTACCTTCGGTGAAATGGTGGAGGGCCGCGATCGCCGCAGCTTCGTCCGTGACCGCGTTCTGGGCTTCGCTGAACTTCTCCCAGACCGCAATGACGACGAACGCCAGCAGCACGGCATAGATCACGCCCACGGTCGCAAATTTGAATCCGGCGATTTCGTTGTTCTTGGCGAGCTTGTCGACGCCGGCCAAACTTCGGATCACGAGCTGCGCCGACATCGCGATCCCGGTCGGGATGATGACAACTAGCAAGATCAATTGCCAAAGCGGCAGGCTCGACAGGTAATAGGACAAGTTCCATCCCCGAACGGCGCAGAATCGCGGCCGTTGTTATTCTCCTGCGAATCATAACACCTAGGCGGGGGGGCGAGCAGCAGGGATCGAGGGCGGGGTCTTGACGCGAGCCGGCTATTTCCTTGACGTGCAGAGCTCGGCGCTCGGGCGCCCGTGGCGGTCGCGGCTCGACGCGGAAGGGGAATTGCGAGCGCTCGCCATTGCCCAAATCGGCGGTCACGACGAACTGATCGCCCGCGTGCTCGCCGGCCGCGGCGTCAAGCCGGAGGCGGTTGGCCGCCACCTCGATCCGAGCTTGCGCGATCTGATGCCGGACCCATATTGCCTGCGCGACATGGAAGCGGCGACCGAGCGCCTCAGGCGGGCGGTCGTGCGCGGCGAGCGCGTCGCCATCTTCGGCGACTACGACGTCGATGGCGCGTGCAGCGCGGCGCTCCTCAGCGAATATCTGAAAGCCTGCGGCTGCGAGACGATCGTCCACATCCCCGACCGTGCGACCGAGGGCTACGGCCCGAACGACGAGGCGATAGCGGGATTCGCTGCTAAAGGCGCCGAGCTTGTGGTGACGGTCGATTGCGGAGCGGTCAGCGGCGAGCCGTTCGAGCTCGCGAGCCGCCTCGGCCTCGACGTGATCGTGTTCGATCATCATCAGGCCCCGGAGACGCTGCCACGGACGCTGGCGCTGGTCGATCCCAACCGCGAGGATGATCTTTCCGGGCTGGGCTATCTCTGCGCCGCCGGGGTCGTCTATATGGCGCTCGTGGCGCTGAACCGGGCGCTGCGCGAAGCGGGATTCTGGAACGGACGCCAAGCCCCCGACCTGATCGGGGCGCTCGACCTCGTGGCCCTGGCCACAGTGGCCGACGTCGTCCCGTTGATCGGGCTCAACCGCGCCTTTGTCGTCAAGGGGCTCGCGGTCATGCGCCAGCGGCGTCGTCCGGGGCTTGCGGCCCTGTTCGACGTCGCCGGCGCGGACGGACCGCCGCGGCCCTATCACCTGGGCTTTCTCATTGGCCCGCGCATCAACGCCGGCGGACGAATAGGCGACGCGGGCCTCGGCGTCCGCCTCCTGACCGCGGCCGACGACCTCGAGGCGCGCCCGATCGCGGTCGAGCTCGACCGGCTGAACCGCATTCGCCAGCAGATCGAGATCGCGTCGCTCGCTGAGGCCGAGGCCGAAGCGCTCATGTCGCTCGGCCTTGAGGAACGGGGCGCGACGGTCGTCGTCGCCGGGGAGAAATGGCCGCCCGGCGTCGTCGGCCTGCTCGCGGCCCGGCTCAAGGAGCGGTTCGAGCGCCCGGCCTTCGCGCTGACGCTCGCAGGCGCGCACGCGACCGGCTCCGGCCGGTCGATCGCTGGCGTCGATCTCGGCCGAGCGGTCAGGGCCGCGGTCGAGTCGGGGCTCGCAATCAAGGGCGGTGGACACGCGATGGCGGCGGGGGTGACGCTCGCGAGCGAGCGGCTAGGTGAGTGGCGCGCCTTTCTGGAAGAGCGGCTCGGCGAAGCGGTGGCGACAGCGCGCGCCGACGCTGGCCTCACGGTCGATGCGGCGCTGACGGCCAACGCGGCGACGGCAGCGCTTGCCCATCGCCTGGACGCGGCCGGACCATACGGATCGGGCAATCCCGAGCCGGTGTTCGCCCTGCCGCGCCATCGCCTGACCGACGTGATGCCCGTCGGCGCCGGCGGCGATCATCTTCGCCTGCGCGCCATCGCGGGCGACGGGCAGGCGGTCGAGGCGATCGCGTTCCGCGCCGCGCGTAAGACCCTCGGCGAGGCGCTCGTGCGCCTGAGGGGCAGGCCGGTGCATCTTGCCGGCACGCTGGCGGTGAACCGCTACGGCGGCCGCGAGCGGGCGCAACTCAGGGTTGTCGACATCGCGGAGGCTGGATCATAGGCTCGGCCGAGGGGCGCTATCTCGTTCCAAGCCGAATCCAAATTCAGCCAAATCCAGCAAAATCGAGCAAAGCTGGCCCAACAAAACTCCAAGAAAAAGGCTCGGATTTCCTTGGATTTCCTTGTCCGGATCGAGCCTTTTCAATGACTTGCGCTGACTCCTCCGCGCTTTTTTCTTTTGTCCTGCGCTTGGCATCTTAAGGTAGACCATCCGGCGTTTCGGCCGTGCTCCGAGCCGTCGCCGGACCGAGCCGCGGGAGCCGTCTCGCTAGTCATGATTGCCTCCTTCAGCCCCGACGGTCGCGACGTCGCGAGCAGGCAGTGTAGCACGGATTCTGACAATCCGAAAGGAGATGTCGAAAAAACTGTTGGCGGTCGCAACGACAAGTTCGGCGCTGGCGCAAATCTTGCGCCTAGGCGCGAGCCGATGCGCAACGACGCGTCAGCGATTACGAGGATACCGACCATGAAGCGTCAGCAGCTCGCCGAGAAGATTCTCGACATCAAGCGTGAGAAGGGGTGGAACTGGAAAACTATAACTGACGAGATCGGCGGCATGTCGCCGATCCTGGTGGTCGGGGCGCTGCTCGGGCAGATGAAGCTGCCGAAACCGCTTGCCGAGAAGGCTGCGACCCTGTTCGGGCTTGCCGAGGGCGAAAAGCGGATGCTCAACGAAGTTCCAACGCGAGGCGGCGCGATGCCGCCGACCGATCCGCTCCTCTACCGCTTCTATGAGCTTGTCATGGTCAACGGCCCGGCGCTCAAGGCGCTGATTGAGGAGGAGTTCGGCGACGGCATCATGTCGGCGATCGACTTCGATCTCGCGTTCGACCGCCTCCCCAATCCGAAAGGCGACCGGGTGCGGCTCGTGATGAGCGGCAAATTCCTGCCGTACAAGTACTACGGCGCGGAGCAGGGCGTGCCGGAATACGGGTTCAAGGAGGAGTGATGCAGCAGCTTCCCGCGATGGCGCCGTAGCGCTCGCGCACCCGCGTCCGAACCACGTCCTCACCCTGCATGGCCGCCTCCATTGCGCACTTGCATTCGTTCGATATTTCTACTATCGTCGAATTATGGAAGAAAAGCAAGCCTTGGCCCGTCTGTCCGCGCTCGCGCATGAGACGCGCCTCGCGATTTTTCGCCTGTTGGTGCAGCGGGGGCCGGACGGCATGCCTGCCGGCGAAATCGCAATGCGCCTGTCCGTGCCGCCGCCGACGCTCTCCTTCCACCTCAAGGAACTGGAGCGCGCGGGGCTGGTTCACGCGACCCGCCAGCAGCGCCAAATCCTCTACGCGACCGACTATGCCGGCATGCGGGCCCTGATCGACTTCATCATGCGCGACTGCTGCCAGGGACACCCGGAGCTATGCGGCGGCATGAATGCGTCTGCCTGCGACGGCGCCGCCAATTGCGTCAAGGAGGACGCCTGTGAATGACTCCCCTTCCAATCGCTACAACGTGCTGTTCCTCTGCACGGGAAATTCCGCCCGTTCGATCATGGCCGAAGGCATCTTGAGAAAGGAGGGGGCTGGGCGCTTCAACGTCTTTTCCGCCGGGAGCCATCCGAAGGATGCAGTGAACCCGTTGGCGATCAAGGTGCTGGAGTCCTTCAATTACCCGACCGACGGCTATCGCTCAAAATCGTGGGATGAGTTTGCCGGGCCAGGGGCTCCCAAGATGGATTTTGTCTTCACCGTATGCGACAGCGCGGCCGCCGAAGTCTGCCCGATCTGGCCGGGCCAGCCGATGACGGCGCATTGGGGCATTGAAGACCCGGCCGCGGCCGGCGGCGCCCCCATGCAGAAAGAGGCCGCTTTCATGACCGCGTTCAGATATCTGCGCAACCGCGTCACGGTTTTCACGGCGCTGCCGATGCGAAGCATCAGCGCGCTGGCCCTGCAAACGAAACTGCGCGAAATCGGTCGGATGGAAGGCGCGTCCTCGGGCTCCAAGAAGGCCTCGTGACTGCGGTCTTCGATCTCTCCCGTCGCCTGACGGCGGAGGCGCTTGGGACCGCGCTGGTCGTCGCAACCGTCGTCGGTTCGGGGATCATGGCCGCGAACCTAAGCCACGACGTCGGGATTCAGCTTCTCGGGAATACGCTGCCGACCGGCGCGATTCTTGTCGTGCTCATCACGAACCTCGGCCCGATTTCGGGGGCGCATTTCAACCCGGCGGTGTCGCTCGTGTTCGCCCTCAAGCGCGACATGCCGCCCCGCGACGCGGCGCTCTATGTCCTTGCCCAGGTCGCAGGGGGCGTCGCGGGGACAATCGTCGCTCACCTGATGTTCGCGCTGCCGCTGATCGCGCTCTCGGAGAAGGCGCGCGCGGGCGGCCCGCAATGGTTCGCCGAATGGGTGGCGACCTTCGGCCTCGTCGCCACGATCCTGGCCGGCATTCGTTTTGAGCGATCTGCCGTGCCCTGGCTGGTCGGGCTCTACATCACCGCCGCCTATTGGTTCACGGCCTCCACGTCGTTCGCCAATCCGGCGGTGGCGATCGCGCGCTCGCTCACCAACACCTTTTCCGGCATCCGTCCGAATGACTTGCCGGGATTCGTCGCCGCGCAACTGCTCGGCGCCGTCTGCGCGCTGGCGCTGATGAGCTGGCTCTTGCACGAGGAAGCCGAAGCATCCGATGCGTTGAAAGCCGAGGCGAAGCTATGACGATCACGATCTACCACAACCCGAACTGCGGCACCTCGCGCAATACGCTCGCCATGATTCGGCAAAGCGGCGAGGAGCCGGTGGTCATCGAATACCTGAAGAATCCGCCGAGCCGCGAGCGACTAGCCGAATTGATTGCCGCCATGGGTACTGCCGTCCGCGCGTTGCTGCGCGAGAAGGGAGGGCCCTATGCGGAGCTCGGCCTCGGCGATCCGAAATGGTCGGACGACGAGTTGATCGACTTCATGATGGCGCATCCGATCCTCATCAATCGCCCGATCGTCGTGACTTCGAAGGGCGTCCGGCTCTGCCGTCCGTCGGAAAAAGTTCTCGACCTCCTGCCCAACCCCAACATTGGCCGGTTCGTGAAGGAGGATGGCGAAGTCGTCGGCGGCTGAATCACGATGCAATTGGAGGCTTTGGGGGGTGCAGTCGTGGATCTACTTGCTGATGGCAAGTCTCGCTCTCTGGGCGATGTGTGGCGCGGTTATCGCCATCGGGCGTCGCATTTGGTCATTGCCGACAACTTTGTATGTTCATTTGATCGCTGCGCCAGTCTTCGCGTATTTCCTCTCGACCCTTCAGAAGCTCGAGGCGCCTGAATTCAATCACCTGCTGCGCGCGGGAGTGATGACCGCCGTTGTCATGGCGCTGGACGTTTTTGTGGTCGCGCCGCTGTTCGAGGGGAGTTACGCGATGTTTCGGAGCGTCATTGGGACTTGGCTGCCGTTTGCGGCGATCTTCCTGGCGAGCTGGGCTGCCTGAACAATCCGAAACGAACGGTCTAAAAAACTGCCGGCGGGACGGGGGTCACCCGCCGCGAGGATCGATCGTTCCGCTGATTTTCTGCGCGATTTCGCGAGCGATGCGGGCGGTGACCGGATCGGGGATGTCGAGGCCCGACAGGCGCCAGGTCATTCCCGAGAGATCCATGTGGACCCCATAGCGCCCGTCGGGGCTATCGAGCCCGACGACGAAGCTCAGCGGGCCGACAAAATAGGAATGCATCAAGGCCTGCAAGGGGCGGGCGCGGAACGCCTCGCCGAGCCCCGGCATGCGCCAGAGCCCGCCTTCGTCCGAACCGCCGGCCGATCCGGCGGGTCCATGATTCAGGAGCGCGGCGATGTTCTCAGGCGTCAGATAGGCACGCAGCAGCATCTCGGCCGCGGCGGCGTTGATGCCGACGTCGCCCGCAAACCCTTGCTTGAGCGCCATGAGCTTTCGAAGCTGCGGGTTCTCCTCGAGATAGGCGCGCGAGATCTGGCCGCTCAAGGAGCGGCTGAGCGCGGTCACATCGATGCGCTCCATCACCGCCGCCGCATCGCCGCGCTGAGCGGCCGACGCAAGCTGCGCCGTGCCGGCGAGCGCCCAACCCCAATAGGCCGCAACGAGGATGAGAAGCGCGATTGCGCCACGGATGAAGATTCGCATGGTGTTCCTAAAAGCTCGACACGGGTCTCAATGAGCGCGAATTGTACAGATTATCGACGCCGCTGTCCTTCCTTGGTTGCCTCGCGATTGTGTCCCTGTCGCGGCGTTGCGAACTGCGAGGAACCGCGGTTGGCTGGGATCTCACGCCCGCCGAAGCGGGGGCGCCGTCCATGGCCAGTCCCCATATGTCCGTCTGCCGGGCTTTCGTGCGGAGCGCAAATTACCCTTGGACCTCATCGTTTCAACCGACCGCGGACTTTACTGCGCCGCCGGGGACTTTCACATCGATCCCTGGCGCCCCGTTCCGCGCGCAATCATCACCCATGCGCATTCCGACCATGCGCGCTTCGGCTCGGATGTTTATGTCTGCCATCGCGAGACGGCGCCGATCCTGCGCAGACGTCTTGGCGAGGTCACGATCGAGACGGCGACCTACGGCGAAATTTTGACCCGGGGCGGGGTCGAGCTTTCGTTTCATCCGGCGGGCCACGTCCTCGGCTCGGCGCAAATCCGCGTGGCTTCAAAGGGCGAGACGTGGGTGGCATCGGGCGATTACAAGCTCGAAAGCGACGGCGTTTCGCCCGCCTTCGAGCCGCTTCGCTGTCACGCCTTCATCACCGAGTTCGACCTTCGGCCTGCCGATCTACCGCTGGCGCCCGCAGGCCGAAATTTTCGCCGGAATCGACCTCTGGCGGCGGGAGAACATTACCGCCGGACGCGCGAGCATTCTTTTCGCCTACGCGCTCGGCAAGGCGCAGCGGGTGCTTGCGAATATTGACCCGGGTCTCGGCCCGATCGTCTGTCATGGCGCGATCGAGGCGATCAACGCGCTCTATCGCGCCGCGGGAATTGTCCTGCCGCCGACCCGTCTCGCAACTCAGATCGAGGACAAGCGCGATTTTTCCCGCGCCCTCATACTTGCGCCGCCCTCGGCCGCCGCGAGCCCGTGGCTCAAGCGCTTCGGGGACTATTCCGACGCGCTCGCGAGCGGCTGGATGCAGGTGCGGGGAAACCGCCGCCGGCGCGGGCTCGACCGCGGATTTGCGCTTTCCGACCACGCCGACTGGCCGGGCCTTATTGCGGCCATCGAGGCGACGGGGGCGGAGCGCATTCTCGTAACCCACGGGTCGACGGAAGCGTTGACGCGATACCTTCGCGAGAAAGGTCTCGACGCGCGAGACATCAAGACGGCTTACGGCGACGAAGAGGACGCAGCCGACGGCGGGGCGCGGCGGGAGGGCGAGGCGTGAAGGCCTTCGCTGCGCTCTATCGGCGGCTCGATTCAGGGACCTCGACCCGCGCGAAGCAGGCGGCGATGATCGCGTTCTTCGCCAGGGCCAGGGCCGATCCCACTCAGTGGGCGAGCGCGGCCTGGACGGTGTATTTCCTTGCCGGCGGCAAGCCTCGCCAGACCGCGCCGACCAGGCTTCTTTGGCGCCTCGCCGTCGAAGGCTCAGGCTATCCCGACTGGCTATGCGCGGAGTGCTATGGCGCGGTCGGCGATCTCGCCGAGATGCTGTCGCTGCTTCTGCCCGAGGGCGCGGCCGGCGAGGAGGTTTCGCTCGACGTCTGGATGCGTGAGCGGCTGCTTCCGCTTCCCTCGCTCGGCGAGGAGGAGCGGTATGCAAGGCTCAAACGATGGGTCGGCGAGCTGCCGACGGACGAGCGTCTCGCCTTCTTCAAGCTCATCACCGGGGAACTGCGCGTCGGCGTGTCGCGGCTGCAGGTAGTGAAGGCGCTGGCCGAAGTCGCGAACCTCGAGGAGGCGCGGATGGCCCAGCGCCTCATTGGCTATTCTCAGGCGCGCCGGATCCCGACGGCCGCGGATTTTGAGGCGCTGATCGGTGAGGTCCAGCACGCCGAAGCGCAAGCGCTCGACGCGGGCAAACCCTATCCGTTCTATCTCGCGCAGTCATGGAGCCGGCCCCTCGCCGAGATGCTTCCGGCGCTGGGGCCGCCCTCGGAATGGATCATCGAATGGAAGTTTGACGGCATCCGCGCGCAGCTCCTGAGGCGAGGCGAGGACTGGCGACTGTGGTCACGCGGCGAAGAGCTGATTTCCGACGCCTATCCCGATCTCGAGCCGCTTGCGCGCGCGCTTCCATCCGGCGCGGCGATCGACGGCGAGCTTGTGGTCCTCATCCCGCCTGCGGGCGAGTTCGCGGCCGATTCGCTTGATGGTCTCGCCATCTTCGCGAGCCTGCAGCAGAGACTGGGGCGCAAGATCGTGAGCGAAAAGACGCTGCGCGAATTGCCGGTCGCGTTCATCGCTTACGATCTCATTGAGAGCGAGAGCCGCGACCTGCGCGGCGAGCCGCAGCACGCGCGGCGGGCTCTGCTCGAAAAGCTCGTCGATCGCGCTGTTCACTGAAGCGAAGACGCGCGGCGAGCGCCTGCCGCTTCGGATCAGCCCGACGGTTTCCGCCGGCACATGGGAAGAGCTCGCGGTGAAACGCGAGCAGGCGCGCGCGCTTCTGCGCGAGGGGCTGATGCTGAAGGCGCGCGCGGGCGCTTACGGGATCGGCCGCCGCAAGGGCGACGACCGGACGAATGTCTGGTGGAAATGGAAGCTCGACCCGATGAGCGTCGACGCGGTCGTGATCTATGCCGAGCGCGGCCACGGCCGACGCTCAGGCGTCTACACCGATTACACCTTCGCCGTCTGGAGCGCAGGCCAAGAGGCGTCGCCCCGCGAGCTGGTGCCGTTCGCCAAGGCCTATTCGGGGCTGTCGGACGCCGAAATTCGCGAGATGGACGCGATCATCCGCCGCACAACGGTCGAGAGCTTTGGACCGGTGCGGAGCGTGACGCCGACGCAGGTCTTCGAGCTTGGCTTCGAGGGCATCGCGGCGAGCAAGCGCCACAAGAGCGGCGTCGCGGTCCGCTTCCCCCGCATGCTGCGCTGGCGGCGCGACAAGCCGGTCGCCGAGGCCGACACGCTGGACGCGCTCAGGGCGCTGTTGGCGGGAAAGGGCGGGGGCTGAAGGGCGCGGCGGCGGCGCCTCACTTTGCACGTCCCCGGTACCTGGTCTCGGGAACGTCGGCGAAAGCTTTCGCGGCGTGGGGGTCCGTCGTGCGGAACACCCTGAGCGGGCTGAGGTTCTTTGGTGAGCGGAGAAGTGGAAGCGCTGCGCCGTAAGCGGCCTACGGCAGGGTTCGATCGCGTACCTCAGTCATCGAAGGTCGACAGCAGTTCTCACATTCCGCAGACATCTAACGCGGAGCGCAGATATGACCGATAAAGAGAAGGAATGGGGCGTCAAGGCGAGCCGGTTCCTCAAGGCTGAATTGAAGCGAGCCAACGTCGGCTACAAGGAACTGGCGGAGAGGATCAATAAGCACGGACTGCGGGAAACGGAAACGTCGATAACCGGCAAGCTCGGGCGCGGCGCCTTCGCCGCGTCATTTTTCCTCGCCTGCCTGGCCGTATTGGGACGGGGCGAGTTGAGGCTTGATGATATTTGACGCTCGCAACCTGCTCCTGGGTCTGGTGACCAGCCTGGTGGACTCGAATTAGGCCAAGCCCGCGCGCCGGTGACGTGTCCGGAATCAATGCCGTTCCGCCAGTAAACTATTGACTATACGTAAATATTCATCCATACAACTACGCGCTATTGACTGCCGCCGGATCAATACGTCAATGCATCTGCAAGCAAGGTCCCATGACTGGTAAAGCGCGTGGGCAATAATCGCCATTTGCTTCAGCTGATCGTCGTCAAGTTTCGCGTCATCACGATAATCACGAACATAAATGACGTCGCCATCAAGGACCTGTTGCAAGGTCATCCAGGGATCGTCATTCAATTTAAGCGGCGGGACAATAGCGAATTTGAATTGACCGAACCTGTGAATTACAAACCCCTGACGACGGAGTTCCATATCGACTTCTCCAACCGGAGGCTGGTTTTCATATAGCGGCATGTAGGACACTTCAGTATGCACAAACACGGCGTGTCTGAGTTTATTCTTTGCGTTTAGAAAAACGGACAGCTCCCCGCCTTGAATATCGATTTTGAGCAAGTCGACCGCCTGCACCTCCTCGATATCGTCAAGACGCCGGGTTTCAATAGTCTCCTCCGCCACGACCCGGCTATGATTTGCGAATTGAGAGAAAACCGACAGCGATTTGTGACTGGGCGTAAGTGTGCTTGACCAGCCCGAGTGAAAGCAGCGCTTGAAGACTCGGGGCGCTCCGTCGCCGACGACGAATGGCAACTTGCTGACAAGCGGACTATCAACGGACGCCATGGTTTCTGTTTGAGGCTCAAACGCCGTGACGTGACAAAGTCCTGCTTCGAGCAGAGGATTGTATGGTGGGACGTCGTCCAGAGGATTTGCGCCGATGTCGACAACTTCCGTCGGGCGGCTGAGATCGAGGATTTCGCGCAAGGCCGACAGGGTGGGCACAACATCGGCGTGAGAATACGTAATGGGCAATTTGACGATCCTGGCTAACCGGAAGCTTCATCCGCGGAATGGCTCTCGCCGATCGAAAGCGCGCAAATGCGCGAGAGGTGGACATAGGGCAGGCCGCTCTCTCTCGCCCAGGCGTTGAACTGGTCCTGAACGAGCTTCAAGTCGCGCCTGGATTTGACCTCTTCCGCCACGTCGAGGCCGGCGTCGCGCAGGCAGGCGACGACGTCCTTCGAGGTCACGAAGCCATCGAAGCCGAGAAATCTGAGCAGCATCTGGCCGGTGTTTCCACCAAGGCGGCTGCCGCGCCTGGCGAGGACGTCGAGGAGACCGACCTCGTCGGAGGACGGCCATCCGGCGAGGAAGGAGCCGAAGCCGCCGTGCTCCTTCGCCACGTCCTGGACGAACCGCGCATTCTCGCGCACCGAGCCGATCTTCGCGCCGTTGCGGACGATGCGGGCGTCCTTGACCAGTCCGTCCCAGAATTCGTCCGGCTCGAACGCGAGCCGCGCCGGCTCGAAGCCGAGAAAAGCCTGCTCGAATCCCGGCCACTTCGATTCGATAACGCTCCAGGCGAACCCGGCCGAGAACACCCGCTTGGTCATTTCGGCGAGAACGCGGTCGTCGCGGAGCTTGATGAGCGCCTTGGGGTCGGGCTTCGGCGGCAACAGCCGGAGAAGCGCGTCGGCGCCGCCTTTGCGTTTCTCGGCCCGGGCACGGATGGTCTGGAACGGGGTCACGCGTTGCGCCCTCTTGCCCCTCTTCGCCGCGCGAGACGGCGGCGCAGCAACGGTAGGCGTCGCCGATAAGGCGCGCAATCCTCCGCGCAGATGAGCGGCTGCGGCGCCTTGCTGTTTAGGTCACGGCAGAATTGTCTTGCCCTCTGAGCAAGAATTCCTAGCTTGTCGGCAAGCCTCTCTCAATGCGGGCCGCGCGCGATTTTTCCGCCACGAGAGCGAGCCTCAAAAGTCCTCGAACCGGAGAGCCCCGTGATCCGCTTCTACTTCAGCCCTGCGCCTAATCCACTGAAAGTCGCGCTGCTTCTGGAGGAGCTTGGCCTTGCCTACGAGGCCATTCCCATCGACACCGCCAAGGGCGAGCAGCACGCGCCCGCCTTTCGCGCCATCAATCCCAACGGCAAGGTGCCCGCGATCGTCGATGACGAAGGGCCGGGCGGGACCGAGGCGCGGGTGTTCGATTCGAGCGCCATCCTGCTCTACCTCGGTGAAAAGACCGGACGCTTCATTGGCTCTCCCGCCGACCGGCCGGAGCTATTGTCGTGGCTCTTTTTCATCGCCAGCGGAGTGGGGCCCTTTTCCGGCCAGGCGGTGCATTTCCAGCACGCGGCGCCGGAAAAGCTTCCGTATGCGATCAACAGGTATCGGCGCGAGCTCGAGCGGCACTATCGGGTCCTGGACAAGCAGCTGGCCGGCCGGGACTTCATCATCGGGGACTACTCGATCGCAGATATGTCCGCCTGGGGCTGGCTAACCCGCGCCGCCAGAGCGCTGCCCGGCGCGGACGATCCGCTGGCCGCGTTCCCGAATCTCAAGCGCTTGTTCGAGACGGTCGACGCCCGGCCGGCGGCGGCGCGCGGCGAAAGCGGTCGGAAAGGGCCACCGGTTCAAGACTGAGGTCGACGAGGAGTCGAAGCGCGCGATGTTCCCGTCGAACTATCCGGAGATCGCGATGTGAGTCAGTAGCCGAGAGATCCGACATAACTTAGGCGCTGCCACGATCCGTGCGACTCCGGATCGCCGTCGAACACGATCTGGTCGGCCCATTTGCGCGCCGCCTCGCGCTGCTCGGCCGTCCGCACGGTCCAAGCCATGACCGGCGCGCCGGTGAGCTCCTTCATCAGAAACGGGATCTTGTGGGGCAGGTCGTCGACCTTCCAGCTGAGGAAATCCGGCCGGGCGAGATCGAAATGGTCGAAAACGGTCCAGTCCCGTTTCTGCTCGGCGCTGAGGAAGGCCCAGTCCGGACCGTCGTAGGACGCCTGGGCCAGGATGCCGATCGGGCAGGGGCCTCCCGGCGGAGCCATGTGCGGGCGGCGCAGGCGCAGGTAGGCGACGAGATCATGGTCGAAGCTCTTGAAGGCGAGCGGGCCGCCGTAAGCTGCGGCAAGGGCGGCGACGCGGTCGGCGATCCGCCAATCTCCGTCGAACCGGCTCTTGAGCTCGCAGACGACCGGGGTCCGGCCGCCTACCGCCGCGAGGAACGCGGCGAAGGTCGGCGGCGGCTCGGCGGATCCCTTGATCTGAAGAGCGGCGATCTCGGCTGCGCTGCGGGCCGAGATCGGGCCCGAGGCGTCGGTCAGGCGATCAAGCGTTTCATCATGAAAAACAAAGGCTTCGCCGTCGCTGCTCAACTGAACGTCGCATTCGATCGCGAATCCGCCGGCGATCGCCGCTTGCGCCGATCGAAGCGTGTTTTCGATCACCCCCTTGGCCTCATCATGCAGGCCGCGGTGGGCGATCGGACGCTCCGTGAGCCAGGCGGGAGCGTTGGCGGGCGTCAAGCCTTGATCTCGAACACGGCTTCGACTTCGGCCAGCGCATTGAGCGGCAGATGCGACACGCCGACCGTCGTTCGCGCGTGGCGGCCTCGAGCGCCGAACAATTCGGCGAAGAGATCGGAGGCGCCGTTCATCGCCTGGGGCAGGGCGTCGAAGGTCGTACCGACATTGAAGAACCCGCCGAGCCGCACCACCTGCGCGATCGGGTCGAGGTCGCCAAGCGCGGCGTGCGCCTGGGCGAGCACATTGATGACGCAGAGCCTAGCCGCCTCGCGCGCGGCGTCGATCGGGGAATTGGCCCTGAGTTTGCCCGTGTGACGTTCGGCGAGCTTGCCGTCCGGCCCAAGCGGAATCTGGCCCGATACGAACAGGAGGCTTCCGGCGCGCACGGTTGGAACATAATTGGCGACCGGCGCCGCTGGCGTGGGGAGAACGATCCCCAATTCCTTCAGGCGCTTGGCGATTTCGCTCATCGGGGACTCTTCTCAGGTGAAGCGGGACATTGAGGTTGCGCCCGTCGTTAGCGGTTGGTTCCCCGCCTATGTCGCCCGAATGGCGAAGGCAAGCTTGTTTTTGCCTCCCCGCGCGCTTACGTTTGCGGGCAAAGAGCGGATGCGCCGGCGGCCTTAACGCCGGGCGGCGCGGAATGGGATGACGGCCATGGGTAGCTTTAGCATTTGGCATTGGATGTTGTTCGGCGCGGTCGCGCTCCTGCTGTTCGGCGGCAAGGGCAAGATTTCAGACCTCATGGGCGACGTCGCCAAGGGCGTGAAGTCGTTCAAGAAGGGTCTGGCCGACGACGACGAAGCGAAGCCCGCTCCGACCGTCCAGCCGCGGACGATCGAGAACCGCGTCGGCGTCGACGCCAACGACGTTCACAAGGTCGGCTGAGCGCGTTCCTAAACGGAGCGCCAGCGAGGAGGGCCGTGGCGCTGGCCGCGCCGCTCTTCGGTCGCCGGGTCCAGTGAGCCCCATGTTCGATCTTGACGTCAGCAAGATGATCATTGTCGGCATCGTCGCTTTGGCGGTGATCCCGCCGAAGGACCTGCCGCGCGTCATGCGCACCGTCGGCCAGACGGTCGGCAAGATGCGGCGCATGGCGTCCGAGTTTCAGGGCCAGTTCATGGAGGCCATGCGCGAGGTGGAGCGCGAGGCCGACCTCGACAGCGTGAAGAAGGAATTCCAGGCGATCAACGACCAGGCGAAGATCGATACGAGCTTCGATCCGGTCGGGATGATGCGCGACGACATCACCAAGGCGGTCGAACCGGCGGCGGAGATCACCGCCGCTCCGATCGCGAACCCTGAAATCGCCAAGCCCGAAATCAGCAAGCCTGAAATCACCGGACCCGAAATCGGCTTGTCGGAGATCGCGCTGACCGGTCCGGAGCTAGCCGAGGCGCCCCCGCGGTCGTTCCAGCGGAGGCGCCCGAACCGCCCGCCGCTCGAAGAAGCGCGGCGGAATGAGCCAAGAGGACATCGACGCCACCAAGGCGCCGTTGATGGAGCACCTGATCGAGCTACGCGCTCGCATCATCCGGTCGCTCTACGCCTTTCTCGCCGCCTTCATCGTCTGCTTCTACTTTTCCCGCACGATCTACAACATCCTGACCCTGCCTTACGTGCGGGTGGTCGGCGCGGACAAGGCGACGCTGATCGCCACCCATTTCCTCGAGCAGTTCTACACCAACATCCGGCTCAGCATGTTCGGGGCGGGCGTCATCGCCTTCCCGGTCATCGCCGTCCAGCTCTATAAGTTCATCGCTCCCGGGCTCTACCGCAACGAACGGCAGGCGTTTCGACCCTATCTGATCGCGACCCCGATCTTCTTCCTCATGGGCGCGCTGCTCGTCTATTTCGCGGTGATGCCGCTCCTGATCCGATTTTCGGTGTCGCTGCAGCAGGTCAACGTGCCGGGTGAGGCGACGATCGAGCTTCTGCCCAAGGTCAGCGAATATCTTTCGCTCATCATGACGCTGATCTTCGCCTTCGGGATCGCGTTCCAGCTGCCGGTGATCCTGACGCTGCTCGGTCACGTCGGCATCGTCGATTCCGCCTATCTCATCCGGATGCGGCGCTACGCGATCGTGGCGGTGGTCGGGATCGCGGCGATCCTGACCCCGCCCGACCTCATCAGCATGACCTCGCTCGCGCTCCCGATGCTCGCCCTCTACGAGGGCTCGGTGATCGCGGTCAAAATGGTCGAGAAGCGGCGCGCGCAAACTCAGAGCGCGGCGAACAACGCCGCGACCTGACGCCTGCGGCGCTCAAGCCGGAAAGAGCGAGGGAAGGTTGAGATGCTGCCCGACGCGGCGCATGCGCGCTTCGAGTTCGCTGATGAGGATTCGGTGGCCGATGACGGAGGTGTGGTATTCGATAACCGCGCGGCGCAATCCGGTGATCTGCTCGCTGAGCTCCTTGCGGGTCGACAGGAGGCCGGAGGCGACATCGGCGCGCAGCGTGTGCATGTCGGATTTCAACTCGGAGCGCAACGCGTCTAGTTCATCTTTTGTCGCGATCCCGGCGACGTCGGCCTTGGTCGCGACTTCTGCGCGCATCTCGCGCAGAAGCTCGAGGATGAGGCTCGCGGGCTCTTCGGTCATGGCGCGATCTAGCAGCTTTGCCGGCCGCCGTCAGGGGTGGACCCAGACCTGTCCGGGGGGTGTGATGTCGACGACAATTCAGCCAGGACTTTCGATGTCCGTTACCGTCCCCTCAACCATGAAGCCCGTCCTAAGCGGCGGCGCGTCCTGTGCGGCCGCCCGGATCAAGGCATGAGCGGGCGCGACATCCTGGCGGCGGTGAGCGTCGCGATCGTCTGGGGCCTGACCTTCATCGCCATCAAGGTCGGCGTCGGCGAGACCTCGCCGCTGATGCTCGCGGCCCTGAGGTTCCTGTTCGCCGCCGTCCCGATGGCGTTCTTCCTTGCCCCGCCGAAGGCGCCGGGATGGATGGTCGCGCTCTACGGGCTCTTGATCGGGGTCGGGCAATTCGGCCTGCTGTTCGTCGCCATCCATCAGGGCTTTCCGGTCGGGCTGGCCTCACTGGTCATCATGGCGCAAGTGTTCTTCACCATCCTCCTCGCCTGGGTCTGGCTCGGCGAGCGGCCGCGCCGCGCCCAGATCGTCGGCGCGTTAGTCGGCTTCGCCGGCATGGCGGTCATCGGTTCGGAGCGGCTCGCAGGCGCGAGCCTCGGGCCGTTCCTGCTCGTCATTCTGGCCGCGGCGTTCTGGGGCTCGGGCAACGTGCTGGCGAAGAGCGTCGGCAAGGTCGACATGCTCGCCTTCACCGTCTGGTCGAGCCTGGCCCCGCCGCTGCCCCTCGTCGCGCTGTCGCTCGCTGTGGAGGGGACGGGAGGCTTGGCCGCGCTCGCCCGTCCGGGCTTGAAGCTCATCGCCAGCGTGCTGGTCATTTCCTATGCCGGGACTGTGTTCGGCTATGGACTATGGGCGCGGCTCCTGGCCCATTATTCGGCGGCGACCGTCGCGCCGTTCGCGCTGCTCGTGCCGGTTGTTGGCATGATCGCCGGCGCGCTCCTGTTCGGCGAGGCTCTGAGCGCGGTCGAGCTTGTCGGCGGCGCCCTGGTGATGGCCGGCCTCGCCCTCAACGTGTTCGGCGATTGGGCGCTGAGGCGCCGGTTGCCCGCGTTCCGATAGACGCGCCCGCGGTTGAGCTTTTCGCCGGCGTTCTGGTAAAGGCTCGCGCTTGCGCTCTATGTCGCCGTCCAGCGGCGATGCCGCGCCACTTGCCTTTTCCGAGGTCGGATCATGCACGATATCAGAGCGATCCGCGAGAATCCCGAAGCCTTTGACGAGGGCCTGCGGCGCCGCGGCCTCGCGCCCCGCGCCGAATCGCTGATCGCACTCGACGATAGGCGGCGAGCGGCGATCGCGGCGCTTCAGAAGCGCGCAGGAGCGTCGCAACGCCGCCTCGAAGCAGATCGGCGCGGCGATGGCGCGCAAGGACACAGTCGCGGCCGAGGATTTCCGAGCCGAGGTCGCGGAAGCGAAGGCGAAAATGCCGCGAACTCGAAACGGAGGAGCGGGAGGCGGCGAGCGGCGCTCGAGACGGAGCTGGCTGCAATCCCGAACCTTCCGGCGGACGACACGCCGGACGGCAAGGACGAGAGCGACAACGTCGAGATTCGCCGCTGGGGCGTCCGCCCCGAGCTTGGCGGCATGAACAAGCCGCGCGAGCATTTCGAGATCGGCGAGGCGCTCGGCCTCATGGATTTCGACGCCGCGGCGAAACTGTCGGGCGCCCGCTTCGTGGTGCTGAAAGGGGCGCTGGCGCGGCTCGAGCGCGCGCTCGAGCAATTCATGCTCGACCTGCACACGAACGAGCATGGCTATACCGAGGTCTCCCCGCCGGTCCTGGTGCGCGACGCCGCGATGTTCGGCACCGCGCAATTGCCGAAATTCGAGGACGATCAATTCTGGGCCATTGGCGGGGAGCTATCGGATGACGCTCAAGCAAGTGCGGCCGAACTGATCCGAGCGCCGTCCGAGGAAGAAGTCGGAGGGCCGAGCGGGAAACAGCGCAAATGGTCTATCATGGGGCGGCTCGCACGGATCAGAAAGAGTCGGCTTGGCCTGATCCCGACCGCCGAAGTGCCGCTGACCAATCTCGTGCGCGAGAGCATCGTCGACGAGAAGACCCTGCCGCTGCGCTTCACCGCCGGAACCGTCTGTCTTCCGGGCGGAGGCGGGGGCGGCGGGGCGCGACACGCGCGGGATGATCCGCCAGCATCAGTTCCGGAAGGTCGAGCTGGTCTCGATCACCACGCCCGAGCAGTCGCGCGACGAGCACGAGCGGATGACGGCCTGCGCGGAGGAGGTGCTGAAGCGGCTCGGCCTCCACTATCGCGTCGTCGCGCTTTCCACAGGCGACATCGGCTTTGCGTCGCAGAAGACCTATGACCTCGAGGTCTGGCTGCCGGGGCAGGGGCGCTTTCGCGAGATCTCCTCCTGCTCGATCTGCGGCGACTTCCAGGCCCGGCGGATGAACGCGCGGTTCAAGGGGACGGACGCCAAATCGACCCGCTTCGTCCATACGCTCAACGGCTCCGGCGTCGCCGTCGGCCGGGCGCTGGTGGCGGTGATGGAGAACTATCAAGAGCCGGACGGGTCAGTCACGGTTCCGGAAGCGCTGCGACCCTATATGGGCGGGCTGGCGCGGATCGAGCGCTAATGCACCACTTCGCCGCATGTATACCCGCGCAGGTGGTTATACAGAGCGACGACCTCAGGCGCCCGGATCCGATATCCGGGCGCCTTTGATCGTCATTCACGAACTAGCAGACAGGCTGGTTGCCGATGAAGTTGCCGTATGCGTCATATATCGGCGCATAAGAGCAATTGCCGTACCCGTACCCGTAGGTAGGGCCGTACCCGTAACCGTAGCCGTAATAGGGGGCTGCCAACAGCGCACCGGCGGCCAAGCCGCCGACGACAGCCGGACCGGCCCACCCGCCATGCCAGCCGCCGCCGCGCCAGCCGCCGCCATGCCAGCCGCCTCCGTGCCAACCGCCGCCTCCCCTGCCGCCGCCGTGCCAACTGGCGGCCGACGCCGGTTCAGCCGTGGCGAACACGGACGCCGTCAACGACAACGCCATCAGCGCCGCAATTGCCGGCTTGGATGTGGTGTTTCGCATTATAGGCTCCATTCGTGATCCTACCTGCCGTGTCAACGCCTCGAATGGAAAAGGGTTCCCCGTCGCCCCCGCGCCCTGTCCGGCCTTCTCCTCGACGCTTTCGGCGCCGATAATCGAGACATGCCAAGATCATACATGCCGGTTATTGCCCGCCTGCGCCGCGGGAACTCTTGCCGGAAGAGAGTCGGCGTGAGACGGGGTCGGTGGACGGCGACCACACTCGCCTGCCTCGCCGTCCTGCTCCTGTCAGGCGCGCCTTCCTACGCGGCCAAGCCGCAGCCCGAAATGACCGGCGACACGCGCATCCACGATCCCTCGGTGATCGAGGCGGGCGGCCGATTCGTCGCCTTCGGCACCGGGCAGCAGGGGCCGACGCACGGCGCGATCAGGGTCAAGACCTCGCCGGACGGGGTCGCCTGGACGGACGCGGGCTTCATCGGCGACGGCCCGCCGGCGTGGGCGCAGGCGGCGCTCGGGTTCAGGCCGCTCAATGTCTGGGCGCCCTCCGTCAGCCGCCGCGGCGGGACGGTTTACCTCTACTATTGCCTGTCGAGCTTCGGCGACAACGGGAGCGCGATCGGGCTCATGACCAATGCGGCCTTCGATCCCGTCAAACCCGGGGAGGGCTGGCTGGATCAGGGCATGGTCCTGATGTCGAGGCACGGCGACGACTTCAACGCCATCGACCCGTTCCGGATCGACGCCTCGGACGGGCGCGCCTGGCTCGCCTTCGGCTCGTTCTGGTCAGGGATCAAGCTGAGCCGGCTCGATCCCGAAACCGGCAAGCTTATCGCCAAGGATGCGCCGCGCATCGCGCTCGCTAGCCGCCACGGAGGCGCGATCGAGGCCGCCTCGCTCCTCGAGCATGACGGCAAGTTTTTCCTCTTCGTCAGCTTCGACCATTGCTGCAAGGGCGTCGCCTCGACCTATAACATCCGCGTCGGCCGCGCCGACCGGATCGAGGGGCCGTATCGCGACCGGGACGGCAAGGACATGATGGACGGCGGCGGCGCGCTCGTGCTCGCCACGACCGGCCGCTTCATCGGCCCAGGCGGGCAGGAGGCAGTGAAGACCTCGAAGGGCGACTGGCTCGCCTATCATTATTACGACGGCGACGCGTTCGGCGTCGCGAAACTCCAGTTCTCGGCGATCTTGTGGACCGCGGACGGCTGGCCGGAACTCGGGCCACTGCCGAAATAGAGCGATCTGCACTGACGCGGAATCCGAAGCTCAGGGAACCAGAAATCCGCCGTCGACTGGCAACGTGTGGCCGGTTGTGAACGAAGCTCCCTTCGAGCAGAGCCAAATTACCGCTTGAGCGACTTCCTGGGGAACCCCGAAACGGCCCATGGGATGCATGGCGAGCGCTCTCGAATGAACCGGCGATTCGCTTGAAGTGAACCCCGCTCGATCGGCCATATCCGTCTCGATTACCCCCGGAGCGACCGCGTTAATGCGAACGCCAGCAGCGGCGTTTTCGATCGCCGCGGCCTTTGTCAGTCCGACGACGCCGTGCTTGCTGGCGTGATATGCGGACCCCAATCGTCCGCCGACCAATCCTGCCACAGACGCCATGTTCACAGTCGCGCCCTTGGCGGCGATGATATGCGGAAGCTCATATTTCATGCACAGGAATACGCCGGTTAGATTGACGCCGATGACGGCCGCCCAATCGGCCTGCGAGTATTTGGTGAGGGGGGTGAACGCCGGCCCCTCGACGCCGGCGTTATTGAACGCGTAATTCAGGGCGCCAAACCTCGCAACGGTCTCGCCGACCATCGCTTCGACGTCGCTCGAATTGGAAACGTCGGCCTTTATGAAGAAGCCCTCGCCTCCCGCGGCTTCGATCATTTTCACGGTTTCGAGCGATTCGGCGGAACGGCGGCTCGCTATCGCCACCTTGGCGCCTTCAGCAGCGAATGCAATCGCCGACGCTCTTCCGATCCCTGAGCTGCCGCCCGTCACAAGCGCGACCTCTCCGTCAAATAACCGGGTCATGATAACTCCCCCAAGATATAAGGGCTCTTACCCTTAACCAACATTCGCCAGATGTCTATCGCGAGGCGAGGCGCAATAACGCCTTGTTCCGCGAGTCGTCCTTCCCCGCGCCAGAACGCGCTCGCCTCGACGCACCGGTCATGCGAAAAGGCGCGCCATGCGAATCCTGCTTACCAACGACGACGGCATCCACGCGCAGGGGCTCAAACTGCTCGAATCGATCGCGCGCGAGCTTTCGGACGACGTGACCGTGGTCGCGCCCGAGAACGACCAGTCGGGAGTGGCCCATTCGCTCTCGCTCAGCGATCCGCTGCGGTTGCGGGAAATCGGCCCGCGCCATTACGCCTTGAAAGGCACGCCGACCGACTGCGTCATCATGGGGGTGAGGAAAATCCTCGCCGATCGCCGGCCCGATCTGGTGCTCTCCGGCGTCAACCGCGGCCAGAACGTCGCCGAGGACGTCACCTATTCGGGGACGATCGCCGGCGCGATGGAAGGGGCTATGCTTGGCATCCCCTCGATCGCGTTGTCGCAGGCCTATGGTGGCGCGGTGGGACGGCCGCTGATCGAGTGGGACGCAACCGAAGCGCATGCGGCGCCGGTCATCCGCACAATTCTGGCTGCCGGCATCGCCCCCGGCGGCCTCATCAACGTCAACTTCCCCGCCTGCGCTGCAAGCGAGGTGGCGGGAATCGAGTTCACCCGCCAGGGCCGGCGCAACGCCGAATTGATGCGGGTCGAGGAACGGCGCGACGGCCGAGGCTTCCCCTATTACTGGCTGATGTTCCAGCGCGGCGCCTTCGAGCAGGAGGATGGGACCGATCTCGCGGCCCTCGCAGCGAAGAAAATCTCGATCACGCCGCTCAGGCTCGATCTGACTGACAACGATTCGCGCCTGCGGTTCGAGGAGGCTTTTGCACGCCGGTGAGACGAGGCAAGCGACAACGCGCGAGCGGGGGGCGCCAATGAGCGCGATCGAGGCGGAAGAACGCGCGCAGTTCACGCTGGCGATGCGGGCCAAGGGCATCAACGACCTCGACCTCCTGCGGGCGCTCGAACGTGCGCCCCGCGCGCTGTTCATGCCACCGCGGTTCGCCGACATTTCGGGGCGCGACCTTGCTCTGCCGATCGGCTGCGGGCAGACCTCGCCGCCGCCCTCGATCGTCGCCGCGATGATCGCCGCGCTCGACCTCGAGCCGTCGCATCGGATATGCGAAATCGGAACTGGAACAGGGTATTGCGCTGCATTGCTCGCTCAACTTGCTAAGGAGATCGTGTCACTCGAACGGTTCCAGACGCTGGCGGTCGAGGCCTCCGCCAGGATCAAGACCTTTGGGCTCGGCAACGTCGCGGTCCGATGGGAGGACGGAATTGAGTTTCACCGCTCGGGCGAGCGCTTCGATCGAGTGATCGTGCACGGCCTGATCGAGCCGCCAGGCGAGGCGTTTCGCGGTCTCATCGCCGCGGGCGGGGTGATGGTCGCGGCCGTGGCCGGGCCGGAACGGGGCGAGCAGCGGATCGTCAGGCTGGCCGCCAATTCTACGGGCGGGCTCGAGGCCGCGGACGTCGGTCCGGCGCGAGGCCTGAGGCCCCTCGAGCACGGCCTCGCGCGCGCGCTTTAAGGCACAGCCCGCATTCGACACGCGGATTCCGAAGATAACGGTCACCGTCGATTCATCTTAAACCTTCCCTTAACTCGATCGGCGCAATCTGTGCGCATCTTGGGTTGCGTGGGCGTGGGTGGAAGCCGATGAGTGATCGCGTTGCGTGGATAAGAGGACGCGCATTTCCGCGTCTCGCGCTAGCCAGCCTCGGGCTTGCGTTGCTGTCCGGGTGTTCGTCCGACGTGACGCGCTTCAGCGCCAGCCCCAGTCCGTTCTCCGGAAATCCGTTCTCCAACCCGTTCGCGAGCAAGACGGCGGACGCCGCGCCGACGCCGAGCGTGACCTCGGCCCCGCTTGCGCAGGGCGCGCCTGCCCCCGCGGCGACGCAGACTGCTTCTGCGGCTCGCAAGCCGCAGGCGGTCGGAGGTTCGGCTGTGGGCTGGACCGCGACCGGCGGCTCGCCGGTGGTGGTCGCCAAGGGCGAGACACTGGATACGCTTTCGAGCCGCTACGGCGTGCCCGCGGCCGCGCTCCTCGCCGCCAACCGCCTTTCCAACGGCTCCGAGGTCAAGAGCGGGATGCGGATCGTCGTGCCCGTCTATCACGCTGACGGCCACGGCGTGGCGAGTGCGGAATCGGAGAAAGCGCTCAAGCGCGCCGGGGACGTCGCCGACGCCGAAACGGCAAAGTCCGCCAAGGCGAAGGAGAAGGAAAAACAAAAGGACCTCGCCAAGGCCGACAAGCCGGCCGCGAGCAAAGGGCAGAAGGCGGCAGCCAAGGACGACGCGGGCGGCGCGGTCGCCTACGCCGAACCGGCCAAGCCGCCGCAGACGAAGGACGCCATGATCGACAAGGCGCCGACCGGCAACCTCGAATCCGGCGCCGACGCGACCAAGGTTCCGCTGACCGGCGCTCACGCCGACGCTGCGGGCGTCGAGCCCGAGTTCCGCTGGCCGGCGCGCGGCCGCATCATCCAGGGGTTCAAAGCCGGCGGCAACGACGGCATCAACATCTCGGTGCCGGCCGGGACCTCGGTCCGGGCGGCCGAGGCCGGGACCGTTGTCTATTCGGGCGACGGGCTAAAAGGCTACGGCAACCTCGTTCTGATCAAGCATCCAAACGGCTTCGTCACCGCCTACGGCAACAACGGCGAGCTCGACGTCAAGCGCGGCGACCAGGTCAAGCGCGGGCAGGTGATCGCCAAGTCCGGCGACACCGGCAATGTCAACGCGCCGCAGCTCCACTTCGAGCTGCGCAAGGGATCGACACCGGTCGACCCGACCAATTATCTCGCTGGCCTCTGACTGGGCTCGGCGGATTGATGAAGTCCAGGCTTCTGCCTGGCAAAACTTGACCTTCGAGGATCTCCGAGAGACCGATCATTCTTCGAGGGACAACGAGGGCGGCGGGTCCAAGGAAAGGCCCGCCGCCCTTGCTTTTCGGCCCTCCGCCGAAACGTGCGGCCGGGATGGATACGCGATCGTCGCACGGCTGACGATGTAAGGAGCAGGGCTCGCCGCCCTTGATTTCTTGCTTCCGACCGGAGAGGGGGAGCAATGAAAGCCCGCCCCCTCGACGCCTTCGCCGCCTCTTTGACCTTCTCGCTCTGCGTCGTGTGGGGCTTCAATCAGGTCGTCGTCAAGCTGGCGCTGCCCGAAGTCGGGCCGATTGCACAGACCGGGATAAGGTCGGCGATCGGGGTCGCATGCGTCGCGACTTACGCGCTCCTCACGAAACGGCGCGTCTTCGAGTTCGACGGAACGGAGGCGCCGGGAATATTGGCCGGCGCGCTGTTCACCGCCGAGTTCATCGCGCTATTCGAGTTCGCTGCGGCGCGGGCGACCGTCTTCATCTATGCGGCGCCTTTCTTCGTTGCTCTCGGCGCCGCGTTTCTTCTGAAGGATGAGCGCCTGAAGCCGATCCAGTGGGCGGGGCTCGGCCTCGCATTTCTCGGTGTCGCCTGCGGGCTGGCAGGCCGCACGCCGGGCGGCGGCCTCATCGGCGATGGACTCGCGCTCCTCGCCGCGGCCCTGTGGGGCGCGACGACCATCGTCATCAAGGCCACGCCGCTCAGGCGCATCGATCCCCTCAAAGTGCTGCTCTACCAGATTGCGGTAGCAAGTGTGGCGACGCCTCCTCTCGTCTACGTGTTCGGGGAGACGGCGCCAACGCATCTCTCGGGGACGACGATCGCCTTGCTCCTCTGGCAGGGCGTGGCAGTCGTCGGCGTCAGCTACGCGCTGTAGTTCTGGACGCTCAAGAACTATGCAGCGGCGCAGCTCTCGGCCTTCACCTTCATCACACCGCTTGTCGGCGTGTTCGCCGGCTGGCTGGTGTTCGGAGAGAAGGTCACGGCCGCCTTTGCGCTGGCGATCGTCCTCGTGCTCGCGGGGCTTGCGCTCGTCAACTGGCCGCGTCGAGCGGCTTTCCGAGCCTCCCCGCGAGATCCTGGATGAATTGCCAGGCGGTGCGGCCGGAGCGGGAGCCGCGGGTCGTCGCCCATTCGAGCGCTTCGGCTTCGAGCTGCTCCAAAGGCGCGTCGAGGCGAAAATGCTTGGCGTAGCCATGGACCATGGCGAGATAATCGTCCTGGCTGCAATGGTGGAAGCCGAGCCAGAGGCCGAACCGGTCGGAGAGCGACACCTTCTCCTCGACCGCTTCGCCGGGATTGATTGCGCTGGAGCGCTCGTTCTCCATCATCTCGCGCGGCATCATGTGCCGGCGGTTGGAGGTCGCGTAGAAGAGGACGTTGGCGGGGCGCCCTCGACCCCGCCCTCGAGCGCGGCCTTTAGCGATTTATAGGACGCATCGCCGGCGTCGAACGACAGGTCGTCGCAAAAGACGATGAACCGGTAGGGCGCTTCGCGCAACGCGGTCATCAGCGCCGGCAGGCCCTCGATGTCCTCGCGGTGGATCTCGACCAGCTTGAGGCGCCCGGCGACGCCCTTCTCGCGATTGATCGCGGCATGGGCCGCCTTGACCAGCGACGACTTGCCCATGCCGCGCGCGCCCCAGAGAAGGGCATTGTTGGCGGGCAGGGCGCGGGCGAAGCGGCGGGTGTTGTCGACCAGAAGGTCGCGCACCCGGTCGACGCCGCGCAGGAGCGAGATATCGATGCGGTTGACCCGCAGGACGGGGGCGAGCGCGCCGCTGTCGGCGCGCCAGATGAACGCCTCCGCAGCGTCGAAATCGGGCGCGGGCGGAGGGGCGGGCGCGAACCGTTCGAGCGCAGCGGCGATGCGTCTCAGAAGTGAGTTGTCAGGGGTGGATGTCGGCAAAACTAAACCCGGGTGCGCTGGAGACGAGGGCGCTTTGCCACAATCGCGGCCGAAGCTCCAGACTCTAAGCCGGAGCGCTTCGGGAAAATGCGATTGACACAACATTACGGAACGGTAATGATCATCTCAGGGTGATGAATCCGGATTGTTTCCGGAATATATAAGCTGCTGTTTTCTGGGGGATATCCGTTCGATCTCGGAGGATCTTGGGATGAGGAAACTCCTTTTGGCGTCCGCTGCTGCCGGCGCCCTTTCATTCGCCTCGGCGGCGGCGCGGGCGGACACAGTCGTTTACAACGGCGGCAGCCCGGACCTGGGCGGTACGTATTATGCCGAATCCACCTTTGGCTTTTCCGACTACATCAGTTTCGTCCTGCCAGCCGGCGTAACCTCCATCAGCGACGCCGAGTGGTGGGGCGGCTGCTACCCCTCGACGACTTGCGGCACGTCGCCCAGTTTCACGATTTCGGTCTTGACCAGCACCGGTTCTGGGCCGGGTACGGTGATCGCAACCGATAGCGTCGGAGGTGCGGGCCAGACAGCTACGGGAAACACCATTTCTGGCGGCTTCGCGGAATACGTCTATAACACAGGCTTTCCCGCGATCTCATCATTGACTCCCGGAACCACGTACTATTTTGAGATCACCGGGACCACTGGCGCCGGAGAGTTCGGCGTCGAGACGACGTCAACTGCGCCGGCTGGCGCCCAAGCTTACCAGAACCTGGGCGTTGGACCCTCCCTAATCCCAGCGGAGTTGGCTCTCAGTCTCACCGTTCCCGAGCCGTCGACTTGGGCGATGATGGCGCTCGGTTTCGCCGGCCTCGGTTTTCTCGCCTACCGCAAGCGCGCGGCCCTCGCGGCGACCTGACGACGTCAAGGCGGACTTACCCAAACTGCGAAAAGGCCGCCGCGGTGGGGCGGCCTTTTTCTTGCGCATTTGTCGCTCTGCGAAGCGCAGCAGACGGCTCTCGCCGCTACGACCAGCTGTAGGCGAACATCCCCATCACAACGAGGATGATCACGGCCGCCAGTATGTAATGCTTCGCCTCCCAGTCGTGCATGGTCAGGAGGGGCTTGGCGGTCTTGGGTGGGCGACGGGAAGCCATGTTTCCGCCTAGCACGAAGCGTGCCCGCCGCAAATCCCGCTGCCGCCGATGAAGCCGGGCGTGCTGGCGGCCTCCGAGTGATTTCACATTGTGAAGCTTGCCTTTCGGCCGCAATAGCGCTTTTCTCAAGGCTCGTGATGGCTCGCGAGGCGAACCCATGAATCTCGCGCTGGTCGCGCTCGGGTGCATCCTCATGGCGCTCGGGCTCGTGATGGCCGCCAATCGGAGCGGCTACGTCTATTTCGTTGTCGGGCCCCGGTTCGTTCTCGCGGCGGCAGGCGCGGTCGCTCTGCTCGCCTACTGGATTCTCGGCGGAGCGCATTGACGCTGCGGCGCTCCAGCCCTGTCAAAACGGCCAGCGTGATGCTATATGTCGGATGTCCACCGGGCCTTGAACCCGGTCGATGGAGACTATGCGATGGCGTCCCGACTGTTACGGCGACAGGTGATGACTTTGACCGACGCGGCAGCGGCGCGGGTGCGCGAATTGACCGAAGCCGCGGGCAAGCCGGTCGCGGGCCTGCGCGTGGGCGTGAAGAACGGCGGCTGCGCCGGCATGTCCTACACGATGGAGCTCGCCGAGAGCGCGACGCCGACGGACGAGATCGTCGAGGACAAGGGCGTGCGGCTCTTGATCGACCCCAAGGCGGTGCTGTTCCTGCTCGGCTCCCAAATGGACTTCAAGGTTGACCGTCTTTCAGCGACCTTCGCCTTCTCCAATCCCAACGAAACTTCGGCTTGCGGCTGTGGCGAAAGTGTCGCGATCACCCCGGCAAGCCCCGAGGCGCTCAACGCGCCGGCCTGAAATAGCGTCATGGACGCAGACGGCCTGAAGGCGCTGTTCGAGCCGTTCGGGGTGGTCGGGGTCAAACGCATGTTCGGCGGCCCGGGCGTCTATGCCGAGGGCCTGTGTTTCGCGATCGAGCACGGCGGCGAAGTGTTTCTGAAAGTCGATTCGCTCTCGCAGCCGACTTTTGTCGCCGCGGGCTCCTCCCCATTCACCTACGTCGCCAGGGGCAAGCCGATGCCGACCTCCTTCTGGCGCCTGCCGGCGATCGCCCTCGAAGAGGCCGACGAACTCCGCCGCTGGTCGTCGCTTGGGCTCGAAGCGGCGCGGGCGCGCAGCCGAAGCCAAGGCGAAGCCGAAAAAGAAAAAGGCGCCGCCTAAAGCCTGATGCGCGCAATGGCTTTGGCGACGACGAAGCACAGCGCGACATAGGCGACGAGGATAAGGGCGCTTGTCGCCATCAGGAGAAGGTTGTCCGCCAGCCCCGCGCTGGACCAGGCGTTGTCCGCCTTGAGCGCGCCGTACGCGAGGCCGGCCGCGATGGCCGCCGCCAGAAGGGGCGAGAAGCCGACGAGCCGGCTCAGTCGATGGATCGCGAACGGGATCGCGATTCCGAGCAGGACGGCGACGACGAGCCGGGAAAGTCCGAATCTCAACATCGCCCGAGGGTCAGCGCACCCGCGGGCGTCGTCGTGGCTATCGCCCATTGCAGCATTATGTCGATCTGGGGCCGCGCAAGGCGTTTGATCGGGTCCATTGTCACGACAAGGCGGCCCCAGCCGCCCGCGATTACTCCTCCGCTTCGATCGGCTCGCGTGCGGGCCTTGCGCGCGCCTTGACCGGGCGGAGGAGGAAGTCGGGCACATGGTCGCCGAGGCCGATCACGGGCGCGTCCACGTCTCGGCGCGGCTGCGCCGCATCGCGGCGCGGAGAAGGATCGGCGAAGCGCGGCGCACGATGGGCCGGGCCATTCGCCGAATCGGCCGCCACGCGTTCGCGGACGGGACGCTCGCCGCGTGGAGAGGGTTCAGGGAGGATGACGGCGGCAGGGCGCGCGGCGCGCTCCGCCTCGGCGGCGATGCGCTCCCGGGGCGGCCGTTCAGCGTGATGGCGGCGCGAATCGGGGTGACGGTCGGCGTGGCGGTCCGGGCGCTCGCCGCCCTCGACCGGCGCGGCGCGCTCGGGGCGCCTGTGGGCGCCGCCGCGGCCGCGCGAGCCCTCGCGCCGCGGCGCTTCGATTTCATCGTCGGGGGGCAGCTGAGCTCCGTCCTGCCAGTCGATCTTGCGCGCGATGAGCTTCTCGATCTCGGCGATCGCCTTCTGGTCGATGCGCGAGACGAGGGTCAGCGCAACGCCCGATTTTCCCGCCCGACCAGTGCGGCCGATGCGGTGGACGTAGTCCTCGGAATGATGGGGCGCGTCGTAGTTGATCACATGACTGACGTCGGGGATGTCGAGGCCGCGCGCGGCGACGTCGGAGCAGACCAGGAGTTGGACTTCGCCAGCGCGGAAGGCGTCGAGCGCCGCCATGCGCATGCGCTGGTCGAGATCGCCGTGCAGCGCAAGGACCGAGAAACCGTGCTTCTGCAGCGAGCGGTAGACGACCTGCACGTCGCGCTTGCGGTTGCAGAAGATGAGCGCGTTCTTGAAGTTCTCGGCGCCGCGGATGACGCGCCGCAACGTTGAGCGCTTCTCTTCCGGCGATCCGCCCGAGGGCACAAGCGTCTGGGTGATGTTCTCCGCGGTCGTGGCGGCGCGGGAGACCTCGACGCGCACCGGATTGTGGAGGAACGTATCGGCGAGGCGGGTGATCTCTGGCGGCATCGTGGCCGAGAAGAACAGCGTCTGGCGCGTGAACGGCACCAGCTTGCAGATGCGCTCGATGTCGGGGATGAAGCCCATGTCGAGCATCCGGTCGGCTTCGTCGATGACCAGGATCTCGATCGCGTTTAAGAGGAGGCCGCCGCGCTCGGTGAAATCGAGCAGGCGTCCGGGGGTCGCGATGACCACGTCGGCGCCGCGCGCGATCTTGGTCTCCTGGTCGCCGAACGAGACGCCGCCGATCAGGAGCGCGAGGTTCAGTTTGTGGTTGACGCCGTATTTGCCGAACGCCTCCTCGACCTGGGCGGCAAGCTCGCGCGTCGGCTCCAGGATGAGGGTCCGGGGCATGCGCGCGCGCGCGCGGCCGCGCTCGAGCGTCGACAGCATCGGCAGGGTGAAGGCGGCGGTCTTGCCGGTGCCCGTCTGGGCGATGCCGAGCACGTCGCGGCCTTGCAGGGCGTAGGGAATGGCTTGCTCTTGGATCGGCGTCGGCGTGTCGTAGCCTGACGCCTCGACGGCTTTGAGCACTTTCTCGCTCAGGCCGAGTTCGCTAAATTTCATCATTGCTCGCTTGCGCGAATGCCTCGCATCCGCATTTTGTCATATGGAGGCCTCGTGGACCCGCGTCAATGCGTTCGCGGGTCCCGGCGCGCAAGCCTCGCGCCCCGCGTCGGCGCGAAGCGCTCGCCGACGCTCGCCGGAGCCTTCATTCGCTCTCGGCGCGTTTCCCCATAGATCAAATCGCGAGAAAGTCAACAAATCGCGGCTCCGTGCCTTGCGCGGGCCATCGCCTTGCGGCGCGATGTCGCACTTCGCGCGGGCGCGCCGCCGTGCGAAACCGTGGAGGCTTCGCCAAATGCGGGGAGGCGTTCAATGAGCGGAGCAGCCCGATCCGAGGGCCGCGTGGCGGCGATTCGCGGCGCGGTGGTCGACCTCGTGTTCGAGGACGGCCCGCCGCCGATCGACGACGCCGTCGAAATCGCGGACGCGGAAGGCCGGATTGTCGTCGCCGAGATCCAGGCTCAGCTCGACGCACGGTCGGCGCGGGCGATTGCGCTCGAGCCGACGACGGGGCTGAGGCGCGGCGATCGGGCGCGCCGCGCCGGCGGCCCGGTGACGATTCAAGTCGGCGAGGCGGTTCTTGGAAGGCTCATCGACGTCCTCGGCCGGATCGGCGACCGCGGGCCGCCCCTGCCGGCGGACGCGCCGCGCTGGCCGATCCACCGCAAGCCGCCGCCTTTCGCGGCCCAGACCGGCGCGACCCGGCTGTTCACGACAGGCGTCAAGGTGATCGACCTCCTCGCGCCGCTCGCTCAAGGCGGAAAGGCGGCGATGTTCGGCGGCGCCGGCGTCGGCAAGACGGTCCTGGTGATGGAGCTCATCCACGCCATGGCCGAGACCTATCAGGGGATCAGCGTGTTCGCCGGCGTCGGCGAGCGCTCGCGCGAAGGCCACGAGATGCTGCTCGACATGACCGAATCCGGCGTGCTCGCCCGCACCGCGCTGGTCTATGGGCAAATGAACGAACCGCCGGGGGCGCGCTGGCGCGTGCCGATGACGGCGATGACGATCGCCGAATATTTCCGCGACGCCGAGCATCGCAATGTGCTGCTTCTGATGGATAACGTCTTCCGCTTCGTTCAGGCGGGGGCGGAAGTGTCAGGCCTGCTCGGGCGCGCGCCCTCGCGGGTGGGCTATCAGCCGACGCTGGCGAGCGAGGTCGCGGCGCTTCAGGAGCGCATCGCCTCGGTCGGCGACGCCGCGGTGACCGCGATCGAGGCCGTCTACGTGCCGGCCGACGATTTCACCGATCCGGCGGTGACGACGATCGCCGCCCATGTCGACAGCATGGTCGTGCTGTCGCGCTCGATGTCGGCCGAGGGGATGTATCCGGCGGTCGATCCGATCGCCTCGTCGTCGATCCTCCTCGACCCGCTGGTGGTCGGTGCCGACCATGTCACGGTCGCGACCGAAACGCGGCGCGCAATCGAGCATTATCGCGAGTTGCAAGACGTCATCGCGCTCCTTGGCATGGAGGAATTGGGCGCCGAGGACCGGCGCATCGTCGAGCGCGCGCGCCGCTTGCAACGGTTCCTCACCCAGCCGTTCGCGGTGACCGAGGCCTTCACCGGCGTTCCCGGCCGCTCGGTTCCGGTCGCCGACACCGTCGCCGGCTGCAGGGCGATTCTGGCCGGCGAATGCGACGACTGGCGCGAAAGTTCGCTCTATATGGTCGGCGCGCTCGGCGAGGCGCGGGCGAAGGAAGAGGCCGCGCGCCGCGCGGCGCCTTCAGCGGCATAAGGCGGGAGCGCGACGCGCCATGGGCCGTGGATTGCAACTGATCATCGGGACCCCCGCCAAGCTGCTCATCGACGTCGACGACGTTCGTTCGCTGCGCGCCGAGGACGACAGCGGCGCCTTCGGCGTCCTGCCCGGCCACGCCGACCTCCTGACGGTGCTGCCGCCGTCGGTCGTGCGCTGGGCCACGCACGACGGAGCGACGCGCTATTGCGCGTTGAGCGGCGGCGTGTTGCGGGTCGCCGGGGGCAAGCGGGTCGCCATCGCCTGCCGGCGCGGCGCGATCGGCGACGATCTTTCGGCGCTCCGGGCCGAGATCGAGGCGTTGCGCTCGGCCGAACTCGACGCCGACCGCAGAGCGCGGGTCGAGCAGACGCGGCTTCATGCCCGCGCGCTGCGCCAGTTGATGCGCTATCTGAGATCGGGCGCCCGCCCGCTCGGCGACGGCGAAGGGCCGTTCACGGCCGAGGCCGCGCCATGAACGCGCCCGGCGACGGCCGCCACGAAAAAATGCAGGAGGCGGCGCTCCGGGCGGAGACGCGCGCCAAAGCAGCCGGCGCCGAGCGCGGGCCCTCGTTCGCCGCCCGGCTCGGGCAGATCGGCGTCCTCGGATGGGCGATCGTGACGCCGGTTCTCATCGGCGTCGTCATCGGCCGCTGGCTCGACCGGACCTTCGACGCCGGGATCTTCTTCACCGCGCCGCTCATCATGCTTGGCGCCGCGGCGGGTTTGTGGACGGCATGGCGATGGATGCATCGGCAATGATCGCGGCTCTCATGCTCGGCTTCGCCGCCGGCGCGATCCTCGGCGCGGCGCACCTGGCTTCGCTGTGGTGGAGCGTGGTTCTGCTGCGCGACGGGCGGCCGATCCTGGGCGTCCTGGCGCAGGCGTTGCGATTCGTGGCGCTGGCGCTGGCGCTGGCCTTCATCGCCCGCCACGGCGCGCCGCCGCTCCTCGCCGCGGCGTTCGGCGTCCTGGCCGCGCGGGCGCTTTTGCTGCGACGCTTGGAGAGGATGGCGTGAAATCGCCGCTGACGCTCGAGCCGCTCTTCCACGTCGGCCCGGCGCCGATCACCGAGCCGGTTGTCGTCGCCTGGGCGGTGATGGCGCTGATCGCAGGCTTTGCGGCCCTGTCGACGCGACGCCTCGCGCTCGCGCCGTCCAGGAGTCAGGCGGCGGTCGAAATCCTCGTCTCCACGATCGACGACCAGATCCGCGGCACGATGCAGGCCGATCCGGCGCCGTTTCGCGCCCTCATCGGCTCGATCTTCCTCTTCACCCTAATCTCGAACTGGTCGTCGCTCGTGCCCGGCGTCGAGCCGCCGACCGCCCATATCGAGACCGACGCGGCGATGGCGCTGATCGTTTTCGTGGCGACGATCGCCTGGGGCGTGCGCTCGCGCGGGATTGGGGGCTATCTTAAGACCTTCGCCGAGCCGAGCTGGGTGATGATCCCGCTCAACGTCGTCGAGCAGTTCACCCGCACCTTCTCGCTCATCGTCCGCCTGTTCGGCAACGTGATGAGCGGCGTGTTCGTGGTCGGCATCGTGCTGACGCTGGCCGGTCTCATCGTGCCGATCCCGCTGATGGCGCTGGACCTGCTGACAGGGACCGTTCAAGCCTACATATTCGCGGTGCTGGCGACCGTCTTCATCGCCTCGGCCGTCGGCGAGCGCCGCAAGCCGTCCGCCGACGCGGCGCCCTAAGGAGCGAGGAAAAACGTGAACGATCTCATCCAAGCCGTCAGCATTTTTTCCGCCGCCCTGGCGGTGGGCCTCGGCGCGATCGGTCCCGGCCTCGGCGAGGGCAGGGCGGTCGCTTCGGCGATGGAGGCGATCGCGCGCCAGCCCGAGGCGGCGGGAACGATCTCACGCACGCTGTTCGTGGGCCTGGCGATGATCGAGACCATGGCGATCTATTGCCTGGTGATCGCGCTCCTGGTGCTGTTCGCCAATCCGTTCATCAAGTGAGGCCTCGGCCGCGATGCGGATCGACTGGTGGACGCTGGCGCTGCAGACGTTCAACGTCCTGGTTCTGGTGTTGATCCTGAGCCGGTTCCTGTTTCGTCCGGTCGCGGCGATCATCGAAGAGCGGCGGGCGGCGGCGGTGAAGCTCCTCGCTGACGCCGAAGCGGCGAAGCACGAGGCGAACGCGGCGCGCCAAGCCGCCAATGCAGAGGCCGCACAACTCGCGAGCGCGCGCGACGAGGCTTTGCGCCAAGCGGCCGCGGCGGCGGAGGCGCAACGCGCCGCCGCGCTTGCCGCCGCCCGCACGGAGGTCGAGCATCTGCGCGCCGACGCCGAGGCTGAAATTCGTAGCGGGCGTGAGGCCGAGGCCATCGCAGCCTCCAATCGCGCCGCGCGGCTTGCGGTCGATATCGCCGGAAAGCTGCTCAAGCGCCTGCCGGACGCATCGCGCGTCGACGGCTTCATCGTCGGGCTGGCCGAGGGGCTCGCGTCGCTGCCCGCGGCCAGCAGGGACGGGCTGGTCGCCGGCGAAGATGCCAGGCTCACGGCCGCGCGGCCGCTCACGGAAGCGGAAATGAAATCGTGCCGCGCGGCCTTCGCCGCGGCGCTCGGCCGGCCGCTCGATTTCGCGGTCGCGGTCGATCCGGATCTCGTCGCCGGGCTCGAGCTCGAGACGCCGCACGCGGTGGTCCGCAACAGCTTTCGCGCCGATCTCGCCCGCATCGTCGAGGAGTTGACCCGCCATGACCGCGTCCAGCGCTGACGGCGGCGATTGGCTTCATGCCGAGCGCGAGGCGCTGTCTCGCGTCCGGCTGTCGCCCGAGGCGCTCTCCGTCGGCCGGGTGGAGGAGATCGCCGACGGCGTCGCGCGCGTGTCCGGCCTGCCGGAGGCGCGTCTCGGCGAGCTGCTCAAGTTCGAGGGCGGGCGGCTCGGCTACGTGCTGTCGCTGGAGCCGGAGGCGATCAACGCGGCGATTCTCGACGAGGCCGAGGCGATCGGCGTCGGTTCGCAGGTCGTGGCGACGGGCGAGGCGGCGCGGGTTCCGGTCGGACGCGGCCTGCTCGGCCGGGTCGTCGATCCGCTCGGCCGGCCGCTCGACCGCGACGAACCGATCGCGGCCGAGGCTTTCCACCCGATCGAGCGCCCGGCGCCGGCGATCATCGACCGCGCGCTGGTGTCCGAGCCGGTCGAGACCGGCGTTCTGGTCGTCGACGCCCTCTTTGCGCTCGGACGCGGCCAGCGCGAGCTCATCATCGGCGACCGGGCGACCGGCAAGACCTCGATCGCTGTCGATACGATCATCAGCCAGAAGCGCTCGGACATGATTTGCGTCTATGTCGCCGTCGGCCAGCGGGCGACCGCGGTCGAGCGGGTGGTCGAGGCGGTGCGCCAGCTCGGCGCGCCCGAGCGCTGCGTGTTCGTGGTCGCTTCCGCCGCCGCCTCCGCGGCGCTGCAATGGATCGCGCCGTTCGCTGGCTTCACGATCGGCGAATATTTTCGCGATTCTGGCGGCCACGCGCTCGTGATCGTCGACGATCTGACCAAGCACGCCGCGACCCATCGCGAGCTCGCGCTTCTGACCCGCGAGCCGCCGGGGCGCGAGGCCTATCCGGGCGATATTTTCTATGTCCATGCGCGCCTGCTCGAGCGCGCCGCCAAGCTCGCGCCGGAGCTCGGCGGCGGCTCGCTGACCGCGCTGCCGATCGCCGAGACCGACGCCGGCAATCTCTCGGCCTTCATTCCGACCAACCTCATCTCGATCACCGACGGCCAGATCGTGCTCGACTCGCGTCTGTTCGCCGCAAATCAGCGGCCGGCGGTCGATGTCGGCTTGAGCGTCAGCCGGGTCGGCGGCAAGGCGCAGGCTCCGGCGCTGCGGGCGGCGTCCGGACGGCTCAGGCTCGACTATTCGCAGTTCCTCGAACTCGAGATGTTCACCCGCTTCGGCGGCATCGCCGACACCCGCGTGCGCAGCACGATCGCGCGCGGCGAGCGCATCCGCGCTGTCATCGCCCAGCCGCGTTTCGCCACCTTGCGCCTGGTCGACCAGGTGGCGCTGCTCGCCGCGCTGGGGGATGGCGTGTTCGATGACGTTGCGGCGGGCAAAGTCGCGGAAGCGCGCCAGCGTATCGCGGCCGAACTCGACGCGCACGCTCCCGAGACGGTCGCCGCGGTGACAAAGACGGGGAACTGCGACGAAGCAGGACGCGCGCGGCTCATCGAGGCGGTGCGGGCGCTGGTCAGGGCCGGTTCTCCATGACTGAGCGGCTGAGCGATGTCATGGCGCGCATCGGCTCGGTGCGCCAGCTGTCGTCGGTGATCGGGGCGATGCGCGGCATCGCCGCGGCGCGGGCGCGCGAGGCGCGCGAGCGCGTCGAGGGCGTGCGCGCCTATGCGCGAACGGTCGGGGCGGCGATCGGCCAGGCGCTGGCCTTGGTCGAGAGCGCGGCGGGCGCGCCGCCTGACGCACGGGACGGACATCTGATCATCGCGCTCTGCGCCGAGCAGGGGTTTGCGGGCCCGTTCAACCGGCGCGTGCTCGATGCCGCCGAGCGCCTCATGAATTCGGACGGACGGCTTCCGGCGGAACTGCTGCTGCTGGGCGGACGCGGTCTGGCGGCGGCCGAGGAGCGGGGTCTCACGGTCGGCTGGAGCGCGTCGATGGTCGCGCATGTGGACGAAGCGGCGGCGCTCGCCGACCGCGTGACGGAGCAACTTTACGCCCGCCTCGATGAGGGGCGGGCGACGCGGGTGACCCTCGTGCACGCGACGCCGGCGTTGTCGGGCGAAGTCCATGTTGTCGAGCGCACGCTCGCGCCGTTCGATTTCGCCCGTTTTCCGCGAACGCGAAACCCGTCGCCGCCGCTCATTTCGCTGCCGCCGGGGGTCCTGTTGGCGCAGCTCGCGGAAGAATACGTATTCGCCGAACTCTGCGAAGCGCTGACGCTGTCGCTCGCCGCCGAGAACGAAGCGCGGATGCGGGCGATGACCGCGGCGAAGTCCAACGTCTCGACGATGCTCGACGAGCTTGTCGCCCGCTCGCGGCAATTGCGCCAGGAGGAGATCACCAACGAGATCATCGAACTCGGCGGGCGCAAGGCGATCCGGCCGCTCGCAGCGAGCCGCGGGCGTTGACGAGGCGCCCCTATCGCGCCGCCTGCGCCTCGGGAAATGTCCAGGCGCCGTTCAGGATCTCGGGCCGCGGGCGATAGAGGCGCACCAGATAGTTCCATGCCGGCGGCGTGGCGAGGCAATTCTCGGTCTTGCCGTCGCAGCCGCCGAATTGGATGGCGAATGAGCCGTCGTCGCCGGGTTTCGCGGTGATGTTGTTGAGCGAATAGGCGTTCTGCGGATTGGGAACGAAGTGGCCCTGCTCGTCGTAGACGCTGATCGACCAGAAGCCGTCGACGGGCACGTCCTTGACGCTGAGCCTATAGACCGTCTTGCCGTCGTTGTGGGCGGGCGTGACGTTGAGATAGAGGGCGTCCTCTTCGGGATTGCCGCCCCAGGCGGCGGCCGAGCCGATCAGGCGCCGGACCGGGTCGACCTTCCCGCGCGGCCCGAACATGCCCTTGGTGTCGGGAACCGTCTGAGCGAGCTCGAGCAGGGCGTCGCGCACCTTGATCTGGCTCGAGGCGTCCCAATTCGGAATCTTGAACATGCCCGGCCCGCCAGGCTGGCTGACCTTGATAGCGTCCTGCAGCGCGCGGACAGTTTCGATGTCCTTCGGATCGTCCGGGTCAACCAGGATGCGAACGGCGACGATGACGTAGCGGGTCCCGATCCCCTCTTTGATCAGCGTATGGACGCCCCGGCCATAGACGACTTCGACCGAGTACGCGTCTTCATCGATCACCTGCATCGACAGGAAGCGCTTACCCGGGTCCGGCAGCGTTATGGTCACGGGACCGGCGCCAAGATCGAATACCGCTGCTGAATAGAGCGTGTCGCGGTTCATTCGAATCACAGTCTGCTTGGCGAGCGGCGTCGGCTCGCGGCGATGCATGAACTTGCCGAAGCCTCCGTCTTTGACGACGCCGCTGAAAATGAGATCCGATTCCGCCCGGGGGAAATTGTCGGGGGTGACGCGGACGGAGCTTTCCGCCCCTGCCTGAGCGGCCTGCGCGGCGAGGATCAGCGCCAGCGCATATTTCGCGAACCTTGCGTGCATATCAATCCCAACCACCCAAAGATGCGATCAGGGCGACGTTGCCAGCGAAGCGTTGAAGAACCGTCGCGGCCGCTGGTCTTGAGCGAGGCGCCGGTAGCAGCCGATTTGGGCCGTTTCGCGGATTCCGACCCAAGCCGCAATTCAGCCTTTTCTCGTCCGGCCCTGGCCGCTTTCACACGACGTCAGAGACACGACTGTTTCCCCGGCTCATGAGAGCCCTCAACAAACCGGTGTCACGCCATTGGCACGGGGAGCCCAAGTGTGGCAGCCATCATCACGAGAGCGGGAAGTGAGTGCGCCGCCATTTTTTGCATTACCCTTCCTCGATGGGCCTTCACGGTGATCTCGCTGATGCCGAGCTCGGCGCCGACCAGTTTGTTTAGGAGGCCGCGGACAACCAACGTCATAACCTCCCGCTCCCGGACACTGAGCGAGGCGTAACGATCTCGAAGTTCGCGTATCTCAGCGTCGTCGCCAAGCGCAATCCTGCCGAGCTCTAAGGCCCGGCCGATGGCTTTCAGCAGTACGTGGTCCACGAAGGGCTTCGTCAAGAACTCGAGAGCTCCTCCCTTCATGGCCTGAACCGTCATCGGAACGTCGCCATGACCCGTAATGAAGATAATCGGCATATCCGGACGTTCCGCAGCGACCCATTTCTGCAATTCCAAGCCATTGAGGTCTGGAAGAGTTACGTCGAGAACCAAACAGCTTGGACAAAGGGTACGTGGACGAGACAAAAATTCTTGCGCGGATTCAAAGGTCTCCGACTGCCAACCTGCACTGCAAACCAGCAATTCCAGCGATTCCCGCACGGAGACGTCATCGTCAACGACAAACACGATTGGCGTCTCGTCCGATATAGGCGATGGCCTTAAATCATCGTCATCCGCAACCGCGACTTCGGTCGCCCTGAACTGCGGCAGAGGGTGTAGTCGCCACCCTGCCATTCGCCGGTCGAAGTCCGCCCCCCAGCGCTCGCCGGTGCGGGACGTCCGGGGGTAGCTCAGGAAGGCGCCCGAAAATCCGCCGACGCGGTCAGAGGTCGCTGAGGCGGCTATTGCAGTGCGCGGGGTCGGTGTTGACGAGACTGTCGTCATGATCTTTCTCCCAGGGTGAGAATGCGAGCTTCGCGCTTGGAATGCGTCTTCAAGCAATAAGGGCCGCGCGTCGCCGTTGTCGTCTCGGCGAACGCCGCGCTACGTCTCATTGAGCGCCAATCGGACTCGCGTCGCGAAGGCCGTTGGTGTGCTGTTTAAGGCTTTAAAGCTCGGCGTCCGGCTGGGCGACGAAAATCAGGACGAGGAGAATGAACGCGGTGATGCGGAACGCCGCCTGCTGGCCGTTCCACACCTGGGACTGCCACATCGCGAACCATTCTCCGCCGACCGCAGTGAAACCGACGAACCAGATGAGGAATCCGCAGGCGGCGCCGGCGTAGACGAAACGTTTGGCCCGTTGAAAGGCGCGCGCCTTGGAACTCCGGGCGCGCCAGAGCTCAACCGTTCCTAGGGCGTAGAGGACGGAGGTCAGCCCCTCGGCGGCGACGATCAGCCAGAAGGCGATCACCCAAAGCGGCGGGACCGGCATTGCATGGGACGCCATCGGGTTGTTGGGCGCGATAGTGTCCATGCTGAGGATATGCTGCACGAAGCTGAGATTGGAGCCGGGGTCATGAATGTTGCCGAACGCGATCAGAGCGGCGAGGACCGCGAGGCCGGCGCTCATGAGGATCTTGATCATCCGCTCCATCATCATTTCTTGCCCCAATCGTGACGGCCGCCCACTGAGTTGGAGACTGCCTCTCCTGCGCCATTACCGGCAACGCGGCGGAACGTCGCGCCTAGACGACGAAACCAGTCAAGCTGATTGGGTTTTGACCCTAGAGCAGGCGGAGTGCGGCCGTCGGATCTGGCTCGACGGAGAGATTGCGGCAGCCTCGCCTTGCCCATGCGGTCGCGGTAAGAAGTGGCCATGCGAGTCCATTTTTCCACGGACGACCTGCCCCCGCGCGATCGCGTAAGGTTCTGGTGCGATTACTTCGCGCGGCAGGCCCACAGCATCACGCCGGACGAGATCCCGGACCCCGGCGTTTTTCGCGCCGAAGCGGCCGGGCACGTTGCGGGCGAATTTGCGCTGCTCGAAATCGAAACGGGACTCCAAAGGGTGCGGCGCACCGCAGCCGACGTTGCCGCTGACAAGAGCGAGGCGTTCTTCATCCGCCAATTCCGCCGGCCGATGATCTGGAGGGCTGCCCCGCGTAGTACGCCGGTCGACCTCATCCACGAGCCCGGCGATTTCTGCGTGAGCTCGACCGAATGGCGATTTGACGCGGAATCGAAGGGCGCAGCCTCGTTCGGGATATTGGTCATCCCCCAGGGCGCGCTCTCACCGCTTCTGGCCGGCGGCCGGTTGACGCGCCCGTTTCGCCTGCCCGGCAACTCGCCGCTCGGCTCGCTCCTGGGCACAGCCATGAATGCGGCGAAGGCGCAGGCCCCGCTCCTTTCCGACGAACTCGGCGAAGGCGTGCTGCGCAACCTCTGCGGCCTGCTGGCGCTGGCGTGCGGGGCCTCGGAGGAGGGCGCCGACCAGGGGCGAGATTCGCTGCGATCGGCGCAACTTGCCGCGGTCAAGCGCCATATCGATCTGCATCTCGGCGATCCCGGATTGACCCCGGCCAGCGCCGCCGCTGCGCTCGGCGTCTCGGTGCGCCAGCTGCATCGGCTGTTCGAACCGACCGGCAGCAGTTTCGCACGATACCTTCTGCGCCAGCGGCTGCTCCGATGCCGCGATACGATAGCCGGGGCAACGGGAACCGGCCGGTCCGTAATCGACATCGCCTTTGGCTGGGGATTCAACAGCATGGCGACATTTTATCGCGCATTCGCAAGCGAGTTTGGCGGCGCGCCTACGGTGCTGCGAACCGCGTCCCGCAGAGACGAGTAAGCGTCCCGCGCACGGGCGGAGGAGCAAACACACGTGAATCCGGCGCAGCAAGAAATAGTCCGAACGACCTTCGCCAGGTTGGCGGTGATGCCGGAGGTGGCCGGGGCGCTGTTCTACGAGCGGCTATTTGCCGTCAACCCGAGTTTCCGGCCGCTGTTCAAGAGCGACATGCGCATTCAGGGCGTCAAGCTGATGACCATGCTCGCCATGGTCGTCTACAATTTGCACGAGCCGGGCCAGGTTCTACCTGCGATCCGTGATCTTAGCGTCCGTCATGTCGGGTACGGCGTCAAACTTGTCGACTACGACGCGCTGCGGGAAGCGCTGCTCTGGACCTTGGAACAGGCGTTGGGCGAAGACTTCACGCCCGCCGTCCGGGAGACGTGGGCGGTCTGCTACGACGAACTCGCCGGCGAGATGAAGGCGGCGGTCGGCCTCTGACAATGAGCCTCCCGCGTTTTGCGCTGCATCGAGGGCAAGCGGTTCCTGATCGGGTTTTGAACCTGCGTGGACCACAGGGCTCTGATCGGCTGCGGCCGTCAGGAAAACCTCGTCAGCCAGAATCCTCTTTCTGAGGAAGCGACATTTTCTTGCCAAATAGGCGAATGCGTGATTTAGTTTTTCAGAAACGCCTGCTGGTCGATCCAGGGCGACCGTCGCGGCGCTGCCGACTTGTTCGCGTCAGGTCCCCAGCCGCTGGAATTGGCGGTAACGCATTGATAAACCAGGATTCGTGGAAGGATAAGACATTTGGATTTTGTTGCGCCGGATTTGGATTTTGTTGCGCCTGGCTTGGTTTTTGTTGCGGGGCGCTTGGTTTTTGTTGCGGCCAGCTTGGATTTCGGCTCGAGCAGCGGAGATTTCGCCCGAACCTAACGCGCCATGACTTGCGGCCCGCTGAAGAGCCGCCGGAATTCGATCTTCGGGCAGCGGTTCATGACCACGGTCACGCCTTTGGCGCGCGCCCGCTTGGCCGCCTCTTCGTCGACGACCCCGAGTTGCATCCAGATCACCCGGGGCAGGGGATCGAGCCGCAAGGCTTCGTCGACCACCCCTCCGGCGGCAGACGATCTCCTGAACACGTCGACCATGTCGATCGCAGTCGGGAGGTCCGCGAGACGCGCGTAAGTCTTCCGGCCGCGAATAAGGCCGCCCGCGTGGCCTGGATTGACCGGATAGGTCTCGAAGCCCTTGGCGATGAGAAAGCCGAGCACCTCGTTGGACGGACGGGCCGGGTTGGGCGAGGCGCCGACGACGGCGATCGTGGAGACGCTGGTCAGGATCGACCGCACCTCCTCGTCGCTGACGCCCTCGAGCGCCATGTCACGACCCCCAGACCGGCCGCCGCTTGTCGAGGAAGGCGCCGAGGCCCTCGACCGAATCCGGCTCGGCGAGATTGTCGATCATCGCCAGCGAAGCAAGCGCGTAAGCCTCGTCGAGCGGCCGCTCGATCTGGGCGTAGAACGCCCGCTTGCCGATCGCCAGCGTCGGGGCCGAGTGGCTTGCGATGGTCCTCGCGAGCGCAACAGCTTCCTCGAGCGCGCGGCCCTCGGGAACCACGCGGTTGACGAGGCCGAAGCTTTGGGCCTCCGAGGCGGTATAGAGCCTGCCGGTCAGCGCCATCTCCATCGCCTGCTTGCGCGACACGACTCGGCCGACCGCAACCAGCGGCGTCGAGCAGAAAAGCCCGTAGTTCACTCCGGACAGGCCGAAGCGCGCATGCTCTCCGGCTATCGCAAGGTCGCAGGCGGCGACGAGCTGGCAGCCCGCCGCCGTCGCGATGCCCTCGACCGCCGCGATGACCGGCTTCGGCAGGGCGACCACCGCCTGCATCAGCGCCGCGCAGCGCGCAAACAGCTCGACGTAAAAGTCGCGGCCCCGATCGCAATCGTTGCGATGGGCCTGCATTTCCTTGAGGTCGTGGCCGGCGCTCAGCGCCTGTCCGGCGCCGACAAGCACGACCACGCGCGCCTGTTCGTCACTGGCGATGTCGTCGAGCGCCGCAATCAGAGCCTCGATCATTGCCAGGCTCAGCGCATTGCGATTCTGCGGCGTGTTCAAAGTCAGAGTGACGACGCCATTGTCGTCGTCGCGTCTAAAGAGTTCGGACGACGCGGCGACCGGGGACGAAGCGGTCATGAGCAATTCTCGTCTCGATGGAAGTGTATCGGCAATGTTGCCGCGACCCTAATCCCGTCCACCAAGACAGTAAATGGAGCCGGCGGCGGTTTGCTCTGTCAATTCCAGCGCGAACGGACCCGCCGAGGATTGCCCCCAAACACCCGTCGCCTACCGCCAGGCCTCGCCGACCGTTGGCCGTTCACGCGGAGGATCGGCGCTTGCCTGGAACGCCGGTCGTCGACTTCGCGCTTTCCCCTCCGCCTGTTTTCGGTTAGGCAGCGCGACGCCGCCCGAAGCGAAAAAGACGGACAATCATGCATCGCTACCGCACCCATACCTGCGGCGCCCTGACCCTTGCGGAGGACGGCGCCGACGTCCGGCTTTCAGGCTGGTGCCATCGCATCCGCGATCACGGCGGACTTTTGTTCATCGATCTGCGCGACCATTACGGCCTCACCCAATGCGTCGTCGACCCGGATTCGCCGGCATTCGCCGAGGCGGAGAAACTGCGTTCGGAATTCGTCATCCGCGTCGACGGCCGGGTGCGCAAGCGCCCTCCGGGCACCGAAAACCCGGAAATGCCGACCGGCCTCGTCGAGGTCTACGTGCGCGAGATCGAAGTTCTGGGCCCTGCGGGCGACTTGCCGCTCCCGGTGTTCGGCGACCAGCCCTATCCCGAGGACACGCGGCTGCGGTATCGCTTCCTCGATTTGCGCCGCGAGAAACTCCACCAGAACATCATGCTGCGCGGGCAAATCATTGATTCCTTGCGGAGATGGATGAAAGAGCAGGGGTTCTTCGAGTTCCAGACGCCGATCCTCACCGCCTCGAGCCCCGAGGGCGCGCGCGACTTCCTCGTGCCCTCGCGCCTCCACCCGGGCAAGTTCTACGCCCTGCCCCAGGCGCCCCAGCAGTTCAAACAGCTCACCATGGTCGCCGGGTTCGACCGCTATTTCCAGATCGCGCCCTGCTTCCGCGACGAGGACGCCCGCGCCGACCGTAGCCCCGGCGAGTTCTACCAGCTCGACGTCGAGATGAGCTTCGTCACCCAGGAGGACGTTTTCGCCGCCGTCGAGCCGGTGCTGCGCGGGGTGTTCGAGGAATTCGGCCGCGGCAAGCCGGTGACGCCGAAGTTTCCCCTGATCCCTTACGCGGAGGCTTTGCTGAAGTACGGCACGGACAAGCCCGACCTCCGCAATCCGATCGAGATCGCCGACGTGACCGAGGTCTTTCAGCGCGACGACGTGACGTTCAACGCGTTCAAGCAAGTCATCAAAGCCGGTGGCGTCGTGCGGGCGATTCCGGCGCCCGGCGCGGCGGCCCAGCCGCGCTCGTTCTTCGATAAGCTCAACGACTGGGCGAAGGCGGAGGGCGCGCCGGGGCTTGGCTACATCATTTTCGAGGGCGAAGGTGACGGGATCGCCGGTAAGGGGCCGATCGCCAAGTTCTTGAGTCCAGCGGCGCAGCGGGCGCTCGTCGCGAGAGCCGGACTTAGGCCGGGTGACGCAGTCTTCTTCGCCTGCGACAAGGAGGCCAAGGCCGCCAAGCTCGCCGGCGCAGCGCGCATCCGCATCGGCGGCGATCTTAAATTGGGCAAGGCGGACGCGTTCGAATTCTGCTGGATCGTCGACTTCCCGATGTACGAGTGGAACGAGGACGAGAAGAAGATCGACTTCTCGCACAATCCGTTCTCGATGCCGCAAGGCGGGCTCGAGGCGCTTCTGACCCGGGATCCGCTGACGATCAAGGCGTTCCAGTACGATGTCGTTTGCAACGGGATCGAGCTCAGTTCCGGCGCGATCCGCAACCACCGCCCGGACATCATGCGCAAGGCGTTCGAGATCGCCGGCTACGGGCCCGAGGTGCTGGAAGAGCGGTTCGGCGGCATGTACCGGGCCTTCCAGTGCGGCGCGCCTCCGCATGGAGGCATCGCGCCGGGCGTCGACCGCATCGTCATGCTGCTCGCGGGCGAGGAGAACCTGCGGGAGGTCGTGCTGTTCCCGATGAACCAGCGCGCCGAGGACCTGCTCATGGGTGCGCCGTCGCTGGCGACGGCGAAGCAGTTGCGCGAACTGCACATCCGCGTCGTCCTGCCGGAGAAATGAGTGCGGCGGATGGAGGGCGGTTCTAGAGGCAGTCGTCCGTCTTGGGCTTGTCCATGTGCGCGGCCCCATGATAGCGAGCGGAACAGGAAATCGGGGTATAGCGCAGCCTGGTAGCGCGGAAGTTTTGGGTACTTCAGGTCGCAGGTTCAAATCCTGCTGCCCCGACCATCGCCACAAGGACAAGCTTGGGGGCCGTCATGACCGCTCGCATCTATGTGCCCGCCCGCAGCGCCATGCAGTCGGGACAGGGCAAGGACAAGTGGATGCTCGAATACGAGCCCGAAAAGCCGCGCGAGATCGAGCCGTTGATGGGCTGGACGAGTTCCTCTGATATGAAGTCGCAGGTCAGGCTCATGTTCGAGACTAAGGAGGAGGCGATTTCCTACGCCGAGCGCAACGGCATCCCCTACAGGGTCGAGGAGCCGAAGCCGGTCGCCCGCAAGATCCTGTCCTATTCCGACAATTTTTCGCCCAACCGCGTCGTTCCCTGGTCGCATTGACGCGCTAGAGGCGCCGCGTGCAGCCCCGGTTCGACTCCGTAGCTCAGTTGGATAGAGCAGCCGCCTTCTAAGCGGCAGGTCGCAGGTTCGAGCCCTGCCGGAGTCGCCAATTCAAGGCCCGACGAAATCGACGGAAATCTGGGTCTACTCTCACTCCGCGGCCTCGGCGAGCGTAGGGTAGTCGGTAAAACGTTCTGCGCCTTGCGAATGGAGGGTGCGGAGTTCCAGCGGTTGAGAGGGGCTTTGAGCGCGATGCGGGGCTGTGCGCCGCTTCACCGGCTCTCGGTCAGAAAACCAGCTTGCCCCCAAGGAGGGCGAGCGTACCGGCCAGCAACGGCCGCAACACGCGCTCCGGCACACGGGAGGCGAAATGGCTTCCGATCGCTATGCCCGGTATCGAACCACAGAGCAGCGAGACGAGCAGCAACCAGTCGACGGAGCCCAGCCACCAGTGACCGGCGCCGGCAAGAAGCGTGAGCGGCACCGCGTGCGCAATGTCCGTGCCGACGATCCGCACCGTCGGCATTTTCGGATAGAGCATCAGCAGCACCGTCACACCGATGGCGCCCGCGCCGACCGAGGAGATCGACACGAGCACGCCGAGGACCGCGCCCAGCATTGTCGTCAGCAAACCAATTTCCTTGTCCGAGCGCCTATCGAGAAACGATGCTGCGGAGGCCAGGAGCCGGCGGCGAAAAAGCAGCGTGACCGCTGTGAGAATCAGGGCAAATCCCAGCGTCGTCGTGATCGCCACGCTGGTCCCCTTCGAGTCCACGCCGAAATGCGACAGCGTCAACAGCGAGAGCGCCGCGGCGGGAACGCTGCCCAATGCGAGCCGGCGCGCGACGCGCCAGTTGATCGCGTCGTTGAGGCCGTGCACGACGGACCCGCTGATTTTCGTGACGCCGGCGTAGAGAAGATCCGTCCCGACCGCGGTCGCCGGATGAATGCCAAAAATTAAGACGAGCAGCGGGGTCATCAAGGACCCGCCGCCGACACCCGTGAATCCGACCAGCATGCCGACGGCGAAGCCCGAGGCGGTGTAAAGCGGATTGATCAGATGCAGGAAACCCAACGCCAAATGTTCCTTTGGCTAGATTTAACGCTAACCCTAAATCCCGTTCATGGTTTTTCCCGGGTCGCCGGCGCTTGTCCCCTGCGCGCCATCGGTCGCGCGTTTGAGCCGAATAAGGCCCGTGTCGCTGAGCGAGGTGGAATTATCTTCGAACCGGCGCGACATGAGCGACCTCAAAGTTATTCGATCAAATTACTAGATTAAGGCTGCCGGGGCAAGAGCCGAGCGGGCTGGCAATCCTTTGCGACGGTCGAGGCGGCGCCATGGAAATGCATATAGGAGGCGAGCAGGCGCTCTCGGAGGCATGGCGAGTCCCGACCGGACGTCCAGGCGGCCTGACATGATCCCCTCGAGATGGGCCCCGGGCGACGGTATCCGGACGGAACCCTGGAATGTCGCTCCAGCTCAGTTCGTGGCGCCGCGATCAATCCAGACCGTCATTCCCGGATCCAGGGATTGCGCCTGCCCA
>CAWANG010000016.1:0-216172 GCA_963783175.1 uncultured Alphaproteobacteria bacterium
GATGGCGCGAGAGACCGTCGGCGCCGCGCTCGCGGGACATAGCGCCGCCAGCGCGATCATTCACGCGGCGAAGGAAGCCGCGCACGCATGGCGCGAGCTGGGCGACGATCTACTCGACGAGGACAATCGATGAGCGCCGCGATGGAACACCTCAAGTTGTTCCTGTTGAAACACCGCGCGGCGGAATTCGTCGAACATACCGCTGCAGCTATGCGTGGCCGCCCGGCCGCCTCGGCGCCAACTCGGTCCTGCTCGAGCGCGTGATCGATCCGGCCGTACGCGAGGCGGGCGAAACCTTTCTCGCCAATCTCGATGCGATCACCGTCGAACAGATGCGCGAAGACGGCCGACAAAGCGCGATGCGCTCGCCGACCAGAAGGTCAGCGGCGATTTTGCTATCTGATCCCGGTATTGCGAGCCCTAGCGCCGGCGGCACGGGCGATTTGGATCGCGTCGACGGCGCTCACAGCACCGCTCTCCCCGGTCCAGACGGGCATGGTCGTTGCTGTCGGGGCGCAGACGGGTTTGAGTTCGCGCTGTCCCCGTCCATCGGCAGTAGCGTCCTTGTTGCGAAACCCAGGGGACTGGCCTGAACCGAGAAGCGCCGTAGAGGGCGACCATGCGGGAGGAATAGCGTGGCGAAGGGTTTGTATCGAATGCGCGACGGCCAAGTGCTTGTTGAGTACGGCAAGCGCAGGGTTCCAATTTCCCCGGCGCAGTACAGAGCAAACGGCTATCGACCTCCGTGTGACAGGCTCCCACCTGAAGCTCTGCCCAAGGCAGTAGCCGAAGCCGAGTTCGCCATGCCACTTCTCAGAAGGGCGTACAAAGGTGTGGCTTGGGCCGATGGGGATGCCTCGTCCCCCGCAGTTCCGCGGCGCGCTGATCACTAACATTCGCGACGTCAAGAGCCGGCGATGGCGGCGGTGGCCAGGGCGATCGAGGCGAGCGGCCGCGCCGTTCAAGATCTGCTTCAAAAGCCGAACCGGCTGGCGGAGGTCCGTGGGAACGTCCGATAGCGGAGTCACCTATCCGCGGTGGCTCGGCGGCGCACGACCAGGGTTTTGCTGTCAGCTGTCATTTTGAGACGACGGGGACGGCAGGCTCCTGCCCAATTCAGCCTTCGAGCATCGCGCGGGACCGGCAAGTGTCCGCCCTTTTCAGACGACCGCGGCGACGGGCCACCTCGCAGGCGATCCATTCTAGCCACGCGTCCTGTTTGAAGTCCGCGCCGACTTCAGAGTGGCTTGCACTGCGGCAATGGCGAGCTTCCTGGTCTCCAACAGGAGTTAGGTCTTTCGTTCCAGCACCTGCATCAGCTCGAAGACGAAACCGCCGGGCGACCGGAAGAAGGCGAGACGTCGTCTACCAAAAGCCGCCGATACTTCGGTTGGCTCAACGAGGACCTCGGCGCCGAGCGCGCTAATGCGGGCGTACTCCGCGTCGAGGTCGTCCACTTTGTAGACCGCATGGGTGAGGCCGGGCCGAACGCCACCGGAAACAAGATTCTCGAACACGACCGTCTCGAAGAGGAGCATGCGGACACCGCCTAGCATGAGGATTGCGTATTCTCGTTCCTCACCCACCATCGAGATCCGTTCGCGCAAGACAAGCGACGCACCGACCTCTCGAAGGAAGGCCACCTCGCGATCCAGGTCGGTCACTTTAGGGCGATGTTCCATAGCTCTTTGATCACGGCGTTCGCTCCGATTGCGCCTGTTCGCTGCTTTTCTCCATGCGTCTAGCTGGACGTTCCGCGGTTCCCCTGAGACGCCGCCAAGCATGACCGTCGACAATCAAAATGTTGGGCTTCGCCCGCAACGCCAGGCTCCCTCGTCGCGTCAACAACGCGCCGGCATCGACTGGGCTCCGCTCGAGCTCAGAATTTTTCCACTCCGCTCCTCGAGATATTGATCCTTGGTGAGCTGGATGTGGTCGACGCAGATCTGCGCGAGCGCCCATGAATTAGTGCCCGAGAGAAGCTGGATCATGATGCGGCGGCGGCCCCGTGACTTGTCGAGGTTCTCGGGGGCCGCGAATGCGGCGCCGCGCACCGCGTAGGTCATCTCCATGTGAAGGTTGATGAGGGAGACGATCAGCGGGTTGTTGCAGAGGCCGAACAGCTCGGTGTGGAAGCGGTCGTCTCTTCAAGAACTGCTCGGCGATGAACTTGGCGAAGATCGGCGGGATCGCCTCCGACAATTCGGCGCCGTTTACCCAGCCCATCTGCATCGCCTCCCGGCCAACGCCGATCGGAAGGTTGGAGCCGCTGACGTGGTCCTTTCCGGCTGGGCGCCTTCGGTCCCGAACGTGGCCGCCGTAGACGCCTAGGACCGGCCGGCCGCTATGTTTGCAGGCGGGGGTCGTGAGCGGGAACGATGTCTCGAACAGGCGGTGGCGCTGAAGCTCACGCCCCTGGGCACCGAGACCGAACATTGTCCCGCACAACAGGAACGGCTCGATCAGGTGAGGCCGCGCTCCTCGACATTCTCAATTACATACGGACGCCCGGAGGCCCTCAGAAGCTCTCTGGTCGCCGGGATCAGGTTGAGGTGCGGCCTGGCGTTGTGCAGGCTCCGCATTGCGCTCAGCGCCTGGCAAGGCGGGCTAGACCATAGGAAGTCGAAGCACCGAATGAAGTCGAGCGAAAGCCCGAGCGCATCGGCCCGGACGAATCGGTCGCGGCCCAGGGCGTAGTGAGGCTGCGGCTCGATATCGACGCCCCAGACCTCAAACCCGGCCTGGGCCAAACCCAGGCTCGCTCCGCCGGCGCCGCAGTAGAGGTCCAACGCTCTAAGGCGTCGCCCCCATCGCCGTAGGTTTTCCGGGCTTCCAGGCCCTCGTCTGTTCGGCCCAGGACCAGTCGCTCGAGACCACTAGGGCTTGCCCTTCATCCCGCAGCTCGGCTTCCGGCAGCGCCGGGGCGCGGGTAGCCGATCCCGCCAATCAGGCCCTGTATCCGGTCGTTGAAGGTGTCGACGCGCTCGTGATCCTTGAGGCTGCATCCCTCGGCGGCGCAGGCGGCCTCGAGCACGGTGCGGAGCGGGCTGGTCATGATGAAACCACCGCCCCGCCGCTCGCGCTGGCGTCTTGAGGTTTTCCATCAGGCGAGGTAGAGGGGTGGCGTTCGGACGAGAACGATAAACCCAGGGCTTCGGCGATGCTGATGACGTCGCCGGGGCCCGAGGGCCCCACCATCACTCCACAGGCTGCAGATCGGCGCGCCGGCGCCGGACGGGCGCGGCAGGCTGCATGTCAGGGGCGTCTCCCTTGGCCGCAAGCGCCAGGATCGCCAGCCGCGCAGCCTTAAAATGCCGCTTCAGCGTGACGAGGTTCATGTCGACTTCGTGGGCGAGCGTCGTCAGGGCGACCAGGTCAACCTGGGCCGGCTCGTCGACGAGCAACGGCAAGCCGAGGGCGGCGCGCTTGAAGTTTTCGGCGGCGAACCTCGTGGTGTACCAGCAGCCGGCAATCAGCCGGAGCGGGGGCGCCGGCGGCAGCCTGGAGCTCGCGGCCTGCGTTCTGCGGGTTAAGGTAAAGGGGTCGCTACGGGGCTTGCGTGGCGCCGGCGACGGGCGGGATTGAGACGACATGGCAGAAGACCTCCGGCCCGCGGCGAGCGGGCGTCCGTTGTGGTCTTCTGGTTGCGTCGTCGATCGGCATTGCGTCTTCCCTTAAAAGAACCTTCCTGAGCAACTGAGGCTCCGGAGGCTCCCTTTCCAGACTCCAGGAGGTGGCACACTCAAACGCGTTCCGCAAGTCCCTTTGCGCCTAGCGCCGCATGAGCACCACAACCTTTTTCGTCTCCTGGCCGCTCTTGATCTTCTCCAGGCGCTCCGCCCACTTCGTCAGCGCGGCGAGCTGCTCGCGATCGTAGGTGTGTCGGTTGTAAACCCGGGCGATGCCCTTGATGACGCCGCTCTTGTGGCCGATCACGGCTTCGATGATATGCGGCGCGACGTCGACATCAGCCATGCCGCTTGCCGCGCTTCGTCTCAGATCATGAAGCGTCCACTCCTCGGCCAGCTTCATTCTCGCGGCGAGGCGCTTACTCACCCCGTTGAACGACCTGACCCTGGTCCGTCCGCCATCGTTCGAGAACACGAGGTCAGACCACTCGAACTTCTCCAGGCCGCGCAGTATGTCGAGCGCCGCGTCGGGCAGGGGCAATGCATGGGCCTCGCCGTTCTTCGACCTCTCGGCCGGAAGCGTCCAAACCCCGGTGTCGAAGTTGACCTCCCTCCAGCGCATTTCCGCGATCTCTCCGCGCCGGGCGCCGGTCATCAGGAGAAGCGTGACCAACTGCTTCCACGGGTAGCTCTCGGCGTCGAGCGCCTGGAGCAGCGCGCGGATTTCGCCCTCGTCGAGGACGCGCTCGCGCGGGACCTCGACCGCAGGCTTCACGAGAGCGGCGAACGGGTTGGCGAACCCGCGGGCGCTCGCCCATTTGCCGAAGAGCTTGAGCGCGGCCACGACGCGGTTCGCCAGCACACCCTTGCCGGCCAGGAAGATGTCGTCGATGAGCGCGGTCGCCTCGGCGGGGGTGATTGCACTGAGGCGCCGGCCGCGCCAGACGCTCTCGACATTATGGCGCAACAGGCGCGCGGTCTCGCCCGAGGTGCGGGCCCGGACATTGAGCCGGTGCATCGCCGTGAACCGGTCGACCACGCGCTCGATCAGGTCCACCGGCTCGGCCTCCTCGGCCGCCTTGATTTTCGCCGCGGCCTTGGCGGCCTTTGCAGCGGCCCGGGAGGCGATCTTCTGCGCTTGGGGGTCTGTTCCCCCGGCGATCTGGCCCTTGGCCTCCACGGCTCGTCGGCGGGCTTCCTTGAGGCTGACCTGGGAATAGGCGCCGATGGTGAGCTTTCGCTGGCGCTCGAACCAATATCGGAGAACCCACGTCCGCACGCCCGACGTCCTGACAAGGAGTTGCACGCCCGATTTCGTGTCCTCGATCTCGAACTCCTTGTCCGCCGGCTTCAGCGAATTGAGAAACCCCGGCGTCAATTCCAGCCTTCGCGTCGCCATGGTGATCTACCCTTCCTTTGCGCGCTCCGGCGCTCCAGGGGAAGGGAAACATCGCCGCTCGCCCTGTCCCGTCTTGTACCGGCATGTAATAACCAGACGGGACAACGCCAAGGTAAACCAAGGGATTTTTCCGCGAAACCTGTCCGGCAAGCTCCGGATCGATCAGGGGGCTACGCTGACATGAGGTCAGTACGCGCACCTTCGCCGCAGCTCCGTCAAGCTCGCGCGCTCGCGTTTCCGACGCCAGCGTTTCTCGATAAGTTTGGCGCCCCGTCGGCTGCTCTTCGCGCGCCGAGCGCGCGGACCGCACAGGAAGCGCCGGGTCGAACTCGGCGCGACGCCTCGCGTCCGTCGACGAAAATCGAAGCGCGTTCCAGCCTAGCAGAGGCCGCAACCTCCCCACGACAAGCAGCAGCCGCCCCAGCCCCAGCCCCAGCCGCAGCCGCCGCAGCCTCCCCAGCCGCCGCACCCGCCGCAGCCTCCCACGCGGCAGCCTCTCCAGCCTCCGACGCCGCAGCCTCCGACACGGCAGCCTCCGACGCCGCAGGCTCTAACGCCGCCGCAGGCTCTAACGCCGCCGCAGCCGTGTCCGCAGCCGCAGCCTCCGCAGCCCGCTCGGAGAGCAAGCTGTATGCCCGATCGGGAGTTTCCGGGGTTTTCGTTGTCGAAGAGGTGGAACGTCGCCAGGCTGACGTCGGAGATTTCCTCGTCGTCGAAAGCAGGGAGCTGAAACGGCGCCGTATTCCGCCAGAGTGTATCGGCTGCCGATCCGGCGCTCGGAGCTGTGAATGACGCCGACGGTATATCCGCTGGCGATCCGCCGGTCGAAGCCGCCAAAGACATCCCGGCGATTCCTAGCACCGATACAGCTTTACTTGGACGCTTCCCCCTCGAAGCTCGCTTTGCTTGCGACATGGCAGAGTTCCTCCGCTACATTCCTTCGAACAAACACACGACGAAGCTATTCTATTCGTTCGTAGCACATTTCGCGCCCCCTGAATAGCACTGCGAAGGGCAGTGGATCATCGGAGCCCCGGCGACCGCCCACAATCGGCAAACGTCAACGAACTCATCTCGCGCCGCACTGCCTTCATTCACTGAGCAAATTGCAAGCCAGTCGACCTCTCGATAAATGCTGTACCTGCCTTGAGGTTCCGTTTTGAATTCCGACACTCGGACGATGCGAGATAGGGCGCGAGGCACAGTCCGTTCCAGGCTCTCTCGGTTCGTTTCTCCGCGCAGGCGCTTCGAAGCGGCGTCTTCCGCCGCGCATCGGACGCCATGTCTCGCAAAAGGGCGCCTGCAGGCTTAGATTGGCGGGATTGGGCGGCGCATCCTGCCCGGCGTCGGTCCCGGCTTCGTTCGAGGGGCGTCGGAGTTCCTGACCGAAAGGCGGGCGAGTTTATGAGCGTAATCGAGCCGCGCAAGATCGCGCGCCGCGGCGAGCCGATGTTCAACGCGCCGCTTGTGGTGCTTGGCGTCATCGTGATCCTCATCGCCATCCAGGCGGCCCTCAATTGGGCGCCCGACGCGGTTCAGGACCGGGTCGTTCGCGACTTCGCCTTCATTCCAGGCCGGCTCACGATCTCGATTTGGCCGCAACGGCTGGCGGAATTGCTGCAGCGGGCGAATTCCGATCCGGCGGCGCTGCAGCAGGCCCGGGAAATCCGCGCCTTGGCCATTCTCGGCGGCGGCGCGAAGCCGTGGACGGTTCTGACCTACGCTTTCCTGCACGGTTCGTGGACCCATGTGCTGTTGAACAGCGTCTGGCTCATCGCCTTCGGGCCGCCGATCGCGCGCCGATTCGGCTCGGGGAGATTCCTTCTGTTCATGGCCGTCACCGCGATCTTCAGCGCGCTCGCGCATTGGGCAAGCGCGCCGATGGATTTCTCGCCGCTCATCGGCGCCTCCGGGGCCGATTCCGGTCTCATGGGCGCAGCGACCCGCTTCATGTTTCAGCCTGGGGCGCCGCTCGGCCCATACGCCCCGCTCGGCCAAACCGAAATCGAATCTATCCCGGCGGCGAGCCTCCGCGGCGTGTTCCTCGACCGGCGGGCGATGATCTTCCTCGGTATCTGGCTCGTGACAAATTTCATCTTCGGCGCCGGCGCACAGATATTCGGCTTTTCGGACATGCCGGTCGCCTGGGTCGCTCATCTCGGCGGCTTTTTTTCCGGGCTCCTGCTGTTTCCGCTGTTCGACCGCGGATTCCGTCCGCCGCCGATGGCCGGCGAGCTTGCGGGAGATCCGCCCGCTGTCGAGACTTGAACGCGATCGGGTCCGCGATCAGCGGGACAACTGAGTCTCGGGGTCAGTCAGTTCTCCGGCGCGCCGGCCGCCCGCAAATCATTCAAATACGCGGCGCGCTGCGGCTCGATCTGCGGAGTAAGACCCTCGCTCGTGATCGAAAGCTTAGTCCCAGCCTTGAGCGCATCGGCGACTGCCCGGCGCGCCTCGTCGAGCCGGCCGAGGCGAACGCAAATGACGGCGAACAGCGCCGGAAAGTCAGCTTTGTAGCGCGACACTACCTTCAAGGCGTCGTCGTAACGCTGACCAACATAGTAAGCCCAGGCGAGGGTTTGACAGTACCATTGAGGCGGGTTTGGATCGTTGCTCACCGCCCGCTCGGCTCGGCGATTGTCCGGCCGGCTCAATCCTTTTTCGCCACGCCCTCCGGCACGCCGGCCTTGCGCACGCCTTCGACGATGTGCTGGTATCGCGCGTTGAAGGTCGGATCGTCGCTTATGTGGATGCCGGCCAAAGCCTGCGCAGTGAAGCCGGGATAGACTTTCAGCAACTGGGCGGCGGCCTCCTTCGCCTCCTTGTCGTGGCCTGCCCAGGCGTTGGCGGCGGCGAGGTGCACGAGCGGAAAGAAAACCCCAGGCAAGCCGGCGACCGCCTTCTCGCACCACGGTATCGCCTGTTCATCATGCGCGAGGTGCCCGTGGAGCGCGCACATAAAGAATTGCCACCAAGGAACGTGCGGATCGCGGGGGCTCAAACGAAGCGCCGTTTCGACGCCCGTGAGGCCGTCCTCGGCGCGGCCGACAAACATCTTGCCAAAACCGCCGAGCCCATGGGCCCTGGCATTGTTAGGGTCCAGCGCGATCGCCGTTTCTTCCTCTGCGATCGACGGTCCCCACTGCTGCTTCACTTGGTAGAGATAGCCTCTCACGTAATGAACCGCCGAATTCTCAGGCTGAAGCGCCAAGGCGGCGTCGATTGCTTTCTCGGCGAGCGCGATGTCGCCTTCGCGATCGTCAGTCCATTGATCGCGGTCAAGCAAGGCGTTCGCCAATACCGTCAGTGCGCGCACTTTCTGCGGGTCAAGAGCGAGCGCGCGCTCGGACAAAGCCACCGTGTCGTTCAAAGTCGCCTTGGTTTCGGGAAGGTGATATTTGACCTCGGCTTGCATCGCGAGATCGACCGCGTCCGGACGCTCGCGCGCCGCGCGCAGCGCTTCGGCCTTGACCAGTTCGACCCGGAGCGAATTGGCGAGCCGTGAAACGACTTCGAGCTGCAGCTCGCCGAGCTTGCTGCGCTCGCCCTCGAACCGGTCGGCCCAGACGTGCGCCCCGGTTTCGGTCGAAATGAGCTGGGCGTTGACCTCAACCTCCTCGCCGAGGCGGCGCACGCTACCCTCCTGGACATAGCGCACGCCAAGCTCACGCCCGATCTCCTTCGCGTCGACCGGCTTGCCCTTGTAGGTGAAGGCCGTTCCTCGCGAGATGACGAAGCTGCCATCGAGATGCGAGAGATCGGTCGTCAGATCGTCGGTGATCCCGTCGGCGAAATAGTCCTGCTCCTTGTCGCCGCTCATATTCTCGAACGGCAGGACGACGATCGAAAGCCGCGGCCCGGTTTCCTGAGGGATGGGGCGCCACCGAATTGCGGCGGCCGCCGCGATCAGGCAAAGCGCGACTGCGGCCGCCATAACCGGCCATAGCGCGCGCCACGTCCGCGGTATCGCAGTCGGCGGTGGGACACTCGTGCCCCCCGGCGAGGCGGCGGTCGCAGCGGCGACAGCTTCGGCGGTTGGCTTGCGAGGCGACAGCGGCGTGGTGAAGCGGTAGCCTTCCCCCGGGACGGTCTGGATGACGCTCGGCTGTTTCAGGTCCGGCTCGACCTTTTTCCTGAGGCGCCCGACCATCACGTCGACGCTGCGATCGAACGGAACATTGCGCCGGCCGACCATGGCGTCCAGCAGAAGGTCGCGGCTCAACACCCGGCCGGGCCGGCGCACGAATTCGCGCAAGAGCGCGAGTTCGCCGCGCGTCAGCGCGATCACCTCGCCGGATTCGCGCTTCAAGGTGCAGGCGTCGAGGTCGAAAACGAGCCCCGCAAAGGCAAACGCTCCTCGCCCCTCGTCCTGCGGGCTCGTGCCGGCCTTACTCGCTGCGTCCGCTGGAGCGTCCACCATTCTGGCCCCCGCTCGGGTCCGCCATAGGTTTTTTAGACGATCGACATGTGACGTTTACAACTATTACCGTCTGAAACATCGCGGTCAAAGGCCGTTTACACGGCTTCGCCAATCGTTTTGGGGCGTAGCGAGCGCCGCCTCGTCGGTTCGGACCGAACGATCGGGACGCGTTCTCGCCCTGCCCCAGAATCCACGTGTCATTCGCGCATTAAGAGGAGCGAACAATGCACTACCGAAGTCTGGTTTCTTCCGCCTGTTTGATCGGCGCCGGCTTTGTCCTTTGCGGGCAGGCGCACGCAGCCGACGATGCAACGGCTGCCTGCAATGCAGCGATCAGCGCCTACGGGGCCGCCGCCGCCACCGGCGATCCCGCCAAAATGGCGGCGGTCTACGCTCCCGATGGCGAGCTCGTCTCGGCTTACGGATTCCTCGCCGGACACGACGCGCTGGTCAAGTTCTACGCATCTTTCATGAAGGCCGGCGACAAGGAGGTCGACACCCGCACGAGCGCGCGCATGATCGGCGATGTGGCGCTGTGCACCGGCGGCTACACTTTCACGCCGGTCTCGGCCACGTCCGGCGAGAAAGGTTTCTGGACCAAGGTCGTCGGCAAAGTGGGCGGCGAGTGGAAGATTCTGAATCTGACCTTCATGCCCGCGGCGCCTCAGTAGAGCGCGCCAACGCAGTCCAGTTCATGCTCAGGGGCGGACTCTACATCGATTTGGACGTGAAGACGCCGGGAAGCTAGGGCGTCGCGTCACCAGCCGCGGCGGCCGGCCGCAAGTCGGCCCGCCGCGTTTGCCTTCCCAGGAGGGCGCGACCAACCGCCGCGCCTCCGCGTGCGCTGCCCGGCGACGCACTATCCCTCGAGCAAACTTGTTCGCACCTCAGCGTTGCGGGTAAGACGAAGGCCGCGCCTCACGCCGCGGATGCAGCGGGCCGCCGAAACGGTGCACGGGGGGAAACATGGGTCTGCCGGCCATCGATCCTTTGATCGCGGGAGGAGTCGTCCTTACCACCGCGTTCACCGACGCGATCTATGTTCAGTTCACCGCGGCGGTCGCGGCCCGGCGCAGGTATGCGGCGGCGTCGTGGAGCAGCCTCTGGTACTTGCTCGCGGCGTTTGCAGTCATCAGCTACACGTCAAACTGGGTCTATGTGCTGTTCGCCGCGCTGGGGTCGTGGATCGGCGGCTTCCTGTCGATCACCGCGCTGAATCGCGCTGCTGAGTTTCGGTCAGGGGAAGGGCGGGGAGCTCCGCACGGCAGCGGCCCAACCTGAGCGCCCGGCACGCCGAGGGCGCGGCCCTGTCCCCGGCGGTCCGGACTGCGCCGCACCGGGCGGCGCAGGGGCTTTCGGAAAGCAGAAATCTGTGCTATTGTTTTCCGACATAGCGAATCTGATCGAGAAACGCGCGTGCGACGGCCGACGCCGCCCATCCGGAGGGGGGCAGTGTGGCGGTATCAATAGCTATATCTTGTGCCTGCTGTTATTCCGCTAAACCGGTTCGCGCGCCCGCCCGCAAACTCGCTCCCACCCGCTCCCGCCGTTTGGCTAGCGCCGAGGCGCAGTAGGGCTTTTACGCGACCAAAGCTCCCGAAATTGATCGACACCGGCGACGAGCGGTCTACATCCGATGTTCATGCTCTCGCCGTTCCGACTGGATCTTTCTTGATATTGTCTCCGAACAAACGATGCGCGGCCAATTTCAAATTCGACGATGCTGGTACCTCAAATCGCAATCGATACAACTCAACGAGAGGTCGCCTCGCCAATATTCTTTGTATGACTTCGATCGGCAGCCCGAGAATTTTCACCCAGCCGCCAACCTTGTGCTTATCGTCAATTAGATTACCCACCAACTCTGCAAAGCTTAGCCCACCGCGAAGATTTAACAACCCTTCTCCATCTCCGAACGTTCTCTCCAACTCGCTAAAAATGGTGTGCCACCGTCGCGACAGTTTTACTTCCGTGGATCTGGGCACAAATAATAGCTCCTCTTCAACTGAACGAATCCTCTGCCGAAGACTCCTCAATTCATTTCGCAGATCGATCATCTTTGGCACTATATTTTGCTTACGCGGCCAAGATCTTTTAAAAACAATTGCCGCCAATGGCGAAATTCTTCTGGTCAACTTAAATTCATCCCCGACTGTCTGTTTTGTTCCAGCCTCTCCTAGCTTTTCGATAAGTTTTGATCTCAATGTGCGTTCTGCGTCAAGTACCTGCTCCAGCATACCAGTACGTACGGCATCCGGCGTAAAAGGCAGCTCGTTCACATCTGAATATGCCAAATACAGAAAACTACGAATGAGGAAGGTTGCCCCTCTGTGAGCGTCGCCTTCCTTTTCGAGTTCAGAGATCACATTGGCGTTCGTGGGTAGTGTTTTTAACCACTCGTCTCCTAACTCAAGATCATCCACGCTATCGGGAGTCGGGCTAAAATATCGCTCGACAGCGTCAGGCGATAAAATTGCTTCGATAAGATCTCTCAGACGAGGCGAGTTTCCTTCTTCTCGCAAGTAAGCGCCCAAATGAGCGCATGCCGTATCGAGGACGTTTGAGCTATCACGGAACTCCCTTATATCGACAATACCCCAAAGCGCGTCAAAGAAGTCAGAATTGCGCCGGAACATCGAATATTTGTGCCGACCAAGAACTATCACTCTGTCATATAAGCAAAAAATATCAATAAACTTTGATAGCTCGTAAATGGAATTCCAACTGAGTTCATCCGAAATCTCGAACCGAGCGGCGTCCGCGATCAGGTTTTGCGTTATGAGCCTCTGACCAGAGGTACCAGGGAACATGCGGTTGCTCCTACTTGCGCAAAATCCATATCAGTCATGGTCGCCGAATAAAGTATTGGTCTAGGGTCAAATATGCGCCGATAGGTGCTTTTTTGCAAAGGGAAACCTTACGAGTACCTCGGCCTACCGCCCGAGGTTTGGCTGACCGACCGGCAGTCGAACGCCACCGCCGGTGGCTGGGGCGAAGTCATCTATTGGTGCCGACCCGTTGCAACTTGGCCAAGCTGGCCGTTCGAGTTTGTCCAGGTCATGCTTGGACGCGCGGCGCAAGCCCGCTGACGAGGTCCCGCAAGGCCAGACGATTGGCTCGACTCGCGCGACCTCGGAAGCAAAGCGCAAGCCCGTCAGCGGAGGTCCCGCGCTTCATGGGAGCCTTACGCCGATCACTCCCCCGATCGCTCGGGCCAGCGCCTCGGCCATTCGTCCCGCCGTTTCGTTGAGGACGACCGTCTTTTCGAGCGCGGCGATGCGTGCTGTTCGCCGCGCTGGGGTCGTGGATCGGCGGCTTCCTGTCGATCACCGCGCTGAATCGCGCTGCTGAGTTTCGGTCAGGGGAAGGGCGGGGAGCTCCGCACGGCAGCGGCCCAACCTGAGCGCCCGGCACGCCGAGGGCGCGGCCCTGTCCCCGGCGGTCCGGACTGCGCCGCACCGGGCGGCGCAAGGACTTTCGGAAAGCAGAAATCTGTGCTATTGTTTTCCGACATGACGAACCTGATCGAGAAACGCGCGTGCGACGGCCGACGCCGCCCATCCGGAGGGGCAAAAAGAAAAAAGGGCCCGAGGGGTCAGCGCAAGCCATTGAAAAAGCTCGATTCGGACAAGAGAATCCAACGAAATCCAAGCCTTGGGGTAAAGTGATCTCCGGGAAAAATACCAGGAGCCCCGCCCCCCTCCTCCGCGACGCGATCGCTGATTGGAGCGGCCTTCGGGGGTTCCTGTTGTCCTTGTGATACGGGTGAAGCGCAAAATTCTCAGCGGTGTTGCTTTTCCAACTCCGGGTAAGTCGTGCGAACAGATCATCTACCCTTGCGCATTCGTCTTGCAGCTTTGTGGGGACTCGCGTTGAAGCAGATACATTGTTAGGTGTCGCCTCGGGCGCGGAGATCTTGGCGTCCCTGTATATAGATCGGCAGCGAAGTCGGCTGCTGTACTAAACTCGCCTACTGGCCCAATTGATCGACAACTTAATGACAGTAATACTGCAACTTTAATCTATGATAACCTCATGTTTTGGCGGCGCTCTCAACCAACTGGAAACGCTCCGGGTTTCAACGAAAAATTAAGATAGTCCTCAAGCTCATTTAATACGTTTGCTAGAGTTTGCCCGAGCCGAAACTCGAAGAGCGCTGTGTAGTCGGATACTGTACCAGCAGCCCCGAACGGTGCCCCCTCAGACAACCCAAAGCTTCCACCGACGAACAGGGGAGGCTGAATAGTTAGGCCTGATCCAAACCATCCGACCGCTACGGGGCCGATGTTGCCTTCGAAGGAACTGAATAGGCCGGTATAGGGGCCGGTACCCAACGCAATATTGCCGGTGACCGATCCTCCTGAAGAGAATCCGAACGTGGGAGTATCACCGCTTGGAGTTTGGTATCGATACACGCCAAGCCCGAAGTCACTAATATACGGAACCGCAAAGCCGAAACCGCCAACTACTCCTCCGAGGGGGAGCGCATTAAAGCTCAGAAAACCTTCTAAATTCAGGCCAAGAATTCCCCCTCCCCCACTCAATCCGGGCACAATCATGGAACCCTGTGTCGATAGACCGGCTGCAATTGTCAATCCAGGCCAATAGGTTCCCATTGGAGCTGTTGATAGAACCACATTTTGCGATTGAGTTAGGCTAGTTGGGCCGCCTTGAACACCCACGCCAGATGTTCCCAGACCGTTAGATGGCTGATTCGCGATCGCCGAGCTTGAGTCGCTAGTGAATGGGCTCGGGCTATCCGAGGCACCGGTGTACGAACTAACATTTGAGGTGCCGACATAATCGTCAAGAGACGCAGGTCCCACGTGTGAAACGTCACTCGGCCCACCGGGTGCTGTGTCACTCGGTACCGCATTAGTCGAAGCGGCATTACTCGAACCCGGGCTAGTCGGCGCGGCGTCACTCGGCGCCGTGTCAGCCGGTGGAACATCACTAGGCGTTGTGCTAGTCGGCGCAGCGTTCGCCGGCGCAGCAGGCGGCCCAGGAATAATCAAAATGCTATCGCCGATCCCAGAAGGTTGAGGCGGTGGGCACGCAGGCACTGGCGGCGGTGGGCACGCAGGCGCTGGCGGCGGTGGGCACGCCGGCGCTGGTGGCGGTGGGCACGCTGGGGCTGGCGGGGGTTGACACACCGGCACCGGCGGACACACCGGCGGCGGACAGCTCGGTGGTACACAGCTCGGTGGTACACAGCTCGGTGGTACACAGCTCGGTGGTGGACAGCCCGGTGGTGCTCCCTGATCGTCCACGCTCATACCTCTTAATCAGGCAATCGTCGCAGTGGTATCGTCGTTATCAAAGTGATAATGAAGTGGCAGACTGTATTGCCCAGATGCATCCATGTTCTCGCAACTCACAACAATATCCCATTGATCATCCTCGGACCTGTGGCCCCTTATAGACACGACCGATCCAGTGAAGCTGACGTTTGGAACGGAATCATAAAGCGTTGTCGTGAAAGTCACTGTGGATGCGATTGAAATGACACCTTGATAAATCACGGTCCCTTCTATCAACACATACGAATTGTCCTCGACTCGCACCACAGGCTCTCCTGCCTTCACTCTGTCTCCAATATTCTTATATATACGCGTAACAACACCGTCGATCGGTGACAACAGTATGGTATTTAAATATGCAACCTGTAGTCGCTTAACGTCCAGATCGATAGCTTGCAATTCGTTAGCAAACGTGGTTTCTAGGAACGGTAGGTTCTGGCCAAGCATAAATTGCGAAAACGACTGATCTATTAGACTGATTTGCGCCCTTTCCCATTGAGCAATATTTTCCGCCGCGGGAACTCGATAAGAATAATCTGTATTTGTCGTTGATCCTGTCGTATTGGTTTGGCCAGTAGAATTGGTGGCCTGCGCCGTATTGCTGTTGACATTTGTCGTCGCGCTAGCGGTTGAATTGGTCTGCGAACTAGCTGGGGTCGTTATCGCGAATTCTAGGAACGGGTTAAGGCTATACTGTGAATTATTGGTGTTTATGTAATAATATTGTGTGGTGGACGTAGATTGAGCTCCTATGTCACTATTCCCTGGATCGGTTGCCGCTTTAGTTGTCGTCGTTTGACCGCTGGCCGTATTGGATGCGCCGTAGGTAGTCTGACTACTGGTGGCGACAGCGTTGCTATTACTGTTAGTGTTGGTCGCCAGCACTACGCCCAGCCGAGAATTCGCGCCATAGGCAGTGTCCAGCATTGCGGCTTGGGCGGTGGAGACACGAGCTAATTGCGTCAGCCGGTTCGGTTTCGAATTTGCGACGCTCGCGCTATAGGCGGCACGCATCTGACTGATAATGTTCGTTTGATTCCAATATTTCTGAAAATACAAATTTACGCGCGCAGCAACCGCCTTATCCAATACAGCCTTAATTGCCTCCGCGCGCAACGCGAAAAGCAAGGACGCTTGAACACTGGGATCAGTTAGGATGCCTTGGGAATCATACTGTAAACCTGCCGGAACTGTGAGAGTTGCCGGGACGCCACTGATCAGCACTGTCGTGCCGAGATTTGCATAAAACGTAGCGAAGTCGAATGAAATGAGCGGCCCAGCGGCCCCAATAGCAACACCTAATTGCAATTGGGCGGCGGCTTGGCCTATCACTCCGTCAACCTCAAAGGAGAGATCAGCGGCTTGCGCCGGGATCGCCTTCAACCACCGCACTCTGGCGTTTGGTGGATGTGCTGCCATCTAGCCTCCGGTAGACAGAAGATCGATTGCTGCAATCGTCCTGCCCATGTGTAGCCCTACTGTAGTTAACGTTTCGCGGTTGCTAAGACATTTTGATCAAGCAGCGTACGGTGGAGTGCGAGTCACAACTTGCAAATACGCCGCGCAAGTTCTGCAACGATATTGATACGAATTGACCAGCCTGAAGCGTGCCGAAGCTAGTTTGTGTTCCGTTTGCCGTTTCAGTTCCAAATGTGATTGTCTCTCCGAATTCATTGTTGAATATATGTAATATAAGCGGAGTGGTGAACGCGAGATTTTGGTTGATGCCGTTCGAACCCCAAAGATAGTTCGAAGGGCCGCGTACCCGCACTAAGTAGCTATAGTGACCATCGCCGGGAAAGGCCGATGAATCGTGCCAAATATGCTCATGCGTTCGGCTATCCTGACAACTCATTTCGGAAGCCCCAATTTATTTGTGGTTGGGACGACAACTCCCGTTGCGCTTGGATTACCCCACTGTGATTTCGCCGTGCTGCAGTATTGCACCGAGCTTGTAGCCGCGGAACTCGCCAAGTGCGAAACGTTGCTTGAATTTGCTCTGGTGGGTGTGCGATACCATATCAACCAGTCTGCGATCCATCAAAGAGAGGGCGTCCTGATTGGTCACTTTTTTCTAGGACGCTTCGTTGCTGTGCCAGAGCGTTCCATCGCACGAGCTACTTCGTCGATGACCAATTTTCGTAGCGCTTGGCGTTGCTGTCCTCGAGTGTCGGCGGTTTCTGGAGGCGCTCCGCTGCCCAGGGCATTCAATGCATCATATATCGTCGCATTTGGCGCAGGTTGAGTTGGGAAAATGTTGTTTGGACTGATGGCGGCGGCGCTTGCCGCATTCTTTATTGCGGCAGCATTTGCCGACTGGGCGGCGAGCATGGTTGCCGGAGCCTGCGCGTTGATTCGTGCGATACGCGCTTGGATCGTAGTCAGGCCCTGCGCCGCTTGCGTGATAAGAGCAATGGCCTTGCGCACCTCGGGGCGTTCCAGCGCCGTTGCTGCAGCGCGAAGCTGCGTGATTGTCCGAGCAAGAACTGCCTCGTCTTGTTTGGGCTTGCTGCCCGCAGAATTCTTATCCTTTGGGACGGCGGAACGACGGGTAATCACAAGAGCGCTCCCTACTAAGTGGGTAGTCCATGGAGGCAAATCGGCGGCAATTTTACCTCGTCAGTCGACAAACGAGGAAGAAGTAAATATTGGATCGCGCGCAGTAAATTGCGGAGCCAACCTCCAATTAGCTCGTCTACCTTTCACCTTAATCTTTGATCTTTATCGAAGTTGCGCAGAAGTAGACGCGTACGATGCTGTTTAGGTCCCGCTATAACCTCCCCGCTAGCGTGTGGCGCGCTTCCACGGAGATAATACTGCTGCCAACCTTGCTTGATTGCTTCCGCCTCCCGATTACGAAGTCGTTCATTGAACGTGCGGCAATTTGCGCTCCATATTTGAAAATATTGATTCAACTGAGGATGCTTTTCGATGTCGAGAATCCGAGGCTGAGCATTCTCTAGGAGGTCGAGACGTTGGGGCACTATCATACATACCGGCTCCCCTCGCGCAAACTCTATCCATGAATTTGGTCGGGTGAATTTCCAATTCATTGAAGCTGCGGCTACAGCCCAATCAGTCTCCACGAGCGCTTCAAGTGGCGCGATTGAATCCTTGGGCAAGTTAACCGGTCCACGGAACAAAAGTGATGTCCCGTGGGATGTGCGAAACAAGTAGGGCAGCAAGAAGGTAAGAATTCCCTCGCCGAAATGTGTTACCGCGGAATAAGGGGGATCGCCGGTATGTTCGATTTCAACTGCGTTGGGGCCGGTAGATCCCGACCACCTCGCTCGTATCGGGCGGTCATTGAGAATGAGCCAACCAGCTTGATCCGCAATTCTCATTGGCAAACATCAATTCGCGAAGCCGCTGGTCGTCCGATTCATCCACTCACGACTGGCTGAACCAACCACGAGCCGCATGTCGAATCGATGGTCGGTCCGATAGGCAATGAATTCGTGTTTTGATCCGCGCACTCCATGCCCCAATGCGCTCTGAACCGGCGTCCGCCGCCGGATGGAGGCTCGCCCAAAGCAAATCTGCATCCGTTTTGGGCCTTTGGCAAGGCGGACCGTCCGCGGAATACCGCCCCGCTCGTCGGCGGACGGGGTCGGGGCGCGCCGAAGCCAGGTCGAACGATGACAGCTCAAGCTTCCGCTACCTTTAGACCTATGTGCCAGCCGCGCAGAGTCTTTCAGCGTCTATGCCGACAGGATACTTTGTTTGACACAGGACGCTGACCCGCTTTGCAAATCGATCGCGAACACTCGTTGGTCAGGTTTAAAATATTAGGCAAAGCATCCTTTGAGCAACGCGTGCGCTGGATTGCGATGGCGATCCAAATTGTGTCGCTTTTAATTGTGACAGCTGGGCAAAAGAGTGCACTATGTTATAAGTCGTGGCTTTGCCTCACCTATGTTATCGCCTGGCGTGAAGCGTGGACAAAGTCATGGTATGGATTGAGACTAGGCAATCGGTCATTAGATACGACACTTGCTAACTTTCGGTCCCAATCTCAATTTTCGTGGCTCATGGCGCCCGGCGCCACTGCTCAGAGACACCGATGCGAGTTAAGAAGATGGCACGCAATCCCACCTGGACCCGCGACGAATTGATCCTCGCGCTTGAACTCTATCTGCGCAATCGCGAACGGCTGCCGGATAGCGATAACGCCGAAATTGTTGAATTGTCGCGAACGCTAAACTCGCTCTTTGGAGACCAAGCGAAAGACGCCAATCTGTTCCGGAACCCCAACGGCGTCTACATGAAGCTCGCCAATTTCCGAGCTGTTGATCCGCTGCATACGTCTCAAGGAAAGCGGGGCCTTTCGCGAGGCGGTCACGGGGTGGCGGAGGTTTGGGAGGAGTTTTCGACGCGGCATGATGAGTTGAAATTGATTGCATCGGCAATTCGCGCCGCTGCCGCGGATCAGGCGTCAACCGGTGCCGAAGGGGAAGAGGAGGGAGCCGAGGCCGAAGAAGGACGCCTACTCACCCGAATGCACCGTGTCCGCGAACGCAATCGCGAACTGGTAAAGAAGAAGCGCGACGCTGTTCTCCGTGAGACGGGCCGGCTCGCCTGTGAAGCATGCGGTTTCGACTTCAACGACAACTAGGGCGAAAATGGTCGTGGCTTCATCGAAGTGCATCATCTGCTTCCGCTCTATACGCTCGTGCCCGGCTCACGAACGCGGATGCGGGACCTCGCCGTCCTTGGTGCCAATTGCCATCGCATGGTGCATGCGAAAGCCAAGTGGTTGACGCTGCCGGAATTGAAGGAATTGTTGACGCAGTGTCGATTTCCGCTGAGAACTGACCCGGGATTTCCATCGAGAAGTGACCCGGCTTGATGATGAGTTTGGGTCAGGTTGTCGTCAAGTTGTGAGGCTTCTCCTTTGTTGGCTTGACGGCTTTCGCCGAGCTGTTTTTGAAGCGGAAGCTGTCATTTCCGGTTTCGAGGATATGACAGCGGTGGGTGAGCCGGTCGAGTAGCGCGGTCGTCATCTTCGGGTCGCCGAACACGGTTGCCCACTCGCCAAAGCTGAGATTGGTCGTGATGATGACGCTGGTGCGCTCGTAGAGCTTGCTCAGCAGATGGAAGAGCAACGCGCCGCCTGAGGCGCTAAACGGAAGGTAGCCGAGTTCGTCGAGGATAACGAGGTCGGAGTGGGTGAGGCGCCCGGCGATCTGTCCTGGCTTTCCCTGAAGCTTTTCCTGTTCGAGGGCGTTGACAAGTTCGACGGTGGAGAAGAACCGCACGCGCTTGCGGTGGTGCTCAATGGCCTGGACGCCGACCGCCGTGGCGAGGTGCGTCTTGCCGGTGCCGGGGCCGCCGACCAGGACGACATTGTGGGCGTCTTCCAGGAACTCGCAGCGATGGAGTTGACGCGCGAGCGCCTCGTTGACCTCGCTGCTGGAGAAGTCGAAGCCGGTAAGATCGCGATAGTTCGGAAAGCGGGCGGCCTTGAGCTGATAGGCCGTTGATCTCACCTCCCTGTCGGCCGTCTCCGCCTTCAGGAGCTGCGACAGAATCGGCAGCGCCGCCTCGAAGGCCGGGGAGCCTTGCTCGGTCAACTCGCCGACGGCCTGAGCCATGCCGTGCATTTTGAGGCTGCGCAGCATGATGATGATCGCGCCGGCGGCGGGATTATGACGCATGGCGCGCCTCCCTGAGGCGGCGCAGAGCGTCGTAGCGCTCGACGTTGGACTGCGGCTCGGTGGTCAGCGTCAGAGCCTGGGCGCCTTTATCGTAGGCGCATCCGTCGGCTTCCCGTCGACCAATCGGTGCAGCAGGTTCAGGATATGCGTCTTGGTCGGCGCGCCGGCCTCCAGCGCCAGTTCGACGGCGGCGAGCACGGCCTGTTCGTCATGCTGGAGGACCAGGGCCAAAATCTCGACCATCTCGCGGTCGCCGCCTGGCGTCTTAAGCATGCGCTGCTGTAGTGCCCGGAAGGCCGGCGGCAGTTCGGCGAACGGCGCGCCATTGCGCAGGGCCCCGGGCTTGCGTTGAACGACCGCCAGATAATGCCGCCAGTCGTAGACCGTTGTGGTGCTCTTTCGTTCGTGAGAGCGGGCGAAGACGCGACGATGCTCGCAGACGATCTGCCCCTCGGCGACGACGACGATTCGCTCGGGATATACCCGCACGCTGACCGGGCGATTGGCGAAGGACGCCGGCACGCTGTAGCGATTGCGGTCCAGATGGACCAGGCACGTCGGCGACACGCGCTTGGCGTATTCGACGAAGCCGTCGAACGGGCGCGAAAGCTGCATCAGGCGCCCGACTTCTTCTGCCCATACGTCGGCGATCGCTCCCGGTTGTGAGCCGTGCGGCGTCTGGGCCCACAGCTCTCGGCATCGCGCCTCCAGCCAGTCGTTCAGCGCCGCCAGGGAGGGGAAGTTCGGCATGGGTTGCCAAAGCCGATGGCGCGCGTCCTGGACGTTCTTCTCGATCTGCCCCTTCTCCCAGCCGGAGGCTGGATTGCAGAACTCGGCCTCGAACAGGAAGTGGCTGACCATGGCCGAGAAGCGGGCGTTGACCTGACGCTCCTTTCCGCGACCGATCTTGTCGACGGCGGTTCGCATGTTGTCGTAGATGCCGCGCCGCGGCACGCCTCCCAACACGCGGAAGGCGTGATTATGCGCGTCGAACAGCATCTCGTGGGTTTGTTGCGGGTAGGCCCGCAGCGTGAAGGCGCGGCTGTAGGAGAGCTTGAAGTGGGCGACCTGCAATTTGGTCCGCTCGCCGCCGATGATCGCCCAGTCTTCTGACCAGTCGAACTGGAAAGCCTCGCCCGGAAGGAACGCCAGCGGCACGAAAGCGCCGCGACCGCAGGTCTGTTGCTCTCGCTGCCGGGCGGCCTTCCAGTCGCGGACGAACGCCGCCACGCGATTGTACGAGCCGTCATAGCCGAGGCTGATCAGGTCAGCGTGCAGTTGCTTGGTCGTCCGCTTCTGCTTGCGCGACTTACCCGCCTCCTGAAGGAGCATGCGAGATAGCTTGTCGGCGTAGGGGTCCAGCTTGCTCGGCCGGTCTCGGACACAAAACTTCGGCTCGACGCTGTCGGAGCGCAGATACTTGCGCACCGTGTTCCTCGACAAACCTGTGCGCCGCGAGATCTCCCGGATCGAGAAATGGTCCCGCAGACGCCAGCCCTGAGTTCTGACGCGAAGTGCAACACCCCCCGCCGATTTGGTATCGGCAAGGTTGTTCAGGACCTTAAGGAGTGTTGCCATGCGATCCTATTCGCATCTGTCAGAGGACGAAAGAGACCAGATCGGCGTTTTGCGGGCCGCGGGGCGGTCGATGGGGGCCATTGCCCGGGCGCTCGGTCGGGCGAAAGCCACCATCTCCAGGGAGCTCCAGCGGAACGCACTCCCCTCGGGCGGATATTCGCCGCTTCACGCCGCCGGAGCCTATCAATTGCGCAGGGCGCGTGAAGCGATCCTCGAACGAGAGGCCGCTTTACGTCTGTTCGTGGGGGATCGGCTCGCTGAGGGATGGACGCCCGAGCAGATCTCCGGCTGGTTGAAATCCGGGAACGAACCGCGGCTGCGGGCCATCGGCTGCGAGACAATCTACGCCTTCATCTATCGGACCGCACAGAAGGCCGAGGCCTTGTGGCGTTATCTGACGCGTCGCCATAAACGCCGTCGCCCGCGGCGCGCCAGACCCTCGCGCGACACCATCAAGGATCGAGCGTCGATCCATGATCGTCCAAAGACCATTGAAAGCCGCGGCGAGGCCGGTCATTGGGAGGGCGACCTCATCATCTGCAAATGCACCCGGCCTGTGCTCGTCTTGCACGAGCGTAAGTCACGGGTGACGCTCGCCGCGCGGCTCACAGGGAAAACCGCCGCAGAAACCATCTCAGCGATGCTCGCGGTCTTCGGCCGCATCGATCCTAATCTGCGAAGATCCATCACTTTCGACAACGACACCGCCTTCGCCCAGCACGGCCTGCTCCGGACCATGCGCGACATGACGACCTGGTTCTGCGACGCTTATGCCTCATGGCAAAAAGGCGGCATCGAAAACGCCAATGGACGTTTACGTCGATGGCTGCCGCGCCACCTGGATATCGACCGGACATCCGACCAGGAAATCCAGGAGATCGTCCTCACGACGAACCTCACCCCCCGTAAATGCCTCGGCTTCAAGACGCCCTTCCAAGTCTTGATTGCCGAGCTTGGAAAAGACGTTCAAATCCGCTTCTCTTAAGCGCGTTGCGCTTCGCTCCGGAATCCAGGAGCGTCGGATGACGCTCAATAACTCCATGCTGATCACTCCGATGCCCCCTGCCCAAGCCAAGGGGGCGAGGTTCCAACATGGGTCAGTTCTCGGTGGAAAAACCCGTGGCGCCCGGGTCAGTTCTCAGTGGAAATCAACAATATTCAAAATACCCAGGATTGTATCTCGTGACAGAGCCTAAAACGAACATTAGCAGGTATATAGATGCTAGCTGGGGAAGTCGCGAGTTTTGTCCCCAGGAGGGCAGCAATACACATAGTATTTTCGGTAAGGTGACCCAACCCTTACGGTCTCCCAAATATTATTGCGGACCCCGAAAATAATATCTTGCAACGCTGCTTCTGGACTCGATTTATAGCGCGTGGGCATGCGCTGCTGAAGTTGAACAGATGGAAAATCATCTCTACGAAATATCAATTCAAAATCATCTAAATTTGAATAGCCTAAAATCTTCCCAACTTGTAGGTTCTTCTTATCGAAGTCCTCCCTGTCCAAATCCAAACCCATCCATTCGGTATGGTCGCCAGGCATGTGAAAAAATCTTGTATAATTGATAGATATAAATCGTTCTGCCTTCCCCGAAGCATAACACCAAAGTCGATGTCCCGGCAAAACTTGCGGAATAAGATGTCCAAGACGCATAGAATTATTGACAATGGCAGTGTTTCCCCCAAGAAGATCCAGAAGCTCTCTGAATACGCTGATTTGATTCTTATTCACATTAAACGTAATTAAAGCGCTAATCAAAGTCCGAGGACCTGGGGTACATTGAATGCCGTGCACCACCCGACCAGATAACGGAAGGCGATTTTGTGCAACAGCGTACGCCTTGGATAGATTCAGAAACGCGTAAAATAGAAGTACCGGTTGTACAGCGAGTTCTCGACTGTTTGTTGCGACACGAAAATAATCTTCCGCCTGCCTACGAAAGGAATGCGCGATCTCTCTTTGTCTTCCAGCGGGTAAGGCACGCGCGATTGCCTCGGCGATCAATTCCCAAGGATCGTTAACAAAAAGACGACTTTGAAGGGCAAGCGTTGATTCTGTTTGCTCAAGGATGTTGCGGCCGTAGTAGACAACTGCGCGTCCGCAAACTAGCGCTTGAACATTTCGAACTAAAGCGGGGGGCTTTGACATGGGCTCTTGTAGCGAACGAATTCGTTTGCGCCTATCCCTTGGCGTTGGTTGTGTCCAGCCTGGCTCTCATGTTCAACCGGTCGGGCCGAGCGACCTGAGGCTTGACCGCGCCGCGCTCGCGTTCCTGAAATCGGACGCGGTTTGGGAGGATGGGGTGAGGCTCGATCCGGAGACTCGCAGAGCCGTGAAAGCATAGTTGCGAAGGCTGTAGAGTGGCTTGGGAAGATATTCAGGGTCGAAAATTTGATCCGGTCGGCCGCTGCATCTATTGCGGTTCAGACGGCGGTTGCGAAGGGCTGCGCGATGAGCATCTAGTACCGTACTCGCTCGGGGGTCATGCTGCACTTCGGCAAGCTAGTTGTCGTTCCTGCGAGGCCGTGACAAGCCGCGTCGAATTGCACCTCGCCCGGCAAATCTTCTATCAGTTTCGATCACATGTCCGGGCGCCATCGCGCCGAAAACTCCCCGCCGACTTGCCGGCCAATATCTCAGTCGGAGACAAGGCATCAACTGTCGATTTTGCAGTTAAGGATCACCCCTTCGCGTTGATGCTGCCTGTCTGGGACTACCCCGGCATTATGCGCCAAATTCCGCCATGCCCAGAATTTTCGAAGGTGAATGTCCGAGCTTACAATTTTGTGCCCGCAAACCTCCGGGAAACACTAGCCTTACCAGAGGACGCTCCCGACCCGATGATTCATGTCGGACCGGGCACAATAGACAACATCATGTTCGCCCGGGCCATTGCAAAAGTTGCCTTCTGCAACGCGGTCGCCAAATACGGACTCGACGGATTCGGCATTTGGTGACACCTGACATCATCCTCGGCAAATACCCATGGGTTCCGTATTTCATAGGCAGCGACCCAGGTGAACCGCCACCACCTCATCCAGGTGTTTGCCATTTGGTGGAGCTTTCGACCATGACTGGTGGCTTAGGTCTGCGTCTGCTGCAGGCGAAGGTAAGACTCCTCGCGTCGAGCGGAACGGCTGAGCACGGGATGCCCATTTACTATGTCATCATGGGTGCACCACGTTGATGTGATGGACTGAGTTTTGGAGTCACGCTACCTTACCAACCGCAAAAGTTCGCTTTTGGGCGCAGGCCAAGCGGTGGGACGGCTACGATCCCATGCTCGGCATCACGCACTATGAGCGGACGGCTCGCCGGCCTTCGTATTCGATATGATGGAGCCGGAGCGGCCGAAAGTGGATAAGGCGGTGCTTGCGTTTTTGAGAACCGAGGCATTGCACCCGGCGGACTTCACGATCCGGGAGGATGGGGTGGTAAGGCTCATTCCGGAGTTGGCGAGGAGGGTGGCCGCGGTGACGATCGGGTAGTCTCCAAACTATTTCGGTTTGTTGAAGTCGGTGAGTGTCAAATATTCAAACTAAATACGCGGTAGCAAGCTTTGTGAATCCGGGGGAGTCTCAATGCAACTCTAACGTCCTTGGCGTAAGATTATTTTCGTTATCAATGTTGTCACTACTTTCCCCTTTCCTCAAGCACAGACTTCATATCGTAAATCATCTCTGGTGTATTTAGAAAATATGAATGTCGCCAGGTATCTTTGAATTTTTCTGTCACCCGGACTATTTCCTCGGGGGTGGGTGAAGTTGCGCTTTGGTCTCTGCAATATCCTAATTTGCGATCCCAGTGAGCTATGCCAGATATCCTTTAGCGCTCGATCTTGGCCACAGTAGACTGTTGTCGAGCGATTTAATACTTTAAATAGGGAGTATTGCTGGACAAATAATTCACTATCAATATCCGGGGCAGCCAGAATTGTGGTAAACTTATTTCTGGCGGTAGTATGGCTCATCCTCGCCATTGACCTCACCCCATCGACTAACAATCGGGCACCCAAGCTATGAGCAATGATACTCGGCGGGTGTCCCGAAGTTCTATCCGTAAGACTTGTAACAAGTGGTACGAGATCAATCGCCTTTTCCTCCTCTTTTTCGGCCGCTTCATAACCACCATAACGCCAGGGCTTATCGCTGGGCCAAGTAACGACAATCATTGTCTCACGATCAAGATCAAGCTTGAGTTGCGCTCCTCTTGTAATCGCCGCCGTGAATGGTGTAGCATAACCATGAAAATAAAGAATCGGATTTCTTATTGATCCAAAGCGGATGCTTGGACAAAAGTGTGTAAATGAAGGATCACCGCCGCTTGATAGATCTGACTCAAAATCTTGGACCGAAGTTATGGGAACGAATCCCTTTATTGTGAAGAAACGGGCAGGTTCCTCTATATCACTTTCTTCAGTATAGTCTTGCTCAGCTGGTCGGCGGTTAGTAGGAAAAGCAATACATGCTTGACCGAAGCTGACTGCAATGTCGGAGTCGTTTGTGTAATAGTCATCGAACATCCCGCTGCTGCTAGCGGCGTCTTCGTTAATTTTCCTATTTGTTACGAAGAATACACTCGTGTAGTCCCAAGAAAAACTTGGCTTGCGACGCGGTTGCGCAATGACTAAGCTGATAGCTTTATCGTCGACTGATGGTAGCGGCTTAGGGCCAGCATTGGCGTCCGTTGCGACGCCACAGCCGAACATCGGCAAAGCGAATGCTATTGCCGAGACGATCCGACATCGGCAGTCTTTTGGGACCTGAGCTAGCCGGAACATTTGGTGGTCGGGTCCTTTTGGTGTACGATTAACATCGGCGTTTATCGCAGGTGTTGAAAGCCATGGGTCGCAATCGCGTGCGGATTCAGGCAGCCCTCGGGGTCTTCTGCATATCTGCCGCGGTTCTGTGTGGAGTGGCATTGTCGCCCTCCCCAGGCCGCTCAGACGAACTGTCGGCACCCCAGACACTCGGCAAGTACGGTTTTTGGACGCTATATTGCGAACAGTCGGGCGGAACCATTTCAGATTGCACGCTTGCGCAAGCTGTTCAATCTCAAACCACCGCTGAGATCAAACTGGCAGCGTCGATCTCTTTCGATGGCGGGACGCGTGGTTACAATTAAGGGTAGAACCTGTGCCGCTCCGGACGGAAGGGATCGCCCTGTTGGTCGATGGAATTCAGACTGGGATTGTTGTCCCTTCGTCGTGCGACGCTAAGGGTTGCAATGCGACGTTCATCCCGTCGACAACTATGCTGGCGCGGATTCTGCGTGGGAAGGAGTTCGAAGCCGAATTCCGGACGGACGCCACTGCCAAGGGAATGTCGATATCGCTGGATTTGCCTGGACTGGCGGATGGCCTTATCGCCATGGCGAAAAAGCGTCAAGCCTACGGGAGGTGACGACTGGCTTCTATCTTCGGTAGGGACAAGCGAATTCAACGTCGACCTGGTAAACCTGAACGACCTTCCAAAGGACAAAATGATTAATATTGAAGCTGTGAAGCAAGCAATGTCGATTGCTTCTACGTTAGTACGGTGCGATGTTGCAGGAAGCCCCGTTGGTGAACACCGTCCGCATCCCGTTAAGATATCGTTAGACGATAGGTTGCAATTGGTCGACTACACCGATAAGGCTGACTCGGGGTTAGATCAGCTGGCCGACATTATCCGTCGGTGCGGGAATAAATATTTCGTGGCTATGATCGCCGACTCCGACAACTCCTCACCTGCTTATAAAGTCAAAGAAGCTGCTGTTGAGAATATTCTGACACAACACGGAATTAGTTTGGACAGACTACTTAAAGTCGATTATCAGGCAGGAATGCTCGTTACTCAATCTTCAAATCCATTTATTGGAGACTGGTCTTCGCGACCCATACGCCACTAAAGTCCTGACTGCCCCGCAGCAGGCGGCGGTCCCTCGGGAGAAAGCCATCATCTGAAAAAGCATCTGTGGTATTTTTTCGGAAGATCACTTTACCCCGAAATCCAAGCCTTTTTCTATGATTTTTTTGGCTAGATTTGGCTGGACTTTGCTGGATTTGGCTAAATTTGGAATTCCCTTGGGAGGCCCTGTCGTTTAGTACAGCGTATATACGTTAAATAGAACCGATCAGGCCGCGTTTGGCCGGTCCGCCGCGCTCGGCAGCCGCGCCAGCATGGCGATCAGGGCCCGGTCGCCGAGGACCGCGACCCGCTCGCGCGGGGTGAGCCAGGCGCGGACGTCTTCGAATGTTTGAGCGTCATTGAGCTTCGCCGCGGCGACGGCGGTCTCGACGTCGACCTCACCGCGCCGGTGACGGGGCGCCTCGGGGAGGAAGGACTCGTGAAGGACCCTCAGCGCCGGGTCGGTCGAGATCGCCTGCAGGGCGTCGTCATGGTCCCGGCCGGTCAGGGCGAGCTCGCCCGCAAGTGCGTTGGAGCGCTCGACGACCGCGGGCGGCGAGGTCTCCTCAGGCGTACGCAAGAGCCCGAGGCGGCGCATGGCGAGGCCGAGCGTGAGATTCCCGCTCGCCCAGGAGAGCGGAATGGAAAGGATAAGACCAGCGATCGTCGGCGACATCCAAACAACCAGGGAGGGCGAAATGAGCGCCGCCGCAAACAATGTGATGACGCCAAGCAGGGCATGCGAGCGATGGCGCCGCGCGATGCTGCTGAAGGGGATCGAGCCGTCGTCTCGCCGCTGCGGGTTCCAGCCGGTGTCACGGCCGGAGAGGATCTGCGCCACCGACCCGGACTGGATCAGCATCATGATCGGCGCGAGCGCCGCGGAGATGATGATCTCGAGGAAAGTCGAGGCGGTGAGCGCCAGCGCGCCGCCCGAGCCCCGGCGCGTCTTCGGGTCGATGAGCGCGATCAGGAGGCCGAGAAACTTGGGCGCGAGCAGGATGCCGATCGTGAGCTCGAACAGTTGCAGCGCACGCTCATAGTCGAACCGCGGCCAGGCCGGAAACAGCGAGAATTCCTTGGTGAAATACTCGGGCCGGATGTAGTGGGACTGCAGCACCAGCACGATGCCGACCAGCAACTGCGCCATCCATAGCGGCGAAGCCAGGTAGCCCATGATGCCGTGCGCCAGATGCTGTCGCGTCACCAGGGTGAAGCCCTTGGCGCCGATGATCCGCGCGTGCTGGAGATTGCCCTGGCACCATCGCCGGTCGCGGGCGGCGAGATCGATGAGCGAGGGCGGGCTTTCTTCGTACGAGCCGCCGATGTCGGGCAGCATGTAGACCGTGTAGCCCGCGCGCCTCATCAGCCCCGCCTCGATGAAATCGTGGCTGAGGATGTGGCCGCCGAACGGTGGCTTGCCCGGCAGGTCCGGCAGTCCGCAATGATCGGCGAACGCGCGCGTACGGATGATCGCGTTGTGGCCCCAGTAGTTGCCGTCGCGTCCCATCCACGCGCTCAAACCCGCGCCGATCACCGGGCCGGCCATCCTGGCGGCGAATTGCTGCAGACGCGCGAACGTGGTGTTGCGGTTGATGACGAGAGGCTGGCTTTGGATGATGCCGGCGTCGAGATCCGCCTCCATCGCCGCCGCGAGGGTCACGATCGCCTCTCCCGTCATCAGGCTGTCGGCGTCGAGGACGACCATGTGCGGATAGTGGCCGCCCCAGTGAGTGACAAAATCGGCGATGTTGCCGGCCTTGCGGCTAAGTGTTCTTGCGCCGCCGCCGATAGTAGAATCGCGCCTGCGGCAGGCGCGCGCGCATGGCGATGAAAGCGCGCTCCTCGGCGATCCAGACATTGGCGTCGGTCGTGTCGGACAGCAGGAAGAAGTCGAACGCGTGCGCCTGGCCTGTGCGTTCGACGTCCTCGAATATCGCCTGCATGGCGCCGAACACGCGCGAAGGCGCCTCGTTGTAGATCGGCATCACGACCGCCGTTCGTTCTCGCAAGCACGGAGCTGGCTCGCGGCGGCTACGACGAGCGAGAAGCCAGACGAAACCAACGATCCCGGACGTAAGCGAGAGCGTCACCCAGGAAAACGTGACGACGAACAGCACCACCATCGCCCATTCGAGCGGCGTGATCGTGCCGACCGCGACAACCTTGAACATCTGATCGGCGCCATACGCGGTCAGGGCGAGCCCGCCGCCAAAGACGAAGAGCCGGGTCAAAACCGGCGCCCTGGCGAGTCGCGGCGCGACCAGCGCGCGGCGATCGCGGCGCGCGAACCGCTTGAACGACTGCGCCGGCATGGCGAGCGGCGCGAAGCCGGGCATCGCCGAGCCGAGCGATGAGCCCATGTCGCCGGGCCCGGCGTCCTTGGGAGCGAGCGTCAGGCTGTCCACCGGTAGAGCCATGTTTCGCTCGCCGCCTGATTGTCGACGCTGAGAGTCAGGCGTAGCTCGGAATAGATTTCCGATCCGGGGTCAAGATCAAAAACGACCCGTACCGAACGCCTGTCTTTGTTGGGAAAAAGGCGAAGTGACACGATTTTGCCCGGAGCCGCGTGAACGTCCGCGACCGCCGCCGCGGCTTTGGCCGGGTCGGCGAACAGGTCGCCCGCCATCTCAACTGCAAACCGCTGGCGGTTGCCGACCTTGCCGCGCCGCGACGACACGCACGAGGCGAGCGGGGGCCTCGAAGGCGGCGACCAGCACCAAAACTGCCGAAAGGCGAATGACTGGCTCGTCGCCGCGGCCATCCCGGCCTTGGGGCGCCATTGGGCGATGACATTCTCGTTGGTCTCGGCGGCGGCGGGGATCTCCAACAGACGGAGGTCGCCCTCGCCCCAATCGCCGATCGGCTCGATCCACAGCGAGGGTTTGAGTTCCCAATGCGTGTCGTCGTCGTAAAACGCATCGAACGCGCGGCTGCGCTGCAGAAGCCCGAAGCCGCGCGGGTTGAGGTCGGAGAAAGCCGAGATCTGCAACGTCTCGCGGTTGGAGACCGGGCGCCAGAGCCACTCGCCGCTTCCGGTGAGAATCTGCAATCCGGTCGAACTCATAAACGGCCGCGCGGACGTCATCGACGAGACGATGGTCGAGGCCGCTGAACAGGTAGGCGGCAGCCATTGCGCCGAATCCCAGCTTGTCGACTGCCGCGCGGGCAATCAGCGTCGTCTCGGTGTCGATGATGGTCGCTTCGAGCGGGCGCAGCGTAAACCGAAACGCGCCGGTGACGCTCGTCGAATCGAGCAGTGCATGAAGGGTCAGCGTGCTGGCGGCCGGATTGGGCTTTTCGATCCAGAACTCGCGGAACAACGGAAATTCCTCGCCTGGCTCGTCGCCGGTCCGAATTGCGAGCCCGCGCGCGGTGACGCCGAAGGGCTGGGCGTGCGCGCGCGCGCGGTAGAAGTTCGCGCCCTGGAAGATCGCCACGTCTTCGAAGCCCTGGTCGGACGCCTTAAGAATGCGCAAGCCGGAAAAGCCGAGGTCGCCGAGAACGGCAGGGGGCTTCAGATCGCCGAAGTCGAAATTGGCCGCATCGTAGATCATCTTTTGCGACATCGCCGTTTTCGACGATGTTGATCGCGATTGGCGTCGTAAAGACAAAGCCCCGGTGCAGAGGCTCAAGTGAAAACCCGAGTTTCTGGTCACTCCAGATCGCGGTCCCAGGCACGCGCCGGATTGACGCATATTGATCGAAGGTGAGGCCGGAAAATACGCTTGGCAGCGGCGCTTCGGGCTCCTTGAACGGTTTGGAGGCCAGTTGGACCGCCATTTTCACCACGGTGTCGGCGGCGAACGGAACCGGCTGGCCCAGCGGTTCCGCAGCGGCAGGCGACGAGCCGGACGGGGCCAGCGAAGCGGCCAGCGCCCCGCCGACGGCCAGCTGTAAGAATTCGCGACGTTGCCTGTCCGCCATCGTATTCTTCATTCGTTCGACGCCGAGCCGGGACCGCGCAAAGACGGCCCGACACGACGTCGCTCCCAGCCAAAATGAAAAGTCAGCCCTTTGGAGGAGAAAACCGCGCCGCAAGCCCGGCGCGTTCCGTCCCTGGCGGGTTGGTTGTATATCGTTTTTTGCGGCGCAGCGAGACGCATTTTGCCGCCACGGCGAAATCGCGCCCATTGGGCGTGATGTGCGGCTGGAAACCGCAGTCGCCAGCAGCGATATTGCGCGAGCCGGAGTGATGCCAGCAGCGATTCGGCGCCGCCGAACTCCGCTTCGCGAAGGGCGCCTTGACGAGAGAGCAAACGGCCCATGACCGCCAACGCCCGCCGCTGTCTGACCATCGTCCTTGCCGCCGGCGAAGGGGTGCGCATGCGCTCGGCCCGGCCCAAGGTGCTGCACGAGCTCGCCGGCCGCTCGATGCTGGGGCACACCCTCTCGGCCGCGCTTGAGGGCGCGGCGGGCGACATTGCCGTCGTCGTCGCGCCCGATCGCGACAGCGTCGCGGCCGAAGCGCTGAAAGTCGCGCCGGGGGCGAAAGTGGTCGTTCAGAGCGAGCGGCGGGGCACCGCCGACGCCGTTCTCGCCGCGCGTGGACTGATCGCGCAAGGCTACGACGACATTGCCGTCCTTTACGCCGATATTCCGCTCATCAAGCCCGCAACTCTCGCGGCGCTGCGCGCCGAGCTCGCCCGAGGCGCGGATGTGGCCGCCCTGGGCTTCGAGGCCGGCGATCCGACCGGGTACGGGCGGCTGATCGAGCGCGGCGGACGCCTGATCGCGATTCGCGAGCATAAGGACGCGAGCCCCGATGAGCGGGCTTCGCGCCTCAGCAACGCCGGACCGATCGCCTTCAGCGGGACGGAAGCGCTGAAGCTCTTGGACGCGGTGACGCCCGATAATGCCCAGAGGGAATATTACCTCACCGACATCGTCGAGATCGCCAACGCGCAGGGCCTTGTCGCGCGGGCGCTGACCGCCGACGAGGAGGAGGTGATGGGGGTCAACGACCGGGCGCAGCTCGCCCGAGCCGAGGCGGCGCTGCAGGACCGGCTGCGCCGCCGCGCGATGGCCGAGGGCGCGACGCTTATCGCCCCCGATACGGTGTTCCTGGCGTATGACGCCAAAATAGGACGCGACGTCCTCATCGAGCCCCATGTCGTGATCGGCCGTGGAGTGAGGATCGAGGATGGCGCGGTGATCCGCGCCTTCTCGCATCTCGAGGGCGCGCGGGTCGCGGGGGGCGCCATTGTCGGTCCGTTCGCACGCTTGAGGCCAGGGGCGGACATCGCCGCCAGCGCCCGGATCGGCAATTTCGTCGAGATCAAGCAGGCGAGGATCGAGGAAGGCGCGAAGGTCAATCACCTGACCTATATCGGCGACGCGCGGGTCGGGGCGAACGCCAACATCGGCGCTGGAACCATCATCTGCAACTATGACGGCTTCGCCAAGCACAAGACCGACATCGGCGCCGGCGCCTTCATCGGCTCGAACTCGGCCCTGGTCGCCCCGGTGACGATCGGAGAGGGCGCCTATGTCGGCTCCGGCTCGGTCATCACCAAGCCGGTCGAGGCCGACGCGCTCGCGGTGGCGCGCGGCCGGCAGGAGGCGAGGGCCGGCTGGGCCAAGGCCTTCCGGGCCAGGCACAAGAAGGGATGAGGCGGTTTATGTATTTATCCAAACCAACCCCAAATTTACCCAAAACCAACAAAGCCCAGCCAAATCCAGCCAAAAAATCGAAGAAAAAAGGCTTGGATTTCCTTGGATTCTCTTGTCCGAAATCGAGCCTTTTCAATGGGTTGCACTGACCCCCAAGGCCTTTTTTTCTTTCTTTGCCGCGGAGTTATGGGGGGCAGTGTGGTGGTATCAATCGCTAGATCTTGTGCCCGACCCTCGTGCAAGTGCCGCTCGCCTGACGCAGTCGTAGTTGTTCGCTCCGGGAGTCGCGTCCCGTCCCGGGCGGGGCACACAGTGTCGCTACCTATTTCTTGACGAGAAAATTGGTTGTCCCTCGGTTCCAATCGTTCACAACATCGATTAGAGGCACCTCCCGGCAAAAGGCTAGCATTTTGTCCATGGCCCCCTCAGGCATGTAATATTCCAGTTTGGTCCGGGTCTCCGCGCCGTCGTTTCGAGAACTGCGAGGGTTTATGGCAAAACGGCGGCTATCGACAGTGTCTTTTCTGCCGGAGGGAAGCGACCAATTTAAATCATGGAAATAGCCGAACAAGATCATGCATCGAACAGCGACACCCAGCTCCTCAAACGTCCGCCTTCCCTCGCATACAAAGAGGTAAATGTCCCTAACAACGTCCTCGGCGTCGATCCGCCCGTAAATTTTTGTTCCCCTCACGACCAGGCCACCCACGTCACGTTCCGCCAGCAGATTGCTCAGGTAAATAACAAGTTCGACGATGTCCGACCTCTCACCCTTTGACTTCGGGGTACGATACGTTATCGCTTCAGCCACAAAGTCGAAAATCACACAAAACACTTCGTCTACTGCGTGAGCATGAACGTGTCCAAAGAGGCACTCAAGTCCTTTAATCTTCAAGAGTTCGACCCGCCTCTTTCGGTAAAGCAAAAGAAATAACATTGCGTCGTTCACACTCACTTTTCCCCTTACAAAATTCGCTGCCTCCATACTTTCCACTGTCGATTTGAAATATAATCCAGCCGGGCTCGCGACGTACTGATACCGATACCCAAGATTCATGCGTCGGAAAGCCGCCGAACCAATCGAATGTTCGGCGCATGCAAAACTAACAAATTGTCTCTCCGGTGAGCCGACACTGTTCATACTTTTCTTGATCAAGTCCGCCAACTGCGGCTGAATCAATTCCTTTCGCTTTAACGTGCTTTCCAACAAAACATCTAAGACGGAAATTGCCTGAGGTGTATTACTCGCGCCAAATCTTATGATTCTCTCCAGTATCTCTCTAGATATTTCCACATACTTCACTTCTGGCAGCAATAAATACTCAAGCGATTGAGAACAAAACGTGAGTAAAGCGCCTTGGCCTGATATTTGAACGGTTCCATCTCGCATAATTTCAAGGAGCGTTTCCGCGGCCTGCGCCATTTTACCTACGTCACGATAGACGGCGGAGTGCAGCGCCAAATGCACAATTACATCCCACTCCGATCGTATTACTCTTTCCAAAAGCCTGTCTTTAATTAAGGCAGATACACTTACGCTTATCGAATTAAGATACCTCGCAAAAAAATACTCAAGAAACGTCCTGTGAGTAAATTTGAAAACGTTCGGCCCGACCTCGGACATAACCCATGCGCGCCCCGTTACAAACCCAACGAGAGAGCGGGCTGCTCTGAGCGCTTTCGGTTTATCGACGTACCAATCTTCAAAAAATACCTTGAGTGCGTCTAGCAACCAATCCTTACTGACGCTGTCCTCAGTCTCCGCGGAACCGAAAATCCGGCTTGCCAGGAATGCGAACACGTCAAGTAAGTCAATATCCCCCGGGATCTCAACAATTATATCCCGCCTCTGGTCCCACCGCTCAAACATAAGGGTGGCACACTCCTTATATATCTCAGGCCTCAAAGCCGGTACTTCTCCCTTATATATAAATAAATACACCATTAAACCAAGCATCAACGGGTTTTCACGAATATCGCCCCCCACGTTTTTAGTTTGCGATATGAATTTCTTCGCGGCCGCCTCAGCCTTTTCCTTTTTGTCGTTATTCACGGTCTTAATCAATCGATAGGCGAATGTTTTCACTTCTTCAACATCAAATCGTGCGAGCTCCAAAAGTAAATACTCATCGCTCATGGGCGCGTCGCGATATCCCACGAATCTAGATGTAACCATTGCCGGGCAAGCCGCGTATGTTGATACAAATTTCTCGATGCACTCAACTATTTGTCGTCGCGAATTGATGTCTAAAATTTCGTCTAAGCCGTCAAATAACAGAAGCGCTGAGCCAATATTCAGTAACTGGGTAAGTAACGTTTTTGTCAACTCGACGTTGCCGTCAAGCACCGTTTTTAAGTCATCTACCAGGTAGTCCAACAGGTCATAACCCGGATCGGCTTTTTGCCTCTTTTCGAAGGCCCGTAACACAATTTTCAGAGGCAATTTCAGCGTAGAGGGGTCTATAGCATCTTGTCCTAAATGTTCGTCGTCAAGGGATATTGCGCTCGCTAAATCGTAGCAGAGCATCTGGGAAAGCGTCGATTTTCCTCCGCCGGGGTCACCTAGGATAACTACTCTGCCGACACTGCCCTTAAAGTTAATAAAGGACATACTAATTTGATCATCGGAATGAAGTGGTTGTCGCTTTCCCTCCTCTACTAGCGTCGGTAAAAGTCGCGCCGGAACAACAAGACTGCGAATGTTTACGCGTTTCGTGCCCTGTTGTGTTTCAACAGATAAATATCGATTAGAGTTCTCAATGGAACGCGCAAGTTTTAATCGTAATTCATTTAATTCGTCGAACGATAGCTGGATGTTGGAAGTCGGACTACTTAGTGCTCTTAGAACCAATTGGAAATAGTGTTCTAATTTCTTATTTTGGGCAGTCATAAACTCGTACAGACCTCGATTGTCCTTCAATTCGAGGTTGGCGCGCAATTGAATTGCCGTCGATAAAGCCTCAAAGAATGGCTTGGCGTCAAATGGTAATTTACGGCCGAACGAGCGATGCAAAGTTTCGAAAGCAGGATATATATCATTGACGTCGCTGTCGGATAGGATCGCGCGCAACATGGCTTCGGGAAGGACGCTTTTTTCGATCTCGCGAAGGAATTGTGCGACGTTTTCGTCAAACTTACCTTGGGAGTTTCCAATTACGAGAGCGAGGTCTTCGATTGCTTTCAAGACCTTTGGATCGGTGGGTGGTTTAGATAGCGCCTTTCGATCAAAAGGAAGCTTGGATGTCAAGGCGGAGTCGATCTTGTGACGACGGTCCAAAGCGAATGACAAGCCTCCTTGGCATCTCTTGATGCCTTCGTATAGGAAACTGGCTGCAACGCCAGTTGCTAAGTCAATTCCTAGCGTCATTTGACTACCTCAACGACGACACTGCGCCATAAAACGCGCCCCGGCTTTCGGTGGATAGAGCTCGCTATGAGTATAATCGTGTTCGTTTAACGCACTGCTCAAACGGGTGGCGGCACAGAAATACGTGTCGATCGCGGTTTTAGTCGCCGCCCATCACGTGGTCAAGAGCAAGAGGTTTAGAGGTTCGAAGAACTGACGCTGACAGGCCGTCCACCGCCAGATGCCAGCTTGAGAATACATTGTGCAACCCGCCGCGCGGCCTCTTCACACTCGCTCCGCGGAACCTCCCCCAACACGTGCAAGGCGACTTCGCGCGCAATCTTTGATCCTAAGAGGACCTGAGAGCCGTTCTCGACAAACTCTTTGCGGTCGAAGGGCCGGCTCTTCAAGAATCGAAACACGCAGGCGTCAACCCGCGGCCGCAAAAGCTCGATCACATCGTAACTCAAGCTCAATCTGCCCGGTGCGTCGGCATGGTGGAGAAAACCGAACGACGGATCGAGTCCGAGCCCGACAAGTGCACGCGTGCAGTTTCCGAGTGTGACGGCATATCCATAGTTGAGAGCCGCGTTGCAAGGCGTGCGCGCCCAACGTGGGACTAGCTGTCCGCCGCGCTTTTCCAATCGGCCGCGGAAGACTGACCATGCAGTGGGGCAGCGGTCTGTCAGTCGAGGTCTGAAACCGACATATCGCCTCCAATAGACCCTTGCGGTCTGAGCCTCGGCGATCAACAAGTCAGCATGGTCGCGCGCATAGGCAACATTCCGCAGCGCCTCTTGCGTCTCGTGCTCCGATAATTCGCAGGCCTGTATCTTCATCGTTAAAATCGCCCGCGCGACCTCCAGCCTTTGTCTTAGGGTCGCGGCCAATTGCGCGCGCCGAAGTTCAAGAGCATGGGCGCTGGCATCCACGGTCGGCGCGTCGGTCAAGACCGCGAGTGCTTCGCCGGCCCGGTGCATGACGAAGATTGTGATGCCCTCATCGACGGCGAAGCGCATGGCCTCGATGGTCACGTTCGCCCCGGGCGAGGCGAGGATGATGGAACGGACGCGATGGCGCCCCCGCGGAAAGGTTCTTTCGAGGCCATCGCGGTACCGAACACAGAGCGCGCCCTTGCGTATTTGCAGCGCTGTGTCCGGTTCGGAGATAAACAATAAACCTCCCTCTAAGGGCGCGCCGACCGCAAGCTCGTTGCCTGTGGCCATCGGCAGCGCGTCGGATGTGTTCGTCGGTGAGGCGTGAATTTCCGATCCGAGTGGAATGGTCGAGGGGACTTTCTCGTGCGGAATCATGGCGCGACCCGAGCCGACCCTGCAGAGGCCGGCCAAAGGCATGTCGGGGAAGCCCGCGGAACGGTCATCGTCCTTGGGCGCTCCTGATTGGATGGCGGCCTTCGCAGAGGCCGCAGGCAAGCCCCTATTAGCTTCGGATGACGCACCCAGGGCGCGGCGGGGGACCTGTCGGTAGGCGCTCGGTGCGTCGGGCTGGGCATCAAGCCAATCAGCAAATCGACGCCAGAAATACGAGTACGAATATGGCGCAGGACAACGGGTTGCATAATTCTGGTGCTCGGCACGCATCGTCGAGCCTGCTCGTAACGCCGCATCGAGGCTCGCGTAGTCGGCGTCGCGTTCGCGCATCTCGAATGGTCCGCGTCGGCTAGGCACGACCAGCGCGGAACCGTCCAAAATAGTTTGGACCCTGCGCTGACTGAGATTGAGCGCGGCAGCGATGGCGCGGCGGGACGAGCCGGCGCTGCGCAGCAGCAAGACATCGCTCGTCAACCTGACGGCGACGCTGTTGGGCTTGAGGCGACGTTGTGGGGGAGCAATGGTCGCCGATTGCTCGGCGTAATCCGGGCGTATATGCGGCATGGCAGCCGTTCCTTCTGCTGTGACAGACGGGGCGGTTAGGGCCGTCGCGGCGTTGGTAGCGCCGCGGCGGTCCGCTCGTATTAGCACCTACGACTCCGGCTCCAAATACACTTTTCGAGTGCAGCTCGTCGCATCGCTTTGGAGGGTTTGGCTATTGGGTGACGATGGCGTATCGCTCGACGACATGGCGGCTAATGGCCTTGATTTCGGAGACCTGCACCCGTGACTCCCAACCCGCTGGTTCGCGTCACCCTTCCGATGCTGCACGCGGCCTATGCAAGTTTCCCAGCCAAGGCGCATCACACGCCGCAGAATAGGTGCCTTTTTCTAGCGTTCGGGGTGCTCAATCACTTCTTCGGGCGCGACTGGGTTGAGCGTCACCTGGAAAATCCAGGCTACCTGCAAATCGACGAGACCAACCAGGACACGATGGATGTGGCGGCGCTTCGTGTCATTGATCTGGCCGAGTGTATCTATAACCTCCAACACATCGAGAACTTCGACGGCGTCGTCCAGAGGATGAAAGAGGGCCATGTCGAGGCGACGGCGGCAGAGCTCGATTTGGGACGCATGCTATTCCTGAACCACGTGGCCTTTCGCTATATCAAGCCTCAAGGTGTCAAGGGGAAAGACTACGACGCGGAGATAACTTTCCCAGATGGACTTGTCGTCTGCGCCGACGCGAAGTGTGCCATGGAGCGCAGCGATATGAAGGAGAAGGCAATCTCCAACAAGCTGGAAAAGGCACGCCAGAAGTTGCCTTCCGACAAGCCCGGCATGATCTTCGCCAAGATGCCCGCGCACTGGATGGACGAGTCCGATTTTGTCGAGACGACCATCGAACAGGCCAACGAGCTTTTTCGCCAATCCCAGCGGATTGTATCAATCAAGTTCTATGTAGCGCCAACGTCTATCAAGGACGGATACGCCACGCAGCAGCATGCCTACAAGGAGCTGAATAACCCGAAGACCCGCTTTGGTCGGCGGGACTGGACTTTGTTTCGGCCGTTCGATCAGGTAAATGCCGGTCGAACGATGCCGGCGCACTGGCAGCGCATCCTATTTTTCCCTGACGGGCCGCCCTACATCGGCCCTCCACCCGCGAAGGGGAACTGAGGCAAGATGCCCCACGAGTTTTATATCTGCCTGAAGGAAATCGACGAGGCGGCACTCAAGGCCCTTCCCGAAGAAGCGGCGCAATCAGATCGCCGTGTGCATGCACGTCCACAACGAACTGTCCGTGTTGAATCGGCTCCTCGCTTTCAGCCTAAATGACGTGGGCGAAGGAGAACTGCACAATCACGCCCACGGCGTTCAAATGTGGACGGTGATGCAGCTTTTGGCGGGGAAACTCTGCGAAACCTGGAAAATGCTTTATCTGCGCTTTCTAAAATCGAACCCCGTGGACCCGGCTATCGCCGCTCTGAACGACGCCCACAAGGAAGACCTAGTGTGGCTGCGCAACTATTTTTCATCGAGAGACCCGGTGCTCAGCATCATTCGCGACAAGACCTCTTTTCACTACGATAAGGACTTGGACGTTGACGAAGCCGTCATCGATGTTTCAGACGAGGAGCGCCGTGTCTATCTCGCGCAGCACCCCATCAACGGCTCTATTATCTAGGGTCGTCGCTCGTCTTCCGAACGGTCTTTGCAATGATCGCCGACAAATCTGGCGACACATCCAACATGTCGCAAATCGAACGCATGCAAAAAGGCGTCAAAATCGCGTTGGCAGACCTGAACAAGGTCAACATCCATCTTAGCGGGGTTATCTACGGCATCATATCGGCCGCCCTCGACGCGCCCGAACTTGCACCTCTTGTCAAACCAGAGCGCTTGCTCATTCCCGTGATCGATGCGCCGAAAACGAAAAGCGTCGGGTTGCCCATGTTTGTCGATATCGATGCACACGACCATTCCCGGTAGCGGGCTGCTGCGATCCGAGGGGTCCACTTAACGTCCGGACGGCCAGGACCTTGCGCCAGCGGACGGCTGGGGTCGCGCTTCACCCAAAGAGCCGAGGGCCACGGCCGCGATTGGACACCGGCACGTAGCCAAAGCGCGGACGTTCCGACGCCGACGCTCAGTCAATGAAATTTGTCCTGGCATCGGGCCATATCGAGGTGTTTTGAGGCTCCTAATGAACGTCGCCTTACTCTTCAACTCAGACGATCCGAAATACGACGGCGTCTACGGCGATCCGATCCGCAACACCGTTTTCCACCTTGGGATCGTCCAAGCTTCCAACCGTCACATGAAGGTCGCCGTGGGGGATGTCCTCATCTATGGCAACGTGAAGACATGGGCGGAATACGATGCTCTAACCGAGCGGGTCTATTTCGCGGGCAAGTGGTCAGAATTGCTGCTCGATCGGCTGCGCGCAACGTTTCGAAAGGCGACCGTCTATGCGCTCACGTTCGAGAACATGACCCGAGAAATCGCCTTAGCCCTCCACGAGGCGCTTAAGCCGGAGGAAAGCTACCTCGGCCTCTTGGAGGTAGACTTCGCTTACGGCCCCCACTTGGTGCTCTTTCGAAATTCGATGGTCGAATTGTACCGCATCGAAGGCACCACTTGTCGCGTCTTCTACACCATGAGCGAAGAAGACGCACGAGACGACTACGAGCCCGAGGCCATGCGCCAAGTCGGCTTCAGCGATGTTGATTGGGAGGATCGAGGCGCTCACAAGACCATCTTCGACGAGTTCGACACGCTTGAGCACTTCAGGCGCGTCGCTGCGTTCCGCGATACCGTCGCGCCGTTGATGCCTGGCGGCGACGACGACGCCTCGCAGCTCGTTATGGTTCTGGCGGATCTGAATCCCTCGCTGTTCAATGCGCTCGGCGCGGCAGTCCGAGCACTCGGTCAAGCTCAAACCGTTGAGGATGTCGCTCAGGCGGCGACGTCCGGGCGGAGGTACTTGGAGCAGCTCGCGGACGTTCTCTTTCCTCCACGCGCGGGAGCCTACAATGGGCGCAAAGTCGGGCGCGCCGAATATCGCAACCGTATCTGGGCTTACATTGCGGACAATGTTGGCAGCGACGCCGGCCGGCTGTCCGCCCTTGGCGGCGAGGCGGATCGGCTTATAGAGGAGTTTAACGCCGGACTGCACGCCGACCGACTGAAGCAAGCCGTGCTGCGAGCTTTGGCCGACGCCGGAGTACTTACGGCCGCGCTCCTAGCCCTCGACCCTTTGGCCAGCCGTAAGCCCTACTACGCGTACGAGAGCCGTATCATCGAGTTTTTCAAAGAAGCGCTGAAAGAGCGGGGTGACGAATCTGACTAGCGGGTCGCGTCAGCAAGCCGACCCTCGGCGTTCCGCAATGAGCGGAAATCAGGGTGCGACAGCGAGGTGAGAACGACCCCAATCCGGCCAACTGAGACGTTCCAGCCCGCCATCCGCAATATCCGCTTCACGTCGGCCGACCCGGGTCGGAAGCAAGTGCATTCCACCTGCACACGTCGCACGAACGCCGTTACGTGGCCTCGATGATCTGCCCGGTTTCCATATCCTCTTCCGCCGCGAATTCATTCGTGAACGCGATTTCGCCGGTCTCCAGCCATTTCGGCCGCGCCGGCTTGCTCGGGGTGAAATATCCGTTGGGCGTTGGGTTCTGCGCCGGCAGGGTCTCCACCAACTCGAAACAGCGCCGCGCCGGACGTTCGTCGGTGCCGTAATACAATTCGGGCCGGAGCGCGTTCAGCCGCCGTTTGAGCCCGGGAATGTGCACGTCGATCGTGCGCGGTCGCTTCGCCCATCGGCCTATGACTTTGAACCTGGCGCGGCCAGCAACGGCGCTCCCCGCGGTCATGAATTCACTCTGTTCGATTTTGAGCTCTGGCCATGTGCTTGCGGTCGTTCGGGTCTGAGGGCTTGCGCCACGCCGCCGGCACGAGTTTCAACAGCCATTCTTCCTGCGTTTGGTAGTTACGCTTCATGCCGCGCGTCTTGACGGTCGGAAGCTGGTCGTCCTCGGTGCGGTATGTATAGAGCCCGCTTTGGAGAAAGACCGAAGGCGTGCCCGGCGCCACTCGTTTCGCTTCCCACTGGCCGAGCCCTTCGCCGATGTCCAGATCGAGAGGCGCGAGCGACACGACCCCGTCGGTAGAGAACTGGACGATGGCATGCGGGTTTTGCAGCGCCGCCTCCATGACGCGCCGCCGCGTGCCGGCCGTCGTCGCCGCGGCGTACCAGGGGCATGCGGTTCTCGGCGGGGCTGCTCTCGTTCCCGCCGACGGATTGGGCCGCCTTGCCCGACAGCGAGTTCAGCGTGAGCTTGATGTTCTGCTCGGCTACGTTCCCCGGCTCCTCTCGGCGCAGCCGGGCGCGTTCGTCGTACAATTCGGGAATGAAGGCGTAGGGGCGCGGCTGGGTCTCGTCGGCCTCAAAGAACGCCGCCTCCGTGATCAGGAGATTGAGGCCGTGATCCTTCGCGCGGCGCGGCAGGCGTTTGAACCCGAGGCAAGGGGCGATCTTTTTCGCCACATCCGGCGCGATGTCGCATGGCAGGCCGTCCGCTCCGACGCCCGGCAGGCCAAGCTCGACGAAAGTCTCCAAGTATCGCTTGGCTGCAATCGCTTCGTCGCGCATGTACCAGCCGGACCCTTCGGAGCAAAACAGGATGCCGCCGCCCTTGAGCCTGTATGGCAGCGGAAAGAAGGGGACGCCGCGGACCTCGCCGCTCGTCCGGTCCACATAGAAACGTCGGCAAACGCCAGCGAATGAAAAACGCGGAAATCTTGCTTGACGTCTCGACCTCGCGCCAGTCGAGCCCGGTGGGATTGTCTTTGATGTTCCAATGGCGGACGCGCCCGTTGATCATCGAGGGTAGGTGTTGCATCTCGTCGGGATAGGCGCTCCTCAGGTCATAGACGAACGCGCCCGCGTCGGAATACCCTTGTTTAAGCATTTCAATATGGCCGCCGAAATAGGCCGCGTGCGCGATCAATTGCTCGGGCGAAGGGTCGCGCTTGTTGACCCAGCCGGCGTAATGCTCCGACACGCCGCGGGCGTGAATGAGCGCCGCCGCCGCCGCCCCCGCGCCGCTCCATGAGCCGAGGCGAATGCCCATGTAATCGAACCCATCGCGCAGCTTGATCGCCGCCAGCGACAGCTTGCGCAGCTCCAATTCGGTGTAGGTCTTGATCTCGCCGAGCGGGACTTGATCGAAATTCTGCCGGCGCGCCTTATCGCGCTCAATCGTCGCGACTTCCTCCGCCGTCGCGAGCCCCAGCTTTTCAAGGCTCTTCATGACCTTGACGAAGCTCGATTGATAGAAGCCGTGGAGGTCATAGACCGTGATGCGACGGATGAAGCCGGCTTTCGGATTGTCTCGGTCGCGAAACTTTTTGACGACCAGCCTTTTGCCCTTGATCCAATCAATCGCGTAGTCGCCAACGAAGACGTGGCCTTTGACCTTGATCGCCCCGTCCGAGCCAAGCCTTTCCTTTTTGCAGATCTCATAGACCTTTCGGTAGGCCAGCGTCGGCATATAGTCCGCGACGGCCTGGAGGATCATCGTCACGTCGTAATTGAATCCGAAATGAAATGAAGGTCGCCGACCCCATATTTTTCCGGCAGCTGCGGTCAGCCAGTCGAGAATTTCGACAAGGGTCAGCGGCCGCTTGTCGTCATGACCGAGCCAATGCAGCGGCAGATCCCAAAACTCGCCGTGCGGGTTTTTCGGCCGAGGGTTCGGTAATCCGTATGACGCCGGCCGCGCCCCATAAAAACGTTCGGTGATCCGGGTAAGCGACACCATTGTAGACGACGTCATTGCCGGGACAATTCATGCCCTCGCTGTCGATCGCGACGAAGGGGCGATGATAATACGCGTTTCGCAGCAACGCGCGCCGTTGAAGCCAAGGCTGGGCCAGGCTGTCTGGCGTGGTTCTGCTCCCGCCAGCGACGTGCGACTTCCGCCCGCTTGCGCCTGATCTCAGGTTTCGCCCTGAATTTCCTATGGGCTTCCTTTTGGCGCTCCTTCGCTGCCCACTTCTTCTGCGCCCGAGTCATGGCCTCGAAGCCATCGCTATCGTCGGGATCGATCGGCCAAACCGAGAAGCCGGCTTTCGTGAGCTGGGCGGCGGCAACAACGTATTATGAGGCCGACGGCAATGGCAGCTTCGATGGAGATGATTTCCAGTCGGAATGGCAGGGAGCGCTGGTTCCGCGCTCACAGGATGATCCCCGCGCCTGGCGTGGACGGGCCGCTATGCCGGAAGAGGTCGGCAAGCTCGTCTTGGCCGTGGGCCCTGAGCCAGTCCTGGACGTGTTGCCACGTCCCGTTTTCAACAAACCGCTGGTGAATGATCTTGTCGCGCAACGCCGCTTTCACCTGTCGCGGCGCTTCGGGAATGCGTGTAAGCGAGCGCACGCCCTCGCCTCAAACTGACTGGCCGGCGCGCTGCCGGCGTGAATGGCGGCGGCGCCCGCATCGCGGCCTCGATAAGGCGACGCGGCGACGCGTCTCTCGCTGCTTTCCTGCTTGCTCCGCGGCCGCGGCCGTGCGGTAGGCAATCTCGCCGGTGCGGCGGCGTTCGGCGAGCTGTTCCAGGGATAGCCTCACGCCGGCCGTCTCGAACCCGCGCTTCTTGAGGTACTCGCGTCGCGAGAGGGACGGCGTGTTCTTGCTGACGCGCTTGGCGCTCCGCTCGACAAGCCTCTGAGACCCTATCGAGAAGCCCATCCGCTTCAACTCGGCTTTGGTCGCCGGGCGAAAGTCGGCGCTGGGGCGGCGTTCTAGGCGAGCTCGTGTGCGCGAGCTGAAAATCCTTGGGAAGCGAAGTTTAGCCATGACGCGCCTCCCTCAGGGCGCGCTCGAGCGTTGTGATCCGCTTCCGCGTTCCATGCTTCAGGAGCGCCGGCAATTGATCGAGCGCGCCCATGATGGCGACGCGTTTCTTGGCTCGGCTCACGCCGGTATAGAAGTTCGCGGCGTCGAAGATGTGCGGTTCTTTTTCGATCAGGCGCAACGCGTCCGGCGGTATGACCATGATGACCGCCGCCGCCTCGGAGCCCTGATATTTGTGCACCGTGGCCGCGCGGCCCCAAACGATTGATTTCAGCCGGCCCGTGCGGGTGCGGCCGGTAGGGGACGTTTTTCGTTTCGCCGGAAGATACGTGGCGGAGAACGAGGGACTTGCCGTCGAAATCCACCACCATGAGGCGCATGCCGTTTAGCAAGGCGAAATCCGTCGCCGTTTGCGTCGGCGTTTTCAATGCACATGACAATCTCGCCGACGCGCGGGGCCGCGGTGTCGAACCCGAGCGCGGCGCGCAGGCGCGCGTTTAGGGCATGGACGCCGAAGTCGTCGGACTTGAACGGCGAGAGCACCGCTATGTCGGGCTCGCCAAAGAAGCCGGCAAGCTCGAGATACTTGGCGCAGATTGCGTCTGCATTGCCCCTGTCGCCGGACAGAAATTCGACGCCCTCGCCGAAGTCGGGAAACTCCGGCCCGCATTGGGAGAGTAAGGCGGCGAACTCGCCGCTGCGCACCGCCTCAACAAGGTTTTGAACCGCGGAGCCGGCCTCTGAGCGAAATATCTGCACGAGCCGCGAGGTCGGAATGACGCCCGACCGGAGCATATCGGCGAAGGGCGAGCCGCTTTGGATCGGTGGGAGTTGGTCGGGGTCGCCACATAATACGACGCGCGCGACGCGTGCCTCGTCGCATCCTCTTAGGATCGTCGCCAGTTGGCGGCTTCCGATCATCGAAGCCTCGTCAAGAATGAGCGTGTCAACGCCGCGCAGCCGATCTGGTCGGGCGCAAAGACGCAAATCGCCCCAGCGCGGCACATCCGTGGTCAAAGACGCCACGGTCCCCGCTCGGCCGCCGGTGATGTCTTTCGCGCGTTGAACGGCCGCCGCCGCGAGGGCCGTGATCCCGACCCGGTCGCCGCCAAGCTTGACGAGCGAGGTTAGGACACTGGTTTTTCCAACACCGGGCGGGCCGCAGATGATCGATATCCGACTTTCGAGCGCCAACTTCGCTGCGGCCCGTTGCGCATCGGTCAGTTCGATGGGGCGGGGAGCGTCGGCGCCGGGGAACAGAGTCACGCGCCTGGCGACGCGACGCGAAGGGACTCGTCCGGCACCTTGGGTAAGACGTGCACGAACGATGTTCGCAATTGCCGCCTCGGCTCGCGCTTCCGAGGCAAGCCACAGATGATCGGGGTCCGCTGGGTCTATTCTGAAGACCAGTTCCTCAGCCAATAGGGCGATGGCCTTTTGCGATACGGTCTTGTTGAGCGCGAAGCGCCTTTCCAGATCGCCGACGATACGCGAGATCGACGCGCCGATGTCGCCGCGCAATTCGATACGTTCGCGCGCCAGATGCTCGACGTGACCGCGAGCGCGTTCGAGACTCTGGGGATCGAAGGGGCGGAACGAGAGCGCATATTCGGACTGCGCTAACTTATCGGCCTCGCCGCCGGTTAAGCCGCGGCGCGGTCCGCGCGGCCGGTTTTCATCCAACAAGCGGTAGTCAATGAGATCGTAGGCTGTCAGCCTTGCCAGGCCGTCAGGATGCTTGACGACAAGGGCGCCGATCGTCAGCTCGGCGACGCCGCACTTGCGCAACGCCGCGGGAAACGCGTCCTGCGCTTCAATGCGCCCGCATGCATCCGCGATTTTCGCGCGCATTGCGGATTTTATTCTTGGCAACGCCGAGGCGATGAGGTCGGGATTCGCGCTTATCCGGGCAGGGAAGTCCGAGCCGAAGGCAGCGACAAGGTCGTCAAAATAGCGCGCTGGGATTTTGTTCTGTCCGAATATGCGGCGGCGATCGTCCGCGTATTCCACGGGCAACGGCTCGGCCTGGACGACGAGCAGCTGCGGTTTCCCATTGTAAACGCCCTCAAAGCCACGGAGCCGAAGCCGCTGTCCGTCATGAACGTCGAAAGGGATTTCGCCCGAGGCGCTCTCATAACCGCCGGCCGAAATCTTGAACGCCTTCCATGTCCGGCCGGCGTTTTGCACGGATACGCGCCCGACCGTAACGTCAATGGACACGAGATCGGGATTATCGGCGGGCTCGAAAACCAGCTGTATATCGCCCGGCCGGAATATGATTTGCGGCTTGCCGTGATATTCCCCTCGCTTGCCGAGAACGCGCACTTTTTGGCCCGCGCCGACGGCAAACGGAAGTTGCGCGGAATAACACACGGCTTCCTGGAAGTCGGGATGCGCGACGGAAAGAACCGTGAAGCAGCCGGATCCGTCCGGCGCGGCCTTAGACGCCCGGCGAGAATATCGAGGCAAACTTCGATGAGGTCCGGGCGTTGAGTGTAGTCGCGAGGCGGTTGCGACGGCTCGCTTACATCTCGCCTCGGGTCGTGTTTGTCTGCGAAAAAGCCGGAAGCAGGCGCGCTTTTAGATTGCGCTACGGCCTGTCTCGCTGTACTAATCTGACATCGGGATGATCCGTTTCGTTGGCTGTGGAAGGTTGACATTCGGTTCGCCCTAGACGTGTAGAAATCGAGCCCCCGCGACGGCCAATCGCGGGGGCTTTTTCTTACGCGGCCTCTCGATTTAAATTTCCGGCGCGCGCCGAAAGCGCGTCGCTGATGAAGGCGGAAAGCGAGACGCCCCGCTCCTCCGCGGCGGCTTCGACCGCACTCAGCAGGGCATCGTCAAGCTTGGCGCTGACGACGACGAGACGCTGGCCGCGCAGGCGCGGGCGGCTTTTCATTCTCTTCCTGACCTGAGCTGGGCACGTGGGCGCGAGCGCCCATAGGGTCTCTCTGATGAAGGCCGAGATGGACACTCCCCGCCTGTTCGCGGCGGCGGCGGCCTCCGCCAACACGGCGCTGTCCACTCTCGCGCTGACCACAACGCGGCTCTCCTGAGCGTCGTCTGGAAGCGGGGCCGCGCAGAATTCCATAGTTACCTCCGTTAAGACTGTGCTTTCAAGATAGGCACGCCGCTCGGCCTTCGTCAACAGTAAAAATACGCTCAGATCAAGATTGCGCTGGTCGTAATTTGGTTTGCATAAGAACTAACTGGCCTATATATCGTCGATATATTCGGACTGTATTCTATTAGTAATGTGACTATGCGTCCAAGATCGTATTACGATCGCATCGCTTCCGCATTGGCGGCATCGCACCCATTCGGAGATTGGTTCTTAATTGCGCTAACGCGCTACCGAGTTCCTTTTGCAACAATTTATTTTCCGCATTTTTTTGAGGGCATCGCCTTCGCATTGGTATCGCCTTCGCATCGCCTTTCGCATTGGCATCGCGTTCGCACTTGGCATCGCCTTCGCATTTGTATCGCTGCAATTATCGTGAATTGAAAAAGCGTGGCGGCGGGACGATGCGCATAATTCAGCCTGGGCGAGGCGCTGGTCTCACGCGCTAGCGGTCAAAGACCGTCCGACACATCAATCGGCGGAGTCGACACTAGCGGACGTCGGAGATCGCGGCTGTGGACCTCGGAGTTTGCGCTGATCAGCATTGCGGAATGCGGCAACCACGAAGCGGTCCTTGACCCTAGGCCGCTGAATTTGGCTTCGACCCCTGAGTTCACGAGGCGTGTCCGTCTTGAACTTGCTTCCCCAGCCTAAACGCGACAACATGAAGTCGGCAAACGCTCCGTATACAAGCAAGCTTTCCCATGAAGCGTCGAATGGCGGCGATAATGGTTGGCGATATCGTCGGCTACTCCGCGATGATGGAGAAGTCGGAAGAGAAGACCATTGCGCGCCTCGCGACCTGCCAGACCCTCATTGCGGAGAAAGTCGTCTCGCTCGACGGCAGGATATTCAACAGGGCCGGCGACGCGTCGCTGGCCGAGTTTCCAAGCCCGATCAATGCGCTGCGTTGCGCCGTCGAGATAGGGACAGCGCTTGCGGGCGTCGACGGGTCTGACGTTGAACCGTTGAAGATGCGCTTTGGCGTCCATCTTGCGGACGTGGCTGTTGATGGCGACGATCTCGTCGGAGACGGCGTCAATCTGACCGCGCGCCTGCAGCAAGCAGCTCCGCCCGGTGCCGTCTGGGCGAGCGGAGTGCTGTTCGACCATATCCGCCGCAACTCGCCGTTTATTTTCGACGATCTGGGCGAGCACCGATTTAAGAACCTGTCCGAGGCGACCCGCGTTTATCAAGTTCGAGGAGAAATCGGCGCGCATAGACTTCAATCCGCACCGACCAGATTTTCAAGTGACGCGAGGAAGCGTCCGTCATCTGTGGCAATCATGCCATTTCGGGTCTCGAGCGGTGACGAGGATCAGCGTTTCCTGGCGGAAGGACTGACCGAGGAGCTAATCGTCGAACTGGGTCGCTTCAGGCGCCTCTGTGTCGCATCCCGAAGCGCCAGCTTCGCCATGGCGACTTCGAACCCGGACCCAGTCCTCATCGGGGAGGCGCTTCGCGTCCGATATGTGCTGGACGGACAAGTTCGGAAGATTGGCAAGACCATCCGAATTGGCCTGACGCTTTCCGAGACCGAGGCGGGTTCAGTGGTGTGGAGTGACAAGATTACGCGTCCCTTCGAAAATCTGTTGGATATAATCGATGAAACAGTGTCGAAAATCGCCGCCACCGTCGTCGGACGGATGGAAGACGCGAGTATTGTCGCGGCTCGTAGAAGGCCACCCGGAAATATCGAGGCTTTCGAGTGCCTGCTCCGTGGGATCGATCATCATCGGCTCGGAGGAGTGTCTGACGAAAACGCCCGCGAGGCCCTTAAGTGGTTCAGCAAGGCGATTGAGGCCGACCCGAACTATGCTGCAGCGTATGCTTGGAGAGTTTGCGCAGCCTCGTGGCTGCCGGAATTCGATCTCGATGCTGGAGAACGGGATAGTCGCCGTTCGCTCGAACTTGACCCTTCTGACCCGGAAGCCAACCGCATTTTAGGCGTCATCGAATTGTATAAGGGCAACTTTGATCAAGCCAAATCACTCATCTTAAAGGCGTTGGAGATGAACCCGACCGACGCCTACATAAGAGCTCGCAGCGCCGCAATATTGACATTCGTGGGAGAGCCGTTGCGCTCGCTGTCACTGCTCGACGAAGCTGAAGCGCTTGACCCTCTCCTCCCGGTCTGGTGCATCGAGGAGCGCGGCGTCGCTCTCTACGCTCTCGAACGGTATCAAGAGGCGCTCGAGGCGTTTGGAGGGCTTGTATTTCAGACCTATCGCTCGCGTCTTTACGGAGCCGCGGCGCTGATCGCGCTTGACCGTCCTCACGACGCGCACAGGCTCGCGGAAGAGGCAAGGGCCGGAAATCCCCGCCTTACCCTCACAAACTTCGTCTCCAAAGAATGCTATCGCGATCTAAAAAAGCGGCAGACGTTGCAGGGCCGCCTGGAGAAGGCGGGACTTCCAACGTAGCCATGTCCCGCGGTCCCCGGATTTGACATCGGAGGAACTAGATTGTCGTGGCCCGTAAGTATTAAAACAAGATGACATAAGTAAATAAGAATTATTGGCAAGTATAAGTTACGACTCTGGTCGCAACCTAAGTAAGGCAGCTCAAACTGCGGCCGAACGAGACCGCCAGCCCGGCGCCGTCGCGCGACACGACGTATATCTCTCACCACACTGCCCGCCCGCTCGGTATAGTGGAAAGGCTGCGCGATAATATCAGAACCACCTCACGCGGGCCGGTGCGCTATATGTACGACTCGCGCCGTCGCGCGAGCCGGGCTCAGCGGAATAACAGCAGGCACAAGATATAGCTATTGATACCACCACACTGCCCCCCTGCCGCGGAGTTATGGGAAACGTGAAAAACGCGCGGCCACCGGGTGGCCGTAGGCGCCCTCGCCGGTCGCAGATTGGATTGTCGCGCGGTGCGGTCATGACGGACGCACAATAGCACAGTCTTCTGCTTTTCGGAAGGATTGTCTCAAGAAAAGTTGAAAACCCAATTCGCTGCCCGCTCAAACTGGGGCCCATCCACAGGGCGGCTTCGCCGTCATGGAATTCACGGGTTCATCTCCGGGCGATGAGCTGGCGCAAGACGACGCCGATCGTGGTCGGCCCCTGACGAGGCGCATATGAAGATCGCGACGTTCAACATCAACAATGTCAACCGGCGATTGCCCAATCTGCTCGAATGGCTCAACGCGTCGAGGCCCGATGTCGCGTGCCTGCAGGAACTCAAATGCGCCGATGGCGACTTTCCCGCCGACGTGATCAAGGCTGCGGGTTACGCGGCCGTGTGGCGCGGACAGAGGACCTGGAACGGCGTCGCGATCTTGTCGCGGCGCGGGGCGCCGGTTGAAACCAATGCTGCGCTTCCGGGCGATCCGGCGGACAAAGAGGCTCGCTACATTGAAGCCGCCGTCGACGGGGTTCTCGTTTGCTGTCTCTACCTGCCCAACGGGAATCCTCAACCCGGCCCGAAGTTCGATTACAAGCTTGCCTGGTTTCAGCGGCTGGAGAAGTACGCGCGGCAATTGCTCCGGGCGGACGTCCCGGCAATTCTGTGTGGAGACTTCAACGTCGCGCCGACACCGCTCGACATCTACCCGACGACTTCATGGGACGATGATGCGCTGATTCACCCGAAAAGCCGCGAAGCGTTCGCGCGTCTGGTCGAACAGGGGTGGACGGACGCGATCCGCGAAAAGCATCCGAACGAACGCGTCTACACTTTTTGGCATTACATGCGTCACCGCTGGGAGCGCGACGCCGGCCTCCGGCTTGACCACCTGTTGTTGAGTCCGTCGCTTGCGCCGAGGCTTAAAGATGCGGGCGTGGACCGCGCGGTGCGTGGACGGGAAGGCGCCAGCGATCACGCGCCGGTATGGGTGACGCTGGGCAAAATGCGGCGGTGAGCGGCGGCGCGCAGGCGCCGACGTTTTAAGCATCGATTTGGACGACAGCGCAGCCGTCATCGCGAGCGAAGCGAAGCAATCCAGGGGAACATCGGGCGCCCTACGGCCCCTGGATTGCTTCGTCGCTTCGCTTCTCGCAATGACGTCCCTACGGCCGGCTCATAAGCTCCGCGACGCAGTAGCGGTAGAAGAGCCAGGCGAGGATGATGGCGAAGGAGAAGTCGAACAGGCCGAACCAGAAGAAGCCGCCGCCGACGACGAACCAGACGGTCGCCATCCAGATGCGGCCGATCAGGCCCATGATGTTAGGATAGCGCGAGCGCAACGGGTTCTGGAGGCCGGGAACATAGAGCGCGGTGACCAGAATGAGGGTTGCGCCCCAACCGCGAATCCAGCCCGTCGGGACGGGCGGCGGGAGGCCAAAGGTCTCCGACACGAAATAGGGCGCGAACATGCAGAGAGTCCGATCGCCAGGTGCAGAGCCATGTTGAAGCCGAGCACCCTCTGATAGGTGCTCTTGCGCGCCCTGGCCTGGTCCTGACTCCAGCCGATCGTCAGCGCGTCGCTCATGGCCCCTCCGCTCAGAACGTCAAGAGATAGGCCAGAAGATCGCGCTTCTGGCCGTCGGGCAGATTGGTCCCATAGGCGTGGCCCTCGGCGCTGTTGCCGCGCGCGCTCGTGTCGAAGCAGAAGGCCTTCGAATTCCGCGCCCGGCGCGCACGGCGGGGCGAGAAAGCCGCCGTTGACCGGATCGATCACATCGGAGCCGCGCACGAACGCCTTGGGCCGGCGATCCGGCGGCATGAGCAGGGCGGCGAGGTTCGGGACCGAGCCGTTGTGAAGGTAGGGCGCGCGCAGCCATAAGCCGTCGAGCGGCATATTGGCGTAGCCGTCGGTCTTGACGAAATGGGTGAAGTGGTAGGGCGTGCCCGCGAACATCGTCGAGATCTGCCAGTCGCGGAATTTCTGCGTATAGGAGTTGAGCCGGTTGGGGTCGGCGCCGAGGGACGTGTTCGGCTCGACTTGCCCGAGCTTTGCGCCTTCGAACACATAGCCGTCCGGGCCTTGCCAGCCGTGACAGGGGGCGCAGGCCTGCATGTAGACCGTCTTGCCGCGAAGAACTGCGGCCGGGTCGGGGCGATAGGGACTGGGCGGCGGCTTCAGGTCCAGGAGCCAGGCGGCGTTGCGCTCGATCGAAGCGATATCGACCGAGTTCGGGCGTCACGCCCGCGCCGACCGCGGCCGAAAGATTGCGCTCGGCGAGCGAATCGTTGTCGCCGTCCCAATGCAGTTTCATGCCCTCGCGCGGGCGCTGATTGAAGATGGCGGGAAAGTCGGCGGTTCCAACCAACTCCGCGTCGGGAACGCGGCTGCCAGGCGGCAGCTCCAGCAAGAGCTTATAGGGATTGAACGTGTCGACGCGGCCGGGTCCCCACGGCGGCTGGCTCTCGAGCAGCGGCAAGAGGCGAGAGCGGTGCTCGATGAGGCCCTCGCGCACGGTCGGCAGCACGTCGTAGCGCCAGGCAAGCTTGTCGAGCCAGTCGAAGCGCGCGCCCTCCCGCTCCATCGCCGGGATCAGGTTATCAGGCGAAAGGCGCTCGTCGGTCGCCAGATCGAGCACGAAGCGAATGAAGCGGTAGAGGTTGAGATTGTTCGAGGGCATGCCGGGGACGACGTGCGCGGAAGCGTCCGGCGTCTCGCGCCAGGTCCCGACGTGGCAGGTTCCGCAATTGAACCAGACGACGTCGATCCCGCTCACCTCGCGGCGCGAAATGCCGATCGGCAAGTCGAGCGGCCGGCCGTCGGCGTCCTTCTCATACTGGAAGCCGAAGGCGGAATAGTCGCTGCGGCCTTCGAACTCGGCGGGAAAGAGGCTCGGCAGCGCCTTCCACATCCAATAGGGCAGGCCGCTGTGGGTTTCGGCGCCGATCGAGCCATACATGAAATGGGCGGCGTCGTCGCCGTAAGCCGGGGTCGCTTTGCCGCCAAACCTGAACAGCGCGATGCAGCCGAAGAGAACCGCGGCCAATCCGATCAGCATCAAGAGGGCGCTGACAATCCCGACGAGCGTGAGCAGCCACATGCGCGACCGAAGCGCGATCTGGACGGCGGTGAAGGGCGCGTTGATATCGCTCATCGCGACATCACCACATCGGTCGGGGTCACCAGTCCGCCGTGGACGCGGTAAACGGACATCACGGCGTCGATCATCGCTTCGCGGTTCGGGTAGCGGGAGACGTCGTAGCAACCCATCGGGTTCTTCATCGCGCTGACCAGGCAGCGGTTGCAGTAGGTGCACGGCTTCTCCGGGCGGTCGGCGCCGGCGGCCCATTGCTGAACGAGATCGTTATTGGCGACCAGCGAGCGGGCGATCGAAACAGCGTCGACGCCGCCGGAATTGATCGCCTCGCGGATGAACGAGGCAGTCTGGAATCCGCCGGTGCAGATGACCGGGACGCTCACCGCCTTCTTGATGACGCGGGCCTCCTCGAGGTTCACGCCCTCGATCGGCTGGCCCTTCTTCATCCGGAACCAAACCCAATGGAAGATTGGCCTGAGCAGAGGATAGCGGAACAGGAGATAGTTGCGCATTCCATAGATCCCCGAGGAGATCATCGCGTCGTAGGTCGTGGTCAGCGTCTCGAGCGAGAGGTCCCCGGGCGGATTGAGGGGATGGGGAAAGAGCGAGCCTTGCGACACATGGATCGCGTCGGCGCCGGCGGCTTCCGCCCATTTGGCGATCGTCACCGTCTCGGCGAGCGTATTGCCCGGCTTCTCCCACGGAATGACGTTGTTGTGGTCGACGGCGCTGAGCTTGACCTGGAGGTGGAAGTCGCGGCCGACGGCGCCGCGGATCGCCTCGATCACGTTCAAGAGGAAGCGGGCGCGGTTCTCGAGCGATCCGCCATATTCGTCAGTGCGGTCGTTGATGCCCGAGGACATGAACTGGCTGAAGAGATAGCCGTTGGCCGAGTGCAGCTCGACGCCGTCGAGGCCGGCTTCGCGCGCCCGCCACGCGCCGCGCGCGAAGGCCGCGATCGTGTGGTCGATCTCGGCCTTGCTCATCGCCTGGCACAGGAATCCGTGCATCGACTCCGGGCGGCTGGTCGAGCTCGGGGCGCGGCGCGCCTGGTTGTGGACGCCGGGCAGGTCCATCTGCCGGCCCGAATGGCTGAGCTGCATGATGAACCTGGCGTCGAAGCTGTGGATGGCCTCGCCGAGCTTCGCCCACAAGGGAATGAAATCGTCGCGATGCACGGTCGCATAGCCGGCGATGATCCGCCCTTCCATCAGGACGGGCACATAGGACGAGATGATCGCGCCGACCCCGCCGGCGGCGAATTTGGATTCCCAATTGATCCGGGTCTGGGTGAGCGAGCCGTCCTCGTTGTCGAAGCGGCCGGAAATGTTGGAGCGGAAGATCCGGTTCTTCACCGTAAGATTGCGGAACTTGAGCGGCGCGAAGATCGGGTCGTTGTCCATGCTCCTACCCCTGCGCCGCGCGCCAGACCGCCGCCAGCAACGCTGGAACCCAGGCGTGCGCCGGGCAGCGCGCCCACGTCTGGGTCATGAACGCCGTCTCGGGGCTGGGCGAACGGGCGTTGGCCGCGCCGAGCTGTAGAAGGATCAGGGTCGCGTCGCTGAAATCTCCCGCGAGCGCCGCGCCGGCCTTGGTCGGCTGCCGTACGACCTGCTGCGGAGCCACGAGGCATTGCGCCGCGGCGGCTTCCGGCGTGAGGCGGTTGCGCGCGCTTGGCTCGGCCCAGAGCGCGCGCATGCGCGAAAAGGCGGGGACGAAATTGTGCACCGCGACGCCGACGCCGTGAACGCCCGACGGGTCGTGGCCGACCTTGTCCGCCAGCAGGCGCCTGGCTTTGGCGACCGCGCCTGTCAGGCTCCACCAGACGAGGAGAAAAGGATTGAACGTCCGCGGCGCCTGGTCGAGCACCTGGGCGGCGGCCCAGCTTTGGGCGTCGCCCTTGAAATCCGGCGCGAACAGCCGCCCGACCGCCTCTTGCGCGAGGCGTCCTGCGGCCGAGGCCGGCCCCTCGCCGCGAACGTAGCGCGCAAGCGCCTGCACGGACGGATCGCTCGCGCCGAGCGCGGCTGCGATCGGGTTCAGGCGCGCTTCGAGCGCGCTTTGAGCCGGCGCCGGCCGCTCCGGCCCGCGCGGCGCGACCGACGGCAGAGGCTTTCCGTCAAGGCTCAGGACTTTGCGAATGCGACCGGTCACGATCCGGTTGATGAGCGGGCCCCTCATGACATATTCGCGGTCGAGCCGGGGGTCCTCGGCGAGGTCCGCGATCTGGGCCGGATCGCTGACCGTGATGAGATCGACGAGCGCGGGAATGCGGAACCTGCTCATCGCGCGGCCAGGCTCCAGGGAAAGAAGACGTTGCGGACGTCGGCGAACAACGGCGCGAGCGCGGGGCAATGGCGGTTGAGGACCGTGCGCAGGCTGTTGTCGGCCACCCACTGGAAGCCGGCGGGCGTGTACGCGTCCGGCGTGAAGTCGGTCGTGTAGAAGCGGTCGCTGCGCAGACGCCGCGAGGCCATCAGGATGAAGATGCGGAAGACCGTGTCCGAGAACCCGAAGCCAGGCGGCGTGCCGGGGTCGGCCCTGGACTCGCACAAAGTGCCGACCAGGAGATCGACGTCCTCGACGCTATTGTAGACAGCTCTGACCTCGTCGCGCCATTGCGGGTCGGTCGTCAGCTCCTCGAAGCTTTTGGGCGCCGGCATTCCTATAAGGCGGCGGAATTGGCAATAGCGCGGCACCCCGCGCTCGCGGTCGCGCAGGATGTCGGTGGCGGCGAGGTCGGTGTAGATTCCCTGCTCCGGCTTCTCCGGCAACCGGCGCAGGCTGTTGGGGTAGTTGTGCAGCGCCAGCGCCCCGGGATTGCTGGTGGCGAGCGAATAGATCACGTTGTCGAAGCCAATCTCGCGATAGATGCGCGCCGGGGCGCCGTGAGCGACCTCGAGGAGCGAGGCCTTCCTGATCTCGTGATTGTCGATGTGACTGCGTAGCGAGAATTCGTCGGGCATCAGCGGGTGCATGCGGTAACAGGCGGTGAACTCCTCGGTCATCGAATAGGGCGCCGCGTCCTGGCCGCCGGTCGAGCCGGGAATGCCGGAAACCTCCTCGGTGTCGTCGAGGCGGCCGTAACCGCGCCAGTAATGTTCCCCCATCACCCCCCACCAGTTGCCGCGCATGGCGAAGCGCCCTTCCGGCGAGTTCATCAATGACGGAGTCCACTCGGTGGTGTGGATCTTGGCGATCAGCGCGGTGACGACGAGACGCGCCTTCTGGAACAGCCACTCGCCGTCGGCCGACGGATAGTCGAGCTTCAGCCGGTCGATCACCGTGTTGTGCTCGCGCGCGAACAGCGTCTGCATCGCCGAGAGGCCGAGCCACCAGTTGCCGTTGACGCCCGCAAGCTCGAGGTCGGGGAACTTGGCGCCCTCGGCGTCCGGCGTCTCGTCGCGCATCGGCTCGATCGGCAATTGGCCGGCGGGGTCAAGTCCGATCTTGCCGTCGGACAGCGGGCGGCCGGTCTCGGGATCGCTGCGGATCTTCCGTTGCCGCTTCAAATCCGAGCCGTAGATCTGCGAGCCGTCCCACCAGTGGGTGGCGATATTGCGATAGGCCGTCGGCCGGCCGTCGTCGGCCGGGGTGGTCGGGGCGGGCGTCGAGCGAAGGACGGTCATCGGCTTCTGCGGCCAGTCATCGTCCGGCTCGACCGGGACCTGGTGCGGGTTGGCCAGTTCGTTCTCGCCGTGGCTCAGCCAGTCGTGGACCATGAACTGGAGCCACCCCGAGACCAGCACGTTGAGATAGGGAACGGCCGCAAACTCTCGACGGGCGAGGAGCTCGTTGCTGATCCGGCGCGGGTTGGGCTCGTAGAGCGACTGCGGAACCGCGGGGAAGGTCTCGTTGATCGGCACATTGCGCCCGAACCGGGCGCCGGCCATGCCCATCCAGGGCGTGTCCAGCGCGTTGAAGGAGCCGTCGGCGGCCCGGTGATCGGTGACGCCGCCGTCGGGAGGCGTCAATTTCGGCGGCGCGGTCTCGGTATCGAAGAGATTGCGTTCGCGCATGATGACTCGGATGCCGGCGAGCGTCGGCATGGCGATCAGGAACGGCCATTTGTGCCAGGGCGCCAGGGCGCTGGTCAGGCGCGCGAACCCGGCAAGAACGCGATCGGCGAGCGTCGGATTCATCGGCCGCCCTCCCCAAGCGACGAAGGAGCCTCAAGCGGCGATTGCCGCGTTCCCCGGGCTCCTTGCGCGAAAATTGCGCCAAATCCGCCAGTCCCGCAAGATCGAAAAAATGTCGATCCCGGCTTCGCAAACCGTCCGGTTGCGTTTGCCGCGCCTTATATTCCAGCCGACGGCGTCGCCGAGCGCCGTCGCCGATCCAACCGGGGGCGCTGGCGTGCGCCCTACGCCGGGTCGAGCAGCGCGAACACGCTGACGAGGGCGACGGCGACGACCCCGAGCGCGACTTCCATGGCGCTGGTCGCGCGCAGAACCGCGAGCGCCCTGGCTCCCGGCTTGAGTTGCGGCGCGAGAACATAACGATTGAAGACGGCAAGCGAGATCATGATCGCGACGACGCCGATCTTCGCGTCCAGAAGGGCGCGGTAGGGCGTGTCTGGCGGGATCGGCGGGCGCCTCGAGGTCAGCGCAATGTTGACGGCGCCGGTGAGAACGATCGCCACGACGATGAATTGGCCCCAGAAGGAAAATCGGGTCATCGCCCGAACCGCCTCGCGCGGCAGGTTTCCGCGTTCGTAGGCGGCGAGGCACATCGCGAACGGAATGAGGCCGCCGATCCACGCTCCGGTCGCCACCAGGTGGACGGCGTGGTTGACGCGATGCAGGACCCCTTCGGCGCCAGTCTGCATCGCGGCATGGCCAACGAGGCCGAGGCTCGCGAGCAGCGCCCCCGAGGTCAAGGCCGTCGCCGCCCACCGGGCGCGCGGGCCAAGGAGGACGACGGCGACGAGCGCCGCGGCGAGAACAAGATGCGCCGCCCACGCATGGCCGAAGGCGGTGTCGGTAACGACAGCGCCGATCGCTCCCGGATCGACGGAGGCGCTCCAGTCGTCGGCCATCGAGGCCGATTCAAGCGCGAGCCATGCGACCGCGGTCAAGAGCGCGACGATGCTGCCGATAAGCGCCAAGCGCCGGACGGCCGGCGTGAGCGCGACCCTGAGCCGCTCGGGCGCGTAGAGCCAGAGATAGGCGCTCGAGCCGAACGTCAGCATCGCGCCCAGGAAATGGGCGAAGCGGCAGAGGGCGAGAGCGGTCAAGCGCGAGCGCGATCAGCGTGGCGGGATGCTCGCGTCACATCTTCATCCCGCCCATGGCTCCCCCCTTCATGCCGCCGGTTCCCATGGCTCCGACGCCGACCACCTTGAACTCGACCTCGACCGGGCCGGCATGCTCGAAATTGAGCGTCGCCTTGACGCTGTCGCCCTTCGCCAGGGGGTGGGCGAGGTGGGTGAACATGATGTGGTAGCCGCCGGGCGCGAGCCCGACAGAGCCGTGCGCGGGAATGTTGAGCCCGCCCGCGACCTCCCGCATCTCCATGACGCCGTTGTCCGACTTCATTTCATGGATTTCGACCGTGGCGAAATCCGCCGAGCCTCCGGTCAGGCGGTCGGCCGTCGCGCCCTTGTTTTGGATAGTCGCGTAGGCCCCGGCGACCTCGGCGCCTTTCGGGGTCGCCCGCGCCCACGGTTTTTCGATCACAATGTCGCCGGCCTTGAACTCCTGCGCCAGCGCCGGCGCGGCGCTGAGGGCGAAAGCAAGCGCCAGGGCGAAAAGAGAAGAATGCCTCATTGTCAGTCCTTTCCTGTTACTAGCCTCATCGGCCTCGATTTGCGCGGGTCCCTCGGCGCCCCGACAGAGCGGTCACGGCTTCACCGTGAATTCGAAGGTTCCCTGGGTGTGGTGGGTGTCGACCGAGACCGCCTGCCAATGCACCTTGTAATCGCCAGCGAACAGGGGTTTCGCGATCGGCACGATCAGCACCGCCTGGTTGCCGGCTGCCGTTGACGCCGATCCCAGACGGCACCGCGGCGCCGCCCGGGCCGGTCAGAGTGACCTTGGTGAATTTCAGCTCGACGCCCTCGCTGAACTCGAGCCGGATTTCGGACGCCGAGGCGACCGTGCCGCCGAACAGCGGGCGTCGCCTTTTCGAGCTGGGCGTGGGCGAAAGCCTGGGTAGCGACGAGCGCGAAGGCAAGAGATGCGGGGATTCTTAGAGAGAAAGTGCGCATGGGTTCGTACTCCTTCGGTTAGATTCCTGGCGCTATGCCAAGTCCGTGAGGAAAGATCGGTTCGTCGATTCTGTTGGGGATGTCGTCGAGATAGAAATCGAGGTGCCGATCACGCCGGCGCCGTGGCCGGTCGCGCCGGTCATTGGGACCATGGCCTCGAGGGCGATTGCCATTTGTCAGCATCGTAGACGACGCCGGGCTGGAAATATCCGGTCGTCGTCGACGCCCTGCGACCGCTCCGATGATAGATCGGCGTCTGGAAGGCGAACTCGGCGACCGGGATCAGATGCTTCAGGAAGTCGTTATCGATCGCGGCCACTGCGCGTTGAAGTATGGCAGGCTGTATTGCAGTGTGAACCCCCAGTTGAAGGTGGCACGTTGGGGTGCCGTTGACCCAGTCGTGCCCCGGCGTGGATCGTGCTGAATTCGCCGGTGATGGCGAACGGGTCGGAAGTATTTGAGAGCCGGGCGGCAGCGTGCCGAAGCCGAGACCAGCGTCCACTAGCGGAGAGTAAGTGTTTTGCCTGCCGGAGCCCGCGAGCATCCCGTGCCGGTTCCGGCCCAGGATGACGTCGAAGCCGATCTTGATCATGAATTCGGCGTCAGGGAACGCACAGGACTGCTACTGCATCTCGGTATCGAGCGCGTTCCAGCCGTAGCCGCCCGGGTGCTCCCATGTTGGTCCGGAGCCGATCACCACGCTGAGGGCCGGGGTGATCGTCTTGGTCCAGCTGAAGCTCGCGTCCCACTCGTGGGCGCCGTCGGAATTGTAGGGAACCCAGCTGACGGTCGGCAGCGTGAGTTCGTCCAGAACGCCTGGATCGTCGATGGCGAGCGTGGCTGGGAAGGTCCGGTCTCCGCACACGGCGTGCGGGTAGGCGGGCGAGAGCCACATGAGCCGCGGCGGCGGCGCAGAGCGCGGCCCGCGGCCGAGCGGATTTGGAGGGTCAGACATGGAAAGGAAACCTCGAGCCTGAAAGAAGTGCATGCGCGCGCCCATGGCCGGCGGCGCGGCGAACAATCGTCAGACTGCGAGGGGCGGGGCTCGGGCGCGGTTGCGCTGGGCCGGACAGGCGGGAACCGCGCCGAACTCGGGCGCGGCGCCGACGACGTAGCGGGCGGCGCTCGCTCTTGTTGGCAGAGTCGGGGCGTCGGGCGGAACGAACGCCGCCGCTTGGGCGACAAGCCGGCAGAGCGGGCACTGGTCGTCACAATGATTGCACGGACCGTGCGGCGTGGGCGCGCCCTTGTCGTCGATATGGGCGCAGAAGCCGGCGGCGTCGCCGAATGTCGCCTTGAGATCGGCGGCGATCGCCGCCGCGTCGGAGCCCGCCAAAACCGGCCCGGCCAGCGCCTGCTGATAGGGCATAGCGATCAGCTGGACGACGAGCGTAAGCGCGACGGTGAAGGCGGTCAGCGCCGAACGGAACGACGCGAGACCCCGCCGCGCGCGTCGCGTCCCAAGCGCTGATTTCCGGCGCGCGAGACCCACCAGAACACCCTCCGATGGGTGCAATTGGTAACCGAACGCGGCGGTGAGCGCAAACGGGCCGTCCGGTCCGGCGGGGCGCGCCCCGAAACAATCCTTCATTGAAAGTGACTTGTGCCTTGGCCGGCCCGTGGCCTAACCCTTGCCCTGTTCGATTCGGGCGTAGAGGGACAATTCTTCGATGTGCGGCATTGTCGGCGTCTTGGGCCGCGGTCCGGTCGCCGGGCCGATCGTGGATGCGCTCAAACGCCTCGAATACCGCGGCTATGATTCAGCCGGCGTCGCGACGCTCGAGAACGGCAGGCTCGAGCGGCGGCGCGCCGAGGGCAAGCTCAAGAACCTCGAGGCCAAACTCGCCGCCGAGCCGCTCGCCGGCGCAATCGGCATCGGCCACACCCGCTGGGCGACCCACGGCAAGCCGACCGTCGCCAACGCCCACCCGCACGCTTCGCCCCGGCTCGCCGTCGTCCACAACGGCATCATCGAGAACTTCAAGGCGTTGCGCGAGGAGCTTGCCGCCAAGGGCTACAGGTTCGCGACCGAGACCGACTCGGAGATCGCGGCGTTCGCGGTCGAGGATGAGCTGGCGCTCGGCAAGACGCCCGATGAGGCGGTCCATTCCGCCCTTCAGCGCCTGCGCGGCGCGTTCGCTCTCGTCTATCTGTTCGCGGGCGAGGAGGACCTCTTGATTGGCGCGCGGCAGGGCGCGCCGCTGGCGATCGGCTACGGCGACGGAGAAATGTATCTCGGCTCCGACGCGCTCGCGCTCGCGCCCTTCACCGACCGCATCGCTTATCTCGAGGAGGGAGACTGGGTGGTGCTGACGCGCGGGGCCGCCGACATTCGCGACCGATGCGGGAAACGGGTCAAGCGCCGCATCCAGCGCAGCCCGGCCGGAAGTTTGCTGGCGGAAAAGGGCAACTATCGCCACTTCATGGCCAAGGAGATCCACGAGCAGCCCGAGGTCGTCGGCCACACCCTCGCCCATTACATCGACATGGCTGCGATGCGCGTCAAGCCGTTCGCCTGGCCGGCCGACCCGACAACGCTCAGGCGCGTCTCGATCGTCGCCTGCGGCACCGCCTATATGGCCGGGCTCACGGCCAAGTACTGGATCGAGCGGTTTGCGCGTCTGCCGGTCGAGATCGATGTCGCCTCGGAATATCGCTATCGCGAGGCGCCGGTCGACGACGGGGGCTTGACGATCGTCGTCTCGCAATCGGGCGAAACGGCCGATACGCTTGCTTCCCTTCGCTACGTGAAGGAGAGGGGGTCGAAGACGGTCGGCGTCGTCAACGTCCCGGATTCGAGTGTCGCCCGCCTGACCGACGCGCTTGCGCCGACGCTTGCTGGCCCGGAGATCGGCGTCGCTTCGACCAAGGCCTTCACCTGCCAGCTCGCGGCCCTGGCGGCGCTCGCCGTCAGCCTCGGCAAAGCGCGCGGGACGATCGATGAGGCCGCCGAGACGGCGCTGGTCGGCGAGCTTGTCGCGACCCCCGGCCTGCTCGCCGAGGCGCTGAAGCTCGAGCCAGCGGCCGAGAAGCTCGCGCATGCGGTCGCCCGCGCGCGCGACGTGCTCTATCTCGGCCGCGGCACCGCCTATCCGCTGGCGCTCGAAGGCGCGCTCAAGCTCAAGGAGCTGAGCTACATCCACGCCGAAGGCTACGCCGCGGGCGAACTGAAGCACGGGCCGATCGCGCTCATCGACGAAGCGATGCCGGTGATCGTCATCGCGCCGCGCGACGCGGTGTTCGAGAAGATCGTGTCCAATATGCAGGAGGTCGCGGCGCGCGGCGGCCGCATCGTGCTGATCGGCGAAAGGCGCGCCGCCGAGGAGGCCGCGGTCGAAATCGAGCACTTCCTGGCCATGCCCGACATGAGCGCCAATTTTGCTCCGATCGTCTACGCCGCCCCGGTGCAGATGCTCGCTTACCACACCGCCGTCATCATGGGTAAAGACGCCGACCAGCCGCGCAACCTGGCGAAATCGGTGACGGTGGAGTAGGGGGCCCGGGAGCGCTCCGGACGAACGTCGGACTGGGGTGGGAATGGCCGCTTCCGGTTTTTGGAAAGCGGACCGGAAGTCCCAGTATCCTCCGAGGGGCCCGCGTCGTTCGCGGACGCATTTTCGGGCGCCAGACTTGATTTGCAACAAGGCGCGCGGCGGCTGGCGCTGCTTGGCTGGCGAATTGAGGAGGGACTGTTTATGCGAAAAATCGACCTGACCGAGCGCCCGATGCCGGAGATCAATCCGGCCAAGGTGTGTTTCGTCATCGAGAAGTCGCGCGAATACCTCAGCGAGGACATCGGCGTGGACCCCGACGCCTCCAACCCGACGGACGACGAGGAGCGCGTCATGCTGACCGACGCCGCCGACCACTCGATCCGCCACGAACTGGTCGAATTCATCCGGGATCTCGACGTCGATGAGGCCGCGGCGCTCGTCGCGCTCGCCTGGATCGGACGCGGCGACTTCGAGGCCGAGGAGTGGAGGGCCGCCGTCGCTGAGGCCAACGCGCGCGCCGAGGGCCCGACCTGGAAATATCTTCTCGGCATGGCTCTCCTTCCGGACTACCTCGAAGAGGCGCTTTCCGCCTTCGGCCACTCGTGCGAGGGCTATGAAGGCGGGGCGGAGGAATAGCGCTAGCATTTTCGGCCGAGGTCGAATCGCGACGTCATTGCGAGCGAGGCGAAGCAATCCAGGGGAACGCAGCGCGCCTTGCAACCTCCGGCGCGAGCCGTCATCTTGGCGGGTGCGAAGCGCCGAGAGACTCATGTCCGATCTTGTCCCGCCGCCGTTCCATCGCTCGCTCGCCCAGCGCCTTCGCTCGTGGTTCTTCACCGGGCTCGTCGTGTTCGGCCCGGTCGCGGTCACTGCCTATATCGCCTGGTGGGCGATCGACACGGTCGACAATTGGGTAAGGCCCTGGTTTCCGCTGAGCCTGTCGCCGGACGGCTATCTGCCGTTCCACATCCCGGGCTTCGGCGTCATCATCGCCGTGATCGGCCTGACCTTGCTCGGATTCCTGACCGCCAATTTCATCGGCCGCTCCCTGGTCAGGTTCGGCGAGGCGATGCTCGATCGGACGCCGCTGGTCAGGGGCGTCTACAAGGGTTTCAAGCAGGTATTCGAGACGATCTTCAGCCAGTCCGGCAGCCAGTTCCGCAAGGTCGGACTGGTCGAATTTCCGGTCAAGGGCAGCTGGTCGATCGTCTTCGTTTCGTCGGCGCCGGGCGAGATCGTCGCCGGCGCCCTGCCCGGAAAGAAGCCGATGATCTCGGTCTTCATGCCCTGCACGCCCAACCCCACCACCGGGTTCTTCTTCTACATCCCGGCCGACGAAGTCGTTGAATTGCCGATTTCGGCCGACGACGCGGCGAAGCTCATCATGTCGGCAGGGCTCATCCAGCCGCAGGGCCAAGCGGCGCTCGCCGCGATGGCGGAAGCAGCGAGGCTCGACAAGCCGCACATGGAGACCCAGGCATGACGCTTTAGGCGGCCGGAAATCGGCCAGGCTGCGCGGCGTTGGCGGCTATTTGCCACGGGCGCCAAGCGCGGACGCTCCACCAGTTTTGGGCGCTGTCAGAGGCCGCAAGCTATGCTAATGAGGCGCCGGGCGTAGAATATCGCCGCCGACTCGCTCTTTAGGCGCGCGCTTTGCGCGCCGCCTTCGCGGTTCGGCCCCGAATGCATAGGACGCACATGGCGCAATTGCCTCTATTTGACCTTCCCGAACTCAAACGCCGGATGCAGGCCGCGCACGCGACGCTTAAGCACGAGTTGGGCGGACTGCGCACTGGCCGGGCGAGCGCCAGCCTGCTCGAACCGGTGCATGTCGAGGCCTACGGCCAGCGCATGCCGATCAATCAAGTCGCGACGATCAGCGTTCCCGAGCCCCGCGCGCTTTCCGTTTCGGTATGGGACAAAAGCATGGTGCAGGCGGTCGACAAGGCGATCCGGGACGCCAATCTCGGGTTGAGCCCGACGGTCGAGGGCTCGGTCCTGCGCATCCGCATTCCGGAATTGAACGAGCAACGGCGGAAGGAAATGGTCAAGATCGCGCACAAATACAGCGAGGACGCCCGGGTGGCGGTGCGGCACGTGCGCCGCGACGGGCTCGACATCCTCAAAAAACTCTTGAAGGAGCACGGAATCAGCGAGGACGACGAGAAGCACCACGAGGCGGAAGTGCAGAAGGCGACCGATCAGGCCATTCACGAGATCGACGCCTCTCTCGCCGCGAAGGAAAAGGAAATCATGCAGGTCTAGTCTCGCCCCCGTTGTCCGAGGCCATCATGCATTATTCCCGCCCCAATCTTAGTCCCAGAACGGCTCGAAAGCCGTCTCATGTCGCGATCATCATGGACGGCAATGGCCGCTGGGCGCAGGCGCGCGGGCTGCCGCGGTTCGAAGGCCACCGGCGGGGCGTCGAAGCGGTCCGCCGGGCCGTCCGCTCGGCGATCGAGCATGATGTGCGGTTCCTTACGATATACAGTTTTTCGTCGGAGAATTGGAGCCGCCCACCTGAGGAAGTGGCGATGCTGATGGGCCTTCTCAAGCGCTTCATCCGCAACGATCTCGCCGAGCTCAACGCCAATGGCGTCAAGGTCAGGATCATCGGCGAACGGGACAATCTCTCGCCCGATATCGTGGCTCTGATCGACGAGGCCGAGAGCCTGACCGCCGGCAATCACGGCCTCACCCTGACGGTGGCGTTCAATTATGGCGCCCGCCAGGAGATCGTCGAGGCGGCGCGGCGCCTGGCGATCGATGTTCGCGATGGCGTGCTCGACGCGCAGGCGATCGGGCAAGACGACCTGGCCGACCGGCTCGATACCGCCGGTCTTCCCGATCCTGATCTCGTCATCCGCACTTCGGGCGAGATGCGCCTGTCTAATTTCCTGCTCTGGCAGTCGGCTTACGCCGAACTCGTCTTCCTGCCAATCCTGTGGCCTGATTTCGACGACGCGGCTTTTGTTTCCGCGCTCGATCAGTATGCGGCGCGCGAGCGTCGGTTCGGCGCTCTCGTCGAGCCCGCCGCAGTCAAGTCAGCGTCGTGACCGCGGACGGCGAGCGGCCGGCGACCGGATCGGCGCCGCAGCGGCCACGCGCGCGGTTCGGGCCGGATCTCAAGCCGCGGGTGGCGGCGGCGGTGGGGATGGGGAGCGTCGCGCTGGCTGTAGCGTGGGTTGGCGGCTTCGTGTTCGCGGCGTTCTGGTGGCTCGCCTCGATCGTCGTCTTGTGGGAATGGCAGCGGCTTGTTGGCGGCGGGCGGCTCATCGAGCGGGTCGCGGTCGGCGCTCTCACCCTGGCGCTCGCTGCGCTGTCGGCGCTGTACAATTCGATTCTCGGCGTTGCGGCGGCGCTCATCCTCGGCGCGGGCGCGGTCGGGTGGATCGCCGGTCGGGGGCAGGGCCTCTGGGCGGCTGGGGGCGTGCTCTACGCCGGCGCGCTCGTCGCGAGCGTCGGGCTGCTCAGGGTGTCGCCGAGCTTGGGCATGGCCGCGATCCTGTGGCTGTTCGCGGTCGTTTGGGGAGCGGACATCGCCGCCTATTTCGCCGGCCGGCTGATCGGCGGCCCAAAACTCTGGCCGAGCGTCTCGCCGGGTAAAACCTGGGCCGGGGCGATCGTCGGCGCGTTCGCTGGTGCCGTCCTCGGCCTCATGCTCGCGGCATGGACGAACCGCCTTGCGGCGCTATTCTGGCTCGGCCTCGCAACGGCGATCGTGTCCGAGGTTGGCGATTTGTTCGAATCGGCGCTCAAGCGGCGGTTCGGCGTCAAGGATTCGAGCGGCCTCATTCCCGGCCACGGCGGATTGATGGATAGGCTCGACGCCTTTACATCGGCGTCCTTTTTCGCTGCGGTGGTCGCCATTCTGCATCCCAAGGGCGAATATATCGCGAGCGGACTGTTTCAATGGTGAGCATAACTCCAATCGCTCCAGCCGCTCCGCTCGGCTCGCGCAGGCGCGCGGCCCCCCGGAAAGCCTCGCCGCGCAGACGCCTGGCGATTCTGGGAGCGACAGGTTCCATCGGACGCTCATGCGCGCAAGTCATCGCTGCCGCGCCCGGCAGGTTCTCGGTCGTCTCGGTCGCGGGCGGCTCCAACGGCGCGGCGCTGGCGAAATGCGCAATCGAGCTCGGAGCCGAATTCGCCGCCCTCGCCGACCCCGTGGGCTATCCGGACCTGAAGGCGGGTCTCGCGGGCTTCGGAATCGAAATCGCCGCTGGCCCGGAAGCGGTCAAGGAAGCGGCGCTGCGCGATGCCGACCTGGTGGTTGCGGCGATCGTCGGCGCCGCGGGTTTGGAGCCGACCTTCGCCGCGATCGCCGCCGGGCGCACGGTCGCGCTCGCCAACAAGGAGACGCTGGTGTGCGCCGGCGACCCAGTGATGGAGGCTGCGCGGCGCGCCGGCTCGACCCTTTTGCCGATGGACTCCGAGCATAACGCCATCTTCCAGGCGATCGGCGCGCGCGATCCGGACACGATCGAGACGATGACGATCACCGCGTCCGGCGGCCCGTTCCGCGAATGGAGCGCCGAGCGCATTTCGGGAGCGTCGCGCGAGCAGGCGCTCGCCCATCCCAACTGGGTGATGGGGCCGAAGGTGACGATCAATTCGGCGGGGCTCATGAACAAGGGCCTCGAGCTGATCGAAGCCCATCACCTGTTCGGCTTGCCCGCCGACCAACTCGACGTCGTCGTTCACCCGCAATCGATCGTGCACGGCTTCATCGCCTTCGCCGACGGGTCGCTGATCGCCGGCATGGCGTCTCCGGATATGCGCACGCCGATCGCTCATTGCCTCGCCTATCCGGACAGGATCGTGTCGGGCGTGCGCGCGCCCGATCTCGCGGCGCTCGGCCGTTTGACTTTCGAACGCGCCGACCTCGGGCGTTTTCCTGCGCTTGGGCTCGCGATCGAGGCGTTGCGAGCCGGCGGCGGCGCGCCGACCGCCCTCAACGCGGCCAACGAAATCGCCGTTGCGGCGTTTCTCAACCGGAGAATTGGCTTCGGCGACATCGCCAGTTTGGTGGCGAGAACGCTCTCCGCGATGACGGCCGCCGGCGAACTTGGCGCGCCGGCCGACGTTGCGGAGGCGCTGACAATTCACCATATCGCGCTAGACAGGACGGCGGGCCTATTGGCCTGAGGGTGAACTTGCGTCACTCTAGCCGTTCAGTAACCATCTTCCAGCGGCCGGCGCGGCTTCTGGCGGAGCTGGAGGCCGCATGGCGGTAGTGAATACGATCGCCGACCTCGCGGCCTGGTTCGGATGGTACGTCGTTCCCTTCATCCTGATTCTGAGCCTCATCGTTTCGATCCACGAGCTCGGGCACTATCTGGTCGGACGATGGTGCGGGGTGAAAATCGACGCCTTCTCGCTTGGCTTCGGTCCTGAGCTTTGGGCGCGGGTCGACTCGCGCGGCACGCGGTGGCGCGTCGGCGCACTGCCGCTCGGGGGATACGTCAAGTTTCACGGCGACGCCAACGTCGCCAGCGTTTCCGACGGCGCCGAGGCGGATCCGTCGGTTGACCGCTCGTTGACGCTCGCCGGGCAGCCGCTGCGCAATCGCGCGGCGATCGTGGCTGCAGGGCCGATCGCCAATTTCCTTCTGGCCTTCGTGATCTTCACCGGAATGTTCATGGCCTTTGGCCGGGTCGAGCATCTGGCCCGGATCGGGCGAGTCGAGCCGAACAGTCCTGCGGCGGCGGCCGGGTTTGAGGCCGGCGACGTCGTCAAGGCGATCAATGGCCAACCGATCGACAGCTTCGAAACGCTTCAAGAATCGACGCTGATGAGCACCGGGCTGCCGATGAACTTCGTCGTCGACCGGCAGGGGCGGGACGTCGATCTCACGGCGACCCCCAGAATCACCGTTGTGGACCAGGGCGTGTTCGGCAAGCGCCGCATGGGTCATCTCGGCCTCGCCTCCTCGGCTGACCGGAACGACGCCACGGTCCAGCGGTGCGGCTTTATGACCTGCGCAGGCTGGGGCGCGGCGCAGGAATGGTTCATCGTCAAGGCCACGGGAACCTACATCGTTGGGATTTTCGCCGGGCGGGAATCCACCGATCAAATGTCGGGATTGATCGGCGCGGCGCAAATGGCTGGAGAAATGGCGAAAATTAGCTTTTGGGAGCTTTTCAGTCTCGCCGCGTGGTTTTCGGTCTCGGTCGGCCTCATGAATCTGCTTCCGGTGCCGTTGCTCGACGGCGGCCACCTTGCGTTTTACGCCTTCGAGGGCCTGCGCGGGCGTCCTTTAAGCGAGCGGGCGCAGGAGATCGGGCTGAGGATCGGAATAGCCCTGGTCGCGCTCCTGGTGGTTTTTACCACCTCCCACGACATCTTGCGCCTGGTCACGAACGGCAATTAACCAACAATCGACCATGTTGCGTGTCCTCGGCGCAACGCTCGCGAGAAATGGTGTACGCTTCGGCCATTAACGGTTTGCAGGCGCCAGCAAAAATTGTAAAACGCCGTTAATCGTTCCGACCGCCGCCCGGTGGGGGGGTTGAGCGCTGCGTCGCGTCTGCGGCGTCGCCCGCGATCGGCGCCGCAAGGCGCTGGTGGCGGGCGCACAGGCAGGATCACGCCGAAGCGGCGCCGTCGAGGCGAATGCTGCGACGGCGCGAACAGGGGCTCTGGGCCATATGGATTGGATTCGCGGGTTTGTTGGCGGCGTCCTTCTGGCGGTGGCCCTTGGTCTATGCGGTTTGAACTGGGCGACGCCAGCGAACGCCCAGCAGATTGTCGTTGAGGGCGCCAAGGTCGATCCGGCCACGCTCAAACCCTACTTCACCGGCACCGATCCGGCCTCGATCCAGCGCGGCGTCGAAGATCTGAAGGCGACGGACATTTATTCGAACGTCAGCGCGAAACTCGTGGACGGCAAGATCGTGGTTAACCTGAGCGGAGGCGCGCAGGTCATCAACAGAGTTGCGTTCGAGGGCAACAAGCAGATCGAGACGAAGCAGCTTGAAGTCGAAGTGCAGTCGAAACCTCGCACCGACTATAACGAGGAGACCGCCACGGCTGACATCGGCCGAATCAAGGACGCCTACAAGAAGTACGGCCGCAATGAAGCGAAGGTGACCAAAAGGCTGGTCGAATTGCCGAACGGACGCGTCGATCTCGTCTTTACCATCGACGAAGGCGGTAAAACCGGCATCCGCGAAATCCGGTTTGTCGGCAATCATGCCGTTTCGAACTACCGCCTGGGCGGCCTGATGCAGACCAGCACGATGAATTTCCTGTCGTTCATCAAGAGCACCGACGTCTACGATCCCGATCGCCTGGCCTCCGACGAGGAGGCGATCCGCCGCTATTACATGAAAAACGGCTACGCCGACTTCCGGATCGTCAGTACAGACGTCACCTACCAGGAGAACCCGCCTGGTTACATCATTACAATCACGATGGACGAGGGCCCGCAGTACCACGTCTCTAGCGTCAACGTGGTTTCCAACATTCCGAAGGTCGATGGGCCGGCGCTGGCTCATCACGTCGCTTTGCGACCTGGCGACGTTTACGATGCGAGCGCCATTGATAAATCGGTCGATGCGATCACGCGCGATGTCGCAACGCAGGGTTACGCCTTCTCGGAGGCGCGCCCGCACGGCGACCGCGATACCGTCAATCATACGATTGCGATCTCGTTTTCGGTCGACAACGGTCCCAAAGTCTATATCGAGCGCATCGACATTGTCGGCAATACGCGCACTCGCGACTACGTCATTCGCCGCGAATTCGATATCGGCGAAGGCGACCCTTATAATCACGTCCTGATCGAGCGCGCCGAGCGCCGCCTCAACGGCCTTGGCTATTTCAAGAAAGTCCATATTTCGAACCGGCCTGGGTCGGCCCCCGATCGCGTCATCGTGGTCGTCGAGGTCGAGGACCAGCCGACCGGTTCGATCAGCCTCAGCGGCGGCTACTCGACGACCCAGGGCTTCCTGGCCGAGCTCGCCTATACGGAGACGAACTTCCTCGGCCGCGGGCAGTACGTGCGCCTGAGCGTTTCCGATGGGCAGTATACCCAAGGGTGGAAAGCCTCATTCACCGAGCCTTACTTCCTCGGCCAGCGGCTGGCCGCGGGCTTTGATGTTTTCCACCAGGTCAACAATCAGAACCAATACGCGCTCTACCAGAACTGGACGACGGGCGCGACCGCTCGGCTCGGCATTCCGATCACCGATGACTTGACGTTCCAGCCCAACTATTCGATCTACAAGTCGAAGATTACGATCCCGAACACCTCGTCGCAGCCCTACGACGATTGCGTCGGACCCGATCAAACCTGGTTTCCGGGAGGGACCTTCATCCCGGTCGTGCCGAGCCCGTACATCAACTGCCTGAGCAACGGCGAGGCACCGGTCGAAATCAAGCAGGCGGCGGCGCAAGGCAATATCGTAACCTCGCTCGCGGGCTTCTCGGTCCTTTACAACAATCTCGACAATCGCAAAGATCCGACGACTGGGTGGTACCTCAACTACAAGCAGGATTTCGCCGGCCTCGGCGGCCAATCCGACTTCATCCGCGAGACGTTTGACGCGCGCTGGTATCATCCGATCACCGAGGATTTTATCGGCCAGATTCACCTCCAGGCCGGCCAGATCAATTCCTTCGGCAACAACCAGCCGCTGATCATCAATAATTTCATGCAGGGCCCGTCGCTGGTGCGCGGCTTTGCTCCGGCCGGCATCGGTCCGCGCGACATCTCGAATCCGTATGACATTCAGTCCGCGGCCCTTGGCGGGACGACCTACTACGGCGCTTCGGCCGAGGTGGACTTCCCGATCTTCGGCCTGCCGCGCGAAATCGGGCTCAAGGGCGCGGTGTTTGCCGACGCCGGCAGTCTGATCGGCTATTCGGGGCCGACGAACTTCTCGAATTTCTTGGGCTATACCTACTGCCCGGCGCCGGGGTCGATCGCCGCAGCGCTTCCCATCACCCAGATCAGCTGCGCCAATGTGTGGGATCCGAACCAGATCCGCGCCTCGGTCGGCGCGAGCCTGATCTGGGCCTCGCCGATGGGGCCGATCCGATTCGACTTCGCGGTCCCCGTTGTAAAGGGCAAGTACGACCAGACCCAGTTCTTCAACTTCTCGGGCGGCACGACGTTCTAAGGTCGGCCAACCGACTTTGCCATCAAGCGGGCGCGCCAAAGCTGGCGCGCCCGTCGTCGCTTCTGACGGAACCCCGCAATTGTCCAGGATACGCTTCTTTCCGCCGAGCTCAGCGCCAACGCTCGCTGAAGTCGCGAGCTGGTGCGGCGCGTCGCTCGCTGCCGGCGCCGACGCCGGCCGCACAATCCACGACGTCGCCGCCCTCGAGCAGGCGAGCCATGACGATCTGACCTTCCTCGACAACCCAAGATACCTCGACGCGCTCAAGCGCACGCGGGCCGCCGCGGCGCTGGTTGCGCCGCGCCACGCCGCGGCCGCGCCTTCGACTTGCGCCGCGCTCATCGTCCAGGAGCCCTACCGCGCGATGGCCATGGTGATGACGAAACTCTACCCGAGCGCCGTCAAGCCGAGTTCGGTGTTCGGCGAGACCGGGATTTCGCCTGCGGCATCGGTTCACCCTTCGGCGCGGCTCGAACCGGGCGTGGTCGTCGACCCTGGCGCGGTGATCGGCCGCGGAGCCGAGATCGGCGCCGGTACGGTCATCGGCGCCAATGCGGTCATCGGTCCTGAGGTCAGGATCGGGCGCGACAGTTCGGTCGGCGCCTCGAGCACGATCGGCGCGGCGCTGATCGGCGACCGGGTGATCGTTCATCCGGGCGCACACATCGGGCAGGACGGATTCGGGTTCGCGCTAGGGAGCCGGGGCCATCTCAAAGTGCCCCAGATCGGCCGCGTCATCATCCAGGACGATGTCGAGATCGGCGCCGGAGTGACGATCGACCGGGGAGCGAACCGCGACACCGTGATCGGCGAGGGGGCGAAGATCGACAACCTGGTGCAGATCGGCCACAACGTGGTCATCGGCCGCCATGCGGTGCTCGTCGCGCAGTCCGGCGTCTCGGGATCGAGCGCCATCGGCGATTTCGCCGCCCTCGGCGGCCAGGCCGGCATCGCCGGACACCTGAAGATCGGCGCCGGCGCGCAGGTCGCCGCGGCGGCGGGCGTGATGACCGACATTCCCGCCGGCGAGCGGTGGGCGGGCGCTCCGGCCAAGCCGGTGCGAGAGTTCTTTCGCGAGGTCGCCGCGATCAAGCGACTGGCCGGCGATGCGCGCGGCGAAGGCAATGCGGAATGACGTCCGCAAGCGGACGCTGATGGCGGAGGGGAAAACGGAATGAACGAACCGATCGGCCGGGCGTTCGACAGCTTCGACATCCAGAAACTCCTCGCGCTCTTGCCGCACCGCTATCCGTTTCTGCTGGTCGACCGCATCATCGAAGCCCGGGGCGACGAATATGGCGTCGGGGTGAAGAACGTCACCGCCAACGAGCCTCATTTCCAGGGCCATTTCCCTGGCCGGCCGGTCATGCCGGGCGTGCTGTTGATCGAGGCGATGGCGCAGACGGCTGGCGCGCTCTGCGTCGCTTCGCAGGCGGCGAGCGGGGCGCCTAGCGTCGTCTACATGATGACGATCGACAAGGCCAAGTTCCGCAAGCCCGTGGTTCCCGGCGATCAGGTGCGGTTTCACATGACCCGCATCGCCAAGCGCCGCAACATGTGGTGGTTTCGCGGCGAGGCGAAAGTCGACGGCGAGCTCGTTTGCGAAGCTGAAGTGTCGGCAATGCTGGTGCGTGAATGATGAGACCGATCCATCCGACCGCCGTCGTCGAGGACGGCGCGCGGCTCGGGGCGGATGTGGAGATCGGGCCGTTTTGCCATGTTGGGCCGCACGCGACGCTCCGCGACGGCGTGCGGCTCATCTCCCATGTAAGCTTGGCCGGCGATACGACAGTCGGCGCGCGCACGGTCATTTATCCCTTCGCCTCGATCGGCCACCCGCCGCAGGACCTCAAATATCGCGGCGAGTCGGTCCGCCTCTCGATCGGCGAAGACTGTCTCATCCGCGAAGGGGTGACGATGAATCCGGGCACCGCGGGCGGCGGCTCGGAAACACTCGTCGGTCCGCGTTCGGTGTTTTTGGCCAACGCGCATGTGGCGCATGATTGCCGCATCGGCGAGGGCGTCATCCTGTCCAACAATGTAATGCTGGCCGGCCATTGCCAGATCGGCGATTTCGCCATTCTGAGCGGCGGCGCCGCCGCTCACCAGTTCGTTCGCATCGGCGCGCACTCCTTCGTCGGCGGGCTGGCGGGCGTCGAGCACGATCTCATTCCGTTCGGCCTGGCGCTTGGCAATCGCGCTGCGCTGGCCGGACTCAATGTCGTTGGCTTGAAGCGGCGTGGCTTCTCGCACGAGACGATCCACGAGCTCAGGCGCGCTTACAAGATGCTGTTCAATGGCGCCGGCACCTTGAAGGAGCGCGTCGCCGACGTCGCCGAGGCGTTCGCCGGTCAGGAGGCGGTCGGGCAGATCGTCGCGTTTCTGCGCCAGGGCGGGGATCGCGCGATCTGCGTCCCGCGCGCCGGAAAGGACGAGGAGGGGTGAGCGGGCCGGGCGCCGCCGCCGCAGCTCCGCCTCTGGCGATTCTGTGCGGCGCGGGCGCGTTTCCGCTCGAGGTCGCTTTGGAGGCGCGCCGAGCGGGCAGGGAGCCCTTTCTCGTCGGCGTCGTAGGCGCGACCGATTCGGCGATCGAAGCCTACCCGCACGTCTGGGTGCGCATGGGCGAGGTCGGCAAGCTGTTCGCGGCGCTGCGAGCGCGCGCCGTCGCCGAGATGGTGATCATCGGGGCAATGACGAGACCCGAGTTCGCCGATCTCAGGCTCGACTGGGGCGCGGTGAAGCGGGCGGCCGGGCTAGCGCAGCTGTTTCGCCGCGGCGATAACGCGCTCCTCGTCGGCTTGGCCGCGATCATCGAGCGCGAGGGGATCCGGGTTGTCGGCGCGCACGATGTTGCGCCTCGCCTGCTCGCGCCGGTCGGTCCGTTCGGCCGGCGCGCGGCGTCGCCAGAGGACGAAACCGACATCGCGCTCGGCGCCCGCCTCATCGACGCGCTGTCGAGCTTCGACGCCGGGCAGGGGGCGGTGGTCGCCGCGGGGCGGGTGCTGGCGATCGAGGCGGCCGAAGGCACCGACGCGATGCTCGCCCGCGTCGCCGAAATGCGCGCCAGCGGACGGCTGCGCTTCGCCGGCCCGGCCGGCGTGCTGGTGAAAGCGCCGAAGCGCGGGCAGGATCTGAGGCTCGACATGCCGGCGATCGGCCCGAAGACGATCGAAGGCGCGGCCAAGGCGCAATTGCGCGGGGCGGCGGTCGCCGCGGGGCGCGTGCTCATTGTCGAGCGCGAGCGCTTGGCGCGCGAGGCCGCCGCTGCCGGGCTGTTCGTCGCCGGATTCTCCGCGGGCGCGGCGTGATGAGCCCTTTGCGCGTCGCCTTGGTCGCAGGCGAGCACTCGGGCGACCAGCTCGGCGCCAAGCTCATGCGCGCGCTAAGCGAGGCGCGCGCCGGCGAAATCGCCTTCCTGGGCGTCGGCGGCGAGGCAATGGAGGCCGAGGGCCTCAGGAGCCTCTTTCCGATTAGCGACATTGCGGTCATGGGCATCCTGCCGGTGCTGGCCCGGCTGCCGAAGCTCATCGCGCGCATCCGTCGGACAGCCGAGGCGATTATCGCCGCGCCGCCGGACGCCCTCGTCATCGTCGACAGCCCCGACTTCACCCACCGCGTCGCCCGCCGCGTCCGCGCGGCGCTGCCGAAATTGCCCATTGTCGACTACGTCAGTCCGAGCGTCTGGGCTTGGCGGCCGGGCCGGGCCAAGGCGATGCGGACTTATGTCGATCGCGTGCTGGCGCTGCTGCCATTCGAGCCTGAGGCCTATCGGCGGCTGAACGGGCCGCGCTGCGTCTATGTCGGCCACCCGCTGATCGAGCGGCTCGCCGTCTTGCGGCCCAATCCGGACGAGGAGCGCCGCCGCGCCGCCGCGCCGCCGCTCATCGTCGTCTTGCCCGGGTCGCGCCGCTCGGAGGTCCGCCGCCTGATGGCCGACTTCGGCGGCGCGCTCGCCGCGTTGCGCCAGTCGGTCGGGCCGTTCACGGCCGTTCTGCCGACGCTGCCGCATGTCGAGGCCGACGTGCGCGCGCTTGCCGCGCTATGGCCCGAGCCGCCCAAAATCGTGCTCGGCGAGGACGCCAAATGCGCCGGGTTTCGCGCCGCGCGCGCGGGCCTCGCCGCGTCGGGCACAGTGACGCTCGAGCTAGCGCTGGCTGGCGTCCCGATGGTCGGCGCCTACAAGGTTTCGCTTGTCGAGGAGCAGCTTAAATACCTGATCAAGGTCCCCTCGATCCTGTTGCCCAACCTCATCCTCGGCGAGCGGGCGATCCCGGAATTCTTGCAGCGCGACTGCACGCCCGCAGCGCTCGGCGCGGCGCTCGCGGACATCGTTGGCGACGGCCCGGCGCGCGCGGCTCAGCTCGAGGCCCTGTCGCGGCTCGACCGGCTCATGGCGCTCCCCGACGGCGGCGCGCCCAGCGCCCACGCCGCGCGCGCGGTGATGGAGACGATTGCGGCGCGCATGTAGCCAGAGCACTCTGCGTCCGGCTGGAACCGCCGCCGCGAGGAGCCTTGTGAGGGCCCGAATGGACGCGAGAAAAAGCGACAATCGTTTGCGATAATCAGAAGGCCGTGCTATCGTGCCTGCCGTCGTCGGATCCGGGATCGCCGTCGCGTCTGAGGAGGAGGCGCAGGGCCTCAGCTGTTTGACTTCGAACTGGTTGATTGCGCGGCAGAGAGCGGAAAGATTGTTTTGTTTTTGTTGCGCCGGATTAGGTTTTTGTTGCGCCGGGTTTGGTTGTTGTTGCGTCGGATTTGGATTTCGTTGCGTTGGATTTGGAAACCCGCCGTGGCTTCATGCCTTGGGCCATCCGTTTCGTGCTTGGCTCATTCCATAGACGCCGTGTGCTGCAAATCAATGTTTTATGAGTATGAAGTAATTTTAGACATTACGATGATCGCATAACACAGCGGAAATATTACTATAACCATCGCTTACGCGGCCGCGCTGGGCCTGGCCGAAACGGTAGCGTACCAGCGCCTCAGCGCGCCGCGCGCCGCTGGGACGGGCATGCCGAGCGAGCGGGTCGCGAAGTCCACGATCACGAATGTGGTGATATCCGCGACCGAGAAGGTCACACCCCCAACGAAAGGAACCTCTGCCAACCGGGAATCGAAATCACTGTAGAAGTTCGCGACCCGGAGCTTACCGCGTTCGACAAGCGCAGGAATCTGCTCGTAATCATGCGGCCCGGAAATCGCACGTCCCTTGAGACCTGGCGCGGCGTTGCGCACGCCTTCAATCACTGCAGCGAACCCCTCGAGTTCCGCTCGCCGCTCCCACATGGTCACGATCGCCTTGTCCTTTGGGCTCGCGCCGAGCAGCGGCCGGTCCGGGTAGGTTTCTTCGAGGTAGCGCCAGATGGCCAGAACTTCGCCGATCGCTGTGCCATCCTCGAGCACGAGAGTGGGCACCACGCGCCGCGGGTTGATCGCTCGGTACGCCTCGGAATGTTGTTCTCCCCTGGCGAGATCGATCGGGGAGAAGGGAATCGATAGCCCTTTCTCGGCGACAAATATCCGAACCCGCCTGGAGTTGGGTGAGTCGGGGGAATGGTAAAGCGTCATGGTCTTCGGCATTGCGAGCCTCGTTCAACTGCGCCCGCTCCGACTCGCGCGGGGCGAAAAACTCTTACCGGCGGCCCGCGCTCGCGTCGCCCGCCCGATTTGACTCGATCGATCTAACTTGTCGACGGCGCCGCCCGATCTTGCCCCCGCGGATCGTCGCCGGGATCGAGGTATTCGAGGCCGAGCGGACCGACGGCGTTGACCTGGCTGACGTACTCGCCGGACTTCGCCCAGTGGAAATGCCACGTGTCGCCGGGGAGCACGATGACGCTGCCGGGCGGATAGGCCTTCACCTTGTCGCCGTCGAACTTTTCGCCGAGGCCGATGTAGAAAACGCCAGAGATGACCGTATAGATGCGGTCCTCCGGGTGCCGGTGCGGCATCAGCTTGACGCCCAACGGGGCCTTGACCCGGATCACATAGGGGCCAGGCCCGGCAGGATCGCCGATGAGGACCGCGAGGCGGACAGACGGCGGGAACGCCGGGAACGGCTTCCAGTCGATCTCCTCGGGCAAGATCGCTCGGAAAACGGCCTCGCCGGGCTCATGGCCTCGAACCATTCGGCGTCCTCAGAACATCGTATTGTTGTTCGCTGCGGTTTCCGGGATCGGCTGGATCACATCCCAGTGCTCGACCACCTTGCCCTCGTCGACCCGGTAGATGTCAACGACGGCTTCGCCGCCCGGATTGTCCGTGAGGCCATGCCACAGGCTGTGGAGAATGACGTAGTCTCCGTCGGCGAAGACGCGCTTGATCTCGCCATGAGCGTCCGGACGATTGGCGCGCATCCAGGCGACGAACTTGCGGAGGCCCTCCTTACCGTCCTCAATGAGAGGATTGTGCTGGCGGTAGGGGTCGCCTGCGTAGATCCGGAACGCGTTCTCAACGTCGGCTTCGAAGACCGCTTTCTTGTGGAAGGCGACGGTATTGGCCTTGTTCGTTTCAGACATGGTCGTCCCTTTCCGGCGCCGACGCTAGTTCATGAAACCGCGTACGAGCCCCGCAATCTGATCAGCCGCCGCGTCGAGGGCGAAGTGGCCGGCGTCGAGGATATGGATTTCAGCCTTCGGGACGTCGCGGCGATAAGCTTCCGGTTCCGAGATGTCGAACGACGGATCGTATTCGCCCCACACGACGAGGAGGCGTGGCTGCTTCTCACGCAGCCACGCCTGCCATTTCGGATAGGCTTCGACGTTGGTGCGATAGTCGTAGAAGAGGTCGGTCTGGATGTCCGCTTGTCCCGGCTTGCCCAGGAACGCGAACTCATCGGTCCAGAGATCGGGATCGTAGCGATCCACATCCGGATCGCCGCCGACATGGCGGCCGCGCGTCGCCGCCAGCGACAGGAAATTCGCCCGCAGCGCGCTCTCGTTGGCGGCGCGATCGGCCCAGAAGGCCCGGCGTGGCCCCCAAAGCGCGCCCAGGCCTTGATTGTGCGCGACAGCGTTCTGAACGATGAGCGCCTTGACGCGCTCCGGATGGGCGAGCGCTAAGCGAAAGCCGACCGGGCCGCCGTAATCCTGCATATAGAGCGTGTAACGCGATAGCCCGAGCGCTTCGGTGAAGTGATCCATGATCATGGCGAGATGATCGAACGTGTAGGCGAATGTCTTCGGGTCCGGCCACTCGCTGTGCCCGAAGCCAGGGTAGTCCGGCGCTATCAGGCGGTAGCGATCGGCGAGGCGGGCGAGGAGAGGCTCGTACATGCGCGACGACGAGGGAAAGCCATGCAGCAGGAGAAGCGTCGGCGCGTCCTTGGCGCCGGCCTCTCGGTAGAAGATGGAAAGCCCATCGATCTCAATCGTGCGAAAGAGGGTCGGGGGTTGCACCGGGCGTTCCCTCTCCTGGGCTAGGGCGACAAATTGAAACGGTGCCGGCAACAGAGAAACCGCCAACGCCAAACATGCCGCTCTTGCCAGCCTCCGCCGTCGCTCGCCGATGGAGATGGCCGCTCCCACGACCGCCGCGGGCGCCGCCAAGACGACCGGCGAGCCGGACATGCTCAGATGAGCTTAGCGTCGAGCGTTATTTCGGCATTCAAAACCTTGGAGACCGGACAGTTTTTCTCGGCGCCCTTTGCCAATTCGGCGAATTTCGCTTCGTCCAGGTTCGGGACTTTTGCGCGCAGGGTGAGGGCTGACTTGCTGATGCGGAAACCCTGCCCTTCGGGTTCGAGCGTGACTGCGGCTTCGGTTGTGAGCTCGGTCGGATTCAGGCCCGCGAGCTGCATCCCGAACGCGAGCGCCATGGTGAAGCAACCGGCGTGCGCCGCCGCGATCAGCTCTTCGGGGTTTGTCCCCTTCTCGTTCTCGAACCGGGTCCTATAGGAATAGGGGGTGTCCGCGAGTATGCCGGAATCACTGGAAAGACTGCCGCTCCCGTCCCGACCCGTCCCATGCCAAACCGCTTTTGCCTTGCGAATCATTTGAGGTCTCCCTGCAAGCTTGTGTTCTGGACGCTCCGGAACCTGGTCATTTAAGCCTTTGTAAGCGTCACGACCATGGCGCCGCTCGGGCCCCGCGAGCGCTCAGCCGCCAAGGCGGCCCACGTAGTCCCCGAGGCGGTTTTCCGCGTCTCCAGGTTTGTGAAACCCCTGCTCGAACAAGGCCTTGAGTCGGCCCTGCGAAGCCGGCCGAGCGAGCGACGCCATGCAGGCGTCCCACCCGGCCCCCATTTCGACGTCCAGCGGCAAGCTGTTAGCGTTGACCAGGCGCTTGGTATTGGCGATCGCCCACTTGTCGAACGAAGCAATGCGAGTCGCGAGCGCTTCGACAAACCCATCGAGCTCGGCGTCCGGCAGAGAGCGGTTCACATAGCCATAGGCCTCGGCCAGATCGCCCCTGATGTCGTCGGATCCGAGCAGCACTTCCAAGGCGCGTGCCCTGCCCATGAGCCGAGGTAGGCGCGCCATGGGTCCGCCGCCGGCGACCAGGCCGACGCCCACTTCCCACTGCGAGAGGATCGCCCTTTCCCGGCTGGCGAAGCTCATGTCGCAGGCCAGCGCGAGCTCGCTTCCGTTTCCGGTCGCCCGGCCCCGGATCATAGCGATTGTCGCGAAAGGCGCACGCGTCAGGCGTACGAGAATATCCGGCCACGATTCGAGTCCGGTGGGCCCTTGAGGTATACGGGTCAGATCCTCGATTTTGGCGAGGAAATCGCTGTGGTTGAGGAAGAATCCTTCGACGGCGCTGTCGAATACCACGACCTTGACCTGCTCGTCGGTCTCGAGGGCCGTCATGATCTCGCGAAACTCGAGAACGAATTCCGAGCCCATCAAATTCAAGGGCGGATTGTCAAACGTGATCCGCCAATAGGCGGGCGTCGACCGGGTGACCCGGATCTGCGCGGTCTTCGTCGTTGCGTTCACAACAGCCTCCCACGGCAACTACCCGAGCAATCCTCGAATTCTGACGTCGGTGCCGGAAGGCCGCTATTGCACCAACGTATCGCCGAGACCATGGTATCGGGCCGACGCCCGCGCCGACGATGAGTTTCCACATTGGCGTCCGACAGGCTCGCGCGCCGAATTCCATTCGATGGCGCCCTAACGTGCCCGCCGGGCGCGGCTTCGAAGCCGAGATGGCGATCCGTCGAGGTGACGAGGCGGAGGCGTGCTCTACGCGGTCGCTCAAAGTGAGCCGCCGCCACGCGGACCTCAAGGCGGCCAAGCGCCTTTTGACGAGCCTCAGCTAGGTTGGTTCGCTGGCCTGCCGCGCCGGAGCAGGCCAAAGCCCCTTCACCGGTTGCCCATCGGCTTATATTCGCGCAGCGGCGAGCCGGTGTAGAGCTGGCGCGGGCGGCCGATCTTCTGCTCCGGATCGACAATCATTTCCTTCCACTGGGCGACCCAGCCGACGGTGCGCGCGACCGCGAACAGGACGGTGAACATGTCGGTCGGGAAGCCCATCGCCTTCAGGGTGATGCCGGAATAGAAGTCGATGTTCGGATAGAGCTTCTTCTCGATGAAATAATCATCGTGCAGCGCGATCCGCTCTAGCTCGGCCGCCACGTCGAGCAGCGGATCGTCCTTGACGCCGAGTTCGTTCAGCACCTCGTGCGCTGTCTTCTGCATGATCTTGGCGCGCGGATCGTAGTTCTTGTACACCCGATGGCCGAAGCCCATCAGGCGGAACGGGTCGTTCTTGTCCTTCGCCTTGGCGATGAATTTGGGGATATTTTCCACTCTTCCGATCTCGCCCAGCATCTTCAGCGCCGCCTCGTTGGCGCCGCCGTGCGCCGGGCCCCAAAGGCAGGCGATGCCGGCGGCGATGCAGGCGAACGGATTGGCCCCCGACGAACCCGCGAGCCGCACCGTCGAGGTCGAGGCATTCTGCTCGTGGTCGGCGTGGAGAATGAAGATGCGGTCGAGCGCCCGCGCCAGCACGGCGTTGGCCTTGTATTCTTCGCATGGGACCGAGAAACACATGCGCAGAAAATTCGACGGGTAGTCGAGCTCGTTCTTTGGATAGACGAACGGTTGGCCGATCGTATATTTGAACGCCATCGCCGCCAGCGTCGGCATCTTGGCGATCATGCGGATCGAGGCGACTTCGCGCTGCCACGGATCCGTGATGTCGGTGGAGTCGTGGTAGAAGGCAGCGAGCGCGCCGACGCAGGCGACCATCACCGACATCGGATGCGCGTCGCGCCGGAAACCGTTGAAGAACCGGTTCATCTGCTCATGCACCATGGTGTGGCGCGTGACCCGGTAGTCGAAGTCAGCCTTCTGCGCCGTGGTCGGCAGCTCCCCGTACAGCAGCAGGTAGCAGGTCTCGAGGAAATCACCATGCTCGGCGAGCTCGTCGATCGGATAGCCGCGGTACAAGAGAACGCCCGCGTCGCCGTCGATATAGGTGATCTTCAATTCCGTGCTCGCCGTCGAAGTGAAACCGGGATCGTAGGTGAACATGCCGGTTTGAGCGTAGAGCTTGCCGATGTCCACAACTGACGGGCCGATCGTGCCGCGCTTGATGGGCAGCTCGACGGATTTCTGGCCGACGGTCAGGGCGGCGGCAGCAGGAGTCGGCTTCTCGACCGGTTTGTCGTCGAGGGCAAGGGTGGCGGAAGTCGGCGTCATCGAGCGTCTCCCATGGGCTTAAAGCGCTCTTGCACTGCAATATCTTTATTGCAGCGCATTACGGGCGACAAGTCAAACCAAAGAGCAGGACCGCCGGGCGCTATTGCGGGTTTTCGTAACTGAACATCTGGCTGTTCTCGTCATAGGCGAACAGCTCGCCGTAGCGGCCGAGATTGATGATCGCCCTCAAGGTCCGCTCGGCGTAGTCCTCGCTCATGTAATCTTCGAGTTCCTCGCGGAAGCGGGTCGCGGGCGCGCGATGGGTCGGGCGTTCGTCGAGGACCCGCTTGATGTGCGAGGCGAGCGGGATATACGCGAGCACCTGGTCGCCAAACGCTTTCTTGCGCTGGTCGACGTCCATGTCGACGAAGCGCTGGCCGAGCGGCGTCAGCTTGATGTCGGCGTCCTCGAACTCGGCGAAATGCAATAGCTGCAAGGTCTCGGCGAGCGGAAACAGATCGTCGATCTCCAGCTGCAGCGAGTCGGCCAGATGCGGCAGGTCCGCCTTGCCGTTGTAGGGTGGGGCGGCGATCTCCTCGAGCATGCCGGCGAGCGAGTTGGTCGAGACGCGCGGCAGCGCCAGACCGAGGCCAGTCGCCGCCGCCGCGGCTTCCCGCGTCGGCGGTTTCGTCGGGTCGGGGCGCTGGGTCATCAGCGCGTAGATTCTCTCGACGAGGTCGCGGAATTCGGGGTTCAGCCGATCGCGCGGCTGCGCGAGCGTAACCGGGATCTCGGAGGCGATGCGGCCGGGATTGGACGACAACACGAGAACCCGGTCGGCCATCAGCACCGCCTCCTCGATGTTGTGGGTGACCATCAGGATCGCCTTGATCGGAATGCGCCCCTCCTGCCACAGGTCGAGCAGATCGGTGCGCAGGGTTTCGGCGGTAAGCACGTCGAGCGCCGAGAACGGCTCGTCCATCAAGAGGATCTTCGGCTGCATGACCAGCGCCCGTGCGAAGCCGACGCGCTGGCGCATGCCGCCCGACAATTCCTTCGGATAGGCCGATTCGAAGCCGTCCAACCCGATAGTGTCGATCGCTTTCAGCGCCCGCTGGCGCGTCTCGTCCGCGGGCACGCCGTCGGCCCGGAGCCCGAGTTCCACGTTATCGAGGACGTCGAGCCACGGGAAGAGGGCGAAGCTCTGAAACACCATCGCGACATCCTTGGCCGGACCAAGAACCGGCTCGCCGGAAATCGTCACCGTCCCCTCCGTCGGCCGGGTGAGCCCGGAGATGATGCGCAACAGCGTGGACTTGCCGGAACCCGACCGGCCGAGCAGGGCGACGATCTCGCCGGTCTTCATGCTCAGCGAAACCTCGCTCAAGACCGGCGCGCGGGTCTCGCCCGACCCGGTTTGGAAGACCTGGGTCACGTGGTCGACGCTCAGAAGCGTCGTGACTGCTGGGTCCAACATGGCGAACTCCTCGGCGGACAATAGGGATTAAAGGCGCAGCCGGCGCTCCGCGTAAGCGTAGAGCCGGCGCCAGAACAAGCGATTGAAAATCGTGACGAAGAGGGACATGACGGCGACGCCGAGCACGATTTTCGGAAAGTCGCCCTTGTCCGTCGCCTGGGCGATGTAGGAGCCAACTCCATCGGCGACGACCGTGTGGTCCTTCCACTTGACGTATTCCGCGACGATCGAAGCATTCCAGGAGCCGCCCGAGGCGGTGATCGCGCCCGTTATGTAATAGGGCATGACGCCCGGAATGATGACCTGCTTCCACCATTGCCAGCCATGCACGTGGAAATTCGCCGCCGCCTCCCGGAGATCGTTGGGAAAGGCCGCCGCGCCGCCGATCGTGTTGAACACGATGTACCATTGGGTACCGAAAATGATGAGAAAGCTCAGCCAGATGTTCGGGTTGAGATTGAAAGCGAGCACGAGGCTCACAGCGGCGCCGAACAAGAGGTTGACCGGGAAGGCGGCGAGGAACTGGGCAATCGGCTGAATCGCCTCCGCCCATCGCGGCCTCAAGCCGATCCAGACGCTGATCGGCACCCAGACGACGGTGGCGAGCGCCATCAGCGCGAGGACGCGGATGAGGGTGTAGGTCGTCAGCAGGAAGACGTGCGCCACCTCGTCCCAGTTCGCCCCGGTCGCGATATAGGAGACGGTCAGCCACGCGGCCCATGCGGCGACGGCGACGATGATGAGGATCCACAGCGCATCGATCAGTCGCGAAGGCTGCTGCGACGAACTTGGCGCCGACGCAATGCGCGGGAAATGCAGTGGCCAGAAGCTCACGCTGCGAATCGCGGCGGCGATCGGTGCGAAACCAGACTTCAGCCAAAATGTGCGTTTGATCAGGTTGAGCACCCAGGAGCTCTCGACATCCTGGCTCTCCGACAATTCGACCCGGAACTTTGCCGCCCAGGCGACGATCGGCCGGAACAGCAATTGATCGTACAGCAAAATGACGATGGCCATCGTGAGCACCGCGGCGCCGATCGCCGACCAGTTGCCTTCGTCGTTCGCCTTGGCGATGAAAGAGCCCATTCCCGGCAGGGCGATGGTCGTGTCGCCGACCGTGATCGCCTCCGAGGCGACGACGAAGAACCATCCGCCCGACATCGACATCATGGTGTTCCAGATCAGCCCGGGCATCGCGAACGGCGCTTCGAGCTGCCAGAACTTCTGCCAGCCAGTGAGCCTGAAGCCGCGCGCGACCTCGTCCAGATCAGGCGGCACAGTGCGCAGCGATTGGTAGAAGGAAAAGGCCATGTTCCAGGCCTGGCTGGTGAAGATAGCGAAGATCGCCGCCAGTTCCGCGCCCAAAGTGTTGCCGGGGAAAAGGCCGAGAAAGAAAGTCACGGTGAAAGACAGAAAGCCAAGGATCGGCACCGACTGCAGGATGTCGAGTACCGGGATCAGCACCATCTCCGCCCGCCGGCTCTTGGCCGCGAGTGTCGCATAGGTGAAGGTGAAAACGAGCGAGGCGGCGAGCGCGGCGAACATGCGCAGCACCGTCCGAAATGCGTAATACGGCAATTCCCAATAGTCGAGCGACACCACCGGCTCGTTCGCCGCCGGCAAAGGCGCGGAAATGCCATGATAGCTTTTGGCGATCCCGGTCAGGACCGCCAGAATCGCCGCGAACGCGATCAGGTCCCATTGGTTCGGCAGGACTCGCCGCCCAGCGGACACAAACGTGGTCAGTTGAGGCATCGGCGACTTCCGCTTGGCGATACGACGCGTGCGCGAACCGGGGCGGCCAAACGGACGCTAAAAAACGTCAAACACGTTTGCCGCGGCCGAAGCAATCGGAATTTGGCCTACCCAGATCGTATCCGAGCCTAGCCATGATGAGCGCAGATGACAGTATGACGACGAGTGTCGGGGGCCCGGGGCTGGCCTGCCGGCGCCTTGAATGGGGCCTCGATTCCGCCGCCGAAATGATTTGGGCCTTGTCGGCGCCGCGCGTGGCTTGCGTTTCCGCTTCGGTTCTCTTATATCGCCGCCATTCCACAGGCGGATTTTTCGCGGCTCCTGCTCAAGGTTCCGCTCCGGTGGCGAGGCTCGCTTCGCCTTCATTGATCTGCCGAGGCTCAACCGGACAAGGACGATACCCATGGCTTTGCCAGATTTCACCATGCGCCAATTGCTCGAGGCTGGCGCGCATTTCGGCCACCAGTCGCACCGCTGGAACCCGAAAATGGAGCCCTTTATCTACGGCTCGCGCAACTCGATCCACATCATCGACCTCGCCCAGACCGTGCCCTTGCTCCATCAGGCGCTGAAGGCGGTCTCGGACACGGTCGCGAAGGGCGGGAGGGTGCTGTTCGTCGGCACCAAGCGCCAGGCGTCCGACGAGATTGCCGCTGCGGCCAAGCGCTCGGCGCAATATTTCGTCAACGCGCGCTGGCTCGGCGGGATGCTGACCAACTGGAAGACGATATCGGCTTCGATCTCGCGCCTGCGCAAGGTCGACGAACTCCTAGGCGAAGGCGCGAAGGGCCTGACCAAGAAGGAGCGCTTGATGTTGTCGCGCGAGCGCGACAAACTCGAGACCGCGCTCGGCGGCATCAAGGACATGGGTGGCGTTCCCAATCTGGTGTTTGTCATCGACACCAACAAGGAAGCGCTGGCGATCAAGGAAGCCAACCGACTCAAGATTCCGGTGATCGCGATCCTCGACACCAACAGCGACCCGGACGGCATCGCCTATCCAATTCCGGCTAACGACGACGCCGGGCGCGCCATACAGCTTTATTGCGATCTCGTCGCCCGCGCCGCGATCGACGGCATTTCGCGCGGCCAGGGCGCGCAGGGAGTCGATCTCGGTGAAGCGGAGACCCCGGTCGCCGAACCGCTGCCGGAAACTCCGGAGCCCGAAGCATCGACGACCGAGCGTTTCGAGCTCCTGTCGGCGCCGCGCGGCGCGCCGGACGATCTGGCCAAGCTCACCGGCGTCGGGCCGCAGATCGTCAAGAAGCTCAACGAGCATGGCGTCTTCCATTACTGGCAGCTCGCCGCGATGACGCCGGACGAGGCCGCCAAGCTCGACGCCGATCTCAGGTTCAACGGCCGCGTCGCCCGCGACAAGTGGAGCGAGCAGGCGCGCGCGCTGATGGCCGCCGAGTAAGACTTTTGATCCGGTGAGGGCCGCGAGCGGCTCGGCCTCGAATGTGACTTGAAGTCGCGTCGCTGCGCCGAGGCGCGCGCGCTTGAGAATGAAGAGGGACGCCATGGCGACCATTTCCGCGGGGCTGGTCAAGGATCTGCGCGAAAAGACCGGCGCGGGCATGATGGATTGCAAGAATGCGCTGAGCGAGACCAACGGCGACATCGAGCAGGCGGTCGATTGGCTGCGCAAGAAAGGTCTCGCCAAGGCGGCCAAAAAGAGCGGGCGCGTGGCGGCCGAGGGTCTCGTCGGATTGGCGGTCAAGGAGAATCTCGGCGTCGTCGTCGAAGTCAATTCTGAAACAGATTTCGTCGCCCGCAACAATGACTTCCAGGCGCTGGTCAAGGGCGTGCTCGCGGTCGCGCTTGACCACGCGCCCCAGGTCGACGTTGAGACCGTGCTCGGCGCACATTATCCGGGCGGCGGCGCGGTGGGCGACGCGATCGCCAACGCCATCGCGACCATCGGCGAGAACATGACGCTGCGCCGGGCGCAGGGCCTCAGCGTCGCCGAAGGCGAGATCGGCCATTATGTGCATGGATCTATCGCCGATGGCCTCGGCCGAATCGGGGTCATCGTCGGGCTCAAATCCGCCGGCGATAAGGGTCGGCTGGCCGCGCTCGGCCGCCAGATCGCGATGCATGTGGCCGCCGCGAGCCCGGTCGCTCTCGACGCTGCCGGGCTCGACCCGGCAACGATCGCGCGCGAGCGCGCGGTGCTCGCCGAGAAGAACGCCGGCAAGCCTGCGAACGTCCTCGAGAAGATTGTCGAATCAGGCCTGAAGACCTTCTACAAGGAGGTCTGCCTCCTGGATCAGGCCTATGTCCATGAACCCGCCAAGACTGTCGCTCAAGCGATCAAAGAGTCCGAGAAAACGGTTGGCGCGCCGATCGCCGTGACCGGCTTTGTTCGTTACGCGTTGGGCGAAGGCGTCGAGAAGCCGACTGAAGAGGCCTGAGGCCTGGCGAATTTACCAAGCGGCCCCTGCGGGCCGCTTTTTTTATGCGAGGGATGGCCGGAGGCGATGGCGCAGCGGCGGGGGCGCGCAATCGTCGGGTCGAGGAGGGGACAGATGACGACGAAAGCGCCGAAACCCTTATTCAACCGCGTCGTCGTCAAGCTCTCGGGCGAGGCGCTGATGGGGCCGGACACCCACGGCCTTCACGCGCCGACGGTGGAGCGCATGGCGGGCGATCTGAAGGCCGCGGCGGAGCTTGGGGTGCAAGTCGCGGTGGTCGTCGGCGGCGGAAATTTCTTTCGCGGCCTCCAGGGCGCCGACAAAGGCATCGAGCGCGCGCGCGCCGATTCGATCGGCATGCTGGCGACCGTCATGAACGCGCTGGCGATGGAGGGCGCCCTCGAGAAGATCGGCCAGCCCGCGCGGGTGCTCTCCGCGGTCGCCATGCCGTCGTTGTGCCAGCCCTACTCGCGCCAGGCGGCGCTGGCGCATCTCGTCAAGCGTCGCGTGATCATCCTCGCCGGCGGCACCGGCAATCCGTTCTTCACCACAGACACCGGCGCGGCGCTGCGGGCTGCGGAACTGTCGTGCGATGCGGTGATGAAGGCGACGCAAGTCGATGGCATCTACTCGGCCGACCCGAAGAAGCATCCTGCGGCCACCCGCTACGATCGGCTCACGCATGACGAGGCGATCGCCCGCAATCTGCAGGTGATGGACACCGCCGCTTTCGCGCTCGCGCGAGACAATGGGATTCCGATCGTGGTCTTCTCCGTCGACGAGCCGGGCGCGATCCCGTCGGCGCTGCTGGGCAAGGGGCGGGCGACTTACGTGATGCCGTGAGCGGCGCGAATTGCAAATTCTGCTCGGTGGGAGCAAAAGAGTCGCTGCGAATAAGTTTGTCAGCTCAAGCGTTTCCTGCAGTCCCCACCTGAAAGGGAATGAGCAATCATGTTTGCTGCTTTTCAAAGCTATCGTGGTCTCGCATCGACGCTGTTCTGCGGAATTATCGTCATGGGCCTAGGATTCGCCGCGCCGCTGGCTGTGGCGGCCGGCGGCGACGAAGGCGGCGCAACAGGAGCCAATGCAGGAGGTAGCGCCAGCGGAGGGGCCGGGACCGAAAAGAAGTCCCAGCGCGGCGTGAATAAGACCGACCTCACGACATGCGCCCCGGGCGAGGTCTGGGATATAAAGAAGCGTAAGTGTCTGGAGAGACACAGCGGGGTGCTGCCCGATTCAGACCTGACCGAATACGCCTTCGCGCTGGCCAAGGCGCAGCGCTTTCAGGAGGCGATCGACGTGCTTGACCTCCTAGACAACCCGAATACCCCTCGCGCCCTCAACTATCGCGGCTATGCGACCCGCAAACTCGGGCGGACGGAGGAAGGGATAGGCTACTACTTGCAGTCGGTCGCTCTCGACGCGAACTATGCGCAGGTGCGCGAGTATCTTGGCGAGGCCTATGTCATCCAGGGTAAATTCGATCTCGCCAAGGATCAACTGGCGACGATCGAGAAGCTCTGCGGATCGAAGGAATGCGAATACTACGAGGACCTCGCCGACGCTCTCGAGAAGGCGCACGCTCTTTAGTTGGAGTGGCCGCTCGGGCCGCGTCCCTCACCCCGGCGAAAAGCGCTTGAACTCCCCGGCGTAAAGTTTGGCGAGGGGCGGCGCATACGTGCGGCGCTTCGATGTCCTCAAGCCCAGCCGGACCAGGCTTTCGGCGAGAGCGACCGCGCAGGCGACCCCGTCGATGACCGGAACGGCGGCCTTGCGCTCGAGGTCGCGAGCGAGATCGGTCATCCCGGCGCAGCCGAGCACGATCGCCTCTGCGCCGTCCTCTTCCAGCGCGCGGGCGATCTCCTGCTCGATCGTGCGCCGCGCGCCGGAGCCCGGATCATCGAGCGCCAGCACCGGAACCTCGGCGGCGCGCACCCGCGCGCAGCGCGCCGCGAGCCCGTATTTTAGGAGGTTGTGCTCGATCGGCGCGATCGAGCGCGACAGCGTGGTGACGACGCTGAATTTCGCGGCGACGAGGCTCGCCAAATGAAACGCGGCCTCGCCGATGCCGATGACCGGCGCTTCCGTCGCGCACCGCGCGGCGTCGAGGCCGGTGTCGTCGAAACAGGCCACGACGAAGGCGTCGGCGTCACCCGCCTTGCCGATCGCCTCGATGAGCCCTGGAACCGAGAACGCCTCGTCGAAATAGCCTTCGATGCTGGGCGGGCCGAAATCGGGATTGACGGCGGTGACTTCGACGCCCGACGAAGCGGCGGCCTTGGCGGCGACGCCGATCTTCAGCGTCATCGAGCGGGTGGTGTTCGGATTGACGACGTGGATGCGCATGCGCCTGTTTCCCGCTGTGGAGTCTCAAGAGGGGTGTGGTTGAGGGTGACGCGGTCGATCTGGTTTCGGCTCGAGGCCGCCGAGAAATCTATCGCGATCGGTAATGCGGCGACGAAGCCATCCGGATCATTGCGCAACGCCCGATCGCGGACGCAGTCGAACTCTCAGTCCTACGGGCGACATGGTAAAGCCGAATAACTCCGTGACGTCCTCGGCGCGGCCCACCCGGTCCACGTCAAAGCTTTTATACAACATGGACAGGAATGTTTTCATCTCGAGAAGAGCGAGCGAACGCCCCGGACACATGCGCGGACCCGAACCGAACGGAGCGTTGGCCGAAACCTCGTGCGCGCCGGGGTGATGCTCCATCCATCGTTGCGGGCGGAAAACCTGCGGCTCGACGAAATTCTTTTGATCGAGGGCCGGAACCCGCGGCAGGATTACGACCGTGGTCCCCTCCGGGATGCGAAAATCGCCGAGGGCAGTGTCGACATTTGCGTCGAACAATCCGACCGGGGCGACGGGCCGTAGGCGCATCGTCTCATTGGCGACCGCGCCGGCTCGCGCCAGCCCGTTGGCGACGTCAACGTTTTCCGCGACATCGTGCGAGCCCACAATTTCGTCCGCCTCACGCCGGATTTCCGCGACCCATTCGGGACTGTCACAGAGATGGTGAACCGCCCACGCCAGCGTGTTTGCGGTCGTATCTTCGCCAGCAAGCAGCATTGTCATGAGATTCGACATGATCACGTCGTCGGCAAAGGGCTTGCCCTCCTCGTCGACCGCGGCCAGCATCGCCTCGAGGAAATTGGACGGCCTATGCGCGCGGTCTGGCTCCGCTTTGAGGCGGGCGCGCCCGTCATTGACGAGGCCGTTGAGCCACGCGCGGACATTCTGCAATGCGCGCTCGAGCCGTCTGTCGGAGGGAGACCGAACAATCCGCCAAATCGGAAACAACGCAAAAAGACGGCGATTGACCGCAGGAAAGATGATCTCCAGCTCGCGCTGAATGACGTCATCGGCCTGCTCAACCGTGTTGACGTCATAGCCGAAGGCGATCAGCATCGTTACGTCGACAGTGAATCGCTTGAGCTCCTCGACGAAATCAAGAGGCTCCCCGGCCCCGGCAGGGCGCAGCCAGCGTCTCTTCAGCCGGCCGGCGACCGTCCCGATGCAGGGGTAAAGCTGGCGAAGATTGCGCTGGGCAAGCGCGGCGACGGAAAGCTTGCGCTGCGGGCGCCACGCGTCCCCCTCCGCGTTGAACACGCCCTTGATGCCAATTTCTGAAATGATGCGGTCCATATTCGCGCTGCGCCGAAACGTCTCCGGCCGTGCGCGCAGCATCTCGTCGATCATGTGCGGATCGCTGATCGCCAGGGCCCTTCGCGGACCCATCTGAAGCTTGTAGATGGGGCCGTACTGGTTCGCCCACGCCTGAAGAATGAGGTGCACTTTGGTCGGGTCGAGCTGGTGGAGATTGCCGATTAGCGGTAGCGCTCTCGGGCCCGGCAGTTCATCGAGCGAACGGGTCGCGACGGCCCTGCGCGGAGCCCCCTTCAGAGCTGAGATGTCGACGAATATCGCCCCGTCGCGTTCCATCGCAGGACAGGATGCGAGGCACTCCGGGCCTCCGTCGCGCCGGCCGGACTCGAGTGAAAATCGCCAGCGGTGGTTGCGGCAAACGAGCCTGTCGCCTTCGATTTCGCCTTCGCCCAGAAGCGCGCCCTGATGCGGGCAAAGGCCCTGGAATGCGCGCCACCCGGCGCCGGTACGCACGAGCGCGACATCCACGCCGTCCGCGGACAAAGCGAAGGGACCGGCGCCGACAAGATCGCCCGACTTGGCGACGCGAAGGAAGGGGTCGGGTTTCATGCAACCTGCTCCAGCGTGAGCCCGCCGCGGTCCGGCTGGCGGCGGCTTGCAACTCTTAAGCGCCGTCTCGACGGCGTGTCATCCCGACGAGAGGAGAATTCTGTCTCTCCGGACCGGGCTTGGCAAGGCGGCGGGATTTAGCGTGGGGAGGATCCCGCGCGCTTGCTTGTAACGCGCGCGCCTCCTAAAGCCTGACGGCGCGTTCACGGGGTTGGGCCGGGGCCTTAACGCTCGCGAAGGGAGGGTGAAGCATGTCGCACAAGATCCTGGTCGCCCAGGGAGGCGGCCCGACCGCGGTCATCAACCAGTCGCTCGCCGGGGTGGCGCTGGAGGCGCGACGCTTCCCCGACGTGACGCACGTCTATGGCGCGCTGCAGGGCGTGCGCGGGATCATCAACGACGACCTCGTCGATCTCGGGCAGGAGACGGTCGCCAATCTCGAGGCGGTCGCCGCGACCCCCGCCGCGGCGCTAGGCTCGACCCGCGACAAGCCGGACCGCAAATATTGCCAGGAAATCTTCAAGGTCCTCAAAGCCCACGCGATCGACACGTTCTTCTATATCGGCGGCAACAATTCCTCCGACACCGTTCGCATCGTCGCCGAGGAGGCGAAATCCTCCGATCACGGGCTTCGCGCGGTTCATATCCCGAAAACCATCGACAACGATCTGGTCGGCTTCGACCATGTGCCCGGCTATCCATCCGCTGCCCGCTTCGTCGCCCAGGCCTTCGCCGGCGCCAATCTCGACAATCAGGCGCTGAAAGGGGTCTATTGCGCGGTGGTGATGGGAAGGCACGCCGGCTTCCTCACCGCGGCTTCCGCGCTCGCGCGCAAATACCCCGACGACGGCCCCCATCTCATTTATCTGCCGGAGCGCACCTTCGTCGTCGACAAGTTCCTCGCCGACGTGAAGGAGGTGTTCGAGCGCCATGGGCGCTGCATCATCGCCGTCTCCGAGGGCGTCCACGACGAGAAGGGCGAGGCGATCATCACCAAGCTCATAGGGAAGACGGAGAAGGACGCGCACGGCAACGTCCAGCTCTCCGGCACCGGCGCCCTCGCCGACCTTTTGTGCGAGGAGGTGAAGGCGAAGCTCGGCATCAGCCGGGTGCGCGGCGACACGTTCGGCTATCTGCAGCGCTCGTTCGTCGGCTGCGTCAGCAAGGTCGACCAGCGCGAGGCGCGCGAGGTCGGCGAGAAGGCGGTGCAATATGCGATCGGCGGCGCGGGTGGCGGCTCGGTCGCGATCCGGCGCGTCGCCAACTACGCAGTCGACTATCCGCTGATCCCGCTCGAGACGGTCGCTGGCAAGACTAGGGTGATGGAGGACGAATTCATCAATGCCGCCGGCAACGACGTGACCCCGGCGTTCTTCGACTACCTGCGTCCGCTGCTTGGCGCGGATACGATCGAGGTCGCCCGGCTACGCGGCGCGAAGGTCGAGAAGGCCAAGCTGCTCACTGGCGATTCGACCTGAGGGCCGAAACGGCGTTTCAAACACGGCATAAGAGCGTGGTCCTAATCCTCGCTGAACCTGGCGGATCGGCCCGCTGTTTGGGGATCTGGGCCGATTGGACTCCGAGCCCGCGCCGTCATGGCCGAGGACCTTTTGAGAGACGACGACACTCGACAACGCCCACCAGTTTTTCAGTTGTCGCTACGGTGACGACACCAGAAGCCTTTGTGTAGCGCGGCATGGGGATTTGGCCTTTAAGGTCGAGCCGCTCGTTTTTGACAAGGACGTTCATGGAAGAGCGCTTTGCATTCGATCAGATCGCGAACGTGTATAAGGTTGCGCGTCCCGACTATCCCGAGGCTCTCATCGAGGATGTCGTCTCATACGCCGATCTCAAGCAAAGCGACCACATTCTCGAAGTTGGCTGTGGCACGGGCCAGGCAACAAAAAGCTTTGCCAAGCGTGGCTTCCCGATTGTGGCGATGGATCCCGGATCAGAAATGCTCCGTGGCGCGCGTGAGGACTTGGCGGGCTTCAGCAATGTTGAGTTGCTGGAGACGACGTTCGAGGCATGGCCTGCGAACCGAGGAGCGTTCCGACTGATTATCGCCGCGCAGTCGTGGCACTGGGTGTCCCCGGAGATGCGGTTTACGAAAGCCGCAGAGGCGCTTTCGCCTAACGGTTCGCTCGCGGTGTTTGGACACGTCCCGGTCGGACTGCCCACCGAGTTACTCGCTCAGTTCAGGGACATTTACCTGCGTCGAACCGGCGAGTGGGGTCCCCCACCGGAAGTTGGGTACCTGCCTAGTGGTCCGTTCAAAGGATGGTTTGACGAATCAGGGCTATTCGGGCCGGTCGAGCACAGAAGGTATCCGTGGAAGTGGCAACGCACGACATCAAGCTTCACCGATTTCTTACGCACGAGATCGGAGTATGTGGTGATGGAACCCGCGAAACGCGAAGAGATGCTTGGTGAAATTGCCAAGGCAATTGACGATCAGGGCGGACAACTCACTCTGGATTATGAAACGCATCTCTATATTGCTCGCCGCTTGAACCGCGATTGATTGTTTCCCCACGCGCACTTGCAGCCCTAATTGCGGGCGGCCCGCGTGCACAAAGCCTATTCCGCCTGGGCAAAGGAATGAGGGGTTTCGCCCAAATTCCGGTCGTTCCCGAGCGCCTCGCCTGACGCTACTGCCGACCGCCTATCGCCCCTTTGCTCCGCCTCAGCCCAAGCGCCCTTAGCGCAACCGGCGCAGTCAGCCCCTGCACGATCACCGAAAAGGCGACGACGGCGAAGGCCGAGATGAGAATATCGTCGCGCCGCGGCAGGTCGGCGGGCAGCGAGAGCGCGAGCGCCAGGGCCAGCGCGCCGCGTAGGCCCCCCCACCACATGAGGTGCTGCTGGTTGAGCGGGATCGCCCAGCGCGTGCGCGAGAACGCGAGGCATACCGGATAGACTGCGAACGCGCGCCCGGCGAGCGCCAGCGCGATCACCAGCGCGAGGGCGAACACGCCTTCGCGGGCGAAATCGATCGTCGCCATCGCCGAGCCGATCAAGAGAAACACCAGCGAATTGGCGAGGAAGGCGGCGAACTCCCAGAACTCGAGCACGAATTCGCGTCCTCGCGGAGTCAGCGCCAGACCGAACCGTTCCTTCGGTCCAAGGACGCCGAGATTGCCCATCGTCATTCCGGCGGCGACGGTCGCGAGCACGCCGGACGCGCCGAAGTGTTCGGCGATCAGGAACGAGCCGAAGGCCGCGACCGCGGTCAGCGCCGTCTCGACGAGATGGTCGTCGGAGGTTCCCGCGATCATGACCGCGATCAGTCCGACGCCGAATCCGGCGGCAAGGCCGCCGCCGGCGACGACGACAAACGTCGTCAAGGCTGTGAGCGGGCCCTGCGCGTTTTGCGGGTCATGGGCCGCCCAGACCAGAATGAGCGTGAACAGCACCGCAGCGACGCCGTCGTTGAACAGGCTCTCGGCTTCGACGAGCAGGCGCAGCCGCCCAGTCACGGCCAATTCCCGGAGCAGCGCGATAACCGCGATCGGATCCGTCGCGCCGATCAACGCCCCGAAGACGAGGGCCGATTCGAGCGGCCAGCCGAGCCAGACCGCGAGGCCGCCCGCCACGACCAGCGCGCACAGCGCAACGCCGATGGTCGACAGGCCGACCACCGGGACGACGTCGCGCTTCAAATCGCTCCAGCGCAGGTTCAGCGCGGCCTCGAACAGGAGCGGCGGCAACACAACGTCGAAAATCAGGTCGTGGGTCAGCGCCAAGCCAGCCTGGCTGCGGGTTGCGGCGAGCGCCGCTCCGGCCAGCACGAGACCGACCGTATAGGGCAGGCGCAGGCGGCGCGCCGCCAGCGCGACCAGAATCGCGAGGCCGAGAAGGGCGAGCGCCCGGAACAGCAGGACGTCCATCCGCCCCTGTTTACTGGCCTGCCTGAGAAAGAGGAACCGCGCCGCGCTATTCCGCCGCCGTAAGATCGGCGCCGGCGCGCAGATAGCGCTCGGGGTCGACCGGCTCGCCGTCAACGCGAACTTCGTAGTGCAAATGCGGCCCGGTCGAGCGGCCGGTCGAGCCGATTCTGCCCAGCACGGCGCCCTGAACAACGTCCTGGCCTTCGTCGACCAGAGCTTTGGACATATGCGCGTACCGGGTGACGAGGCCGTTGCCGTGATCGATCTCGACCATGATTCCATAGCCGCCCATCGGCCCGGCGTGGGTGACGCGGCCGGCGCCGGTTGCGTGGATTTCGTCTCCGTAAGCCTCGATAAGATCGACGCCCGGATGCAGGGCAAGGCGGCCGAGGAAGGGGTCGGCGCGATAGCCGAACGGCGAGCTGACGCTGGCGTCGCCGGAAAGTGGCATTCGCACCGGCATAAACGGCATCAGCGCCCGGAGGCGCTCGGCCGTCGCCAGGTCGCGCGCCGCGCGCGTGAGCGCCTGGTCGAACGCGGGCGCGTTCGGATCGACCTCCGCCGGAATGAAGGGGCCGCCGACGCCGCTCTCGCCATGCGGCGGAGTGAGCCTCGCGGGATCGAGGCCGGTCCGGGCGACGATCGCGGCGTCGCGCGAGGCTGCCCGCGCCGCCGAGAGGTCGATAGCCGCAAGCGCCTTCATCTGGCCGCTGTCCATACGGTCGAGCGAATGGTCGATGATGGCGATTCGCGCTGCGGGGTCGAGATCGTCCGCGGTTGGGCTAGCCGGCGCTGGCGGCGCCCCTCCGCTGAGCGCGCTCAACGTCTCGCCCTTCTCATCGACCGGGTGAGGCTTGTCCGCCCGGGGTTCGAACTCTGAGACCGGAGAGAGGCGCGTAGGCGCGCGCCTCGCCGGCGCCCGCGCCGGCCGGCGTCGGGGGCCCGAACGTCTGGATCGCGCCGAGCGCATCGGTTGGTGACGTAGACGACGCCGCCTCCCGATGCTTGGGCGGAGACGGATTGCGCCCTTCCGTATCCTCGGCGAGCGCGGTGATGATCGCGCCGCGCCGTTCGAGCCGGGCCTGCCGGGACATGAGTTCGGTGAGCTTGGTCTCAAACGAGCTCTGGTCGAGCGCCCGCCGGCTCGCGACCGCGTCGAGGCGGGCCCGCGCTTCGGTGAGGCGCTTCTCGTATGCAGTCTCCATTGCCGCCTGGCGCGCGACCATGGCCCCCATGAGGTCGTCGTGAAAGGCGAGATAGGCGGTCGCGGCGGCGGTCCAGGCGAATACGAGGACCGCGGCCGCAGCGATCGCCCAGAAGCGCGCCGGCCGCAACATGACGGTGCGGATGGCGTCTCCGCGCGATAGCGACAGGAAATAGTGCGTCGTCGGCACCCCGGATTCCGGGTAGCCCTCTCGCAGCGACATGAACCAGCGCTCCAGCCCGGCGAACAGCGGCGGTCTCGATCCTCGAGCAAAGCTGATTAAGGTTAATGGATCGCAAAGCCCCGGTTTTCTTGGAGAAAGCATCGGCGCAACGGCGCGGGTGGGCGATTATCGGGGTCTCGGCCAAGAGTGCGGAGGTTCTTCTATTGGCGATCTTTTTGATTGGCACACGTTAGCACTTTGTACTATTCGAGCCCGGGCCTATACGGCAAGGTCGCAGCAAAATTGGGAATGAATATGCGCAGGGGCTGGGCTGTTGGCCTGGCGCCCTCAGAGCGCCTTCGCCGCCTCCAGCACCTCCTCGGCGTGGCCCGGGACTTTGACCTTCCGCCAGACCTTGGCGATGCGGCCATCGCGGTCGACGAGAAAGGTCGAGCGCTCGACGCCGAAATATTTGCGCCCGTACATGCTCTTTTCCTTCCACACGCCATAGGGCGCGATCGCCGACCGCTCTGGGTCGGCGGCGAGCGCGATCTGGAGGTCGTGCTTCGCCTTGAACTTGTCGTGGCTCGCCGCGCTGTCCGGCGAGATGCCGATCACCACGGTTTCAGCGTCGGCAAATTCGTAGCGCAGACGGTTGAAGGCGATTGCTTCGGCGGTGCAGCCTGAGGTGTCGTCTTTGGGGTAGAAGTAGATCACCGCCGGCTTGCCCTTGAGATCCGCCAGATGGGTGCGGCCTCCGCCGCCGGTCGGCAACTCGAAGTCGGGGGCGGGATCGCCCTCGGCCAGTTCCTTCGCCATATCGCCCTCGTTTTGTCTTATTATTGGATCAGTCCGGTCGCCGCCGAGCCCGGCTTCGCCGTCGGGCCAACATTGACCCGCGGCGCTGGACCTTTCAAGCGGCGGACCGGAGCCAGCCGCCGCGAGCGCAACCGGCGCGCAGGCGCAGCGGCTTCGAATCTCCTAAGGTGTCGGTTATCGCTTTATTCGCCCCACGGAGGATGATCGTTATTGGTCGGTCGATTTAGCATGACGACGCGGGGCCGCGCCCGGGCCGCCATGCACGGGATGGCGGCGGGCGCCGCGGGTCCGCGCCTTCGCTCGCGCTGGCGCCGGATCAGCGCGGGACGGATCGCGCACATTTGCCTTCGGACGGTCGAGTTTGCCGCGGCCTTGTTCATCGTCGGCGGGCTGGTGCTGGCCTCGGTGCTGGCACGCGGGCCGATACGGTTGGTCGGCCTGCACGATCAGATCGAAGCCTCGCTGAAGGAGCGGGTCGGCGATTCTTACGCGCTCAGCCTTGGCCCGACCTACCTCATGCACGATTCCTGGGGGGTGGGTCTGGGATTCAAAGGCTTGACGCTGCGCGATGCTGCGGGTCGAACGGTCCTGTCGGCCCCGAGCGGCAAGGTCGGCCTCGACCCGTTCGCGCTGGCGATCCTCGATGTGAAGGTCCGCCGGCTCGAGCTCGACGGGCTCGACCTGCGCCTGCGGGTCGCCGCCGACGGCGCCCTGTCGCTTGCGGTCGCGAGCGATTCCGGCGCGACCCCGATTCCGCTGCCGGGCGCGACGCCCGAGGGAGCGGGCGCGCCCGACCTCGCCGCCTTCGTCCGCTTCGCCGCCGAGGCCATGGCCGGCGCCGCCCAGGCCCTCGACCGGCTGACCCTCGCCAACGGCCATTTCGAGATCCGCAACGACGCGACGCAACGCTCCGTCGTCTACAAGGATTTCGCCGTCGTGTTCGACCATTCGGGTTCAAAGGCGCAGGCCACGATCTCGGCGACCGGTCCCGCCGGACCGTGGGCCATCGCCGCGCAGGCCTCTGACGGAGACGCGCCGGCGCTCTCGCTCGAGGCGCGCGACCTGAGCCTCGCCGACCTCCAGGCCTTCGACAAGAGGCCTCCGCCGCTAACCGCCGAGGGGCCGATCGCGATCAAGATCGAGGCTGAGGTCACGCCGCAATCGACGATGCGAACCTTCACCGGCCGCTTCAGCATCGGCGCGGGGCACGTTCGCATCAACAATCCTGACGCCGTGCCGTTCTTCATCGACGAGGCGAGCGGCGGCCTCGCCTGGGATGCGGACGCGCGCCGGTTTCGCATCGACAAGCTCGAGGTTCTCTCCGGGCTGACGCATGTGCGGGCGCAAGGGTGGATCGCGCCGCCTGCGGACGCCGACAAGATCTGGACCGCACATCTCGAGGCGCGCGACGCGCAATTCAGCCCCGAGCATACGGGCGCCAATCCGGTCGAACTTGAGTCCATCGTCGCCGACATGCGCTATCTGGCGCCGTCGTCGCGGTTCATCGTCGACGCCCTCACCGCCCGCGGACCGACGGTCGACCTTGCGCTCAAGGCGGAGTCCGCGCCGGATGGCGACGGATCGTCGCTTAAGCTCGATCTTGACGCCGGCCCCAGCGCCACGCTCGACCTCATCCGGCTGTGGCCCCAATTCATTAATCCGGACGTGCGCGAATGGTGCGCGCACAACCTGCATGGCGGGCGGCTGCAGGGAACGATGAGGGCCAACTGGACCGCCGCCGACCTCGACGCGATGGCCCACAAACGCGGCTTGCCGCGCGACAGCCTCCACGGCGAGTTCACGACCCGCGACGTCGGCGTCGACCTTTTACCCGGGTTGCCGATAATGATGACCGACGAGGGCGCCGGATCGTTCACCGGCCATGAATTCTCGCTCTCCGGCAACCGCGCTTACATGACCTTGTCGCCGACCCGGCGGGTGCAGGCGAGCGACCTCGCCTTCAGCATCGCCGACATCACGCCGCGCCCCATCGTCGACGCTTCTTCGCACGCGCACATGACCGGAACCGCCGACTCGCTCGCCGATCTGCTGATGCGCGAGCCGTTGCGCCGCCAGGCGGGCCTCACGATCGATCCGGCGACCGTCAAGGGCCAGGCGGAAGGCGACCTCGCTCTTGACCTCAAGCTCGGGAAGGCGGCCCGGCCCGACGACACCCTCTTCCACGCCACGGGGACGCTCAAAGAGCTTCAGATTGACAAGTTCCTCGCCGATGAAAAGCTCGAATCCGCGACGGCTGCCTTCCAGGGCGATCGCGAAACATTGAAGATCGTTGGCGACGGCACGGTCCTCGGCGCTGCGACCCATGTCGAGGTCAACCGCGGGGCAGGGGACGAGGGTTCGGCGACCGTTACCTTCGCGCTGGACGCGGCCGCGCGCGCCAGGCGCAACCTCAATTTCGGCTCCTGGCTGACGGGAACGCTTCCGGTCAAACTCAAGGCGCCGCTCACGCGCACGAGCGCCGAGGTCGAAATCGACCTCACGCCGGCGGGTATCGACAATCCGGTGCCGGGGGTCTCGAAACCGGCGGGAAAGCCCGGCAAAGCGACGTTCGTGGTCAAGCCCGCGCCTGAGGGCTCTTCTCTTAGCAACGTCGCGATCGATTTGGGCGTACCGATGATGCGCGGCTCGGCTCAGGCAGGCGCGGACGGCGCGATAGAGAGCGCCACGATCACTCAAGCGCGCATCGCGCCGGGCGACGATTTCAGGGCCGACGTCGTCAACAGCCAATCGTTGCTCAAGATTTCGGTGCGCGGGACGACGCTCGACGGTCGCGTCTTCGTCAAATCGCTGTTCGACGGGACCCCGTCCGGGCAGCCGCCGGCCAAGGACCTCGACCTCGACATCAACGTCACCAACGTCATCGGCGCCAACAAGCAGGTGATCAACGGCATGGAGCTGACGGCCTTCCGCCGCGGCGGGGAGATGCGGCTCGGAAGCTTGCGCGGACGGATCGGCCGCGGCGCGGTGACCGCAACCGGAAACGGCGGCGAAATGCGGCTCACGACGACCGACGCAGGCGCGCTGGTCCGTTTCGCCGATCTCTATTCGCGCCTCGAAGGCGGCGATCTCGATCTGGTGTTGCGGTCCAGAGGAGATATCAGCGCCGGCAATGCGGTGCTCACCGATTTCGTGCTGCGCGACGAGCCGGCGTTCCGCCAACTGGTCAGCGCCGGGCGGCCGCGCGCGTCGGAGGACGCCGCCGCGGCCGTCGATCCATCGCTCGTGCGCTTCCAGAGGATGACGGCTTCGTTCGAGCGCTCGCCCGGAAGGCTCAAGATCCAGGACGCCGTGATCTATAATCCCACCATGGGGCTGACCACGCAGGGGCTGATCGACTTCGAGCACAACCAGATCGACGTCAGCGGGTCGTTCGTGCCCGCCTATCAGGTCAACACGATGCTGACGAAGATACCGCTCGTGGGCGTGCTTCTCAGCGGCGGCCAGAACGACGGCGTTTTCGGCGTCAGTTATCGCGTGCACGGACCGATGAGCGGGCCGACGCTGACCGTCAATCCGCTCTCGGCGATCGCGCCCGGAATCTTGCGCCGGATTCTGGGCGCAATCGACGGCACGGTGAGCCGCGGCGGCGCGCCCGAACCGGCGCAAGCGGAGGACGCGCCGCTGCGGTCGGCGCGGTAGCTCACACCGCCCGCAAGAGCACGTGCTTCTTGCGGCCGAGCGACAGCTTGACCACGCCGCCGGTCTTCAGCGCCTCGCGGGTGATGAGCGCCTTCTCGTCGCCGAGCGCAGCGTCATTGACCCTCAAGCCCCCGCCGCGGATCTGGCGGCGCGCCTCGCCAGTCGAGGCGACCAGGCCCGCGCGCACGAAGGCGGTCAGCGCCCCTAGGCCCTCGTCGAATTCCGACCCTGGCACATCGACGGTCGGCAGGCTTTCGGCGAGCTCGCCTTCCTCGAACGTCTTGCGCGCCGTGGCGGCTGCAGCCTCGGCCGCAGCGGGCCCGTGCAGAAGCGCGGTCGCCTCATTCGCCAGCGCCTTCTTCGCCTCGTTGATCTCGGCCCCGGGCAGGCTTTCAAGCCGGCGGATTTCGCCTAGGGGCAGGAGGGTGAACAGCCTCAGGAACCGGCCGACGTCGGCATCGTCGGCGTTGCGCCAGAACTGCCAGTAGTCGTAAGGCGCGAGCATCGCCTCGTCGAGCCAGATCGCCCCGGCGGCGGTCTTGCCCATTTTGGCGCCCGAAGCCATGGTGATGAGCGGCGAGGTCAGCGCGTAGAACTGCTCGAGCCCCATGCGCCGGCCGAGATCGATGCCGGTGACGATGTTGCCCCACTGGTCGGAGCCGCCCATCTGCAGCGTCACGCCGTAGCGTTTGTAGAGCTCGGCGAAGTCGTAAGCCTGAAGGCACATGTAGTTGAATTCGAGGAACGTGAGCTCCTGCTCGCGGCTCAGCCTCAGCTTGACCGAATCCATCGCCAGCATCCGGTTGACCGAGAAATGCCGCCCGACGTCGCGCAGGAAATCGATGTAGTTGAGCCTGGCGAGCCAATCGGCGTTGTCGGGCATGATGGCGTCGTGCTTGCCGTCGCCGAAGCGGATGAAATGCGCGAACGCCTTGCGGATGCCCGCCTTGTTGGCTTCGATATTCTCGACGGTCAAGAGCTTGCGGCTCTCGTCCTTGCCCGAGGGGTCGCCGACCATGGTCGTGCCGCCCCCCATCAGCGCAACCGGCCTGCCTCCGGTCTCTTGGAGCCAGTGCAGCATCATGATCCCGACCAGGTTGCCGACATGCAGCGAGGGCGCGGTGCAGTCGAAACCGATGTAGCCGGCGAGCGTTCCCGAACGCGCCTTCTCGTCGAGGCCCTGAAGATCGGAGCATTGATGCACGAATCCGCGCTCCTGCATCGTGCGCAGGAAGTCGGATCGGGGGTGGAACGCGTCGGTCAAGCTTAGTCCTTTGGGCGCCTTAACGCGCGGGACCTTTAGGCGGGCGGGGAGGCAAGCGCAACCGGGTTCGCCGACGCCGGTCCTTGATCGCCGGGGGCGTAAGAGGCTGCGAACCGCGGCCTACTTGCCCGGCTCATAGCGGTAGGCGCCGATGTCGACTGGATTTCCGCGCGCCGCTCCGGTGATGTCGACCGCCGGCGCGCCATCGGGGCTCCCAATGCCGATCGCCCGCGCTCCCGCTTTCAGCCTGAGGTCGAAGACGGACTTGGCCGGATCGAATTTGACGAACTCACCTTCATTGCCCCGCCCGTCGATGATGTTGTGATCGCCATATACGCCCGGTTTGAAGATGCCCCATTGCGGCTTTCCGTTCACAAAGGGCAGAATGCCGCATTTCCCCTCGATCCCTGAGCAGATGTTATGATCCATCACCATGCTGGAGTCAGTTTCATAGATGCTGAGGCCGTTCGACAAGTTGTTCCGAATGACCACATCGTTCGACGGCGACCCCTGATGGGTCTTGTCCCCAACGGCGATCTGCGGATAACATCTCGCGGACATCGGATCGTCGGAAACAACGGTATTGTTGATGATCCGGCCGCCATGCACGCTCGCAAAGCCGATGCCCCAGCAGCCCTTTGTGACGACGACGTTGTTCGATACCGTGAGGTTCGTCCAATCGCCATCGAAGGCGTCGATCGCCTGAAGATAGGTCGCGAATGGCAGATTCGGATCGGTCTGCCGGATGACCCGGTTGCTGTCGATCAATATGTTGGTGAACGTACCAGGATATCCCTGCATGCCGTCCACGTGGGCGCCGATATTCCAATCCATCGGATCGTGGATATAGTTCCGAATCATCGAGATATTGCTTGCTCCGTAATCTATTCCGTCATCGCCAAAATGGTCTATCTCATTGCCGGAAACCAGCATATTATTGGCGAATACTTCCATTCCAAAATGATTAGCCGCAATGTGCGAGTCAACGACCGACACGCAGGTTGTATTGGAGCCTTTTGCTGAAACTCCTACTCGGGTGTTGGCGGCCCATTGGGCTTGGGTCCAAGTTGCGTAAACCGAAGGGTCCGCAGAAGATACATTTAGATTATGCAATATAATATTGGATGTCGGAAGTTTCGCGCCGCCGTCACTCAGACTGACCAGCGGTATTCGGCCAGAGCCGAGAGATTGAATCTTGAGCCCGGAAAATACAAACCCCGACGAGGCGGCGATATAGAGCGAGGCCAACACCGGAGCTTGACCCGCCGCCGGCGCAATCGTCACGAAGCCCGGCGAGTTGTTCGCGCCGCCGTACTGCGTGCCGATCCCGATATCGCCGTAGTTTCCGCTCATGAGCAGGATCTCATCGCCGGGCTGGATCGGGCCGGCGTTCGGCCCGGGCTCAATCCGGCCGGTGGTCGCATTGCGCGCGTAGGGCGCGGTCGTAAGCAGCGGATAATTGTACCCGCTCAAGGGAGAAAACACTGCCTGAAGCGAATTCCACGGGGACGCCTGTGTGCCGGCGCCGCCCGCCGCCGCGGTCTTGCCGTTGACCGGATCGATGTACCAGGTGTGCCTGAATGTCGTTGGCGGGACGGCGCAGCCTGGGTAAACCTGCAGCGCGTCGGCCTCGCTGCCGCCAAAAGCGGCGGCAAGACAGAATGCGCCGGCGTAGATCAGCAGGCGCGGCTTGCCCGAAAACATGGCGGGCCCTCCAGCAGGTCGCATCGCAGGGTAAACTCCAAGCATGGTCGGCGCCGCTTCTAGCGGATAATCGCGCGCCGAGCCAAAGGCGGCGGGAAGCGGTCTTGATCCTGTCCGATTTGGCCAACGAACCTCCAGGGGACTTCGCCGTTCGAATGCGCTAACAGACCTGCCTTCGCGCCCTTCGGTCTGGCGCGGCCCGCAGGACCCCCTTCATGTCCCCCCGCCTCGGCGAAGACGACCTCATCGCCCGCTATTTCGCCCCGCTGGCGGGGCCGGCGGGCTTGGGCCTGCGCGATGACGCAGCGCTCATGCGCCCGCCGCCCGGCGAGAATCTCGTGCTCACCGCCGATGCGCTGGTCGCGGGCGTCCATTTCTTTGCCGACGATCCGCCGGGCGGAATCGCCCGCAAGGCGCTGCGCGTCAACCTCTCCGATCTCGCCGCCAAGGGCGCGCGGCCGCTCGGATTTCTCATGACGCTGGCGCTGCCCGGCGACTGGCGCGAGGCCTGGCTCGAAGCCTTCGCCGAAGGTCTCGGCGCCGACGCTTCCGCCTTTGATTGCCCGCTGATCGGTGGTGACACGGTGGCGACGCCGGGGCCGCTCATGCTGAGCGTGACCGCGATCGGCTCGGTCCCCGAAGGGCGGATGGCCCGCCGCACGGGCGTGAAGCCCGGCGATCGCCTTTACGTCACTGGCACGATCGGCGACGCGGCGATTGGGCTGAGGGTCCGGCAGGGGCGCGGGCCCGACATTCCGCAAGCCGACAAAGCGTTCCTCATCGAGCGGTATCTGACGCCCGAGCCGCGCCTTGAGCTGATCGGCGCGATGACTGCCCATGCGAGCGGCGGCATGGACGTCTCGGACGGCTTCGTCGGCGATCTGACAAAGATGCTCGACGCATCTGGGGTCAGCGCCTGCGTGCCGATCTTTCGGCTGCCGCTGTCGCAGGCCGCGCGCGCGGCGATCGCCGCCGATCCCGCCCTGTTCGAAGTTGCGGCGACCGGCGGCGACGACTATGAGCTGCTCGCCTCCGCCACGCCCAAATCCGCGCCCGCCTTCGAGGCGGCGGCCGCGGCCGCGGGCGTGCCGCTCACGTTGATCGGCGAAGCGGTCGAGGGACGGCGGCCGCCGAGCTTCGTCGGACGGGACGGCGATCCGGTTGTGTTCGCCCGCGGCTCCTATAGCCATTTCTGAAAGTCATCCGGATGATTGAAGCCCAGCCGGCGCTCATGGACATGCGACTGCTCGCGGCCCAGGCGGTCGCGCGCGAGGCCGGCGCAAAGGCGCGACGGCGGTTTCTCGACCGTTCGTTCGCGGTCGCGTTCAAGGGTCCGCAGGACTATCTGACCGAGGTTGACGGCGAGACCGAGGCATTCATCGCCGAGCGCCTCGCCCTGGTCTTTCCCGACCGACGGTTTCATCGGCGAGGAGAGCAGCGCGCGCCCCGCCGGCGCGGGCGGGGCGGTGTGGGTGGTCGATCCTATCGACGGCACCGCGAACTTCGCCCGCGGCGTGCCGCATTTCTGCGTCTCGATCGCCTGCGTCGCCGACGGCAGGATTGAGGTCGGCGTCATCTACAATCCGATGCTCGACGAATTGTTCGCTGCCCGGCGCGGCGGCGGGGCGTGGCTGAACGGCGCGCCGATGAGCGCGTCCGAGCGCGAGTTCGCTCGCCAATTCCTCGGTCGAGGTCGGCTGGAACTCGCGCGCGGAGCTTCGCCCAATATGTCGACCTTCATGCGGCGGGTCGCGTCGACCGGAGCTTCGCCCTCGCGCACCGGCTCCGGCGCGCTCGCCATCGCCTATGTCGCCGCGGGACGAAGCGACGGCTTTGTCGAGCATCACATCAACGCCTGGGACTGTCTCGCCGGCATCCTGTTGGTGAGCGAGGCCGGCGGCTACGTCAGCGATTTTCTCGCGGGCGGCGGGCTCGCCAGGGGCAATCCGCTCATCGCCTCTGCGCCCGGGGTCAAGGACGCCCTGATCGCCGCCGCAGCCTTCGAAGGCGTCGCCTTATGACCGAAATCACGCTCACCCACGGCGACGCGCACGCAACGATCGCGCTTCTGGGCGCCGAGGCGAGGCAATGGCGGATCGCCGGGCGCGACCTGATGTGGCCCGGCGATCCGGCGATCTGGAGCGACATCAGTCCGATCCTCTATCCGGTCGTCGGCTGGACGCGCGACGGCGAGGAGCGGGTCGACGGTCGCCGCTACCCGCTCGGCCTCCACGGCTTCGCCCGGTTCGAGACCTTCGCCATAGAGTCTTCAACGACCGACTTCGTGCGGCTCGCGCTCAGCGACAATGCGCGCACCCGCGCGGTCTATCCATTCGCCTTTGCGCTTGCGGTCGAATACCGGCTCAGCGCCGACGCGCTCGCGGTTGCGATCGAAGTCGCCAATCCCGGCGCCGCGCCTGCGCCTTACGCCTGCGGGCTGCATCCGGGTTTCCGCTGGCCGCTCGGGGCGGCGGGGCGCGAGGGCGCTCTTGTCCGGTTCGATCGGCTCGAGCGGCCCGAGGTTCCGCGCCTCGCGCCGGGCGGCCTCATTCGCACGACCATGCGTCCGATTCCGCTCCACGGCCGCGACCTGCCGCTCACCGACGCCCTGTTCGCTCACGATGCGCTCTGCTTCCTCGACTGCGCCAGCCGGTCGCTCGCCTTCATCGACGCCTCGGGGGCGTCGATCACGATGGAGTACCCGGGCTTTCCTCACGCCGCGCTGTGGACGAGGCCCGGCGCGCCGTTCCTTTGCCTCGAGGCCTGGACCGGCTACAGCGATCCGGAAGGGTTCGAGGGCGAGCTCATCGACAAGCCCGGCATGCGCGCGCTCGAGCCGGGGACGCGCGCGCGCCACGAGGCGCGCTTCGTTTTCCGGCCGGAGTGAGGCTCAATCCGAATGTCTGCGCAGGGACGATCAAAGAGCGATGCCTCCGCCTTCGTGCTCGACGGCGCGGCGATCGCCGAGGGCGTGCTGGCGAAGGTCGCCGAAGAAGCGCGCGCGCTCGCCGCACATGGGCTGACTCCCGGCCTCGCCGTCGTCCTGGTCGGCGACAATCCGGCGAGCCAGACCTATGTCGCCGGCAAGGGCAGGGCGGCCAAGGCTTGCGGCTTCCATTCGGTCCAGCACAATCTGGCCGCCGAGACGAGCGAGGCCGACTTGCTGGCGCTGGTCGAGGCGCTCAACGCCGATCCCGCCGTGCATGGGATACTCGTGCAATTGCCGCTGCCCAAGCACATCGATTCGCCGCGGGTGCTGGAATCGATCGCGCCGGCCAAGGACGTCGACGGTTTTCATCCGATCAATGTCGGCCTCTTGTCGATCGGCGATACACGCCGGGCGCTCATTCCCTGCACGCCTGCCGGCGCCATGATCCTTATCGACAGGGCCTGCGAGAGGCTGGGCTGGTCGCTTCCGGGTATGGAGGCGGTGATCATCGGCCGTTCGAACATCGTCGGTAAGCCTATGGCCCAGCTTCTGCTGGCGCGTCATTGCACGGTGACCATCGCCCATTCGCGCACCCTCGACCTGCCCTCCGTCGCCCGCCGCGCCGACATTCTCGTGGCCGCCGTCGGCCGGCCGGAGATGGTGCGGGAGAATTGGGTGAAGCCCGGCGCGATCGTGATCGACGTCGGCGTCAACCGTGTGGCGGCCCACGGCCATGACGCCTCGGGCAAGCCCAAGACCCGCCTCGTCGGCGACGTCGCCTACGCGGAGGCGGCTCAAGTCGCAGGCGCGATCACACCCGTGCCCGGCGGCGTCGGCCGCATGACCATCGCCATGCTGATGGCCAATACGGCTTTGGCGGCGAAGAGGGCGGCGAGGCTGTAGCGGGCGAAAGTCGACGGTCGGCGTCAGGCCCAGCGACGCCAAAGTCTTGCGCCCATGGGCGCCAGGGGGCCATCGCACAAGGCGTGAGAAAGAGAAATAGCGGCTACTGCTTGCGATAATCAGAATTACGCGCTACGATGTCTCACGTCGATCTGGATTTGCCGCCTGGGAACGGAAAAGCGCTGCGCCGTCGTTTTTTACTCCGAGGCCTTGTCTAATCGCAAACGGAGAAATCGGGGGTCGCCGGTGTCGAATTTTGGGCTTAACCCATTGAAAAATATCGTTTGGCGGAAGGAAAAGCGATTTTGATTTCGTTGCGTTTTCCTTGGATTTTGTTGCGGCCAATTTTGCTTTTGTTGCGCCGGATTTGGATTTTGTTGCGGGGGATTTGGATTTTGTTGCGCCCGCCTGCGCCGTCTCATCGGGCGTCGGCGCCGAGCTGAGACGCCAGGAGCCCCTTCGCTTTGGCGTAGTAGAGGAGCGCAATCGTCTTCGCGTCAGCGATCGCGCCGCGCTCGATCATCGCGAGCGCCTCGGCGAACGCGATCTCGAGGACCTCGATGTGCTCGTCATCGTCTACGCCGCCCCCTCTTCCGACGCGGTCGGCTTCGCCATAAGGAGCGACGAAGCAGGCGATCTTCTCCGTCATGCCGCCCGGGCTCATGTAGGCGTCGAAGGCGTGGACGGGCTCGCGGATCACGATGCCTGTCTCCTCGAGCGCTTCGCGGACGGCGCAGACGTCGGGCGGATCGCCGTCCAGCATCCCGGCGCAGGCCTCGATCGTCGAGAGCGCGCGATCGCTGAGATAAGCGCCGGCGCGAAACTGCTTGACCAGCGTGACCACGCCGCGCCCGGGATCATAGAGCAGAACCGCCGCGGCTAGCCCATGGCGATAGACTTCGTGCGCGAGCGTTCGCGTCGAGCCGTCGTACTCGGTGACTTCGATCTCGGTGCGCGTGAGATCGAACCGGCCTCTGTTGAGGAGCGTCTCGCTGACCACGCGTGCGGCTTTGGCCATGGCATGGCGCCTAATAGCGAAATTGTTCGCGCAGGATCCGCTCGTCAAGCGAATGGCCCGGGTCATGCAGCAGGATGAGCGACGTCGCCTTGTCCATCGCGACGTCGACTTCGACCACGCGGCGGATTTCGAAGTGGTCGGCGGCGGCGGCGACCGGGCGCTTATCGGCTTCCATCACCTCGATGGTCACGCGCTGCGAATCCCTGAGTAGCGCGCCTCGCCAGCGGCGGGGACGAAACGGCGAGAGCGGCGTCAGCGCCATCAGCGCCACGCCGAGCGGCAGGATCGGTCCGTTTGCGGAGAGATTGTAGGCGGTCGAGCCGGCGGGCGTGGCGACCAGGATGCCGTCGGCGATCAATTCGTCGAGCTGCGTCATGCCGTCGATCTCGATGCGCAGTTTGGCCGCCTGATAGGTCTGGCGCAGCATCGACACCTCGTTGATCGCCCGCGCCGTCGTCTCCGCCCCGTGGACGTCGCGCGCGTGCATGATCAGCGGATGAATGATCGCCGGCAGCGCCGCCTGAAGGCGCTCGCGCAGGCCGGTCTCCGAATAGTCGTTCATCAGGAAGCCGACCGACCCGCGGTTCATGCCGAAGATCGGTTTCGGCGTCTTCATCGTCATATGCAGGGTCTGCAGCATCAGGCCGTCGCCGCCGAGCGCGACGATGACGTCGGCCTCATCGAGCGGCCCGCCGCCATAGAGCGCCGTCAGCCTTTCGCGCGCTTCGTTGGCTTCCTTCGCGCCTGATGACAGGAAGGCGATCGTTTGCGTTCGCGCCGCTGGCGTCACGACCGACATGTGCACTCCCCCGCAGGACGATCTCGCGCGCGACCCTCTCTTATCCGAGCGCGGCGCCGCTTGAAAGCCGCTGCGCGCGGGGCCCACGGTTGCGATCGGGAGAAAGGCTGAGGCTCAGGCCTCGGGCAGGATGCGCGCCGCCGTGCGCGCGGCGCCTTCAGGGGTCGGCAGTTTGATAAGGAACCGCGCGCCGCAGTAGAAGTCGTCGGCCTTGGCCGGCGCGAGCGTGATCGCTCCGCCGTTTCGCGTCACCAGATCGGCCGCAATCGCGAGGCCGAGGCCGGCGCCGGCCTGGCTGGTCGACTTGTGGAACGGCTCGAAGATGCGCTCGGCCTGGTCGGGCGGAAATCCGGGTCCGGTGTCGCTGAGCTCGATCAGCGCGAGCCCGTCGGTTCGAATAGCGGCAAAGCGAATCGCCTTCGGGCGGCCGTCCTCGGCGCCCTTGGCCATCAGGGCCTGGGCCGCGTTGCGGCTCAGGTTCTCGAGCACGCGAAGGATGTGGTCGGGGTCGGCGTAGAGACAGAATCGCGGCGGAATGTCGACGTTATAGTCGATCGCATCTCCGCCCTCAGCCTGCGCCGCCTCGACCACCTGCCGCACCAGTTCGCTCAGATCGAAGCGCCGTCGCGACGGCGGCAGTTCGCGCCCCGCGCCATAGGTCAGGGTCGATTGGCAGAACTGGATCGCGCGATCGAGGGTCGCGACCAGACGGGGCGCGAGCCGCTGGGCCAGCGGATCGGGAATTGTCGCGAGTCGATCGGAAATGAGCTGCGCCGCGCTCAGCATGTTGCGCAGGTCGTGGTTGATGCGCGCAACCGCCATGCCGAGCTCGGCCATGCGTTTGCGCTCCGCCAGTTCATGCGCGAGCGTCCGCTGCATGACGGCGAGCGCCGCCTCGGCGCGGCCGATCTCGTTACGCCGCTCGCTCGGCGCAATTACCCGCGATGCATCCTGCGGACTTTCGCCAAAGGCGATGATGTTGGACGTCAGGCGGCGCACCGGCCGCAGCACCATGCTCCACAGCGCCGCCCACAGCACGCAGGTGACGACGGCGGCGATGGTGAGGGAAATGTTGAGGAAGTTATGCGAGACGCGCCATAGCGCATCGATCAAAGGCGTCTCGTCGAACGTCACCTCGATCGCCGCCTCATCGGGCGGCGCGGACGAACCAACCTTCACGATCGTCCCAGGGGCGGTGAACAGCGCCCGAAACGTCGCCCCAACCCCTTCGAAAAAGGAACTGTCGTCCGCGGAGATGGCCTCCGCGGTCGCCGGGCGTTGCTCCGGGAAGAGCAAGCTCGCGCCGCCCCGCCGGGGTCACGACCGCAACCGATTTGAGGCCGACGCTGTTCAGTATCCGTCGCGACAAATCCTCGGGCGGGGGAATGGGGCCGCCGGCGTCGAACGCCTCGACCACCGTCTGCGCCGAGGCGATCTTGTTGTGGAGCCACGTCTCGCGATAGGCGGTGAGACGGGTGATATAGAAGAGGGCCATGGCGATCAGGACGAAGGTGAGGGTCACCGCGAGAACCCGTCCCGCCAGCCCAAACCCGCGCCACCGCGGGGCCACGCTCGCAATCTTCGCGTGGCGGGCAAGCGCTTCGGCGAGCGCGGACGCTTCCGCGCCGCTTTGGCTTCGAGCCGGGAGGTCCAGCATGGTCTGCTCAGGCTGCTTCAGGTCTTCAGTTCGTCTTCAATATAGGCATTAATTATAGCAGAAAAGTTGGCGTCGGCATGAAATCCGAGGCTCTTCGCCCGCGCCGGATCGAGGTTTCGCGGCCAGCCGGCGACGATGCGGGCGATCGTCTCGTCGGGGACGCGCCGGATGAGGCTGACCGTCTTGTCGCCGGCTATGGCGCGCAGCGCCTCGATCTGCTCGCCGACGGTGACGCTCACCCCCGGCAGACTGAGCGAGCGGCGAGCGCCGAGCAGGGAGAGATCGAGTTCCGCCGCGCGCAGGAGGAACCCGACTGCGGCGCGGGGCGAGGCGTGCCAGTGGCGGACCTCGTCGCCGACCGGCAGGATCGCCTCCTTGCCTGCGAGCGGCTCGCGGATAATGCCGGAAAAGAACCCAGAGGCCGCCTTGTTGGGCGCGCCGGGGCGCACGCAGATCGTCGGCAGCCGCAGGCCGATGCCGTCGAAGAAGCCGCGGCGCGAATAGTCGGCCAGCAAAAGCTCTGAGATCGCCTTCTGGGTTCCGTAGCTGGTCAGGGGCGCGGCGACGAATTCGTCGCCGATCTTGTCGGGGAACGGCGCCCCGTAGACGGCGATCGAGGAGGTGAAGATGAGGCGGGGCCGATAGGCGCCGCCGGCGAGCGCCTGTTCGCGCCGGAGCGCCTCAAACAACGCATGGGTTCCGCCGACATTGATGGCGTAACCCTTGTCAAAATCCGCTTCCGCCTCGCCGGAGACCACCGAGGCGAGCAGGAAAATGACGTCCGGCCGCGCCGCGACCAGCTTCGGCGCGACATAAGGCGCAGCGATGTCGAAGGCGTCGAGCATGACCGGGAAGGGCGCGTTTGCGAGCGGCTGCGGCGCGACGATGTCGACGAGATGCGCGTGGTCGATCGTTTTGTCCGCAAGGCGACCGTCGTCAGCGAGACGCGCGGAGAGTTTGCGCCCGATCATGCCCGCCGCGCCGATGATGAGCACCTTCATCAGAAGCTTCCTCCCTTCGCCGCCCCGGATCATCGCTGGTCAGCGAACCGTCGCAATCTAGGTCGGTTTTGCCGCTCTGCATATCCCCGCCTGCCTGTCAAGTTGCTCCGACTATTGCCGAAGTGAAAACGAGGCTGCCTTGTTCTCGCCTCAACTGTCCTCCAGACGAACCGCGCAACATTCAAAACATACAGGTGAAATGAATGCGGAAAACGATTTTTGCGTGCGCGATGTTGGCTGGAGTTACGGGCGGAGCTTCAGCCGGTGAATTGGGTATAGCTTCATATTACCAGAATCCCTACTACGGCGGGCTGATTGCAGCCCACAAGACGCTCCCCTTCGGGAGCCGGGTCAAGGTGTTCAACCTCGACAATGGCCGCAGCGCTATCGTGAAGATCGTCGACCGCGGGCCGTTCATTCGCGGGCGCATCATCGATGTCTCGCCCGCCGCCGCCAACGTGCTCGGCTTCCGCCAGGCGGGCCTCGCGCATGTGAGGATCGAGCGAATCTAAGTTCGCCTCCTGATCATAATCGGCTATCTCTGGTCTCCGCGTCAGGCGTTCGGCGCCGAGCGTGCGGGACCAGAGGGTCCGATGTCGTCAAAGCTGCTCGTTTACGGCGCGACCGGATTTGTCGGCGAGCATATTGCTCGCACCGCGGTCGGCTCCGGCCTGCCGACCATCCTCGCCGGCCGCGATGCGGCGAAACTCGACCGGATCGCGGCGGATCTCGGAACCAGTTGCCGCGCCTTCGGCCTCGGCGACGCCGCGGCGACGGCGAAGGCGCTCGAGGGCGCGGCGGTCGTTCTCAACTGCGCCGGGCTGTTCAAGTACACGGCCGAGCCGCTGGCGGGCGCCTGCCTCAGAGCGGGCGTCCCCTACCTCGACATCACCGGCGAGATCCCGGTCTTCGAGGCCCTTCAGGCCAGGGACGCCGAAGCGAAAGCGCGCGGCGTCATGCTCCTTCCCGGCGCCGGATTCGACGTCGCTCCGACCGATTGCCTGGCGCTCCACCTCAAGCGGCGGCTGCCCTCGGCGACCCGGCTTCGGCTTGCGTTCCAGTCCGTCGGCCCGGCAGGCATGCCTCCCGGGACGCAGCGAACCGCGATCGAGCTCATCAACTACGGCGATCGGATTCGCCACAAGGGCAGGCTCGTCCGCCCGGATCGGCCTTCGCGAATTTCGGTTGATTTCGGCGCTGGGCCGGTCGAAGCGGCCTCGATAGCCTGGGGCGACGTGTTCACCGCCTTTTACAGCACGGGCATTCCCAACATTGAAGTCTACATCGCCGCTCCGCCCTCGCTCAGGCGCCAGCTCGCGGTCATGCGGGCCATCGCACCCGTCGCGAATTGGGTGCCGGTGCGCAATCTGCTGCTCATGGGCGTCCGGCCCGGTCCAATCCGGGCGTTGCGCGCCCGCACTTCGACCCATGTCTGGGGCGAGGTCGCCGACGACGAGGGCCGCATCGCGAGGGCGAGGCTCCACGGGCCCGAAGCCGGCGTCGAGTGGACGACCGCGGCCGCGCTCGCTGCGGCGCGGAAGGCGCTGGGCGGCCTCGCGCCCGCCGGCTATCAGACGCCGGCCTCGGCCTACGGCCCGGACTTTGTTCTGGAAACAGAAGGCGTGACCCGCGAGGACGTCGCCTGAACGCGGCGGCGGTTCAATTGCTGCTTTCAAGCAAGCGCCAAACCGCGGTGATGAGCCTTACATTCCCGGCATCGGCCTGATCTCGACGACCTCCACCCATGCGCCAGGCATCATTTGAAGATGGGGATGGTCCTTGCCGAACAGCTTTGCGGCGTCGTCGTGCGAATTGGCTTGAACGACCGAATAGCCGCCAATGCCGTTTTTCGCGTCCTTCGCGCCGTTCGCGTCGACGCGCTTGGTCTTCCCCAAAGGCGCCCCGCCGTCGACGATGGACTCCTTGTGCGTGGTCATCCAATGCATCCACGCCTCCATCCCCTTCTTTTGCATATCAGGGGTGGAGTTTTTCATCATTGTCTCGAACGTGGACGGATCGGCCATGTACAAAACCATGAACTTTTTCATCTTGATCCTCCCTTTGAGCTGCGCGGGTTGCTCGATGCCTACCAGATGGTCCCCTCGCGTTCAATTCAGCGAGCGTGGGCTTTCCGCTGGACTGTTTCGACGCGGACGCGAGGATGGCCGAGTGATCGAACAACCGGCGCCTGCTGTCTAATTTCCCTCCTCGAGCAGCCGCCGGGCGATCACCTGCGCCTGGATCTCCGCCGCGCCCTCGAAAATGTTGAGAATTCGCGCGTCGCACAAAACGCGCGAGATCGGATACTCGAGCGCGAATCCGTTGCCGCCGTGGATCTGGAGCGCGTTGTCGGCCGCCGTCCAGGCGACGCGCGCAGCGAGCAGCTTCGCCATGCCCGCCTCGAGGTCGCAGCGCCGGCCTTCGTCCTTGGCCCGGCCGGCGAAATAGGTGATCTGGCGGGCGATGTGGATCTCCGTCGCCATCAGCGCCAGCTTGTCGGCGACGCGGGGAAAATGGATGATCGTCTTGCCGAACTGCACCCGCTCGCGGGCGTAGCGCAGGCCGAGCTCGAAGGCGCATTGCGCGACGCCCACCGCGCGCGCCGCGGTCTGGATGCGCGCCGATTCGAACGTCTCCATCAATTGCTTGAAGCCCTGGCCTTCCTCGCCGCCGAGCAGCGCGTCGGCCGGCAGGCGGAAGCCGTCGAAGGCGATCTCGTATTCCTTCATCCCGCGGTAGCCGAGCACCTCGATTTCGCTGCCCGACATGCCCTTCGCGGGAAATGGGTCGGCGTCGCTGCCGCGCGGCTTCTCGGCCAAGAACATCGAGAGGCCCCGGTAGCCCTTCTCGTTGGGATTGGTGCGGACGAGCAGCGTCATCAGGTCGGCGCGGACCGGGTGGGTGATCCAGGTCTTGGCTCCATTGACCAGATATTCGTCGCCTTCGCGCACAGCGCGCGTGCGCAAGCTCGCGAGGTCGGAGCCGGTGTTCGGCTCGGTGAAGACGGCGGTCGGCAGGATCTCGCCGCTCGCGATCTTCGGTAGATACTTCTGTTTCTGCGCCTCGGTGCCGCCAACCAGGATCAGTTCGGCCGCGATCTCGGACCGGGTGCCGAGCGAGCCGACGCCGATATAGCCGCGCGACAGCTCCTCCGACACTACGCACATCGCGACCTTGCCGAGCCCCATGCCTCCATAGGCCTCGGGGATCGTCAGGCCGAACACGCCCATTTCCGATAAGCCGGCGATGACTTCGAGCGGGATATAGTGCGTTGGCGCGATGCCAGCCTTGCGCGTGCGGCGCGACCTCGGCGTCGGCGAACCGGCGCATCTCGCCGCGAATGGCCTCGAAGGTCTCGTCGAGGCCTGGGTCGCCGATCGCGCCCTCGCGCGCTTCGCCGATGAGCGCGGCGAGCGCGGCGCGGTTTTCGCGCGTGTTGCCCGAGGCGATCAGCGCCTCGACGACTTCGGTCCGAAAGGGCGCGATTTCCTCGGGGCCGAGGCCGAAGTCGGCGAGGCGCACGATCTCGCCCTGGTTCATCGGGATGCCGCCGAAAACTTGCGCGAGATATTCGCCGAGGCCCACGCGGGTTAGCAGCTCCTCGGTCTTCCCGAAGCGGCCCTCTTCGCGCATCCGCCCCGCATAGGCCGCCATTTCCTTGATCGCTTCGACATAGGTCGCAAGCCACGCGAGACCGTGGGCGGCGTGCTGCTCGGCCTCGATCCTGGCGGCGCTGAGCTTGCCGTTCTCGCTCACCCGTTCGCGCACCGCGGTGAGCGCGCAATCCATGAGTCCCTCGGCGGCGAACTGGGCTTGGCGAGCGAGGTCGTCGAGTGTCACGGGGCGTCTCTCCTGGAAGCTGGCGCCGTTGCTGCGCCGCAGCATGCGTCGGCGCATACCTCCTTGCAATGCGTCTTTTTGGCCTGGCCGGGCGAGAAATCTCAGGGTCCCGGGTGGCGTTCGCTATCGCGCCGGGCCAGAATGCGCCGCACGACGGGAGGCTCGAGGCGAGGGTGGGCGGAGGCTTCAGAATCGTATGGCAGGCGGCCGAGAAGTTCGCCGCAGACGACGGCTGGGCGATCGCCAGCTATATCGGCCTGACGCTGCTGACATCGCTGTTCCCGTTTCTGATTTTCGTCGCCGCGCTTGCCGGGTTCATCGGCTCGGGCGAACTGGCGAAGGAGGCGGCGAAGCTCGTATTCGCTGAATGGCCGGAGGTTGTGGCCCGCCCGATCGCGGAAGAGGTGGAGCGGGTTTTGACTACCCCGCGCAGCGGCGGGTTGCTCACCTTCGGCGCGGTCTTCTCGTTCTACTTCGCTTCGAGCGCGATCGAAGCGCTTCGGGTCGGGCTCAATCGCGCTTATGGCCTCGTCGAGGCAAGACCTTGGTGGATGCTGCGGCTCCAGTCTCTTGGGCTGGTGCTGGTGGGGTCGATAGCGCTCTTGGCGCTGGCCTTCCTCGTCGTCCTCGGGCCGCTGATCCTGGACACGCTCGCGACCTTCTTTCCCGCGGTGGCGGAGGCGCACGAGCTCCTGACGTTCGTGCGCATTGGCGTCGCCGGCTCGATGCTCGCAATCTCGCTCATTCTCGCCCACATCATCCTGCCCGCCCACCGGGTCGGTTTTCTCGATATTCTCCCCGGCGTCGCGGTGACGTTCGTCGCAAGCATCGCCTTCGGCGAGATTTTCGGGGCCTATTTGAGCGAGTACCTGCGCAACTACATTTCGACTTACGCCGGTCTCGCGTCGGTCATGATCGCGCTTGTCTACCTCTATTGGGTGGCGCTTCTGTTCGTGTTCGGCGGCGAGCTCAACGCGGCAATCATCAGGGCGCGGCAGGAGCGCCGGGAAGCTGAAAGCGCGCTCTCTCACCCGTAAGGCAGCTCGCCAGATCCGACGGTTTCGCGACGCCAGTCCTCACGCGTACTCGCTAGCCGCCTTCGCCCGCTCAAGCACGCAGATCAGGCCAGGCGCGTCGACCCCCGCTTCGCGCCGGATCGAAGCGACCTGGACAATGAGGGAACGGAAGCCAGTCACGCGGGCGGTCGCCTCGACATAGGCGCGCGAGTGGGCGAAGCGCATCGACGCGCCGAGCCTGAAGCCTTCGCTCTCGATCGTCTCGACGGAGAACGCGATGAGGCCGCCCGCCGTCAACGCGGTCGCGACCGCGGCGAAGAGAGGCGCGAGATCGCCGAAGTAGGGGAGCAGGTCGGCGCCGACGATGAGATCGAACGTCCGCGGCGGCTGGCGCGTCAACTGCGCCGTCGCGTCGCCGACGATGAGCGTGTCATAGACGCGGCGCTCCCGCGCCTTCTCGATCATGGCGGGCGAAAGGTCGACGCCGGTCAGATGGTCGATGCGCTCGCGGAGCGCCTCTCCCATGAGGCCCGCGCCGCAGCCGAGGTCGAGGGCGTTGGCGAAATGGCGGGCAGGCGCGGCGGCGTCGAGCCCCTCGGCGATGAGGGCAGGGCCGCGATAGCCGAGCCCTTCGGTCAGATGAGCTTCGAAGCGCGGCGCATATTGGTCGAACAGCCGCGTGACATAGGCGTGCGGAAGGGCGAGCGGCGCTTCTCCTCGCCCGATGAGCGCAAGCCGCGCCGCCGCCCCTTGCGCGTCGGCAGGGTCGGAGCGAAGTGTCGCGCGAAAGGCCTCGGCCGCGGCGTCGGCGTCGCCGAGCTTCAGCCGCGCGTCGCCGAGGGCGAACCACGCGGCGGCCCAGTCCGGCGCGCGCTCCAGAGCCTGTTCGAGAACCTCTGCCGCCGCGCGAAAGTCGCCATCTCCGGCGGCTGCTTTGGCGTAGGCGAAGCGGCGCTGGGCGATGAGATCGCCTGAGGCCAGCGGATCGCGCGCCACTTCGACTCAGCGCTTCCTGCGCCGCAGGCTGTCAAAATAAACGACGATGATGATGAGCGCCCCCGTGACGATGCGCTGCCAGAACGGATTGAGGTTGAGCAGGTTCGCGCCGTTGTTGAACGTCGTGAGGATGAAGGAACCGATCAGGGGTCCGGGCACCGTGCCGACTCCGCCGAAGAGGCTGGTGCCGCCAATGACCGACGAGGCGATCGCCTGCAATTCCCAGCCATCGGCCTGGCCCGGGTTGCCGATGCCGATCCGCATGGCGAGCAGAACGCCTACGATGGCGGCGCAGAAGGCCGATATGATGTAGGCAAGATAGATCATCGCCGTGACATTGACGCCGGAGAGAAGCGCGGCCTCCTTGTTCGAACCGATCACGAGGAGATAGCGGCCCCACGGGTACTTGGTCAGGAGGATATAAAGAGGGGCTGCAACGACGAGGACCATCCAGAACAGCGCCGGCATCGCGAACCACGTCCCGTCTGTCCAGGGAAAGCCGAGGAAGCTCGCGCGCGAGAAGCCGGTGAAGGCGTCGTTGTCGATCGAAATCGTCGCGCCGTTGGTGATTAGAAAGCCGATGCCGCGCAGCGCGTACATCGTCGCCAGCGTCATGATGAACGGGGGCAGACCCATCTGCGTGACGCCGAAGGCGTGGAAGATGCCGATCAAGACGCCGATCGCGAGCGAGATCGCGACGGCGCCGGCGACGGACGAAGCGAAACCAAATTGATTGGCGAGCAACAAGGCGACCGTCATCGAGATGAATCCGGCGATCGCGCCGACCGAAAGGTCGATGCCCCCGGTGATGATAGTGAAGGTCTCGCCGATCGCCAGGATCGCGATCATCGCCCCCTGGCGCAGGAGATTGGACATGTTGTTCGAGGTCCAGAAGGTCGTGGTCGCGAACGACAGCGCGAGCCATAAGACGAGCAGCAGAACGAGTAGAGTGAGGCCGAGCAGGACGTTCAGCCGATGGCTGCGCCGTTCACTCTGAGAGATCGTTTGGATGCTCTGATCCGTCATTTCCGTTGGACTCCGCGCGGCGCCCTAAGCGCCGATGACCTCGGTGAGTATTATTTCCTGAGTAGCGTGCTTGTGTCCGTGGCTTGCGACGAGTCCGGCCGCCCTAAAAGAGGTGCAGGCGTCACGAGCTTGAGGGCGTGAGTCGCACCGAAACGCTTGTTAGGCCTGTGTAATGCGAGCAACGGCGCGCCATCCATCGGGGCGGCGGTGACAACTGAGGCCATGGTCGCGCTCTTGGGCAAATCTTTCTTGATTCAGGCGTACATCATCCGCCGCGCTCCGGCGTTGCGCAAGACATTCTGGCCCGCGCCTGCTCGTGAAAATGGCTTTCCGGAGGTACGAGGCGCGCCGACGGCTCGGCGCGCCCGACGCCGAATCACTTCGGCGGATAGAGCAGCGCATGCTCCTTCGGCTGGTCCATGTTGCCCTTGGTGACAAGATTCGCGCCGGTATCGACGTTGGCCGGCACCTTCTCGCCCTTCGACGCGGCGAGCGCGGTCTTCACGCCGTCATAGCCCATCCGGTAGGGATCCTGCAGAAGCAGCGCAGTGATTGTGCCGTCCTTGAGATACCCGATGAGCTTGTCGTCGGCGTCGAAGCACACGAGTTTGATCGTGTCGCCCTTCTTGTTTTCCGCGACCGCCTGGCTCGCGCCCTGACACTGGATGAGATTGTCGGCAAACACGCCGCGCAGGTTCGGCATGGCGGTGATGAGGTCGGTCATGATGTTGAGGCCGGTCGTGGCGTTGCCGTCCGAGACCTTGTCTGCGACCAGCTTCAGGCCGGGATATTTCTCGGCCAGCTCTTCTTTGAACCCTTTGTTGCGAGCCTCAAGCGAGCCGACGCCGGGCAGATGCGTGATGAGCGCGACTTCGCCCTCGGCCTTGCCGTATTTTGCCTTGATCGCATCCGCCATGCCGTCGGCCGCTTTCCGTCCGCCGACCTCGTTGTCCGTGGTCAGGAACGACGTGAAAGACTTCGAGTCGGCGGCCGAGTCGATGCCGATGATCGGCACCTTCTTCGACGCCTCGTCGATCGGCTTGCCCAGCGCCTTAAACTGGGTCGGGGCGATAACGACCGCCGCGGGCTTTTCGGCCACCGCGTTCTCGAGGATAGTAATCTCGCCGTTGATGTCAGCCTCGGACTGGGCGCCGAGTTCGGGGACCTTGACGCCGAGATCCTGGCCGGCTTTACGGGCGCCGGCGAACACGATCTGCCAGTAGCCCGAGGTGGTGTCCTTGACGATGACAGGGATCACCGGCTGGTCGGCCACAGCGTAAGCGGGCGCGCTGAGCGCGGCGGCCATGGCGACGGCCGCGGCGATAAGCATTGTCTTCATGAGGCTTCCTCCATTGATGAGAGCACGTCCGCTCTCGTCTCCATTTGCATCTCCGGTCGCCCGGAGGGTGCTTCGTTTGGATGACCGCGGGGTCATCCCGGATGGGGTACGCGATTTCCGATTTCGGAAGCAAGCGCCGCTCTGAGCCGTGGCTGCTTGACGTGAACATTGTTTGCCTGCGCCAGTTCGATAAGGCCGCCGAACCGCCGCAGCTTCTTGGCTTCGTGGTTGATCAAGATTTCAGCAAGGCGGTGGTCGAGAAAGGGATTTGCAGAATCTTTCGACCACGGTCGCCCGATAGGCCTCGGCCTGATCTTGCATGCCGATCCCGGCGAAGACGGGGAGCACTTCCTCGTCGAAGAGTTGATCGAGCTCGGCGCGGATCGCCTCGTCCGCCATCGCTTCGCGGACGGCAAGCGTCCGAGCACGGCCGTCGCGCGCCCAGATCTCCGCGAGGTACGTGTGGCCGAGATTGAGGATGAACAGCTTCAACCGCTCGTATGGCTTGAGATCGTCGGTCACCGTGATCGCGGCGTGACGGCAAGGAAGCTGCAATCCGGCTTGGTCCTCGATCGCCCACAGCGCATAGGGCTCGGCCACTGCGCCGACCGGCTCGAGCGGCTCGGAGACGATGCGGTCGACCAGCGAATTGACCCAGACGCACTCGTCCTCGACCCACCGGCGCGCTTTCGCGGGCGACTTCCCAGCGGTCGAGCACGCCGAGCACCACGGCGCGCAGCGCCTTGCCGTTGGTCGGCGTCAATTCGCACGGGAAAAGCGTGATCGGTTCTCCGCCGGCGCGATAGCGCGCTAGCAAGAGCTTGGCGAGCTTGGCGGGAAACGACCGCGGCGGCTCTTGGTCCAGCCGGTCGGCCGGATCGGTTTCGTACCCTCGATCGGCGGTATTGGACACCGCGCAGCGCGCGGCGTTGAACAAGCGCTCGACCTCGTCCCATTGCGTCGCGGCGTCAAGGCCGGCGCCGACGCTCGTCACCTCGACGCTCTCGTCGATGATTTTCCCGCCGGCGAGCCCCTTGACCTTGACGAGATAAGGCTTGCCGGCGGCGAAGGCTTCGATGCCGCTTGCGGCTCTCCTTGCTCGACGTCGTTTGCACGACGGCGATGCGGCCCGCGGCCTCGCCCTGCGCCAGCGCCTCGCTGACGAAGAGGTCGACATGCGCTTGCAGGAAGCGGCTGGTGCCGAACTGGAGGATCGGGAATGCGGTCAAGAGCCTAGATCTCGATGAGAGCCTTGATCACGCCCGCCTCAGGCTTGATCCAGATAGGAAAGCTGCGGGGCGCCTCGTCGAGCGAAACGCGGTGGGTGACGAGAGCCTCGGTGGGCACGAGGCCCGCGCGCATCGCATCGAACACTTTGGCGAAATCCTCCGGAGTGGCGTTGCGGCTGCCGAGCAGAGAGGTCTCGCGCTTGTGGAACTCGGGGTCGGGGAAGCAAATCGTGTCGCGGACGACGCTGACCAGGACGTAGGTTCCGCCATGGGCGACATAATTCAGTCCGGCCATCATCGACTTCGCGTTTCCGGTCGCGTCAATGACAACGTCGAAGAAGTCGCCGGAGGTCAGCGCCGACAGCGCTTCGCCCGCGGTCGGTCCCGCGGCGACCGCGTGATCGACGCCAAGCCGGCCCTGGCAGAAGTCGAGCCGGTCCTGACGGATGTCGAGGGCTGTGACCGAGCCCCTTTCGAGCTTGCCGAACAGAATACAGCCGATGCCGATCGGTCCGGCTCCGACGACGAGAATGCGGTCCCCCTTGCGAGGACTGGCGCGGCGGACCGCGTGGGCGCCGATCGCCAGGAATTCAATCATTGCGGCCTGATCGAGGGTGATTCCGTCGGCTGGGGCTACGTTGGCTTCCGGCACGCAGACGTAGTCGGCCATGCCCCCGTCGATGTGCACGCCCAAGACGCCGATGCGCTGGCAGCAGTTGGTCTTGCCGCGCCGGCAGGCGACGCAGTAGCCGCAAGCAAGATAAGGGATGACATAAACCTGCTGGCCGACCGCAATCGCGCACCCTGATCCGGTCTCCGCTACCTCGCCCGACAATTCGTGCCCAATGACGCGCGGATATTCGAGGAACGGATGAGAGCCTTCGAAAATGTGGAGATCGGTGCCGCAGACGCCGGCTCGGCGGATTCGCACCAAAACCTGGCCCGGTCCCGGAGAGGGTCGGCGCCGGTCGGAAATGGCGATGTCGCCTGGACGGTCACATACCAGCGTCCGCATCCCAGTCCTCCCAAAGCGGAGCCTTTGTATCTTATGGACAAAAAACCTCTTGCCATCGGCCAAGTCAATCTGTTTTTTATATAAAATGGCCAGCCGTTAAATACAGGCCAAATGGAGGGCGCCACCAGGGTGAAGACCAACACCGTTTTCAAGAGGGCCCATAATCTATGGCTCTCTCGCCTCGGCGGCTACGCAATCGGTTCCGACATCGGATCCGAGCCGTACTGGGCCGAGGCGCTCGGGGTAAGCCGGACGACCGTCCGCTCGGTCCTCGCTGCGCTCGCGGCCAAGGGAATCGTGGCGCATGACGGAAGGCGCAAAGTACTCCTGCGCCGCCCCGCTCAATCCGACCTTTACCCGGATCTCGAAACCGAGCATCTCAGCGCCATCGTCGAAAAGCGGTTCATGAAATGGATCCTGGATGGCGACTGCAAGCCCGGACAGCAGATCAACGGGCTCGAGCTCGCGCGCCAGTTCGGCGTCTCGACCTCTGCGATCCGCGACTATCTCAACCGCTTCAGCCAGTTCGGACTTCTGGAACGGCGGCCGAGTGGAAGCTGGGCGTTCAAGGGATTCACCAACGAATTCGCCGAGGAATTGTTCGAGGTGCGGGAAATGTTCGAATTGCGCTCGGCGCAAAGGTTCGTCAACCTCAGGGCGGACGACCCCGCTTGGGGAGCGCTCGAGGGCATCAAGCAGGAGCATCTCGTCCTGCTTGATGAGGCGGATAGCAGATTTGCCGACTTCTCCGAACTCGACGAGCGGTTCCATCGCCTGATCAACGACGCTTCGCGCAACCGCTTCATCGTCAGTTTCTACGATCTCATATCGATGATCTTTCACTATCACTATCAATGGAACAAACGCGACGAGAAGCCGCGCAACATCGCCGCCATGCGCGAGCACTTGGTCTATATCAGCGGGCTCCAAAGCCGCGACCGGGCGAGGGCGACGGAAAGCTGCCGCGCCCACATGACGACCGCGCGCGCGACGCTCATGGCCTCGATCGGAGAGCTCGGGCGCAAGGCGTGAGCCGACGAAGGAAGCGCGGAACAGCGCGCGTCGAACAATCCGGCGGTTGATTTTTTCGCTGCTCTCTGGTTGAAGGGGAGCCATGCGAGTGTGGCCGACGACCCTGCACCTTAGCCGCCCGGCGCGCTAGACACGCCGGGACGCATATCTTCGCCTCCATTTTTCTCGAAAAACGACAGGCTAGGCGCGGCCGGCTGCTTTCAGCCGAGGCCGCCGCACCACTTCTCAGGGTCCGCCATGACACAGATGCCCATCCAGAAATATCGCGCTTACGCGCCAATCATCCTGCCCGACCGCCGATGGCCCTCGCGGGTCATCGACAAGGCGCCGATCTGGTGCTCGGTCGACCTTCGCGACGGCAATCAGGCGCTCGTCGAGCCAATGGGCGTCGATCGCAAGAACCGCATGTTCCGATCTGCTCACCGGCATGGGCTTCAAGGAGATCGAGGTCGCCTTTCCCTCCGCCTCGCAAACCGACTTCGATTTCGTCCGCTCGATCATCGAGAGCGGCGCGATTCCCGACGACGTCGCGATCCAGGTTTTGACCCAGTGCCGGCCGGAGCTCATCGAGCGCACGTTCGAAGCCGTCAAAGGGGCCAAGAAGGTCATCGTCCACTTCTATAACTCGACCTCGACCTTGCAGCGCGAGGTGGTGTTCAAGACCGACCGGAAGGGCGTGATGGAGATCGCGGTCAGCGCCGCCACGCAGGTCAAGGCGCTGGCGAAGGCCGCGCCGGGGACGGACTTTCAGTTCGAATATTCGCCCGAGAGCTTCACCGGCACCGAGCTCGATTTCGCCCTCGACATCTGTGAGGCGGTCAAGGACGTCATCAAGCCGACGCCGGAGCACCGCCTGATCCTCAACCTGCCGGCGACGGTCGAAATGGCGACGCCCAACACCTACGCCGACCAGTTCGAGTGGTTCGGGCGGCGCATCTCCGAGCGGGCGAGCGTGATCCTCTCGGTCCACCCGCACAACGATCGCGGCACCGCGGTCGCGGCGGCGGAGCTGGCTCTGATGGCCGGCGCCGAGCGGGTCGAGGGGACGCTGTTTGGCAACGGCGAGCGCACCGGCAACGTCGACATCGTCACCATGGCCCTGAACCTCTTCACCCAGGGGGTCGATCCAGGGCTTGATCTGCACGACGTCAATGCGGTCAAGGAGGTCGCCGAGCACTGCAATCAATTGCCGGTGCATCAGCGCCACCCTTACGTCGGCGAACTGGTCTACACCGCCTTCTCCGGCTCGCATCAGGACGCGATCAAGAAGGGCTTCGAAGCGCAGGAAAAGCGCAACGATCCGCTGTTCCTCGTCCCCTACCTGCCGATCGACCCGAAGGACGTCGGGCGCGACTACGAGGCGGTGATCCGCATCAACAGCCAGTCCGGAAAGGGCGGCATGGCCTATATCCTGCGCGCCGATTACGGGCTCGACCTGCCGCGCTCGCTCCAGGTCGAGTTCTCGAAAATCGCCCAGGAGCGCATGGACGCCGACGGCAAGGAGCTGACCTCGCCGGAGCTTTGGGCGCTCTTTCGCCGCGTCTATCAGCTCGACGACGCGCCGATGACGCTGATCAAGCAGCAGACCGTCCCGACCAGCCCCGACAATCGCGAGCTCGTCGCGACGCTGCGCAAGGCCGACGGCGCGACAATGACGATCGAAGGGGCGGGCAACGGGCCGATCGACGCCTTCGTCGACGCGCTCAAGAAGGCGTTCGGGGTCGAGTTCTCGTTCATCGACTATCACGAGCACGCGGTCGGCCGTGGCGCCGACGCGACCGCCGCGAGTTACGTCGAGATCCAGGACGCCGACGGCCGCGCGCTCCATGGCGTCGGTGTCGACCCCAGCATCGTCATGGCGTCACTCAAGGCCACCTTAAGCGCGGTGATGCGTCTCATGCGCCGCGACGGCGGGGCGCTTTAGCCGAGTAGCCGGCCGGGCCGCGCCCATGTGCCGGAATCCAAGCCCGGCGCAACGAAAACCAAGTCAGGCGCAACGAATTCAAAATAAACCGCAACAAAATCAAAATTGGCGGAAGCGAAATCCAAATTCGATTCCTTCCGCCGAGCGGGACTTTTCAATGGGTTAGGCAAAAATCCACCACCTGCGTGATCCTTCCGCTCCTTGTCGGCCGCTATTCAAGGCCTGGTGCCCGCCATGACGCCGCGGACGCCCTGCCGCTCGTCATCACCGTGGAATAGGGTAGCGCCGTCTTCCGATTATCGCAAGGGATTGTTCGTTTTTTCGTTTTTCTCCCTTTTCGCGCCGACCCGCTCACTCCGGCTGGTAGACGCGCCCAACCTGCTGAGCGTCGTCCCCGAGCGCCTCGCGTTCCCCGGCTTCAGCGCATCGCCAAGCGCCTCAGGAAATCGCAGCTCGGGCGTAAACACGGCGGCCCGCATCCTCGACGCCTGTCGCGCGCTCAACCGTTCGGCGCTGGCCTCGCGCGCGCTCGTCAAGCGCCTGGGCGTCCTGCCGGACCCGGTCAGGGGCGACGCAATCGCTCCATTGGCGTTGCGCGGCAAGGCCGAGCCGCTCGAACTCGTGGCGCTGGAACGCGCGTGAAACGCCCGGCCTCTGGATGTGGGCGCCTCAAGGCGCGCGCACGGCCCGGAAAGTTCGACGTCTCGGGGGAAGCGTCGTCCTCTCGCGCGAGAGTGTCAGCGGCTCGCAGGGGAGGATAGCGAGCCGGTGACGTAGCCCTCGGCTGTCGGCGGCGGCAAAGGGGATATGCCGCGGCTTTCGCCGTATGGGCGGCGGCGCCGCGGGCGTTCGTGGCGGGCGCAGCGCGTTGATGCGCATACAGGCGGCGAAGGCGAGACTTCCACGTCCGCGCCGCGGGCGCCCCCCTTTTTTGCTCCCGTCTTGCCGCCTTGCTAACGTTTCCCGATGAATGGAAGCGATCATGGTCAAAATTGCTGTCCTGGATGATTGGCAGGACGTCGCGCGCAAGAGCGCGGACTGGTCTGCCCTCGCTGCCCGCGCCGAACTGGCATTCTTCGCCGACGCGTTCGCCACGGAGGACGAGGCGGCGGCCGCGCTGGCCGATTACGAGATTCTCCTGACAATGCGGGAGCGCACGGCGTTTCCGGCGAGCCTCATCCGCCGTCTCCCGAAACTGCGGATGATCGGCATCACTGGCGCTCATGTCGCGACGCTGGACCTCGCGGCCTGCGCCCGGCAGGGCATCGTCGTTTGCAACACCGCGAGCGGCGCCTACGCGGCCCCTTACGCTACCGCCGAACTGGCCCTCGAACTCATGATCGCCGCGGCCCGCTCGATTCCCGCCGCCGACGCGACCATCCGGGCTGGCGGCTTCCAGCGCGGCGTGCCGGTCGGGGTAAGCCTCGCTGGCAAGACGCTCGGCATCGTCGGCCTCGGCCGGCTTGGGACCCGGATGGCCCGCTACGGGCTGGCGCTCGACATGAACGTCATCGCGTGGAGTCCAAATCTGACCGAGGACAAGGCCCGGCACGCCGGCGCCCGCCTCGTCGGCAAGTCAGATCTCATGGCCGCGTCCGACGCCATCTCTATCCACATGGTCCTTTCGCCGCGAAGCCGCGGCCTCATCGGCGCCGAGGACATTGCCCGCATGAAGCCGGGCGTAATCGTGATCAACACGTCCCGTGGCCCTCTGATCGACGAGACTGCGCTCGTGGCCGCCGTCAAAGCGGGCAAGATCGTCGCGGCGCTCGACGTCTTCGACAAAGAGCCCTTGCCCGAAAACTATCCGTTGCGTGCGTTGAGCCATACCCTGCTCACGCCGCATCTCGGCTACGGCGTCGCGGAGACGTGGGTCGAATTCTATCCCCGCAGCATCGAGAATGCGCTCGCCTTTCTCGACAGAAGGCCAATTCGCGTTTTGACTCCGTCGTAGAGTTTTGGCCGCGTCGAGCCGTCCCGCTGGGTCTCGATTGGGTCCGATGGGAATGCCGGATCGCCTCTCCCGGCGATCGGCCCCGGATCAAGCCTCCGCGCCGCCCGCGAGCCGCGCGGCGAGCGACTCGAGCCGCGAGCCGAGCTCGTCGAGGCTCGAGACCAGAGCTTGGGCGCGCTCTTCGGCGGCGTCGGAGCGCTTGCGCTGGGCCGCGGCGTCGTCGCGGGCCTCCGCCAGACTGTCAGCGATGGTCAAGGCGGCCATGATGACGAGCCGCTGATCGCCGATCTCCCCGAATGACTTCCGCATTTCGCCGATCTTGTCGTCGATCAGGCCGGCCAGGGATTCGAGGCGGGCTTCCTCGCCCTCGTTGCAGGCGAGGCGATACTTGCGACCGTCGATCGTCACCGAAACCTGCGCCATGCCGCCTTTTCCATTTGAGCCGGGCCTTAAGGCTCCGCCTCCGGCGTGAGCCGGCCGAGAAAGCGCTCGATCGCCTGAGCGGCATGCGCGAGCCGCTTCGCCGCTTCGCCGTTGGCGGATTCGAGCGCCCGCGACCGGTCGACCGCGGCGTCGAGTTCGACCGCGAGCCGCGAGCGGTCGTCCTGCATTAGCGCGAATTCCTCCTGCTCGGTCGCGCGCGCCTGGTCGTGACGCATGCGCCGGTCGGCCGCCAACTCCAGCGCGTCGACCGCCGAGGCGAGCCGTTTGAGCGATTTATCAACCGCTTCCAAGGAGGTTTTGCTTCCGTCCATTGTCACGCTTTGTTTACGCGATGCTTGAACGGGGCGTCAACGCGCGCGGCGATCGGCGAGCGAGTAATTGACAGGTTCGTGCGACCGCCTCAGTCTGACGTCAGGGCCGCCCGCTTTCGAGTGGCCCTCGCGGCCCCGAGCTTGGGACCGCGAGGAGGCGGCGCCCAAATCACCTAAGGAGAGCCCGGATGGCTGCGAGCGTGTCTCATGACGCAATGGCGAACGCGATTCGCTTTCTCGCCCTCGATGCGGTCGAGAAGGCCAAGAGCGGCCACCCCGGCCTGCCGATGGGGTCAGCCGACGTCGCTACCGTTCTCTGGCGCGACGTTCTGAAATTCGACGCGTCCGATCCGAAATGGCCCGATCGCGACCGGTTCGTGCTCTCGGCTGGCCACGGCTGCATGCTGTGGTACAGCCTGCTCTATTTGACCGGCGTCGGCGGCGACAAAGGGCTCGGCATCGACGACATCAAGCAGTTCCGGCAGGTGGGATCGAGGACGCCCGGGCACCCCGAATATTGGTGCGCTCCAGGCGTGGAGACGACGACCGGCCCGCTCGGTCAGGGGATTTCGACCGCGGTCGGGATGGCCATCGCCGAGCGGATGCTCGCCGCGCGCTTTCCCGGCGTCGTCGACCATCACACTTATGTGCTCGCCTCCGACGGCGACTTGATGGAAGGGGTGAGCCAGGAGGCGATCGGCATCGCCGGCCACCTCAAGCTCAAGAAGCTGATCGTTTTCTGGGACAACAACGGGATCTCCATCGACGGGCAGATCCCGGTCCTCGCCGACAACATCGACCAGGTCGCCCGCTTCCAGTCGGCGGGCTGGAATTCAACCCACATCGACGGGCACGACCCCAAGGCGATCCTCGACGCCATCCACGCCGCGCAGAACTCCGACCGGCCGACGATGATCGCCTGCAAGACCACGATCGGCTTTGGCCTGCCAACCCATGCGGGAACCAACAAGGCGCATAGCGACGCGCAGGGGGCGGCCGAGGTCGCCGGCGCGCGCAAGAACCTGAACTGGCCATATGAGCCATTCGTCATCCCGGACGATATTCTGGCGGCGTGGCGCGCGGCCGGGGCCAAGGGCAAGGCGAAGAACGACGAATGGCGGGGCGCGCTGGCGGCGCTCGCGCCCGAGACGCGAGCGGAGTTCGAGCGGCGCCAGCGCGGCGATTTGCCGGCAGACCTCGATCAGGTGATCGACGCCTATAAGCGCAAGCTCGCCGATGAAAAGCCCGAGGTCGCGACCCGCAAGGCCGGCCAGGCGGCGCTCGATGTGATCGGGCCCGCCGTGCCGGAACTGATCACCAGCTCGGCCGACCTTACGCCGTCCAACAACACCAAGTTCGCGGAGGAGAAGGAAATCACCCCCGACGACTTCTCCGGCCGCTATATCCACTTTGGCATTCGCGAGCACGGAATGGCGGCCGCATGCAACGGGATTTCCCTGCATGGCGGCTTTATCCCCTCCGGGGCGTCGTTCCTCTGCTTCACCGATTATTGCCGCCCCTCGTTGAGAATCGCGGCGCTGGCGGGGATCAGGGTCACACACGTGTTTACCCATGACTCGATCGGCCTTGGGGAGGACGGCCCGACCCACCAGCCGGTCGAGCATCTGGCGTCGCTCAGAGCGATGCCGAATTTCTATATCTGGCGCCCAGCCGACAGCGTCGAGACCGTCGAGTGCTGGCAGGCGGCGCTGAAGCACGCGCGCTCGCCCTCGATCCTCGCGCTGACGCGGCAGGGCCTGCCGGCGCTGCGGAAGACGCATGTGGCGGAGAACTTGTGCGCCCGCGGCGGATACGAGATTTCTCCGGCTTCAGGCGAGGCCCAGGTGTCGATCTTCGCTTCCGGCTCCGAAGTATCGCTGGCCGTCGCCGCGCAGGCGCAGTTGAAGGAGAAGGGAGTCGCCGCCCGGGTCGTATCGATGCCCTGTTTCCCGGTGTTCTTCGAGCAACCGGAGGATTACCGCCGCTCGGTCATCGGCGCCGCCAAGGTCAGGGTCGGGGTCGAGGCCGCGGTGAGGTTCGGATGGGACGCGATCATCGGCGACGGGCCGTTCATCGGCATGAAGAGCTTCGGCGACAGCGGGCCATATAAAGCCGTCTATCAGCATTTCGGGATCACGCCGGAAGCCGTGGTGCAGGCGGCGCTTACTCGGCTCGGCGCCTGACGCGGCGAGCGAAAATCAAGCGAGCGCGCAATCGCGCGACGCCGAAACCGGTCTCGGATGCGCGGCCCATGACCAATCAGGAAATCGCCGCCTGCGTTGAGGTCCTTTTGCGGGCTCGCCGCAGTGGAAAGTGGATCGAGGTGTTGCCGGCGACGCCCTCGTCAGTGGACGAGGCGCATATGATCCAAGATCGTGTGGCTGCCGCGCTCGGAGAGGCCGTCGGCGCGTTCAAGATCAATGCATCGCCCGGACAGGAGCCGACGCGCGGATTGATTTATGCGCGCATGATCCGCCCGAGTCCGGCTCGAATCGCGCCGGCCGAAGCGCCGCATCTCGGCGTGGAAGCCGAGATCGCGTTCAGGTTCACGCGCGATCTGCCGCCGAGGGACACGCCTTACGGGCGCGAGGAGGTGGTCGAGGCGATGGCCGCGTTGCCGGCGATCGAGGTCGTATCCAGCCGTTTCCGCGACCCGCTCGAGCGGCCGCCGCTGGAACAGCTCGCCGACAACCTGATCAATGGCGCGTTCGTGCCCGGGGCAGAGACGCGAGAATGGTCGCGCCTCGATTTCGCGCGCCTCCCGGTGATGCTCGAAGTCAACGGAGAAACGGTCGTCAGGCAAGAGGGCGGACATATCGCCAGCGATCCGGCAGGCTTCGCAGTTGCGCTTGTCAACACGATACGCGATGGCGGCGGCGTGAAAGCAGGGCAGATCGCGACAACGGGAAGCTGGACGGGGCTCCGTTTCCTCAAGCCCGGCGACCGCTGTTCGATCCGTTTCGGGGAGCTCGGCGGAGCACAGGTTGCTTTCGAGAAATGAGGCGACCCGCTAGGTCGCATTGAGGGGGTTCGCCGGCGTTGACGGCGAATGTTGGCGTCAACTCCCGGCGCGCCGCGAATGCGCCTGCGGCGAAATGGCAGTGGACTTTGGGCCGAGGATCGGACATTAAGCGCGCGCATTTGTCGCGAGGCCGCGCGCGCCGGCGTACGCCTTCCACCGACATTTGGCCGGCGCGAGAGGAGGAATGGGGATGGTCACCAAAGTTGCGATCAATGGCTTCGGCCGCATTGGACGGCTCGTGACGCGCGCGATCGTTGAGTCCGGCCGTAAGGACATCGACATCGTGTTGATCAATGACCTCGGGCCGGTCGAGACCAACGCCCATCTCTTGCGCTTCGACAGTGTGCACGGACGGTTTCCGCACGAGGTCAAGGTCGAGGGCGACAAGATCGTTGTCGGCCGGCACAAGATGAAGGTGACTGCGATCAAGGATCCAACCGAGCTTCCGCACAAGGAGCTCGGCGTCGACATCGTCATGGAATGCACGGGCCATTTCACTTCGCGTGAGAAGGCCGCCGCGCATTTGAAGGCGGGCGCCAAGCGGGTCATGGTCTCCGCGCCCTCCGAAGGCGCGGACCTCACCGTCGTCTATGGCGTCAATGACGACAAGCTGACCAAGGATCATCTCGTCATCTCGAACGCGTCCTGCACGACCAATTGCCTCGCGCCGGTCGCCAAGGTGCTCAATGACGCCATCGGCATCGAGCACGGCTTCATGACCACGATCCACTCCTACACCGGCGATCAGCCGACGCTCGACACGCTGCACAAGGATCTCTACCGCACCCGCGCCGCGGCCCTGTCGATGATCCCGACCACGACCGGCGCAGCCAAGGCCGTCGGGCTCGTCTTGCCCGAGCTCAAGGGCAAGCTCGACGGCTCGGCGATCCGGGTGCCGACGCCCAACGTCTCGGTCGTCGACCTCAAGTTCGTCCCCAAGCGGCCCACCACCAAGGACGAGGTCAACGCGGCGATCAAGTCGACCGCGGACGGCAATGGTCCGCTCAAGGGAATCCTTGGCTATACCGACCATCCCAACGTCTCGGCCGACTTCAACCACGACAGTCGCTCCTCGGTCTTCCATCTTGACCAGACCAAGGTGATCGACGGCAAGTTCGTCCGCGTGCTGTCGTGGTACGACAACGAATGGGGCTTCGCCAATCGCATGGCGGACACTGCGGTCGCGATGTCCAAGCTGATCTGACCGCCCTTCGCCGATCGCTGCGACTTAGGCCGCAGCGGAGAGCCTGGCGGCCATTTATAAGACCTCACTTTCGCGGGGAGGCGAACATGAGCAACCCGTTCCGCACGCTCGACGACGCCGACGTTTCAGGCAAGCGCGTCCTCCTACGCGTGGACCTCAACGTCCCGACAGAGAACGGCCGCGTGACCGACGCGACGCGCATCGAGCGCGTCGCGCCGACGATCGAGGAAATCGCCGCCAAGGGCGGCAAGGTGATCCTGCTCGCGCATTTCGGCCGGCCCAAAGGCGGGCCGGATCAGGCCAATTCGCTCAAGCCCGTCGCCGCGGCGGTCGCCGAAATCGTCAAGCGGCCGGTCGCGTTCTGCGCCGACTGCATCGGCAAGACCGCCGCCGACGCGATTGCGAAAATGAAGAACGGCGACGTGCTGCTGTTGGAGAACACCCGCTTCTATAAGGGCGAGGAGAAGAATGACCCAGCCCATGTCGAAGAGCTCGCCAAGCTCGGCGACATCTATGTCAACGACGCCTTCTCCGCCGCCCACCGCGCGCACGCCACCACCGAGGGCCTGGCGCACAAGCTGCCGGCTTTTGCGGGACGGGCGATGCAGAAGGAGCTCGAGGCGTTGACTCTCGCGCTCGGCAATCCAGCGCGGCCGGTCGCGGCGATCGTCGGGGGAGCCAAAGTGTCGACGAAGCTCGATCTGCTCGGCAATCTCGTCAAGAAAGTCGATATTCTCATCATCGGCGGCGGCATGGCCAACACTTTCCTGTTCGCCGAGGGCAAAGACGTCGGCAAGTCGCTGTGCGAGAAGGATCTCGCCGACCACGCGCGCGCGATCGCGGCGGCGGCGGAGAAGGCCAAGTGCCGCATCCTGCTGCCGGTCGACGCAACCGTGGCCAAGGGGCTCAAGGCCCACGCGGCCGCCCATGTCGTCAGCGTCGATCATGTGCCGGCGGACGAGATGATCCTCGACATCGGGCCGAAGTCGGTCGCTGGCGTCGAGGAGGCGCTTGCCCACGTGAAGACCCTTGTCTGGAACGGCCCGCCCGGCGCCTTCGAGACGCCGCCCTTCGACGAGGCGACGATGGCGATCGCCAAGACCGCGGCCGCGCTGACGAAGGCCGGCAAGCTCAAGTCGGTCGCGGGTGGCGGCGACACCGTCGCCGCGCTCAACGAGGCCAAGGTCGCCGACGACTTCACCTACGTGTCAGCTGCCGGGGGCGCCTTCCTCGAATGGATGGAAGGCAAGGCGTTGCCGGGGGTCGAAGCGCTGCGGGCGAAGTGAAACGCCTTCTCCCGCTTTCGGGAGTAGGTGGCGCGATAGGGCCTCGGAAAGGACGCCCGTCCTTCAGACGGGCTATGAGGGCCGGATGAGAGCAAGACCGCTCTCTCCGATCCTCGCCGCCGTCGAACAGACCGGCCTTGTCCCGCGCGGGGCGATCCGTATGGAAGAGAGCGAGCGGCGCGGCGCGCTCGCGGACGTTCGCGCCATCGTTCTCGCCGGCATGGCCGGCCGCGACGGCTGGGACGCCTTCGCTTCAAGCGAGGAGGCTCGCGACGGCGCGGGCCATCCGCTCGACCGCTGGAGCCGGCGCGTCATTGAAGCTCTGGCGCGCGACCTCGGCGCAATGGCTCTGTTCCCTTTCGGCGGCCCGCCATTCCATCCGTTCCAGCAGTGGGCGCGACGCTCGGAGCCCGTTCATCCTTCGCCGGTCGGTCTTCTGATCCATCCGCGCTACGGACTATGGCACAGCTACCGCGGGGCGCTCGGGTTTCGGGAAGCGCTCGACGTTTCCGAACCGGCGGCGGCGCCAAGCCCCTGTGATTCCTGCCGCGAACGCTGGTGCCTGAACGCGTGTCCCGTTGGCGCGTTTTCAGACAGCGGCTACGACGTCGCCGCCTGCGCCGGCCATCTCCAAGACGCGGCCGGCGCGGACTGCATGGGTTTTGGCTGTCGGGCGCGGCGCGCCTGCCCGGTCGGCGCGGCCCACGCCCATGACCCAGCCCAGGCGAATTTCACCATGCGGGCGTTTCTGCGCGCGCAAGGCGGCCCATAGCCTCAGACGCCGGTTTTGACCGCCGTCACCATCCAGATAGCCGCGCCGAGCGGAACGCTGTCGCCCTGCGCGCGATCGGCCAGCGCCTTGCGGATGTCCGCTGCCGCTGCGGCGCGAATAGCCTCCGGCTGGCCGTCGAGAATGCGGCTGGTCGGTCCGATCCCGAGCGCGCCGGCGACGCCAGCCTCCAATCCGCGCCCGATAGCGATGTCGAGATCGAGATCCTGCGGGGTGACGACGATGTCGGCGAAACCGGCGGCGCTCAACACGCGCCGCACGCGGGCCTCGTCGGCGAAGGCGAACGGGCCCGGATCGTCGGGGTTCGTCTCGGGCAGGGGAGGAGCGTGCTTCTTTGCTTCGCGCAGGGGGATCATCATCCAAGGATTCTGTTTTGCCTCGCGCCAGCAGGCGAAGACGAGCCGTGCGCTGGGCTTGATGCCCTTCCGGAGATTGGCGAACGATCGCGCGGGATCGGCAAAGAACATGACGCCGAATCGCGACACGGCGAGGTCGGCCCACTCAGGCTCGAAGTCATAGACGGTGGCGTCGGCGAGAACGAACCGGGCGGGCAGGCTCTTGGCCGCGCGCTCGCGCGCGCGCGCCAGCATGGGCTCGGAAATGTCGAGCCCCAGGACTTCGCCCCCTGGGCTCACCCGGGCGGCGAAATCGATCGTCGTGTCGCCGCTGCCGCAGCCGATGTCGATGACCCTTTGGCCGGGCTTCGCGTCCGCCGCCGCAATGAGCCGCCCGGAAACCGGGCGCAGCACTAGGTCCTGCTCCTCCTGGCGGTCCGTCCATCGCTGCCCCGCAGTGCGATTCCAATATTCGGCCTGGGCGGCGTTGTCGGCGTGGAGCGGCGCGGCGGACATGTTTCTTTCCTTATGACTTCACGCTGGCGAGGCAAGCGGCTTGCCCTTCTCGACGACGTAGGTCGACACCACGACCGTCTTGGCCGCGCCATTTTGGCCGCCGTGAGGTACGCCTGTCGGCACCTGGAATCCGTCGCCGGGCGCCATCATACGCGCACCCTGGCCGTCAATCGCGAGATCGATGCCGCCTTCGACCACATAGCCCAATTCAATGCCCGGATGGGTATGGCGCGCGACCATGAAGCCGGGATCGATTTCGATTCGCATTTCGACCGTGACATAGCCGTCCATCGGGCCGTCGGTCTGCTTGATGAGCGTACGTTTCAGGCCGGCGGGCGCGGCAGTTTGCGCGTCGACCCCGGTCGCCAGAAAACCGCCCGCCGCGCACAAAGCGCAAACAGCGAAAACGCGTCGTGTCAGCATGATCCGTTCCTCCCTTTGCCCGGCCGCGCCGCGCGCCGCCGGCTGTTTTGGGCCGCGCCTGTTCTAGGCGCTCGGCCCGATCAACTCGCTCGAACCTTGCCCCATCTCATCGAGCATGCGCAGGACAACCCATCCGGGGCCAGGATGGCAAGCGTTTTGTCGTAGTCACGGACGTGTCAAGCCGGAACTCGGGGATCGCCCGGTTGTCCCACGGCCTCGACGAGCGCGCTCAGCCGCGCTACGACCGCAGCGAAACTCGAAAGCGACTGGAACTGGGTCACGATCAGCGAGAAGGCTGCGACGAGAGTCGAGAAGGCCATCGCCGACTGAGTGATGACGCCGAATTCGATTTTCCCGTTAATGAAGGCGGGGGCGATGATGAACGCGGGGATGATCTGGATCATCCAGTTGTAGCCGGTGGTGAAGAATCCCACGTTGCGGTTGATCGAGGTGATCTCGCGGAAATTCGCCACGAGAACGTCGAGCCGAGCGAGCAAATCCGCCGATTGGGCATCCTCCTCCTGTGCAAGCCCGATGGTTTCGGCGTTGTCGCGGACATGGATGAGCCCGGAGCGGAAGCTCGCCTCCTTGTCGAGTTGATCATAGTTCAACTTGATCAGCGGGCGCCCGAGCACGATCGTGAGCAACGAGCCGCCGGCCGCGTAAAGCACGGCGACGCCGAACAGCAACGGGCTGATCGTCCACAGAACGTCGGAGAACGCGATGACCGTGAGCACGCTGTTTAACGCCATGAGCACGAAGGAGAGCGTCGTGACCGTGAAGGCGCGAACGTCTTCCGAGATCCGCTGGTCGGGGTTGGCGACCTCTCCCGAAACGGCGAGGCGGCGGTAGGTTCCATCGGCCAGGTAGCGGCGGACGATTCGACGCGTGAGGTTCTCGCGCCACAGAAGCCCGAGCCGCTCCTCACCGAAGCGAGCGATCACCGCTACAGCGGTCAAGGCGGCGAAGACGCCGACATAGAGCAATGCCTGCCGGACAAAGCCGGACATGTCGCGATCGGCGATCGCGGTCATGAAATTCCGGCCGACAAAACTGTTGACGACGTTGAGCGCGTTCGTCGCGCAGAGGAGCAGGGCCAGCGCGGCGAAAATGAGCTTGGCCTTCCAGCCAACTTCCGACTGCGCAAAAGTCCTGACCGCGCGGACAAAACGCATTCCGGTCGTCTTCAGCGGAATGGCTTGGGCGTCCATGAGCTATCTTAGGAGATTTCGCTGATTCTGCGGGCGACCGATTGAGTCTACTCCCCCGCTCCGGGCAGGGCTAGCGCAGGTCCGGGACAGGTTGCGCGGAATGCGACGAGACGCGAGCACCGTTGTCTAAATGTCATGGGGCGCGCACAATCTGGGCAGAGAGGTGTTCGCGATCAGCGAAGCGGCGTGAACGACGGGAGGTTTTGATGGCCAAGGGACTATCGGAAAAGGAAGCCGCGCTCACCGACGCCTATTGGCGCGCCGCCAACTATCTTTCCGTCGGCCAGATTTATTTGCTCGACAACCCCTTGCTGCGTGAGCCTCTCAAGGAGGAGCACATCAAGCCGCGGTTGCTCGGCCATTGGGGAACGACGCCCGGCCTTAACTTCGTCTATGTCCATCTCAATCGCCTGATCAAAAAGCTTGACCTCGACATGATCTATGTGGCCGGCCCGGGCCACGGAGGGCCCGGGGTCGTCGCGAACACCTATCTCGAAGGAACTTACAGCGAGGTCTATCCCAACATTTCCCAGGACGAGGAGGGTATGAAGCGCCTCTTCATTCAGTTCTCCTTTCCTGGCGGCATACCAAGCCACGTGGCGCCCGAGACGCCCGGCTCGATCCACGAGGGAGGCGAACTCGGATATGCGCTTTCCCACGCGCATGGCGCGGCTTTCGACAATCCTGACCTGATCGTCGCATGCGTTGTCGGCGACGGGGAGGCCGAGACCGGACCGCTCGCGACGAGCTGGCATTCCAACAAGTTTCTCAATCCTGTGCGCGACGGCGCCGTCCTGCCGATCCTGCATCTCAACGGCTACAAGATCGCCAATCCGACAGTGCTTGCCCGCATTCCGCACGACGAGCTCGACCATCTCATGCGCGGCTACGGCTATGTTCCGCATTTCGTCGAAGGCGACGATCCCGCGAAAATGCATCAGCTGATGGCGGTGACCCTCGAAAAAGTTATCGACGACATTCGCCGCATCCAGAAGGACGCGCGGCGCAACGGTTTCTCCAAGCGCCCCGGCTGGCCGATGATCGTCATGCGCACCCCCAAAGGCTGGACCTGTCCCAAGGAAATCGACGGCAAGCGGGAGGAGGGCTACTGGCGCTCGCACCAGGTGCCTATGAGCGAAATGCGCGGTCATCCCGAGCACGTCCGCGTCCTCGAGGCATGGATGAAAAGCTACCGCCCGGAGGAGCTGTTCGACGCGACCGGCCGCCTTGTGCCGGAACTCCTGGCGCTCCCGCCGTCAGGCGATCGCCGGATGAGCGCCAACCCGCACGCCAACGGCGGCGAGCTGCTGCGCGGCTTAAGGCTCCCGGATTTCCGCGCCTATGCGGTCAACGTGCCCTCTCCTGGCTCCGTAACTGCAGAGGCGACGCGGGTCATGGGCGAATTCCTGCGCGACGTGATGAAGCTCAATCTCCAATCGCGCAACTTCCGTCTGTTCAGTCCCGACGAGAACAATTCCAATCGCTGGCAGGACGTGCTCGAGGTCACGAACCGCGCCTGGGTCGCCGAGACCTTGTCCTACGACGACCATCTCGCGCCCGATGGGCGGGTGATGGAGATGCTGAGCGAGCACCAGTGCCAGGGCTGGCTCGAAGGCTATCTGTTGACCGGGCGGCACGGCTTCTTCTCCTGCTACGAGGCCTTCATCCACATCATCGATTCCATGTTCAACCAGCACGCGAAGTGGCTGAAGGTCTGCAACGGCATCGAATGGCGCCGTCCGATCGCCTCGCTCAATTACCTCTTGTCGAGCCACGTCTGGCGGCAGGACCACAACGGCTTTTCTCACCAGGATCCCGGCTTCATCGATCACGTGATGAACAAGAAGGCCGAGGTCGTGCGCGTCTATCTGCCGCCGGACGCCAATTGTCTGCTTTCGGTCACCGATCACTGTCTGCGCAGCCGCAACTACGTCAACGTTGTCGTGGCGGGAAAGCAGCCGTCGCCGCAGTGGCTGACCATGGATCAGGCGGTCAAGCACTGCACGGCTGGCTTGGGAATTTGGGAGTTTGCAAGCGACGATTTTGGTAGGGAGCCGGACGTGGTCATGGCCTGCTGCGGCGACGTTCCGACGCTCGAAACCCTGGCTGCGGTCGAACTCCTGCGCCAGCACGCGCCCGAGCTGAAAGTGCGGGTCATCAATGTCGTCGATCCCATGAAGCTCCAGCCGCCGAGCGAGCATCCGCACGGGTTGCCCGATCGCGACTTTGACGCCCTGTTCACGACCGACAAGCCGATCATCTTCGCCTATCACGGCTACCCGTGGCTCATTCACCGGCTGACCTATCGGCGGCGCGGCCACGACAACATCCATGTGCGCGGCTATAAGGAAGAGGGAACGACGACCACGCCGTTTGATATGTGCGTCATCAACGACCTCGACCGCTTCCATCTGGTCGAGGACGTCATCGACCGCGTGCCAGGCCTCGCCACGCGCGCCGCCTATGCCAAGCAGGCGATCCGCGACAAGCTCATGGACCACCGCGAATACATTCGCTGCTATGGCGACGACATGCCTGAGATCAAGAACTGGACCTGGGGCGGCGGAAGAGCCTCCGCGCAGAGCGCAACGTCGACTGGCGGCGACAATGCTTAAAGTCGTCGCCCCATCTCGAAGCCGCCGTCGCCAAAGCGTCATTGAGGGTCGCTATCAACAGCCGTGGGGCTCCGGGAGAGCACGTCTCGGCGGCCGTGGATCGCCGCGCGTCCTTTGCGCCAACGATGCTGCTTCCGTTCAATCGAGCCGCGTTCTTGAGAGGCCGCCGACAGGCCACGGACCGGCCGCCGCCATTTGCGAGCGGCGGGCCCGAGATACGAGGGTGGAGCGATGGAAAGCAAACCAAGGGCTTTCGACAAGGCGGAGCGGAGATCACTCGATTCCGGCAAGGACCTTGACCAATACGGCCTCGGCTCCGCCCGCTTCGCCGGGGCGCCGGACGCGCTCTTCGAGCGGCGCCTGAAATTCGACAATGTCGTTGAGCCCGAGACCGCCAACTCGCGAGAGCGCTACAAGGGCGCCGCTCGCGCGGTAAGGGACATTCTTTCGGACCGCTGGCTACGCACCAACAAGACCTACGCGGCCGAAAATCCGAAGTGGGTTTACTATCTCTCGATCGAATTTCTCATCGGCCGCTCGCTCGGCAACAATGTCATGAACCTCATGCTCGATCCCGTCGTCGAGAAGAGTTTCGGCGGAGACGGTCGCGAGTGGTGGGAGATCCTTCACGAGGAGCCCGACGCCGGATTGGGCAATGGCGGTCTCGGCCGGCTTGCGGCCTGCTTCCTTGACTCGATGGCCACGATGCAGCTGCCGGCGATGGGCTACGGACTCCGCTACGAGCATGGAATCTTCCAGCAGAAAATTCGCAACGGTTGGCAGGAGGAGCGCCCGGACAATTGGCTGAAACACCCCGACCCGTGGGAGGTGGTGCGCCCCGCCGAAAGCATCGAGGTGACGTTCGGATGCGCGTTCGAATTGCGTCAGGGCGCGCTCAGAATGATGCCGAACTGCCCCTCGAGCCTCGTCGGCGTTCCCTATGACCGGCCGGTTGTCGGCTATGGCGGCGCCACGGTCAACACGCTGCGGCTATGGAGCGCCACGGCTGCGGAGGGGTTCGACTTTCAGCGGTTCAGCGGCGGCGATTTCGTGGCCTCGATCGCTGAAGCGCTCAACGCGGAATCGCTGACGCGCGTTCTCTATCCCGACGATCACACGGTGCAAGGGCGCGAACTCAGGCTGATGCAGGAATATTTCCTCGTCGCCTGTTCGCTCGGCGATATCGTGCGCAGATTCCGCGAATCGAACTCGGATTGGCGGACGCTGCCCGACAAGGCGGCGATCCAGATGAACGATACGCATCCGGCGCTGGCGGCGCCGGAGCTCATGCGCATTCTGCTCGACGAAGCCCATCTCGGGTGGGATGAGGCTTTCGACATCACCAAGCGCACGCTCGCCTACACCAATCATACGCTCTTGCCCGAGGCGCTCGAGCGCTGGCCTGTCCAATGGATGCAATTCCTCATTCCGCGTCATCTCGAGATCATCTACGAGATCAACCGGCGGCTCATGGACGACATTCGCGCCCGCTTTCCCCGCGACGAGGGACGAGCGGCCCGGATCAGCGTAGTCGAGGAGGGCCAGGAGAAGCATATCCGGATGGCGAATCTGGCGATTGTCGGCTCGCACAGCACCAACGGCGTGGCGGCGATCCATTCCAAGCTTCTGCGCGAGACGACGGTCCGCGACCTCGCGGAGGCCTTTCCCGAGCGTTTCAGCAACAAGACGAACGGGGTGACGCCGAGGCGCTGGCTCCGGCTTGCCAATCCACCTCTCGCCGAGACGATTTCTTCGGCCATTGGCGACGGCTGGATCACCGACCTCACGCGATTGAAAGAGCTGCGCCCGCTGGCGGATGATGCGGTGTTTCGCTCGAGGATTCTCGCGGCCAAACGGGCGGCCAAGGCGAGGTTCGTCGACTGGGTCAAGCGGCACACGGAGATGGTGGTCGATCCGGACACGATCTTCGATTGCCAGATCAAGCGCATTCACGAATACAAGCGCCAGCTGCTCAACGCTCTGAGGATTGTCGTTCTCTACGATCGGCTGCGCGAGAACCCCGGCCTCCCCGTGCCGCCCCGAACCTTCTTCTTCGCCGGCAAGGCCGCGCCCGCCTATCAGCTGGCCAAGGTGATCATCAAGTTCATCAACAATCTGGCGCAGGTTATCGACAACGATCCGACGGTTCGCGGAAAGCTGAAGGTGGTGTTCCTGCCGGAATACAACGTCACGCTGGCTGAGCGCTGCATCCCCGCAGCCGACGTCTCGAACCAGATCTCGACGGCGGGCTATGAGGCGAGCGGCACCAGCAACATGAAGTTCATGATGAACGGGGCGCTGACGCTCGGAACGCGCGACGGCGCAACGATCGAGATGGTGGAGGAGGCGGGGGAAGAGAATTTCTTCCTGTTCGGCCTCACCGCCGAGGAAGTGGCGAACAGCCGTCCCTGGTACTGTCCCTACTGGCACTACCAGAACGAGGCGGAGACTCGGAAAGCGCTGGACTTAATCTTTTCCGATCATTTCAGCCGGAACGAGCCAGGCATTTTCGAGCCGCTCCGCGGCGCGCTCCTGACCCACGGCGACGCCTATATGCATCTGGCCGACCTGACGTCAGCTACCTCAAGGCGGACGGCGCGCTTTGCGATCTCTATCGCAAACCGGACGAGTGGGCGAAGAAGAGCATTCTCAACATCGCCGGCTCGGGCAAGTTCTCCAGCGACCGCACGATCCAGCAATACGCCGACGAGATTTGGGGCGTGACGCGCCGTCCGGTGGCATAGTCCGGCGTGACGAACAGCAACGCGGCGCCCGCGAGCGCTGCCGGACGGGTCAGATGGACGGCAGGCGGCGCGCGTCCGAAGCGCGCGCCGATCTAGGAACGATCAGCTCTTAGGCGGGGCAGGCGCCATGCGCATCTGGCGCATATGCTCGGCCCCCGCGCGCGCTCTCTCCTTGTGCGTATTGGCGCTATGGCGCAAATGTCTTCCATGCGACCCGCCTCCGCCCGCGTGGGCTGGGTTTGTCATCGCCGGAGCGGCGGCGGGGGCCGCCTGAGCGAGCTGCTCGGTCTGGGCGCGGGCGGCGAGGGGCGCGAGCGCGATGACGGCGCCGAGGCCGATCGCAGCAAGCTTGTTCATCATTGCAAATCCTCCCAAACGGCAATCCCCAACTCATGCTAGGGTCGGGAATGCTAAGCGACCCCGCATGAATCGCGGATGAACGTCATGCGGAGCGATCTCTCCTTCAGCCCATGCACATGCCACCGTTGACGTGCAGCTCCTGCCCGCGCTTCCCCCATTGACCCGCGAGAAGGGAGGATCGCCCGCTGCGTGTCGAGCCGGGTGGACCGGCCGCACTCAGGTCCGATAGGCGAGCATTTCAGTCCAGTGATAGGCTAAGAATCGCTTCGTTTCCCCAGCCCCGGAGCCTCATCGATGAAATGTCAGGTGCTCGTCGTCGGCGCCGGTCCTGTGGGACTGACGATGGCGGCGGAATTGGCGCGCTACGGCGTCAGCGTCCGGATCGTCGACAAGGCGGCCGCGCGGACCGACAAGTCGAAAGCTATCGTACTGTGGAGCCGCACCTTGGAGCTGATCGACCGCATGGGCTGCGGCGCGGCTTTCGTCGGTGCGGGCCTCAAGGCGCATGGCGCCAACATCATCGCCGGGGGGATTCGGCTCGCTCACATCGATCTCGCCGGCCTCGACACCCCTCACCCTTACGCGCTGATGCTGCCGCAGAGCGATACCGAACGCCTCATGGAAGAGTATTTGAATTCGCTCGGCGTTGAGGTGGAGCGGCGGGTCGAATTGACGCGGTTCGTCGCCGACGAGGATGCCGTGACGGCGTTCCTGCGGCGCCCGGACGGGAGCGAGGAGGCGCTCGACGTTGACTGGATGATCGGCTGCGACGGAGCGCACAGCGCCGTGCGTCACGGTCTGGGCATGGAGTTCGAGGGCGATACATTGGTCTCCCACTGGATCCTCGCCGATCTTCACCTCGCCGACGCCCCGCCGCCGGACGAGATCGAGATTTATTGGCATGCGGACGGCGTGCTGCTGCTGTTTCCTATTACCCCCGGACGATATCGCGTGATCGCCGATGTCGGAAACATCAAGCCGGGTGAGTATCCGAGCGACCCGACCCTGGACGAGGTGCAGTCGCTCATCGATCAGCGTGGACCCGGCGGCATCAAGGCCTCCGCGCCGATCTGGCTCTCCTCCTTCACGATCAACGAGCGCAAGGTGACCGACTACCGTGCCGAGCGCGTATTCCTCGCCGGCGACGCCGCCCATATCCATAGTCCGGCGGGCGGGCAGGGAATGAATACGGGGATGCAGGACGCATTCAATCTCGCTTGGAAACTGGCGCTCGTTTGCCGCGGCGCCGCAAACGCGGAGCCGCTGCTCTCGAGCTACAGCATGGAGCGCAGCGAGGTCGGCCGCGAGGTGCTGGTCGCCGCCGGCCGCTTGACGACGATCGCAATGCTGCGCGGCGAACTCGCGCAGGGTATTCGCAACCACCTCGCATCGCTGCTGTTTGGCCTTTCGCCGGTGCGCCGGGCGATGACCAACACGATGTCGGAATTGTCGATCGGCTATCCGAACAGTCCGCTGACCATAGCTGGCGGACACGGTCATTCCGGGCCCGCCGCGGGCGAGCGGGCGCCGGTCAGCGCCGCGGGCCACCACGTTGGGTTAGGCAATCGGCCGCGGTTCATGTTGTTCGCGGTGGCTGACGGGGGGAGCGCGGCGCTCATCGCCCGGCACGGCGACCTCCTCGAGCCCGAGACTCGGGCGCCGTTCGTGGACGACGGCATCTGGCTGGTGCGGCCCGACGGCTATGTGGCGATGACCGCCCGGTCCGGGGCATGGGACAGAGTGGGCGCCTATCTCGACTGGATCGCCTCCGGGGTGCGGGACGCGGGGTGATCTCTCCTCCACGGCGCGTCGCCTGAAGGGCGAATGCGGTCGCCAAAACCCCGCGCCCTAACGGAAGATTAACCTTGAGCCCCTAAGGCATTGATCCCCATGGGCTCCCATGCTATCCCACGCTATCCCGTCGACCGACAGCGCGCGCGCGCAGTCGCCTAGCTCCGTAAGGCGCCAGGGGCGGGTTCGCTCGCGCGCCGAAAGGCTGCCTGGTGGATCGATTTCTGTCGCATTTCACCCATCGCTTCGACGCCAAGGGGCGGATTTCGATTCCGGCGGCGTTCCGCCAGGTGCTGGCGAAGGACGGTTTCGCCGGGGTCTACGCCTATCCGTCGCTCGACGCGCCGGCCCTCGATTGCGGCGGCCACGCGCTCATCGCCGAGATCGACGCGCTGCTGCAGACGATGCCGCCCTATTCGCCCGCTCGCGACGCTTTCGCGACCGCGCTTCTCGGCATGAGCGAGATATTGCGCCTCGACGCGGAGGGCCGGGTTTTTTTCGAGGAGCGGCTGAAGTCAGCCTTGGGGCTCGACGGCGAGGCGGTGTTCGTCGGGCAGGGGCACAAGTTCCAGATCTGGGAGCCGGCGCGCTTTCAGGCCCATCTCGAGGAGGCGCGGGCGCGGGTTCGTCGGTTCCGCGCCGAGCGCGAGGCGCCACCTTCCGGCGAGACGCCGCGATGAGCCGAGCCGCCCCTGCCGAGATCGGGCACGTTCCGGTCCTGCTTCAGGAGGCGATGGACGCGCTCGAGCCCCGCGCCGGCGGCCTCTATGTCGACGCGACGTTTGGCGCCGGCGGCTATGCGCGCGCGCTTCTCGATCGTGGCGCGCGGGTCATCGCCATCGACCGCGACCCATCGGCTGTTCGGTCGGGCGCCGCTCTGGCGGCTTCCTCGGGCGGCCGGCTTCGGCTCGCGGAAGCGCGCTTCGGCGAGCTCGACGCGGTCGCGAAGCGTCTCGGCGTCGAGGCTGTCGACGGCGTCGTCCTCGACGTCGGCGTGTCGTCGATGCAGCTCGACGAGGCGGCGCGCGGCTTTTCGCTCAGGTTTGACGCTCCCCTCGACATGCGCATGGAGGCGCACGGGCGCTCGGCCGCCGACATCCTGCGCGACGAGGACGAAGTCACGATCGCCGACATCCTGTTTCACTTCGGCGAGGAGCGCGCCGCGCGCCGCATCGCCCGCGCCATCGTCGCCGACCGGACGGCGCGGCCCTTTGCCTCCACCCTCGAGCTTGCCGGGCTCATCGCCCGCGTCGCCCCGGCCCGGCGCGGGGAGATGACCCATCCAGCGACGCGCGCCTTCCAGGCCCTGCGCATCGCGGTCAACGACGAACTCGGCGAGCTCCTGCGCGGCCTCGCCGCCGCCGAGCGGCTCCTCAAGCCAGGCGGTCGCCTCGCGGCGGTGACCTTCCACTCGCTCGAGGACCGCATCGTCAAGCAGTTCTTGGCGAGCCGCTCAGGCCGAGGGCGCGCGGCCTCGCGCCGGTTGCCGGGCGAGCCGGCTCAAGCCCAGCCGACATTCGAGGTTCCGCGCGGCCAGCCGATCGAGCCGAGCGAGGCCGAAGCGCTGGCAAATCCGCGCTCGCGCTCGGCCAAACTGCGCCTTGGGGTGCGCACAGGCGCGCCGCCGCGAGAAATGGACGAAGCGATCGAGGCGCTAGCGCGCCTGCCGGCGCGAAGGGGGAGAAGAAGCTGATGTGGCGTTTCATGCACGCGGCGGCGATCGCCGCGCTGATCGGGTCGGCGGCCTATGTCTACGGCGTCAAGTACGAGACGATCTACGCCTCGGAGCAATTGGTGAAGACGCGCCACCTCATCGACAAGGAGAAGGACGCGATCAACCTGCTGCGGGCCGAATATGCGCATCTTGCCCGGCCCGACCGGGTGCAGGCGCTGGCCGACTCGAAGCTTGGCCTCGAGCCGCTGGCGCTGAGCCAGATCGCGACGATCGACGAATTGCCTGACGCCCAGCCCAAGATCGACTCGATCGGCCGCACCCTCGAATCGCTTGGATTCACCGCCGACAATGCCACCCCGGCGGTCACCGCGGCCGACGCGACGCCTCAGGTGAGGTGAGAAATGGCCGCCACCCCTATTGAGCCCCGCACGAAGACCAAGACCCGCAAATGGGCGCGCCTCAATCCGGCAGATCTCTTGGCGGACGCCGCCATTGCGCGGCTGCGGCGCATCTTGCCGAAAAATTTCGGCGTCGATATCGAGCAGCGATCCGCGCAGGCGCGGCCGCCAACGAAGGCGAAGCTCAGGGCCTTCGTGGGGGAACTCCTGTCGACGCGACTCGACCGGTCGGGCGCGCGCATCCGCACCCTCGCGCTCGGCCTGTTCGTGGCTTATGCTGCGCTCGGCGCGAAGCTCCTCGCGCTCGGCCTCTCGCATGATCCCCCGCAGACGCTGAAAGCCGCGGCCGATGACGCGGTCTCCGGCGCCCGGCCCGATCTCACCGACCGCAACGGCGCGATCCTCGCCACCGACATCAAGACCATGTCGGTATTTGCGGAGCCGAACCGGATCATCGACAAGGACGAGGCGGTCGAGCTCATTACCGCGGTGCTTCCGGACGTCGACGCGAAGGAGCTGCGCGAGCGGCTGAGCTCGAAGAAGGGCTTCATCTGGGTCAAGCGGCAGATCACGCCGAAGGAGCAGGCGGAGATCTTTCATCTCGGCCTTCCCGGCGTCGGGTTCTTGCCGGAGAACAAGCGCGTCTATCCCAACGGCCCGATCGGCGCGCATGTGATCGGATTCGTCGACAAGGACAACGTCGGCATCGCCGGCATGGAAAAATATCTCGACGAACAAAGCCTGACCGACCCGCATGTCGCCGGCTTCACTGTCGATCCCGCGAGCCTGAAGCCGGTCCGGCTGTCGCTCGATCTCAAGGCGACGCACGCTTTGCGCGACGAGCTGATCGACGGTTTGGAGCGCTTCCACGCCAAGGCGGCGGCCGGCATGGTCATCGACGTCAACACTGGCGAAGTGCTGGCGCTCGAATCCCTGCCGGACTTCGATCCCAACGATCCGGGCGACGTGCGCGATCCGACCAAGATCAATCGCATCAATGTCGGCGTCTACGAAATGGGCTCGACCTTCAAGGCGCTGTCGGTCGCGATGGCGCTCGAGTCGGGCAAGGTCAATCTCGGCTCGCATGTGGACGCGCGCGACAGCCTGCGCTACGGGCGATTCACCATTCATGACTTTCACGCCACCCATCGCGTGCTGACGGTGCCGGAGGTGTTCACCCATTCCTCGAACATTGGCGCCGCGCGATTGGCGCTGATGGTTGGTCTCGAGGGCCATAAGGCGTTCCTGAAAAAGATGGGCCAGCTCGACCGGTTGCGCACCGAATTGCCGGAAAGCGCCGAGCCGCTGGTGCCCAAGCACTGGGCGCTTCTCAACACAATGACCATAGCCTTCGGCCAAGGGCTCAATGTCGCGCCCATTCAGGCGGTGATGGCGGTGTGTGCGCTGGCCAACGGCGGCGAGATGATGACGCCGACATTCCTGCCCCGCACCGAAGAGGAGGCGGAAAAGGTCAGCCATCGCGTGGTGAGCGCGCAGACTTCGGAATCCATGCGGTACCTGATGCGCTCCAACGCGACGCACGGGTCCGCCAGTTTCGCCAATATTCCCGGCTATTACGTCGGCGGCAAGACCGGGACCGCCGACAAGATCATCCACGGGCGCTATTCGCAGAACAAGGTTTTCACCACCTTCATGGCGATCACGCCGGCCGACAAACCGAAATACCTCTACCTCACGATCTACGACGATCCGCAGGCGGCGCCGGAGGATCATGGATTCCATACCGCCGCTTATAACGCCGGGCGGGTCGCCGGCGCGCTGATCCGGCGCGTGGAGCCGCTCATGGGCGTGGCACCCATGAAGGAGCCGCCAAATCAACCGTTCCCCATCATCGCCCGACTGGGGTATGGAGCCGATGCCGACAAGACCAGCAAGGAGTAAGACGCCGGCGATGAGACGGCTTGGCGACATCCTCGAGCTCACGGACGCCGATCGCGCGCTCGCTTCGCGCGCCGTCGCCGGGCTCGCGTTCGACAGCCGGAAGACCTCGCCCGGCGATGTATTCTTCGCCCTTTCGGGGGCGAAGGACGACGGCTTCGAGCACCTTGGCGAGGCGCTGGCGAAAGGCGCGGCGGCGGTTGTCGCCGAACGATGGACGCAAGTATCCGACGCAGCCTTCGTCAGGGTCGCCGACGCCCGCGCCGCCCTTGCTCACGCTGCCGCGCGGTTCTATCCGCGCCAGCCCGAGACCATCGTCGCGGTTACCGGCACCAGCGGAAAGACCTCGGTCGTCGCCTTTGTGCGCCAGATCTGGCAGGCGCTTGGCTACGAATCCGCCTCGATCGGGACGCTCGGCGTCGTGTCGCGCCGGCTCACCGTCTACGGATCGCTGACCACTCCGGACCCGATCGCGCTGCACGAGCTCCTGGACCGGCTCGCCGCGAGCGGCGTCACGCATCTCGCCATGGAAGCCTCTTCCCATGGTCTCGACCAGAAGCGGCTCGACGGCGTGCGCCTCGCCGCCGGCGCGTTCACCAACCTCACTCGCGACCATATGGACTACCATGCGACTGTCGAAGACTATCTCGCGGCGAAGCTGAGGCTTTTTAGGGACCTGCTGCCCGACGGCGCGCCGGCCGTGATCGACGCCGACAGCGCCATCGCCCCGCGCGTGATTGCGGCGGCGCGGACGCGCGGGCTCGCGGCGGTGACGGTCGGCGAGAACGGCGAGACGATCCGGCTCGTCTCGGCCGCGCGCGATCGATTCTCGTCAATACTCGACCTCGAGTTCGGCGGCCGCCGCCGGCGCCTGAAATTTCCGTTGCCCGGCGACTTCCAGATCTCGAACGCGCTGGTCGCCGCCGGGCTCTGCCTCGCTGGCGGCGGCGAAGCCGACGCGGTGTTTCATGCGTTGCAAACGCTGAATGGCGCGCCCGGGCGCCTCGAGCGCGTCGGAGAAGTCCGCGGTGCGGCGGTGTTCGTCGATTACGCCCACAAGCCCGACGCCCTCGAAAAGGCGCTCTCCGCCCTGCGGCCCTTCGTGCGCGGGCGCCTCGTCGTGGTGTTCGGCTGCGGCGGCGACCGCGATCCTGGCAAGAGGCCGATCATGGGCGGGATCGCGGTCCGCCTCGCCGATGTGGCGATCGTGACCGACGACAATCCGCGCTCCGAGGATCCCGCCGCCATTCGCGCCCAGATCCTCGCCGCTGCACCTTCGGCGATCGAAATCGGCGACCGGGGCGCGGCCATTCGGGCGGGGATTGCGATGCTCGCCGATGGCGACGCGCTCATGATCGCCGGCAAGGGACACGAGACCGGCCAGATCGTCGGCGGGAGCACGCTGCCGTTCTCCGACGCAGAGGAAGCGCGCGCGGCGCTCAAGGAGGCCGCATGAGCGCGCTCTGGAGCCGGGTGGAACTCGCCGCCGCGTTCGGCGCGGCGCCGAGCGGGCCATTGATTGCGGCTGTCGGCGGCGTTTCAATCGACAGCCGGACGCTTGAATCCGGCGACCTCTTCATCGCCATCAAGGGCGCCGCTCATGACGGCCACGATCACGCCGCTCGCGCGTTCGAGGCCGGCGCCGCGGCGGCGGTCGTCTCGCGCGAGCGGGCGGGACGACTTGCCGCGCTAGGTCCCGTCTTCGCGGTCGACGACACACTGAACGCCATGGAGAGGCTCGGCATCGCCGCGCGCGCGCGGTCGAAGGCGCGGATCGTCGCGGTGACCGGGTCGGTCGGCAAGACGACGGTCAAAGAGATGCTGCGCGCGATGCTGTCGGCCTGCGGCGCCACGCACGCCTCGGCCGCCTCCTATAACAATCACTGGGGCGTGCCGCTGACCCTCGCGCGGATGCCCGCGAGCGCCGCCTACGGCGTACTTGAGATCGGCATGAATCACGCAGGCGAGATTGCGCCGCTCACGCGCATGGCGCGCCCGCACGCAGCCCTGGTGACGACGATTGCGCCGGTCCACATCGAGCACCTCGGCTCCATCGAAGCGATCGCGGACGCGAAGGCCGAGATCTTCCTCGGCCTCGAACCCGGCGGGGCCGCGGCGCTCAACCGCGACGCGCCGCAGTTCCAACGGTTGGCGAAGGCCGCCGGAGCGCGCGGCGCGCGGGTCCTCAAGTTCGGCCGCGGCGCCGATTGCGACGCGCGGCTGGTCGAGGTCGAGGCGATTGAAGGCGGCTCGCGTGTGAGGACGCGGATCCTCGGCCGCGAGTTGGCGTTCGTCCTCGGCGCGCCCGGCGTCCATATGGCCGAAAACGCGCTTGGCGCACTGCTCGCGGCCGAAGCGCTCGGCGCGGACCTTGACGCCTGCGCCGCGGCGCTGAGCCGCTTCTCGCCGCAGCAGGGCAGGGGCGCGCGCTTCTCGGTTTCGACCTCCGACGGCCCGGCGACAATCATCGACGAAAGCTACAACGCCAATCCAGCCTCGATGCGGGCGGCGCTCAAGCTGCTCGCCGCGGCGAAGCCGGGGCCGAAAGGGCGCCGCATCGCCGTCATCGGCGACATGCTCGAACTCGGGCCGAAGGCGGAGGCGATGCACGCCGAGCTCGCCGCCGACCTCAGCGCCAACCGCGTCGATCTTTTGTTCGGCGCCGGCCCGCTCACCCGCGCACTCTACGACGCCGCTCCGGCCTCGATGCGAGCCGCCTGGGCCGAGCGGTCGACCGAGTTGACAGATGAAGTCGCCCGCGCCTTGCGCGGCGGCGACATCGCGATGGTCAAAGGCTCCAACGGCAGCCGGATGGGTCCGCTGGTCGCGGCGCTTCGCGACCGCTTCGCCCACGAGGCGGGAGGCTAGGACATCCGATGCTGACCTGGCTGTCCGAGCTTCCCGGCGTTTTCCACCTCTTCCGCTATCTCACCTTCCGCACTCTTGGCGCCGCGGGAACCGGGCTGTTTCTCGTCTTCTTCTTCGGCCCGACGATCATCTCCGCGCTGCGCCTCAAGCAAGGCAAGGGGCAGCCGATCCGCCTCGACGGACCAACATCGCATCTTCTCAGCAAAAAGGGCACGCCGACGATGGGCGGCCTCATGATCCTGTTCGGCCTCTTCGTCTCCGCGCTGCTGTGGGCCAATCTCGAAAGCCCCTATGTGTGGATCGTGCTGTTCGTCACCGCCGGCTTCGCGGTGATCGGCTTCTACGACGACTATCTCAAGGTGACCAAGCAGTCGGATCGCGGCTTCTCCGGCCGCGCCCGTCTCATCGGCGAATATATCATCGCCGCGCTCGCCTGCTACGCAATGATGCTTGTCGGCGCCAATGGCGCAACCGCGCTCGCTGTGCCGTTCTTCACCGGCTTCGTGTTCGATTTCGGTTGGGGGTTCCTGCTGTTTGGCCCGTTCGTGATCGTCGCCTTCGGCAACGCCGTCAATCTGACTGACGGGCTCGACGGGCTCGCCATCGTGCCGGTGATGATCGCCGCCGCGACGCTCGGCCTCATCGCCTATATCGCTGGCAATCTGCTTTACTCCCACTATCTTCTCATCAATCACGTTCCCTTCGCCGGCGACTTGATGGTGGTTTGCGGGGCTCTCATCGGCGCCGGCGTCGGCTTCCTGTGGTTTAATGCTCCGCCGGCGCAGATTTTCATGGGCGACACCGGATCGTTGGCGCTCGGCGGTCTCCTCGGCGCGACGGCGGTGGCGATCAAGCACGAGATCGTGCTGGCGGTGATCGGCGGATTGTTCGTGATCGAGGCGCTGTCGGTCGTCGTGCAGGTGGCGTCGTTCAAGCTCACCGGCAAGCGGGTGTTCCGCATGGCGCCGATCCATCATCATTTCGAGCAGCTCGGCTGGTCCGAGCCGCAGATCGTCATGCGGTTCTGGATCATTGCCTTCGTATTGGCGATGGTCGGCCTCGCCTCGCTCAAGCTGAGGTGACGATGACGCCGGTCGAAACCATGCGCGGACAGAGCGTCGCCCTCTTCGGCCTCGGCGGCTCGGGACTGTCGACCGCCCGAGCGCTGGTCGAGGGCGGCGCCGAAGTCGCCGCCTGGGACGATAGCCCCGCCGCTCGCGAACGCGCTTCCGCTGCGGGAATTGCGATCGTCGACCTCGCTCAGGCCGACTGGCGCGGGTTCAGGCTCTTCGTGCTTGCCCCCGGCGTGCCCCTGACCCACCCGGCGCCGCACTGGACGGTCAATCTCGCCGATGAGGGGGGAGTTCCAATCGTGGGCGACATCGAGCTCTTCGCTCGCGAGCGCGGCGCGAGAGCGCCCGATGCGCCGTTCGTCGCCATCACCGGCACCAACGGCAAGTCGACCACCACCGCGCTGATCGCCCACGTGCTGAAGGAAGCCGGTCGCGAGGTGGCGATGGGAGGCAATATCGGCGTGCCCGTGCTTGACCTGCCGCCTCCCGCAGCCGGGCGGACGCACGTCGTCGAGTGCTCGTCCTATCAGATCGATCTCGCGCCCTCGCTCGCGCCGAGCGTCGGTCTCCTTATCAACATCACCCCCGACCATCTCGATCGGCACGGGGACCTTGCCCGCTACGCGGCGGTCAAGGAGCGCCTGGTCGCCCATTCCGACGTCGCCCTGGTCGGCGTCGACGACGAGCCTTGCCGCGAAATCTACGCGCGGCTGAAAGCGCGCGCCCGCGCGCCGCGCGTCATCGCGGTATCGGGCCAGGAATCTCCGCTCGCCGACATCTGGGTCGGCGAACACCGGGTGATGGCGCGCGCAGAGCCCGGGCCGGCGGCCGATCTTCAGGCGGCGCGGGCGCTTCGCGGCGCCCACAACGGGCAGAACGCGGCGTTCGCCTACGCCGCCGCGAGGACGCTCGGCGTCGAGCGCGAGCGTATCGCCCGCGCCTTCCTGACCTTTCCCGGGCTCGCTCATCGGATGGAGGAGGTCGGCCGGCTTGGCCGGGTCGTATTCATCAACGATTCGAAGGCGACCAATGCCGACGCGGCCGAGAAGGCGCTCCTGTCCTTTCGCGACATCCACTGGATTCTCGGCGGCAGGCCGAAGGCAGGCGGCGTCGAGCCGCTCAGGCCTTTGTTCCCGCGCGTCGCCAAGGCCTACCTAATCGGCGAGGCCGCCGACGATTTCGCGCGCACACTCGCCGGCGCCGTTCCTTTCGTGCGCTCGGGGACTCTGAGCGCAGCGACCGAAGCGGCGGCCGAGGACGCGGCGCGTTCGCACGCAAACGAGCCCGCGGTCCTGCTGTCGCCCGCCTGCGCGTCGTTCGACCAGTTCGCGAATTTCGAAGCGCGCGGCGACGCGTTTCGCGCATCTGTCGCCCAATGGCTTGCGCGGCAAGGGGCGGCGGCCGGAACGCGCGCAAAGAAGGAGGCCTAGAGGCCATGGTTTCGAGAGTTCGAACGCGGGCCGCTTGCGGACTGGATGCGCACCGCCGACCGCTGGCTGATCGGGTCGTTCGTGGCGCTGATGGTGATCGGCGTCGTCATGGCGCTTGCGGCCAGTCCGGCGGTCGCCGAGCGGCTCAACCTCACGACCTTTCACTTCGTCGACCGGCAGGCGCTGATGCTGGTCCCGACCGCGGCGCTGATGATCGCGACCTCGTTCCTGTCGCCGCGCCACATGCGGCGCGCGGCGCTCGTGACTTTCGCCCTATCGTTTGCCCTCATCATTCTGGCGCTGATGTTCGGCGCGGAGGTCAAGGGCGCGCGGCGCTGGATTTTCGGCCTCCAGCCGTCGGAGATCATCAAGCCGGCGTTCGTCGTTCTCGCCGCATGGGCCTTCACCGAGGGCGGCCGGAAAGGGAACACCGCGATTCCGGCCAGGATCCTGTCGTTCGTGCTGCTGCCGCTCACCATCGTGCCGCTCATCCTCGAGCCCGACTTCGGCCAGACGATGTTGGTCGCGATCGTCTGGACCTCGCTCTTCTTTCTGGCCGGGCTGCATTGGTTCTGGGTGGTCGCCGTCGGCGGCATGGGGATGGCTGGCGGCTTCGCGGTTTTCAAACTTTCGCCGCACGTGCACGAGCGGGTGCTGCGCTTTCTCGATCCCGATTCGACGGGCGGCCTGGTCGACACCTTTCAGGTCGATACCGCTCTCCAGAGCATCCTGTCGGGCGGCTGGTTGGGGCGCGGGCCAGGCGAGGGTGTCTACAAGCGCATCCTGCCCGACGCCCACACCGACTTCGTCTTCGCGGTGACCGGCGAGGAATTCGGGATGATCGCGTGCATGGCGCTCATCGCCTTTTTCGCCTTCATCGTGCTGCGCGCCCTGTACCTTGCTTTCCGCAACCCGGACCCGTTCTGCCAGCTTGCGGCCGCCGGGCTCACAGTGATGTTCGGGGTCCAGAGCTGGATCAACATGGCGGTCAACCTGCGCGCCATGCCGGCCAAGGGGATGACCCTGCCGTTCATCTCCTACGGCGGCTCGTCGCTGCTGGCGCTCGGCCTCGGCATGGGCTTCCTCATCGCCGCGACCCGCAAGCGCCCGGCCGCCGATCTCGACCACCCCGGCGCCCCGGACGAATGAGCGCGGAGCGCGCGATCCTGCTCGCGGCCGGCGGCACGGGCGGTCATCTCTTTCCCGCCGCGGCGCTGGCGGCGGCGCTCGCGAAGCGCGGAGCGGAGGTCGAACTCGCGACCGACAGCCGGGCGCTCAAATACGGCGGCGATTTTCCCGCCCGCGCCATTCACGCCTTTCCGGCCGCAACGACCACTGACGCCGGCGCGCTCGCCAAGGCGCGCGCCGCGCTCACTCTTGGCGCCGGGCTTGCGACCGCGCTTATGAAGCTGAGAGCCATCAGGCCGCGCGCGGTGGTTGGCTTCGGCGGCTATCCGACCGTGCCGCCGCTCCTCGCCGCTTGGCTCACGAGGGTTCCGAGCGTCCTGCATGAGCAGAATGCGGTCATGGGCCGGGCGAATCGGTTCTTGAGCCTCCGCGTCAACCTCATCGCCTGCGGCTTTCCCGGCTTGAAGGGCGCCGATCGCACGATCGAGGCCAAGATCCGCGTGACCGGCAATCCTGTCCGGCCGTCGGTCATCGCCGCGGCTCAGATCCCCTATCCCGAGGTCGTCGGGCGGCGCCTTAACGTGCTGGTGACCGGTGGCTCGCAGGGGGCGCGGGTCATGGCGGATGTGGTTCCCGCGGCGCTGGCGCTTCTGAGCCCCGACGAGCGGCAATGGCTTCGCCTCACCCAGCAGGCGCGCGGCGAGGATAGTTCGCGGGTAGCGGCGGCGTGCGCGCGGATGAGCTTTCCGGTCGAGATCGCCGAATTCTTCCCTGACCTGCCGGCGCGGATCGCGAGCGCGCATCTCATCATCGGCCGGGCCGGCGCCTCGACCGTCTCCGAGCTTGCGGTCATCGGCCGGGCTTCGGTCCTCGTGCCGTTCCCGCACGCGCTCGATCAGGATCAGGCGGCGAACGCGGCCGCGCTCGCCGCTTCGGGCGGCGCGGTCGTCGTGCCGCAGCCCGAATTCACCCCCGAGCGCCTCGCGGCGATCCTGAGGGGCGCGCTCGCCGCGCCCGAAAAGCTCGCGGCCGCCGCAGCGGCGGCGAAGTCGGTCGGCGTCCCTGACGCCGCCGAGCGCCTCGCCGACCTCGTGATGGAGGTTGCGGGGCCGGCCTGAGCGCGGTTGCGACGGGGCGAACTTGACGACCCGCTAGGCTGGGGCGTTGTCGAACATCAACAGGTCCACTCCGCCGGTTGCGAATTTTTCCAGGTCGGCGGCCGCGGCTTGTCCTTCCGCGCTCCCCAAGCCGCTCTGAAGCGCCCCCATGTTATCAAAGCTCAGCGTCGCGACGAGATGAACGCCGCTCGGACCGGCTGGCGAGGCCACAGGACCGCGGCTGATCTCATAGCGCCGGAGCCCCGGGATCTTTTTGGCGATCGGGATATGGGTCTCGGCGTAATATTTGTCGAATGCGGCCGCGTCCTTCGGCGTCTTGTACAATACGACCAGGCTTGCCATTCGTGGTCCTCCCTCGACGTGAACTCGACGCCCAGCGCGTCCAAGTTCGCCGCCTCGGCGATCATGGGGTGGATATCCGCTCTCGCGCAAGGCGATATGTGGGCGACGCGCTATGGTCCGACATTTCTACATTACGCCTCAATCACTTGCGTTCTCCCCTTCACGTAGTTCGTCAGCCCCGCCGCCAGCCAGTCGAACATGAGCCGCACTCGCGGCGCGGTCTGCAAGTCACGGTGCATGACGAGCCATACTTCGAGCGTCATCTGGAAGGCGTTCGGCAGGACGGGGACAAGCTCGGGCGTACGGCGGGCGATCATGTCCTGGCAGCCGCCGACGCCCACGCCCGCGCGTAGGGCCGCGAGCTGGGCCAGGTCGCTGTCGCAGCGAAAGCCGAAATCCTCGCGCGTCAGCGCCTTCGCAAACGAACCCGCGGAGCGAAATGTCTGGTTGTCGCGGTCGAAGCCGATGAAGCAATGCTGCGCGAGGTCGGCGAACGAGCGCGGCTCGCCGAAGCGGGCGAGATAGTCGCGATGCGCATAGAGCCGAATGCGCGTTGAGCCGATCCGGCGGGCGACAAGCCCGCTCTGGGTCGGGCGGATCATCCTGACCGCGATGTCGGCGTCGCCGCGGGCGAGGTCCTGGTTGCGGTTAGAGACCACAAGCTCAATGGCGATGCCCGGATTGCGGGCGCGAAAGCCGGCGAACATCGCCGGCAGCGCCTCCGCGCCCATGATCTCGCTCGCGGTCACGCGCACGACGCCGCGGTCGATCGCCGCCGCCGACGAAGCGGACCGCGCGAGCGCCGCCGCCGCGGCGGCCATCGCCTCGCTATGGGGCACAAGCGCGTTCGCGGCCGCCGTGGGGTTGAGCCCGCGCGGCGAACGCGTGAACAAGGTCACGCCGAGCGCATCTTCCAGCGCGTCGATATGCCGACCGACCGTCGGCTGGGTGAGGCCCAGCCGACGCGCGGCGCCGCTCAGGCTGCCGTCGCGCGCGACCTCGAGGAAGGTGCGCAATTCGTCCCAGGCGGGTTCGCGGCGGCTCATACGAAAATGTATAGCCGGTCAAGATAAATATGCAATTCCGCATGGAGGCGAGGAGGGCGTATCGAGGGAGCGTTCAAACGGCGCGCCGAAGCGCCGCCGGCGCGAGGAGGCCAAAAATGACCGCGATCCTTACCCGCTTCGCCGACCGTGATCCGCCCGCGCCCGCCATGCGCTCCGGCGCGTCATCCTCGCCTGCCCGCGTGCGGCTGATCCTGCGCCTCGAAGGGCGCGGCCGCTCTTGCCGCAGCGGTTGCGCTCTACGCCCACGCCGGCTTTTCGTGGCCGCTGTTCGCGCTCCTCATTCTTGCGCCGGATCTGGCGATGCTCGCCTATCTCATCGGCCCGAGGGCGGGCGCGGCGGCCTATAATCTCGTCCACACCTACGCGCTCGCGCTGCCGCTGGCGCTCACCGGCTTTTGGCTCGCCTCGCCGATCGCCTTGGGGCTGGGGCTCATCTGGATCGCCCACATCGGCATGGACCGCATGTTCGGCTACGGCCTCAAATACGCGACCGGCTTTCACGACACCCATCTCGGCCGCATCGGCCGGGAGTGATCCGGGTCCCGGAACCAGCGGAGAACCGCCATGCGCGTTTACGCCATTCAGACCGGCCAGGTGCGGATCAAGGCGAGCCAGGTCGTCGGGCGAGGCCATGGGCTCAAGCGCCGCCTGGCGCCGCTGATCGACAGCGAGTGGTCGGCCTGGCTGCCGGTCTTTGCTTACGCGATCGAGCATCGCGATGGCGTCGTCCTCGTCAACTCAGGCGCGTCCGCCGCCGCCAAAAGCCTGCCGCGCTGGCATCCCTACTTCCGCAACGCCGTGCGCTTCGACATCGAACCGGATGAGGAAGCGGGGGCGCAATTGCGCGCGATCGGCATCGGGCCAAGCGACGTCAGGCGCGTCGTCCTGACTCATCTGCACATCGATCACGACGGCGGGACTCGAGAGCGTTTCCGGCAAGCGAAATTCTGGTCAGTCCGGGCGAACTTGCGCGGGCCTCCGGGATCGCCGGCCGGCTTCGCGGCTATTTGCCGCAACGCTGGCCCAAGCATTTCGATCCGAAACCTCTGGTTCTCGACGGAGGGCCTTACGGGTTGTTTCCGCGCTCGAAGCGTCTCACCGCCGACGGCGCAATCGTCGCCGTGGCGACGCCCGGCCACACGCCCGACCATCTCTCGATCATCGTCGAGGATGGAGATAAGGCCGTCTTCGTCGCCGGCGACGCCTCCTACAGCGAGGCGACAATGCTTCAAGGCGCGATCGACGGCGTCAGCGAGGACGAACGGCAAGCGGCCGCGACGCTCGCCGCCATCCAGACGTTCGTCGCAAGGACGCCGACGATCTATTTGCCGGCCCACGACCCCGAGGCCGCGCGCCGGCTCGCCAAACGCGAAATGTTAGCACTCCCTTGTAATGAGTGCCAAGGATCGCCATCTTAGGCTTGCGTTAGACTGCCGCCGAGAGCTGGAGCAGATGCTCGTGAGCCGGCGAGGCAGGTCGACTGAAAGTGAACTCTATGAAATTTCGCCCGTTGCACGACCGCGTCGTCATCCGCCGGATCGAGGGCGAGGATAAGACCAAGGGCGGCATCATCATTCCCGACACCGTCAAGGAGAAGCCGCAGGAGGGCGAGGTCGTCGCCGTCGGGCCCGGCGGCCGCGATGAGAGCGGCAAGCTCACGCCCGTCGAACTCAAACCAGGCGAGCGGGTCTTATTCGGCAAATGGTCGGGCACGGAAGTCAAGATCGATGGCGAGGAGCTCCTGATCATGAAGGAGACCGACGTCATGGGCGTGATTGAAGGCGCGACCGCCGCCAAGAAGAAGGCCGCCTAAACAAATCTTTTTTCCGAGAATTGAAGGATCCAAATCTCATGTCAGCCAAAGATGTACGTTTCTCTTCTGACGCCCGCGACCGAATGCTGCGCGGCGTCGACACCCTCAACAATGCGGTTAAAGTGACGCTTGGTCCGAAGGGCCGTAACGTGATCCTCGACAAGTCCTATGGGGCGCCGCGCATCACCAAGGATGGCGTGACCGTCGCCAAGGAGATCGAGCTTTCCGACAAGTTCGAGAATATGGGCGCGCAGATGGTGCGCGAAGTCGCCTCGAAGACCAACGATCTCGCCGGCGACGGCACCACCACCGCGACGGTGCTCGCCGCCTCGATCATGAAGGAGGGACTCAAGCTGGTGGCGGCGGGCATGAACCCGATGGACCTCAAGCGCGGCATCGATATCGCGGTGGCCGCCGTGGTGAAGGACATCGAACGCCGCTCCAAGAAGGTGCAGTCGTCCGAGGGGATCGCGCAGATCGGGACCATCGCCGCGAATGGCGACAAGACGATCGGCAAGATGATTTCCGATGCGATGAAGAAGGTCGGCAACGAGGGCGTAATCACGGTCGAAGAGGCCAAGACCGCCGAGACCGAGCTGGACGTCGTCGAAGGCATGCAGTTCGACCGCGGCTACCTCTCGCCCTATTTCATCACCAATGCGGAGAAGATGATCGCTGAACTCGAGGACCCGTACATTCTCATCCACGAGAAGAAACTCTCCTCCCTCCAGCCCATGCTGCCCGTCCTCGAGGCGGTTGTCCAAGCAGGCAAACCGCTGCTCATCATCGCCGAGGATATCGAGGGCGAGGCGCTCGCAACGCTGGTCGTCAACAAGCTGCGGGGCGGCCTCAAGGTGGCGGCGGTGAAGGCGCCGGGCTTCGGCGATCGACGCAAGGCGATGCTCGAGGACATCGCAGTCCTGACCACAGGCACGATGATCGCCGAGGACCTCGGCATCAAGCTCGAGAACGTCACCCTTCAGATGCTCGGCAAAGCCAAGCGGGTGCGGATCGAGAAGGAGAACACCACCATCATCGACGGCGCCGGCAAGAAGGCCGACATCGAGGGCCGGATCGCCCAGATCAAGGCGCAGATCGAGGATACGACGTCCGACTACGACAAGGAGAAGCTCCAGGAACGCCTGGCGAAGCTCGCGGGCGGGGTGGCTATCATCCGCGTCGGCGGCTCGACCGAGGTTGAGGTCAAGGAGAAGAAGGATCGCGTCGACGACGCCATGCATGCGACCAAGGCTGCGGTCGAGGAGGGCATCGTTGCCGGCGGCGGCGTCGCGCTCTTGCGCGCCAAGGCGGCGATCGGCAAGCTCACCGACGAGAAACGAAGATGTTCAATCCGGCATCAACATCGTGCTCAGAGCGCTCGAAGCGCCGATCCGGCAGATCGCCGAGAATTCGGGCGTCGAGGGCTCGATCGTCGTCGGCAAGATCCTCGAGAACAAGTCGCAGACCTACGGCTTCGACGCCCAGACCGAGCAATATGTCGATATGCTGAACGCCGGCATCGTCGATCCTGCGAAGGTGGTGCGGGTCGCGCTACAGGACGCGGCTTCCATCGCGGGTCTCATGGTCACGACTGAAGCAATGATCGCCGAGCGCCCCAAGACCGACACTCCGGCGATGCCGGGTGGCGGGGGAATGGGCGGCATGGGCGGAATGGACTACTGATCGCCCGGTACTTCGAACCCGAGCCCAGACATCGACGGTCGGCGCGACGCTCGCGCCGATCGCCCCCGCGATCGATGAGTCACACGTTTCAAGGCTGACGTGGAGGAGGCGTTGCTCACTCATCGCGTCTCGAAAGATGCCTCAAAAGCGGGGGACCGATGCTGATTCGTTACGGCTATGAAATCACGGTCACTTGCGCACAGCCCACCGCGATGGTTTGCCTGCTGTCGGTGAGCGAAGATCGGAAGGCCGACATACGCGTCGCCGAAAAGGTGTTCACGACGCCGATCGTCGTGACCACCACCTACGTCGATACCTTTGGCAATCGTTGCCGCAGACTGGTGGCGCCTTCCGGCGACCTCACAATTTGGGGCGACGCTACGATCGAAGATGATGGCAAGATTGACCAGGCGAACTTTGCCGCGGTCGAAGTCCCCGTCGCGGAACTCCCCGACTCGTGCCTGCTCTATCTGATGGGGAGCCGATATTGCGAGACCGACAAGCTGAGCCAGACGGCTTGGGATCTATTCGGCAAAGTTCCGCCCGGCTGGGGACGCGTGCGGGCCGTGTGCGATTTTGTCCATGCGCACATCAAGTTTGACTATATGCAGGCTCGCGCGACCAGAACCGCATTCGAAGCCTTCGAGGAGCGGGTCGGCGTCTGCCGCGATTTCGCGCATCTCGCGGTGACGCTTTGCCGATGCCTCAACATTCCGGCGCGATACATCAACGGCCATCTCGGCGACATTGGCGTGCCTGTCGTCGATCCGATGGATTTCAGCGCCTGGATAGAGGTGTTCCTCGACGGGAGCTGGTGGACTTTCGATCCCCGCAACAATATGCCGCGGATAGGACGGATCGTCGTCGCGCGAGGCCGCGACGCGGCGGATATCCCGCTCATCAACTCATTCGGACCCCATGTACTCAAGTCCTTCCGGGTCTGGACCTACGAGGTCTCCGAGCAATCGATGAGCGCGCTTAAGCTCGCCTAGGCCAGGCGGACATGACATCGCTTACGTGCGCGGAGCGTCAGACCGATCTGCTAGTCCATCACCGCATGCGCCGCGGCTTCGCGCGAGGCGGCGGCCGCCACGGCTTTCGGCGAGCGGATGAGCGCCAGCAGCGGGAAGGCGCAGAGCGAGATGAAGGTCATGAACAGGAAGTCGTTCGAATAGGCCATCGCCGCCGCCTGCTGGGTGACGATGCCTTCGAGCATCGCCAGACTCGGCAATCCGTGGCCCGAAAGCATCGAAGCGCTCGGCATTCGCATCGCATCGTTGAACGGCGTCACGTGCTCGACGAGCTGGCTATGGAACATGGTGATCGAGCTTGTCAGGCGGGCGATGACGATCGAGATGCCGACCGCCGAGCCGATGTTGCGGATCAGCGTCCAAAGCGCCGCGCCCTCGGTCCGGAGCTCGCCCGGCAGGCTGGCGAAGGCGATGGTGTTGAGCGGCACGAAGATGAAGCCAAGGCCGAACCCCTGCGCGACCGAATTGATCGCGATCGTCCGGCCGGAGACGTCGAGCGACCAGCCGACCATCAGCCATAGCGACGACGTCGCAAGCACGAGGCCGACGAAGATGAGAAGGCGTGCGTCGACCTTGCCGCTGAGGCGCCCGACCAGGAACATCGCCACGAACGTTCCGATGCCGCGCGTGCCGAGCAGATAGCCGCTCGACAGCACTGGGTAGCCGAGCATGTTCTGGATGAACGGCGTCACCAGCGCCATGGTCGCCAAGAGGATGATGCCGACCAGGAACATGAAAACGAGGGCGATGGAAAAATTCCAGTCGCGGAAGATGCGCACGCTGATGAACGGCCGCTTTGACGTGAAGCAGTCGGCGAGAAAGAAATAGAACCCGACGACCGAAAGGATCGCCTCGACCCAGATCTCGGTCGAATCGAACCAGGCGAGCTGTTCGCCACGATCGAGCATCATCTGCAACGATCCGATGCCGAGCGAGAGGCTGAGGAATCCGAACCAGGAGAAGGGCACGTCGCGCCGGGTCGGCGTCTCGCTCATGAAAAGCCACAGTCCGACGGTGGTGAGGATTCCGAACGGCAGGTTGACGAAGAACACCCAGCGCCAGGAATAGGAATCGGTGAGGAAGCCGCCGAGCGTCGGCCCCATGATCGGCCCGAGCATCACCCCCATGCCCCAAATCGCCATCGCCGAGCCGCGCTTGGCGGGCGGAAAGATGTCGAGCATCACCGCCTGGGAGAGCGGCACCAGCGCCGCGCCGAACACGCCTTGCAGGAGCCGGTAGGCGACCATCTGTTCGATCGACAGCGCGACGCCGCACAGCATCGAAGCGACGGTGAACCCGGCGGTGCAGACGATGAACAGCTTCTTGCGGCCGAAGCGCGTCGCCATCCAGCCGAGCGGCGAGGTCATGATCGCGGCGGCGACGATATAGGAGGTCAGGACCCAGTTGATCTGATCCTGCGTCGTCGCCAGCGAGCCCTGCATGTAGGGTAGGGCGACGTTGGCGATCGTCGTGTCGAGCGCCTGCATGATCGTCGCCATCATGATGCAGACGGTGAGCAGCCACTTCAGCGTCGGCGAGATGGTCTCGTAGAGCGGCGGGGCGGGAACGGCCGCGTTCATCTGATGACGGCCGTTCTCGCTCCCAGGAGGGTGTCGACGTAGCCGGCCACCCACTGCTTGAGCCCTTCAAGCGTTCCCGCAAGGGTGCGCACCCGCCCGGTGTCGACGGTTAGATAGGCGCTCATCCCTGCTCGAAGGCCGGTCGTGTCCTCCTGCGGATCGAAACAGAACCGCAAGGGCACGCGCTGGACGACCTTCACCCAGTTGCCGGTCGCGTTCTGCGGCGGGAGGATCGCAAACTGCGCGCCTGTGCCCGGCGCGATCGAGCAGATCGTCCCTTTCCATTCCCGGTCGGGAAAAGTGTCGACGCTGACCGTCGCGGGCAAGCCGGCATGGACGTAGGTGAGGTCCGATTCCTTCGGATTGGCGTCGACCCAGAGTCCATGGTTGGCGACAATTGCGAACACCGGCTGGCCGGCCGCCGCCACGCGCCCGAGCTCAATCTCCGGCACCTGCGTCGCGACGCCGTCGATCGGCGCGAGGACCTTGGTGTTGCGCAGATTGCGTTCGGCGTCCTCGAGGCCCGCCTTCGCCTGCATGTAGTCGGGAAAGTTCTCGATCGACGCATCGGGGCCGCCGCCGAGCTTCACCGTGACCGTCGCCTGCTGCTGGCGGACGAATTCGAGGATCTGCTTGGCCTGGATGAGGTTGCCCATCGAGGTGTCGCGATCGGCGGTGGTTCCGGTGCCGTGGATCGCGAGGCCGTTCTTGCGATCAAAGTCGGTCTGGCGCACCGCCACGGCGTCCTCGCCCATTTTGATCTGATCCGCATTGCTGACGTACGAGGACTTCAAGTTGGCGAATTCGACCTTTGCTGCTTCGACGCGGCCCTTGGCGAGCGCAAGCGCGATCTCATAGGGCTGCGGGTCGATGTCGAACAGCGGATCGCCGACTTTGACCTTCTGCCCCTCGACCACGTGGACGGCGACGATCGCGCCGGTGACCTGCGGCGTGATCAGCGACTTGTCGGCGCCGACATAGGCGTTGTCGGTCGAGACATAGCGGCCGCTGCTCAGCCACCACCCGAAGCCAAGCGCAAGCGCGACGAGCGGAATGACAACGAGCATTACGAAACGGCTGACGCGGCGGCTCTTGCGGATGACGAGCGGGGGCGTTTCCGCCGCTGGGGGAGAAGCGGGCGGCGGGGACGGCTGCGGGCCCGGCGCCGGCGTGCGGGCCGGCGTGAACTGGATCGGCTGCGTGGACTGCGGCGCCGGCGAGGGAGCGGACTGCGGCTGAGGCTCGCGCCCGCCCTGCTGCGCGCCCAATTTGGGCGGCGGAAACGGAAGCGGCTGCGCCGGTTGAGGCGCGGCGGATGCGGAGTCCTCCTGCGCGGGATCGCGCCCGGCCGCCGGCTTGGGTTGGGTCACTTTGATTCAGCTCCGAGCGTCAATTCGGTCTTGAGATTGGCCTTGATGGTCTTGAGGCCGTCATGCATCGCGCGGATCTCGTCTTCGTCGAGTCCCGCCAGGGCCCGTCCCATCAGGTCCTCGGCAAGCGCGCCGAGACTGACGAGCGCCGGCGCTGCCTTCTCGGTGAGGTAGAGGCGATGGGCGCGCCGGTCCGTCGCATCGTCGCGCCGCTCGACGAGGCCCGCGGCGGTCAGTTTGTCGATCAGGCGGCCGAGCGTGATCGGCGCGAGATCGAGCATATCCGCGAGTTCATTCTGTTTGGCGCCCTCGCAACGCTGAAGCCGCGACAGCACCGCCCATTGGGCCCGCGTGGTGCCGAGTTCGCGCGCGCGCTGATCGGAATAGGTCCTGAGCAGGCGCGCCACGTCATGGAGCGCGAACCCGAGTTCCCGGGCCGGCGAGATCGTCATTTTCTGAGCAAGTGATAACATAAGCATGCTTATAATATAATGAGCACACTTATGCAAGAGGCCAGCGGTGAAAAATCGGGAAGATCGCGGGGCTTGTTTATAACAAAACACAATCGGCTATAACTTCATCTTTCCGAAAATCGGAATCGGTGATATGATCGGCGTCAGGGTGAAAGTCCCTGCCAACGAAGGAACGCAGGCTTGATCTCATCAGCTTGGCGGCATTGTTGAGGTCGATGAAACGCGCGTAGGCGGCGACGGCGGCAACCGCCATTGGGATAAGCGCCCCGGCAGGCGATCGCGATAGATAATCGAATCTTTGGGACGGCGATCCGGGGCTGCTAGATGGATTTTCCACTGGGGGCCATCTGTTCCGGGATCATGATCCTGGCTGCCCTGGGCTTTGCCTATCCAAGCAATTTGCATCCATGGATGTGGGATCTGGCGATAGCTATCGCCGTCGTTATATCCATATTCTGCATCGGTTTGTACGCATGCGTCTCGGCCGAAAAGGGCCGCAAGGGCCGACACGTACGCAGTGAACCCGAGAACAATTATAACACAGAAGTATCCACTCACTATCAGGTTCCTCGCCTTAGCAGTCTCACGCAGCCCGAAGACTCCGAACGCAAATACGACAGGGCCGCAGACGATAATGGTTTTTGGAATCTCACATATAACTGCACTTGGAAATTTATATCCATTCTGGCCACCATGACTGTCGATGGCAAACAAGATGTTTTCTACGGATTCCAAGGATGTATAGTTTATAAAACATTCGGAATGGTCGGGCATACTCGCTTCTGCGAGGTCTTGGCCGCTGGTCGAGCATGGAGCTTCTGCGAAGGAATAGATCAGCAGTGGGCTGACTAACCACGCTCCAGCCGGAAAGGGGTTGGCAACAGTCAAGTACGGGATAATCGCCATATGATCGACGTCGGGGTGAAAGTCCCCGCCAACGAAGGAGCGCAGGCTTGATGTCAGCGATCGGGATAGATAATCGACTTTTGGCGCATATCGACATAAACAAATTGATAACATTGAGAAAGATATTTGGATTTTGTTGCGTTTGGCTTGGAAATTGTTGCGTCTGGTTTTGAATTTATTGCGGCCGGCTTGGGAATTGTTGCGGGCAGCTTGGAAATCGTTGCGTCCTTCAACTGCCTCGATAGGTTGAATAGCTCCACGGCGATAACAGAAGCGGAACGTGATAGTGCGCGCCCGGATCGGCGATGGCGAAGCGGATCGGGATCAGGTCGAGGAAGGGCGGATCGGACGTTGTCACGCCCCGGCGGCGAAAATAATCCCCCGCATGGAAGACAAGTTCGAACAGGCCGACGCGCGCTTGCCCGGCGCTGATCAGCGGCGCGTCGGTGCGCCCATCCGCGTTGGTCAGGACATCGGCGACGAGGGCCCGCTCCCCGCCGGCCGCGAACTCGTAAAGCTCGACCCTCACGCGTTCGGCCGGCCCGCCGCGGGTGACGTCGAGGACGTGGGTCGTCAGGCCGGCCAATTGATCCTCCATCGCCGACGCCAAGCGTCCAGCGAGGCGAGCCTATCTCTGCCGCCCGCCGGCGGGCGCCGAGCCGGACGCGTATGCAAGTCTGACATGGCAGCAGCGCCGGTCAGCGCAATTGCCAATTCCGCGGACCCATGAGAAGACTGCGACAAACTCACGCTTGCGACTTTCGTATGAGTGAAAGGGAGGGCGGCCGCCGATGGATGACCGAGTCTTAGACCAATCCGACGAGACCGACGAATGGCTTGACGCGCTCGATTCGGTCGAGGCCTTCGAGGGCATTGGCAAGGTCGATGAAATCCTCGATTCGCTGGTCGCCGCCGCCCGGCGCAAGGGCGCCAAGCTGCCCTTCGCCGCCAACACCGCCTATGTCAACACCATCCCGCCCGAGGAGCAGCCGCTCCACCCGGGCAACCGCAAGATCGAGCAGCTCATCCGCCGCTACGTGCGCTGGAACGCGGCCGCGATCGTGGTCAAGGCCAACAAGGAGTCCTCGGAGCTTGGCGGCCATATTGCGAGCTTCCAGTCGGCTGCGACGCTGTACGACACCGGCTTCATGCATTTCTGGCATGCCTGCAACGAGACGCATGGCGGCGACCTGATCTATTTCCAGGGCCATAGCTCGCCGGGAATTTACGCCCGCGCTTTCATCGAGGATCGTCTCAGCGAGGAGCAGCTGGTCAACTTCCGCCAGGAGGTCGGCCGCAAGGGGCTATCCTCTTACCCTCATCCCTGGCTGATGCCGGAGTTCTGGCAGTTCCCGACCGTGTCGATGGGCCTCGGACCCTTGATGGCGATCTATCAGGCCCGGTTCCTGCGCTACCTGCATTGCCGCGGCCTCGCGGACACCGCGCCGCGCAAGGTCTGGGTCTTCTGCGGCGACGGCGAAATGGATGAGCCGGAATCGCTCGGCGCGATCTCGCTCGCCGGGCGCGAGAAACTCGACAATCTCGTCTTCGTCATCAACTGCAACCTGCAGCGTCTCGATGGGCCGGTGCGCGGCAACGGCAAGATCGTGCAGGAGCTCGAGGCCGATTTCCGCGGCGCGGGCTGGAACGTGATCAAATGCCTGTGGGGGTCGGGGTGGGACCAATTGCTGGCCAAGGATACGGCCGGCAAGCTGCGCCAGTTGATGGAGGAATGCGTCGACGGCGAATACCAGGACTTCAAGTCGAAGGACGGCGCCTATATCCGCAAGCATTTCTTCGGCCGCTATCCCGAGACGGCGGCGATGGTCGAGGACTGGACCGACGCGGAGATCTGGGCGCTGACCCGGGGCGGGCATGACCCGGTCAAGGTCTATGCCGCCTACAAGGCGGCGGTCGAGCACAGGGGCCAGCCGACCGTCATTCTCGCCAAGACGGTCAAGGGCTACGGCATGGGGGCGGCCGGCGAAGGACAGATGATCGCCCATCAGGCCAAGAAGCTCGGCCACGACGCGCTCAAGGCATTCCGCGACCGGTTCCAAATCCCGGTTACAGACGAAGAACTCGACAAGGTCCCGTTCCTGCGCTTCGCCGAGAACAGCGAAGAGATGACTTACCTGCGCGGGCGGCGCGCGGCGCTTGGCGGCTCTCTGCCGGCGCGGCGGCGCAAGAGCGAACCGCTCCCTGTCCCGCCCCTTTCCGCTTTCGACGCGGTGTTGAAAGCAACCGCTGAGGGACGGGAAATTTCGACCACCATGGCCTTCGTCCGGGTCCTGACCACTCTCTTGCGCGACAAGGATATCGGCCCGCATGTGGTTCCGATCGTCCCCGACGAAAGCCGGACCTTCGGCATGGAGGGGCTGTTTCGGCAGGTCGGCATCTTCAGCCAGGTCGGCCAGCTGTATCGGCCGCAGGACGCCGATCAGCTCATGTATTACCGCGAAGATCCCAAGGGACAGATCCTCCAGGAAGGGATCAACGAGCCGGGGGCGATGGCCTCTTTCATCGCAGCCGGCACCTCCTATTCGACCTCAAACGTGCCGATGATACCGTTCTACATCTATTATTCGATGTTCGGGTTCCAGCGGGTCGGCGATCTCGCCTGGGCGGCGGGCGACATGCGGACGCGCGGCTTCCTGATCGGCGGCACTTCCGGACGCACGACCCTGAATGGGGAGGGTCTGCAGCACGAGGACGGCCACAGCCACGTTCTCGCGTCGACCATTCCGAATTGCGTCACCTACGACCCGACTTACGCCTACGAACTCGCGGTGATCATCCACGCCGGCCTGAAGCGGATGCTCGTCGATCAGGACGACGTCTATTATTACATCACCACCTTGAACGAGAATTACGCCCATCCGGCGATGCCGGAAGGGGCGGAAGAGGGGATCCTCAGCGGCGCTTACAAGCTGCGCGAGGTCAAGGCTGACCGGCCCGGATTGCAGGTGCGTCTGCTCGGCGCTGGCGCGATCCTGCGCGAGGTCGAGGCGGCGGCCGACATGCTTGCCGGCGAGCACGGCGTAAGCAGCGAAATCTGGAGCGTGACGAGCTTCACCGAACTGCGCCGGCAGGGGCTCGACATCGAACGGTGGAACCTCTTGCATCCGGAATCCGACCCCAAGGTTCCATTCATCACTCGAGCATTGTCGCGCGGAAAGGGGCCGGTCATCGCGTCGACCGATTACATGAAGGTGGTCGCGGACGGAATTCGCCCCTATGTGCCCGCGCGCTACAAAGTCCTTGGAACCGACGGGTTCGGGCGCTCCGATTATCGCCGCCGATTGCGCTCGTTCTTCGAGATCGACCGCTATCACGTCACAGTCGCGAGCCTGAAGGCGCTGGCGGACGATCAGTTGTTGCCGACCCGGCGCGTTGCCGAGGCGATCGCGAAATACGGCATCGACCCGGAGGGGCCGAATCCGGCGCGAAGCTGACAGTTCGCCGTCCCCATTCAATCTTGTCGTTGAGGAGAGCGCCGGTGGCGAAAATCGACGTGAACGTTCCCGATATCGGCGACTTCAAGGATGTTCCGGTCATCGAGGTCCTGGTGAAACCGGGCGACGTCGTGAAAGCCGAGCAGCCGCTGGTGACGCTCGAGTCCGACAAGGCGACGATGGACGTGCCGTCGCCGATCGCGGGCGCTGTCGCTGAAGTCGCCGCGAAAGTCGGCGACAAGGTGTCGATGGGCGTCCTCATAGCGCGCATCGAAACCGCGGCGGCCGAGGCGCCGCGGGCCGCCCCCGCCAAGGCCGCCGCGTCTGCGGCCCCGGCCAAGTCCGCCGCGTCTGCGGCCCCCGCCAAGGCCGCCGCGCCGGGTAAAGCCGCCGCCGCGCCCGCGCCCGCCAAGGCGGCGACGATCGACATCACCGTCCCCGACATCGGCGACTTCAAGGACGTGCCAGTCATCGAAGTCCTGGTGAAGGCGGGCGACACCGTCGAGGCCGAGCAGCCGCTGGTGACGCTCGAATCCGACAAGGCGACGATGGACGTGCCGTCGCCGGCCGCCGGCAAGATCGCGCAGATGGTCGCCAAGGTCGGCGACAAAGTGTCGATGGGCTCACTGATCGCGAAACTCGACGCGGGCGGACCGGCCGCGCCAATCCCGTCGAATCAGGAGGACGAGGCGGACGCGAAGGAGGAGGAAGACGCCGCCGAAGCCCCCGAAACTTCGCCCGTTGCGCCAAGGGACCTGCCGCCTGCTCTCAGCCCGACCGCGCCCGCCGCGGGACCCGCGACGGCCGACTTTTCAGGCGTCTTCGCCGGGCCCGCGGTCCGACGGCTGGCGCGGGAGCTCGACCTTGACCTCAATACAATCAAGGGCACCGGAGAGAAGGGCCGGATCACGCGCGAGGATGTCAAAGCCGCATTGTCGGGCGGGGGCGCGGGCGGCGCGCCCGTCGTGGGCGGCGCTCTGCCGGCGATTCCGGCGGTCGACTTCGCCAAATTCGGGCCGATCGAGACCGTTCCGCTGTCGCGCATCAAGCGCATCTCGGGCCCGCGCCTGCATGCATCGTGGGTAAATGTGCCCCATGTCACCCATTGCGACGAGGCAGACATCACCGACCTCGACGCCTTCCGGCGATCGCTCGACGAGGACGCGAAGAAAGACAAAGCAAAGCCTTACCGCGTATCGTTGCTGCCGCTGCTCATGCGGGCCGCGGTCGCGACGCTCAAAGCTTTCCCGACCTTCAACGCCGCGCTAAGCCCCGCGGGCGACTCTCTGATATTGCGTCGTTATTGGCACATCGGCGTCGCCGTCGATACTCCCGACGGCCTGGTGGTTGCAGTCATCAAGGACGTCGATCAGAAGGGCGTCATCGAGCTTGCCCGGGAGCTTGGCGCCCTTTCGGAGAAGGCGCGCGCGGGCAAGCTCGCGCCCGCGGAGATGCAGGGCGCGACCTTCACCATTTCTTCGCTCGGCGGGATTGGCGGGACGGCGTTCTCACCGATCGTGAATGCGCCCGAGGTGGCCATTCTCGGCGTGGTCCGTTCAAAGATGGCCCCGGTGTGGGACGGGAAGGCTTTTCAGCCGCGTCTGATGCTGCCGCTTTGCCTCTCTTATGATCATCGCGTCATCGACGGCGCCGCGGCTGCGCGCTTCATGCGCCGTCTTGCGGAAGTCGTCGAAGACATGCGTCGCGTCATTCTGTGATTGCGGCCGAATAGCGGGGGATAAGCGGCCATGGCCAAGGAAATCAGGCTTCCCGATATCGGCGACTTCAAGGATGTGCCGGTCATCGAGGTCCAGATCGCGCCCGGAAAAAGCGTCCGCAAGGAAGACACGATCCTGACGCTTGAGAGCGACAAGGCGACGATGGACGTGCCGGCGCCCGAAGATGGGGTGATCGGCGAGGTTCGCGTCAAGGTCGGCGACAAGGTCAGCGAGGGCGCGTTGCTGGCGACCTACGCCGAGGGCGGAGAAGCGAAGCCGGCCGGCGCCGTTGCGTCGCCTGCCGCCGCTCCATCGCCGCCGGGCCCGGCTGCGCCCCCTGTCGCTGCTCCGGCGCCCGCGCAGGCCGCTCCTGCCGACTTCGAGACCGACATCCTGGTCCTTGGCGCCGGTCCTGGCGGCTACACTGCCGCCTTCCGCGCCGCCGATCTCGGGCGGAATGTCGTGCTGGTCGATGCCCGGCCGACGCTCGGCGGTGTCTGCCTCAACGTCGGTTGCATCCCGTCGAAGGCGCTTCTGCATGTGGCCAAGACCATTGACGAGGCCGCCGCCTTGGGCGCGCATGGGGTCAAATTCAGCCCGCCGTCCCTCGATCCTGCCGCCATTCGCGCCTGGAAGGACGGGGTGGTCAAACGCCTGACGAGCGGCCTGACCGGCCTTGCGAAGCAGCGCAAAGTGAGGGTGGTGACCGGCGAAGGCAAGTTCACTTCGGCTAACACTCTGCATGTCGAAACAGCGGACGGCTCACGGGTCGTGCGCTTCGAGAGCGCGATCATCGCTGCCGGCTCCGAACCCGTCGCGCCCGGGTTCATCCCCTCCAATTCGCGCATCTGGGATTCAACCTCGGCGCTCGAGACGAGCTTCATCCCCAAGCGCATGCTGGTCCTCGGCGGCGGCATCATCGGACTGGAGATGGCGACGGTCTATTATTCGCTCGGCGCCGGCGTCACGGTGATCGAGATGATGGATCAGTTGATGCCGGGCGCCGACCCGGACATCGTTGCGCCGCTGGCCAAGCGCATTGCCAAGCTCTACGACAAGATCCTCTTGAAGACGAAAGTGACGGCCGTCAGCGCGGAGCCGGACGAACTCAAGGTCTCGTTCGAAGGCCCGGATGGTCCGAAGACGGAGACCTTCGACGCGATGCTTGTCTCGGTCGGGCGACGTCCCAACGGCAAGCGCATCGGCGCGGAGGCGGCGGGCGTGGCGGTCGACGAACGCGGCTTCATCGCGGTCGACCGGCAGATGCGAACAAACGTGCCCCACATCTTCGCCATCGGCGACATCGTCGGCCAGCCGATGCTCGCGCATAAGGCCTCGCACGAGGCCAAGGTCGCGGCGGAGGTCGCGAGCGGTCACAAATCCTCGTTTGACGCCAAGGCGATCCCATCGGTCGCTTACACCGATCCTGAGGTCGCCTGGGCGGGCCTGACGGAGACGGAAGCCAAGGCCAAGGGGGTCAAGTACGGCAAGGCGGTGTTCCCGTGGGCCGCGAGCGGCCGGTCGCTGTCGCTCGGCCGCGATGAGGGCCTGACCAAGACCTTGTGGGACGAGGAGACCCAGCGCCTGATCGGCTGCGGCATCGTCGGGCCCAACGCCGGCGACCTCATCTCGGAAGCGGCGCTGGCGATCGAAATGGGCACCGAAGCCGAAGACGTCGGCCTCACCATTCATCCCCACCCGACCCTATCCGAGACCTTCGCCATGTCGGCCGAAGCCTTCGCCGGGACGCTGACCGACCTCTACATGCCGAAGAAAAAGAAGGCCTAGGGCGTCCGGCAGAGTCCGCGAGGGAGGCTCGCCCGTGAGGGTCTTCTTCCTCGGTGTCGGATATTGCGCCCGGCGGCTGATTGCACGCGAACGCTTGATCGAGGCGAGGGGAACGGCGCGGACGGCCGCGCGCGTCGCTGCATTGCAGGACGAGGGCGTCGAAGCTTATGCCTTTGACGGCGCGCAAGCGGACTCGGGGCTGGAGCGGGCGCTTGAGAAGACGGAGGCGATCGTCGTCTCCATTCCGCCGCGGGACGGGAGCGAGCCCGCGGTCACGCGCTTGGCGGCCGCCATTGCGGATGCGCCGGACCTGCGGCGGGTTCTCTACTATTCGACCATTGGCGTTTATGGCGACTATGGCGGCGGCTGGGTCGACGAGACGAGCGCGGCCTTGACCCGGACAGCGCGGGGGCTTGCGCGGCTCGAGGACGAGGCGCGGTGGACGGCGGCGGCCCGGGCGCGGGGAGCCGAAGCGGACATCCTGCGCCTTGCCGGGATCTACGGGCCCGGCCGCAATGCGCTCGTCAATCTGCGCCAGGGCCGGGCGCGTCGGGTCGTCAAGCCGGGGCAGGTGTTCAACCGCGCCCATGTCGACGACATCGCCGAACTCACGCGCCTCGTGCTCACGCGCGGGCTCGAGGGCCAGGTCTGGAACGTCGCCGACGAGGAGCCGGCCCCGCCGCAGGATGTCATCGCCTATGCGGCGGCGATCCTCGGCCTGCCGCCGCCGCCCGAGGAGCGGTTCGAGGATGCTCGGCTCTCGCCGATGGCGGCTGAATTCTATGCGGACAACAAGCGGGTCTCGATCGCCAAGGCGAAGGCCCTGTTGGGATTTGCCCCTACCTATCCGACCTATCGCGAGGGCCTGAAAGCGCTGGCAGAGGCCGGAAACGGGCAGGGCCCATGAACAGAGAAATGCAACAATGTCTTGCGATATTCAGAAAGACCGGCTATCGTGCCTGGTGTTGCCGGATCGCGATTGGCGTCTGGGCGAGCCGGGAGGCGCGCAGAAACCAGTCCATTTTTAATTCGATGGAGAATCGTTTGAAATCGCGGATAATCTATTGAAAAATCACAATTCGCGGAAGAAAATTGTTTGGATTTTACTTCCCTTTCCTTTGAATATCCTTCCGGAGATTTTGCATTTCCTTCCCTCTGTCTTGGAAAAGGCTTCCTCCGCCCGCCTCTCGAGGTTCAGTGCGCCGCGGGGGCAGCGCCTCCGAGCTTGACCTTGCGCAGGCTCAGCGCAAGCGGCACTGCGGCGAGCGAAAGCAGCGTCAGCACCCAGAAGACGTCCATGTAAGCAAGGTAGGACGATTGCGCCTGGACCTGCTGGCCGATCCAGCCGACGGCCTGCTGCTTCGCCTCGGGAAGCAAACTGCCCTGCGCGAGAAAATATTCCGTCGCCCGTTGCAGCGTGTCCTGATACTGCTGGCTCGACGGAATCGCGTGCTCGATGAGCCGGCTTTGATGGAACTGCTCACGGTGCTGGAGCACGTTGGAGGCGAGTGAGACGCCGATCGAGCCGCCAGTGTTGCGCGCCGCATTGATGAGGGCCGACGCCATGTCGACCCGGTTTGCCGGGATCCCATCATACGACGCCGTGATGATCGGGATGAAGATCAGCGGCAGTCCGATCCCAAGCGCCATGCGCGTGCGCGCCAAAAACCAGAAGTCGAGATCGGCGTACACATTGGTGAGCTGATACATCGAGATCGCCGCGAAAATCGCGCCGGTCATGATCAGGTATTTTGGCTGGATCCGGCCCGACAGATTGCCGACAGCGAACATCATCACCAAGGTGACGAGGCCGCCCGGAGAGAGAACGAGACCGGCCCAGGTCGCGGTATAGCCGAAGTCCGTTTGCACCAGGAGCGGCAAGAATTGGGTGGTTGCATAGAGGATCGCGCCGGTCGCCGCCATCACCAGGAAGCAGGCGCCAAACTGTCGGGACCCCACCATCCTCACGTCGATCATCGGATCACGCCTGGACATTTCCCAAGGGATCATCAGCACGAATGCAATGGCGCAAATGAACGTGAACGTGAGGATGAAGTTTGAGCCAAACCAGTCGTCCTCGAGGCCGCGGTCGAGCACGATCTCTAGCGCGCCGAGGAAAGTCGCAACCAAGAGAAAGCCGATGAAATCGAACCCGGCGGACCGCATCTGTCCGGGTTTGTCCGCAGGCAGAAGGAGGGCGATCAGCGCGATCGTGGCGAGGCCGACCGGCCCGTTGATCAGGAAGCACCAGCGCCAGCTGAGATTGTCCGCGAGCCAGCCGCCGAGCGTCGGGCCGACCACCGGCGCAACAACCACCGCGACGCCGAACAGCGCGAAGGCCTGCCCGCGCTTCGCCGGCGGAAACGAATCCGCCAGGATCGATTGCGAGACCGGCACCATGCCGCCTCCGGCGAGGCCCTGCAGGATTCGGAACAAGAGGAGCGCGTCGAGATTCCACGCCTGCGCGCAGAGGAGAGAACTTATGCTGAAGAGCCCAAGGCAGATGAGGAAGAAGGTCTTGCGGCCGAGCCGCCTGGCGAGGAACGGGCTCGCGGTCAGGCTGACGGCGTTGGCGACGAGATAAGTCGTGACGACCCACGAGGCTTCGTCATCGCTGACCCCCATGCCGCCGGCGATGTAGGGCAGGACCACGTTGGCGATCGTGGTGTCGAGCACCTCCATGAAGGCTGCGAGCGCGACCAGGACGGCGATCGCCCAGGGGCTCGCCGACGCTGCGCTGCTCGCCCCGGGAGCGCCGGCCTGCGCGCCCGCGTCGCTCACACCCGCCCCCGCCATTGCTCTACGCGGGCCTTCAGCCGCTCATAGAGGGAGGGCGACGGATCGACCCGCACGGTCGGGACGACCGACATGCCGGGGCCCAGCGCCACATCGGCCGGCGGATTGTCGAGGATGATCTTGACCGGCACGCGCTGGACGATCTTGACATAGTTGCCGGTGGCGTTTTCGGGCGGCAGCAGCGAGAAGGCCGGGCCCGAGCCGGACTGGACGCTATCGAGATGGCCATGGAAGTCGCGTTCCGGGTAAGCGTCGATCTCGATGTCGACCGGCTGCCCCGGCCGCATGCGGTCGAGCTGGGTCTCCTTATAGTTCGCGACGACCCAGATCTCATCGGGCACGAACATGGTCAGATTCGTGCCCGCCTGGGCATATTGCCCGACGGCGCCGGTGAGGTTGACGACGCGGCCCGGCTGGTCGGCGATGACGGTCGTATAGGAGAGGTTGAGCTGAGCTTGGTCGCGTTGGGCCTGCGCTTGCGCGAGGGTCGCCTCCGCCGACGCGCGCTGCGCCCTCAGCGTGTCGATTTGCCGCTGCGCCACTTTGAGCGTCGCTTGCGCGCTGTCGACAGCGGCCTGCTGGGCCTTGAGATTCTGGACGTCGACCGTGCCCTGCTGAGCCGTCGCCCAACCCTGATTGACGAGCGGCTTGTCGCGTCCCCAGGTGACCTTCGTGAGTTCCAGGTTGGCTTGTGCCTGGCTCACCTGCGCCTCAGCGGCAGCGATCTGCGCGTCTTGCGTAGCGATCTGCGTGTCGATGTTGCGGATGCCCGCTTCCCCTCCGCTGACTTGGGCCTCGGCCTGCGCGAGCGCCACGCGGTAATCGCGCTGGTCGATCTGGGCGACCATGCCGCCCTTGTCGAGATGCTGATTGTCGGTGACCGGAACCGCCGTGACGTAGCCCGCGACCTTGGGCGCGATCGCGAATTGGCGCGCCGCGATGAAGGCGTCGTCAGTCGAACTCGAAATGCGAGGTATGATCCCAGTAGAGGTATCCAGCCGCCACCGCGAGCAAGAGCGCCACGAGGCCCACAACCGCCAGGAATGGATGCCGGCGTAGCCAGCCCTTGCGCGGTTTTTCGCTGGACTTTTCCCCTTCCGCGTCCGCCTTCTGGCCGGGTTCGGCTTCCTTCTCGCCCGGCTTGCTGGGGCGCTCGGTCTTCTCGGCCGGCTCCGCCGGACGCTCGGTCGCCGGCGGCGCCTCGCGCGCCGGAGCGCGCAAGACGATGATGTCCCGCCGCGGGCTAGCCGATGTCGAACCTCGAGCCTCGCCGGGCGAGCCCTCGTCCCAATCCGCTTCGGACGCGGGCGCGTCCTTGAACATCGGCTGGCCTCGGTCCCGATTCCTGCGCGCCATGGCCGGATCTCTCCAACGTGCGGCCCCCGAGCGAGCTAAACAGTTCCGAAACGAAACTGTTCCGTTCACTTTACTTCGGCGAGGGCCGATCCTAAATCAAGGGGAGCGAGATGAGTTTCCGGCGATCACGGTCTTGTGAAAGGACGCGCGATGGAGGGGGAACGAGAGGCGGAAGCGGAAGCGGCGTCCGAACGGGGCGCGATTGGGCGCGGCGTAGTTCGTTGCGGTCGCCCGCCACGCGGACATTCAGGAAAGGTCGAGGAGAGAATTCTCGACGCGGCTGGGCGAGTGTTTCTTGACCGAGGCTTCAGCGGGGCGAGCATCGACGAAATCGCCGAGGTCGCCTGCGCCGGCAAGCCGACCATCTACTCCAGATTTCCCGGCAAGCAAGCGTTATTCGTCGCCGTCATCGAGCGGCTTGTTCGCCGCAATACAAACCTCGAGGCGATTTCCTGCGTCGGCGGATCCAGCGAGGAGCGGCTGCAAGCCCTTGCCGCGGTCATTTTGACCCGGGTCCTGACGCCCGAAACGATCGGGCTGATCCGGGTGGCCGTCGCCGAAGCGCGACGGTTTCCGGATCTGGCGACGAGCGTCAGCCGCATGGGGCGGGAATGCCCGGCTGAGGCCGTGGCCAAAGTGTTCACGGAGTTTGCCGGGCCCGACGATATAGGCGCGACGCCCGCGTTCGCGCCCGATCGACTGAGGGAGACGGCGCGTCTGTTCCTCGACCTGGTCGTGTTGCCGATGCTGGTCAAGGCGCTGTTCGGCGAGGAATTGGCCGCCCTGCGCGTCGAGATTGGCCCGCACGTCGCCCGCTCGGTCGCTTTCTTTCTGGCCGCTTGCGGCTGCAGAGAGACGCCCGCTTATCGATTTGGGGGCGCCGCCGAACGCGCAGCTGCGGACGAACCAAGACGCCATCGCCGGATAAGCTCGGCGCGAGCGCTCGCGCGCCGCCTCTAGCTCTTCGCGTCATCTCCTTCCGAGGGCAGGATGAACCCGGAGTTCGGCTCGATCCAGGCCACGTGGTCGTGGACCGCAGTGACGCCTGGCGTGTTTTCGGCGATAACTTTGAGCCCGTCGCGGAGCCGCTCGTCGGTAATCGCGCCGGCGAAAGTGACGACGCCGTTCGCCACCTCGACGCGCACGCTCGCGCGAGGCGCCCAGCCGAGCTTGTCGAGCTCGGCCTGGATGGCGGCCTTGATCTCGGCGTCGGGATGGGGCGCGTTGGCGCCGGGCGCCGCGGCTAATAGTCCCTTGAGGAGGTCGGAGCGCGAGATCACGCCGACTACGGCTTCTCCCCGCAGAACCGGCAGCCGCTTGATGCGGCGATGGATCATCTGGTCCACGGCCTGGCTGAGCTCCGCGTCCTCCGCAATCGTCTCGACGTTGCGGGTCATCACCTCGCCGACCTTGCGCCCGTGCTCGTGCGCATAGGCCTCGGCGAGCCGTCCGCTTCCGAGCAGGAGCTCAAGCCAATGGGGGCGCTTGCGCTCGCTGCCGAGTTCGCTGCGGCGAAGAAGATCGCCTTCGCTCAAGATCCCGATCACCGCGTTTTGGGCGTCGAAGACGAAGAGCGCGCTGACCCGCGAACGCAACATCGTCTCGACCGCCTCGGCTACGCTTGCGGTCTCAGGCACGCCGATCACGCCATAAGTCATCACGTCCCGAACCCGCATTCTTCATTCCTCGCCCGGGGCCGTTCCGGAAATGGAGCGCACGGCCGCTGGCAGTAAGCGCCGGGCGACGGGCAAGTGGCAAGAGGCGGACCAGGCGGCGTAGTTTCGACTGCCGGCCGCGCCGCTCTTTTGCTATTGCCTCTAGCGTTGCGCCCGCTGCGGGGAGACGAAAGATGACGAACCCGGTGGTCGTCGAGGCCACGCGCGGAGACAGGATCGAATCCGCCCACCGCGGCGCCGGCGCGGTCGTCGACGCCGATGGCCGCATCGTCATGGTCTTCGGCGACGTGGAGCGGGCGGTCTATCCGCGCTCGGCGGTCAAGGCGCTGCAGGCCTTGCCGCTCGTCGAAAGCGGCGCGGCCGACCGCCTGGGCCTGAGCGAGAAGGAGATCGCGCTCGCGTGCGCGTCCCACTCGGGCGGCGACGACCATGTCGCGACCGCGCGCGCCATCCTTGCCAAGGCAGGGCGCGACGAGCGCGTACTCGAATGCGGCGTTCATTGGCCGCTCGGCGAAGCCGAGGCGCGCGCGCTTGCACGCTCGGGCGGGACGCCGAACGCGCTCCACAACAATTGCTCGGGCAAACATGCGGGCTTCGTCTGCCTGTCATGCGCCATGGGCGTCGAGCCGAAGGGCTATGTGGCGCCGGATCATCCGGTTCAGCGCGAGGTCGCCGCGGCGATCGCGGCGGCGACCGGGGCGCGCTTGAGCGAGGAGATGCGCGGCGTCGACGGCTGCGCGATTCCGACCTACGCGGTTCCGCTGATCGCGCTCGCGCAAGGGTTCGCGCGGTTTGGGACCGGGGCAGGGCTGTCGCCGGGGCGCCGGAGAGCTGCAGCGCGCATTCGCGCCGCCGTCGCCGCTCACCCCTTGACGGTCGCCGGAAAAGGCCGTTTCGACACCGAGGTCATGACCCTGCTCGGCGATTGCGTCTTCACCAAGGGAGGCGCCGAAGGCATGGCCTGCGCTGCGCTGCCCGCGGCCGGGCTCGGCCTCGCGGTCAAGGCCGACGACGGTGGAGGCCGTGCGGCGCAAGTGATGATTGCGGCGCTCATTCGCCGCTTCGGCGGGTTCGGCGGCGAGACGGCGGCGCGCCTTCAGCCTTTCGTCTCGCCGCGCCTCTTGAACTGGAATGGGGCCGAAGTCGGGCGCCTGCGTCCGGCGGGCCCGTTAGCATGAGGCTCGCGGGACTGAGAAAGAGGCCGATTCGCCAAGCCTCAGCAATAGCGCGGCCGCGCGCGGCCGCGGCCGACAGCCCGTCGAAACACGGGCGTCCTTTCGGACGCCCTAAAGGCCGCGTTTCTCTCTCACCGCCCTTGCCGCGCTCAGCTAGCGCAACGTTGCGCCTCGCGTCCCTGGTCAGCCTCGCCCTCATCTCAGCCGCGAACCCGTCGCACGCCGCCGACCCCTGCGCCGACAAGGCGCTCGCCGTGCAGGCGCTCCATCTAGGCGACGAATATCAGGCGACGGCGCTGTTGTTCGCCGTCGCGCGGCTCGGTTGCGAGCCCGAAGCGCGCGCTCTCCTCGATCGCGGCGCGGCGATCGATGCGAAGGACCGGGAGGGCGCGACAGCACTTGGTCGGTCCGCCGAAGCGGGCAAGATCGCGGTGGCGGCCCTGCTGATCGACCGGGGCGCCAACGTCAACGCCCGCGCCGTCGACGAATCGACGCCGCTCCTCTACGCTGCCGAAGCAGACCGCGCCGCCATGATCCGCCTGCTGATCGACCGGGGGGCCGATCCCAATATCTCCGGACGCAAGGGCCTACGCCCGCTCGCCGCAGCCGCCTATAACGGCTCGGCGGGAAGCGTCGAGCTTCTGCTCAAGCACGGGGCGGATCCGAACGCGCTCGATGACGACGGCAAGAGCGCGATAGTCTACGCCGCCGGCCGCGCCTATGCGCCGATCGTCGCCCTCATGATCGCCGTGGGCGTCGACGTCAACCGCCGCTACGCCCACGGCCTCACCGCGTTGATGTGGGCGTCCGGGCATGACGCGTCCGCCGGCGTCGACGACGTCGAGGCGACGCTGAAGGCGCTGATCGACCATGGCGCCGCGCTCGATCTCAAAGATGACCGCGGCAAGACCGCCGCCGACATCGCCCGCGATCTCGGGCATGAGCCGGCGGCGGCTCTCTTGACGCGCTGAGCCCCCTCTGCGCTGAAACCTGAATTCACCCGCTTGTTAGGCGCCCGTATATCAGCGCTGGCCGACCTACTTCAAATAACCAACGTAGTATATCCCGATTACACCTTTCGACTGATCTCGGATTGGTTCATATCCCGTGATGTACGGCTTGCCAAGAATATCGACCTGTCCATAGAAAGCTTCGTTCTTCTGGATAGACGCGATCACTTTCCCTTTTGGATCAAGAATCGTTCCGATCGCCCTTGATCCGTCGTCCTTCTTCACGTTCGTAGCCACGCGCACAAACTGGTCACCATCCTTTACAAAGATAGTGGCTGTCCCGCCTGTTTGCTTCACAACGTCGTCAACAAGCGAAAAATTGTTATCCATCTTAGTTGAGCCGAAGTAGATTCCCGGCACCTGTTTCCCGGCAACAGTATCCATCCCTTCGATCTTTGGCGGACCCAGCTTATCTGCCATCGACTTCAAGAGTTCCATCGCCGTCTTCACTTTATCATCCTGGGCGACGCCACTGCTCGGAGCGAATAGGCCCGCAAGGACGAGCGCCGCGGCCCCAAGGATGCTGACAAAAACGGATTGTTTCAAGCGCATGAGATTCCTCCCGTTGAAAATGCCGGCAGGAAGCCTCAGATCACCCGTTTGGCCGACATTCACGGATGACCAGGAATCGACTCGATCTTGGCCGGCGCTAACGATCATGCGCCACCGATCACCAGCGCAAAATTTAGTATAGAATAAGTATTATATCATCGTTCGGTGTCTTTGTCCGATTGCTTGGTGCGGCGTTTCGTCGCGAGATCGATAAGGCGCGCGCCATGTAACGCTGTCTAATGTGATGTTGCGGGCATCCGAGTTCCCGCCGGAGCGCGAGGATGACTACTCAATATTGAATTACCCCGGCCGGCGCGCCCTCGAGGAACGACCTCTGTTTGCGCAGTGCGGCCAGTCTCACTGGTCGTCTTCGCACGGTGACAATCACCACTGGCGCCAGAACACGATTGGGGTTTCGACTCACTCTAAAGCCCAGCCAAATAGGCGGCGATCGCAGTGAGCTGATCGGGCGTGACGGTGTGTATGAGGTCGGACATGCCGGGATTGTTGGCGCGGGCGCCGGTCCGGAAATCCGTCATCGTCTTGGCGAGATAATCGCGTTTCTGGCCTGCGAGCCGGGGAACGGACGAATCGCCTTGAAACTGCTCCAGATGGCAGCTCGTGCAGACGACTGAATTGATGGCGACCATCGCGGCGTCCTTCTCCGCCTTTGTGGCGCTCGGCGCGCCGGTGCTGGGCCAGGGTTTGGCGGCGAAATATTCGGCGAGCGCCAGCGCGTCCTGCTTTGACGACGTATTGGGCGATCGGCGTCATGCGGTAGTCCTTTCGAGCGCCCTTCTGGAAATCGCGGAATTGGATATAAAGGTAGCCCGCGTTTTGTCCCCAAATTATGGGCGTCGTCGGGTCCTCCGGTATGCCTTTTTCGCCGTGGCACGCGCCGCAGAGCGCCGCCTTATCCTCGATCGTATCCGCCCAAGCGGCGGTCGCGCCGGCGAGGAGCGCGGCCACGAGCAACACTACGCAACATCACAGGGATTCCCTCGCGTGCCAACATCGCGCCCAGTTCGCGCGCGGTGATCAGCTTAAGTCAAACAAAAAGGCCGCTCCGCTCGGCGAGCGAAGCGGCCTCGAGGCGCGAAGCGTCACTCGATGGTGAAAGCGATGATGTTGTTGCCGCGCTTCGAGTTGATCTGGGCGTTGCCGCCCGAACCGACGACGACGTACTGCTTGCCGCCGACCTCATACGAAGACGGGGGCGCATTGACGCCTGCGCCGGTCTGGAACTGCCAGAGCACCCTGCCGTTGGCCGTGTCGTAGGCTTTGAACCAGCCGTTGGCTTCGCCGGTGAACAGGAGTCCGCCTGCGGTGGCGAGGCTGCCGCCGATCATCGGCTCCGGCGTCTTGACCTGCCAGGCGATCTTTCCGTTGTTGTAGTCGACCGCGGTGACATTGCCGAAGCTCTCCTCGCCGGGGATCACGGTGAAAGCTCCGCCGAGCCACAGCTTGCCGTCCGGATAGGCGGCGCTCGCGACCGTGTAGGTCATCGGCTGATGCAGATTGATCGCGAAGGCCATGTTGTGATTCGGATCGGTCGAGAGCGGCGACCATTCGACGCCGCCGTTCGCGCCCGGGAACATCCGGGCCGAATTGGGATCAAGCGGCTGCGTCGGGGTCGGCAACGTCCACCGGCCCTTCTGATCCACCATCGGGTCGGAGAACCTGATGAGGCTGCAGTCCTTGCGATCGTGAACGTAGATATAGCCGGTCTTGCCGGCGTGCATGACGGCCGGAATCATCTTGCCCGACTTGTCCGCTGCGTTGACGAGCACAGTCGGGCTCACGGCGTCGAGGTCCCAGACGTCATGCGGCGATGTACTGGAAGTGGCAGACGTACTTGCCGGTGTCGAGATCGAGTGAGACGAGGGAGTCGGTGTAGAGGTTGTCGCCGGGGCGGATCGCGCCGTCGAGATCGGGCGAGGGGTTACCGACAACGAAGTAGATGCGCTTCGCCGCCAGATCGACCGACGGATTTTGCCATACGCCGCCGCCCAGCGTCTTGTAGGGGTCGCCGTTCTTGGCCAGCGCCGCCTTCTCGGCGTCGATGTCGCGATGTTCATCGCGGCCGGTGGCGTCCTTGGTCGCCCAAACGCCGACGGAGTTCTCGGGGATGGTGTCGAAGCTCCAGATCGGCTTGCCGTCCTTGGCGTCGTAGGCCTTGACGAAACCGCGAATGCCATACTCGCCGCCGTTCGTGCCGATCAGGATTTTGCCGTCGACGGCGGTCGGGGCCATCGTCTCGCTGTAGCCCTTCTCGGGATCGCCGACCTGTTGCGACCAGACCTCGCTGCCGGTCTTCGCGTCGAGCGCGACGAGCTTGGCGTCGAGGGTGCCGACATAGACCTTGTCGTCATAGACCGCGACGCCGCGGTTGTTGGGGCCGCAGCAGAAGGTCGTCACCGGGCCGAGCTTGGGCTTGTAATGCCAGATTTCGGCGCCGGTCTTGGCGTCGAGCGCGTAGACATGGCTGAATGACGTGGTGACGTACATGACGCCGTCGACGATGATCGGCGAAGTCTCGAGCAACTCTTTGACCTCGGTCGAGAAGATCCAGGCCGGGTGCAGATGACCGACGTTGCCGCGATTGATCTGGGCATTGGGGTAGAAGCGGGTCTGGTCGTAATTGGCGTTGGTGTGAAGGAAGTTTGCGCCGTCTTTGGCCGCGTTGTTGAGCTGCTGCTGTGACACCGGCATGATCGCCGCGGTCGCGGCCATAGAGCCCGAACTGTTCTTGATCTCCTGCGCGCCCGCAACCCCAGCCGCTGCCATCGCGGCGACGCAGATCGATCCAAGCAATAGCGATTGATTGACGACTTTGGTCATCGATGTTCCCTCCCTGACTTGGCCATCTTGCCGCGAAGCGATTGATTTGTCACCGCCTCAGAAGCTGGCGGCCGAAGAATTTTCTCTGCGTGGGTCAATCGATGGATAGGCGACGCCTATCGTTCCGTCGGGTGGCCCGGCCGTACGACAGGCCGATCGCGAAGCGATGACCCGGACCAGCCAATGCGCTCGGCCCGCGGCGAAGTCTTGAACGTTTGATTTTTGTGCGAGACAGAAGTTCGCAAATGCGCTAACGGACGGTTCTAGCCTCCGGAGGCGTTCGATTGACGTCACATTCCAGGTCCGCGCGCTTCAGCGTCAACCGTCCGAAGGTCTATGATCGTTTGACCGAGGATGATGTTCTCGGCGCGCTGAGGCGGATGCAGCGCATCCGCCGTTTCGAGGAAGCGGCCGAAGATTCGTATATTCGCGGCTTGAGCTACGGTACGATGCACCTGTCGATTGGGCAGGAAGCGACGGCGGTCGGCGCCTGCATGCCGCTCGGCGACGCCGATTGCATCACCTCGACCCATCGCGGCCACGGCCATTGCATCGCCAAGGGCGCCGAGCTCAAGCCGATGTTCGCCGAGTTCCTCGGCCGCGAGAGCGGCTACTGCAAGGGACGCGGCGGCTCGATGCACATCGCCGAGCCGGCGAAAGGCAATCTCGGCGCCAACGGCATCGTCGGCGGCGGCTTGCCGATTGCGGTCGGCGCGGCGCTCAGCGCCAAGAAGCGGCGAACCGGCGCGGTGGCGCTCGCGTTCTTCGGCGACGGGGCCAACAACGAGGGCGCCTTTCACGAGGCGCTCAACCTTGCCTCGATCTGGAAGCTGCCGGTCGTGTTCGTCTGCGAAAACAATCAATATGCGATGTCGATGTCGATGGCCCGCGCGACTGCCGCCGCCAATGTCGCCGACCGCGCCAGCGCTTATGCAATTCCGGGCGTCATCGTCGACGGCAACGATTTCGCCATCGTGGCCGAGGCCTCGTTCGAGGCGACCGAGCGGGCGCGGGCTGGCGAGGGTCCGACGCTGATCGAGGCCAAGACCTATCGCACGCGCGGCCATTCCCGGTCCGACCGCAACCGCTATCGTTCGCGTGACGAGATCGAGGCCTGGAAAGCGCGCGACCCGATCGCGCGCTTCGAGGCGGAAATTGTCGCGCTTGGCTTTGCGACCGATGCGCAGGTCGGGGCGATTGCGGCCGAAGTGGAAAAGGAAATGGCCGAAGCGGCGGCCGAGGCGAGCGCGAGCCCGTGGCCGGCTGCCGCCGACGTCATGCGCGACGTCTATTCGCCAGCCGAGGGCGCGCGTCCGTGAGCAGCCGCGAACTCTCCTACGCCGAGGCGATCCGCGAAGCGCTCGCCATCGCGCTCGAGCGCGACGAGCGCGTCTTCCTGATGGGCGAGGACATCGGGGTCTACGGCGGTGCCTTTCAGGTGACCGGCGATCTCGTTGAACGTTTCGGCGAGGAGCGGGTCATGGATACGCCGATCTCGGAGCTCGGCGGAGCGGGCGTTGCGGTCGGCGCGGCGCTGACCGGAATGCGGCCGGTATATGAGTTCCAGTTCTCCGACTTCTCGATGCTGGCGATGGAGCAGATCGTCAATCAGGCCGCGAAACTCCGCTACATGCTGGGCGGAGCGGTCAATGTTCCGGTCGTCTTTCGCATGCCCACCGGATCGGGGCTCGGCGGCGCCGCGCAGCATAGCCAAAGCATCGAAGCCTGGTACGCCCATGTGCCGGGCTTGAAGGTCGTCGAGCCGTCGACGCCGGAAGACGTCAAGGGCATGTTGCTCGCGGCGATCAAGGACCCCGATCCGGTGATCGTATTCGAGCACAAGCTGCTCTACAAAATGAAGGGCGTAACGCCCGAGGGCTATTATGAGACGCCGCTCGACCGGGCTGTCGTCAGGCGCGAAGGTCGAGATCTCACGATCGTCGCTGCCGCCATCATGGTCCATCGGGCGCTCGAGGCGGCGGACGTCCTGGCCAAGGACGGGATCGAGGCGGAAGTGGTCGACCTTCGGTGCTTGAGGCCGATCGACAAAGCCGCGATCGTGGCCAGCGTCAAGTCGACCGGGCGGCTGCTCGCGGTTTACGAGGGCGTCAAGACGCTCGGCATCGGGGCGGAAATCTCCGCCATCGTCGCCGAGAGCGAGGCGTTCGACTATCTCGACGCGCCGATCATGCGGCTCGGCGGCGTCGAGGCGCCAATTCCCTATAGCCCAGTCCTCGAGAAGGCGGCCGTTCCGCAAACGGACGACATTGTCGCGGCGGCGCGGCGTCTGGCGCTGAACGAGGTCTGAAAATGGCGGTCGAGATCGTCATGCCGCGCGTCGACATGGACATGAGCTCGGGCCGGATGGGCCGCTGGCGCGCAGCCGAAGGCGCGCATGTCGTCAAGGGCGCGACGCTGTTCGAGATCGAGACCGACAAGGCGGCGATGGAGGTCGACGCGCCGGCCTCGGGCGTCTTGAAGTTCGTGGCGGCGTCGGAGGGCGACGTGCTGCCGGTCGGGGCTTGCATCGGTTGGATCGTCGGTGAGGGAGAGACCTTCGTTCCGCCGTTGGCGAAGGCTGATGCAGCCGAAGCGCTCTCGGGCAAAATTTCGCCGGTCGTCGCGGGAAAGAAGAGCGAAGTCGTTCCCGCCCAGGCGGCCCTCGGGGCGCGCCCGCGCGCAACGCCTGCCGCTCGCCGGCTCGCGCGGGAGCGCGGATTGCGGCTCGAGAGCATACGCGGCTCCGGACCGCACGGCCGGGTGCAGCGGCGCGACGTCGAGGCGCCGCCAGCTGCGGCGCCGGGCGCGACGAATGTGCATCGCCTGTGGCTGCAGGGGGGCGAGGGCCCGCCGATCGTGTTCCTGCACGGCTTCGGCGCCGACCTCAACGGATGGCGGCCAGTGCATCGGTTGCTGCCGGCGACGCGTCCGGCGCTGGCGATCGACCTGCCCGGCCACGGTCTCACGCCGCTCGGCGAGGATGCGAGCTTCGAGGCGCTGGTCGAGGCGGCGCGCGCGGCGATCGCCGAGGAGGGGATCAGCGCTGTCCATCTCGTCGGCCATTCGCTCGGCGGCGCCGTCGCCGCCGCCCTCGCGCATGAGCCAGGCCTGAACGCACTGTCGCTGATGCTGCTCGCGCCGGCGGGGCTCGGCGAGGAAACCAACACCGCCTTCTTCGACGGCTTCCTGCAGGCTGACACCGAGGCCGGCCTCACCCCTTGGCTCCATATGCTGGTCGTCGACCCGGTCGCGTTGGGTTCGGCGCTCGCAAGGACCACGCTGCGCCAGCGTCGGGAGCGGCCGCTGGTGGCGGAGCAGCGGCGGCTCGCCGAGGCCATTCTCGCGGGCGGCCGACAGGCGTTCGACGTCCGCGGACTACTCGCCGCGCCGCTGGCGCCGACCAAGATCGTGTTCGGGATCGAGGATTGCATCACGCCGGCCCATCACGCGGAGGGCCTGAGCGGCCTCATCGCGCTCCATCGCTTCCCTCGCGTCGGCCACATGCCGCATCTCGAAGCGCGGCGCGAAGTCGCGAGGCTGATCGAGGAGCTGGTGAGGGGCGCCTCCGCCTGAACGGCGCGTGATCCATTCGTCGCTTCGCGGAGAAGGAGGGCGCGGAGCGGACCTGCGCGCCCCTATGCCCGGTCCGTCAGCCTCCGCGCTGTCGCAGCGTCGGTTACGAGCGTCGTCGGCTCGAGCAGTTTGATCGCCCCGCCGATCGCTGCGAGTTTGTGGGCGCCGCCGGCGGCGAGCACTCGGATCGGGGCGGCGCGCACCGCTTCGAGCGGGACCGACATCACGCGCTGGTTCAGCGGGTGGTCGACGATCCGGCCTTCCCGGTCGAAGACGTTGCACAGCATCTCGCCGACGCCGCCGTATTCGCGCAACGTCTTTCGGTCGGCCTCGCCGATGAGCGCGAAGCGTGCGATGGCTGCTTCCGATCCCAGCGAGCCGACGCTGACGACCACCGCATCGAGCGCTTGAGCGAAATCATAGACGGACTTGAGCCCGCAGCGCTCGATCAAGGCCACCTTAGTCTCCGGGGCATCGACAAGCGCGGGAGAGGGGATGAGGTAGCAATCGGCGTTGAAGGCGCGCGCGAAAGCGGAGGGAAATTCGGCCGGGTTGTCGTGTACGAAATGCGTGACGCCGCCGACCAGCGAGACGACGCTCAGGCCCTTGACCGACCGCTCGCGCAAATATTCGAGCGAGCGGTTGAGCGTGCGTCCCCAGCCGAGGCCGATCTTCATATCGTTGCGCAGCAGCGCCGAAACGTGATCGCCGAGCGCGGCGCCGATGGGTGCGGTCGGATCGGCGGTCGCCGAAGAGAGCGGCGCGACGATCGCCTCCGAGAATCCGTAGAGCTTGCATAAGCTCGCCTCGAGACCGCCGAGCTCCGCGTCGCCGCGCGACAGCGCGATCCTGACCTCGCCGAGCGCCTTCGCCTCTGCCAGCATTCTGACCACCGTCACCCGGCCGACGCCGAGTGCTTCGGCGATGGCGCTCTGCGTCATTTCCTCGACGAAATACATCCAGGCCGCCCGCTGCCGCAGGCGTTCGCTGCGCTTCGGCGCGCGCAGGACGCCGGCAGCCGGGATGTCTTGCGTCATGGCTTCCCCTCTTGGTCGATCCTTGCGCTCCAAGCTCAACACCTTGGAAGCGCCGAAAGCAACGAATCTGCGTCGGGTTAGGTCAGGCTGTCGAGGAAGGAGGCGACAAAGATGATGATCCCGGCGAGCGCCGCAAGGATGACGAAGCCGACGACCACGGCGCGCTCCTCGCTCCATCCGCTCGGCGCCCGCGTCGAGGGGGACCCGGCGGCGACCGGCGGCCGAAGCTCTTCCCACGACGCGCGTTCGGGGGCGGGATCGTGCATGGCCTCGAAGTCGGCGACGGCCGGCGGCGATGTCTCCGCTGCAATTCCGGGCGGAGGGCCGGTCGACGCGGCGCGGGCCGGCTCGATCGCGCGGCGCGAGCGTCGTTCCGCCCCTTCGCCGGCAAGCCAGACGAAGGCGGCGCCGAGTGCGGGAGCGAAGACGGTCAGCGCCGGCGCGTTGGTCTGCACCCAGCCTGCGACGAGAGGATCCGAAACCGCCATCTCTCCCGCGATCCAACCGAGAACCACTGCCGCCAGCGTCAGGATCGCTGGGGCGCGGCGGATGATCCCGGAAAGGATGAGGCTGCCAAAGGCGATGATCGGTATGCTCAGAACGACCCCGAGCGCCAGGAGCCAGAAGCTTCCCCCCGCGATCGCCGCAAGCGCCACGACATTGTCCAGGCTCATCGCCGCATCGGCCAGCATGATGACAGCCGCGGCGGTCACGAAATCGGCGGCGCCGGCTCCCCCGGTCGTCGCCAAGCCTTCGTCGTCGGCCTTTCGGGCGCGGATATTGAGGGCGATGACGATCAGCGTCCAAGCCGCGATGAGCTTGACCAGCGGCACGTCGAGAAGGGCGTTGGCGAACGCGAGCATGCCGAGTCTCAGCGCGATCGCGCCGACCGCGCCTAACATCACCGCGCGTCGCATTTCCTCCGTTGGCAGCCTTGAACAGGCGAGCGCGATCACGACGGCATTGTCGGCGCCGAGCAGGAGATCGACGCAGAGGATTTGAACGAGGACGAAGATCCAGGCGGCGCCGTCGATCAAGTCCGAGCCTCCCTCGGCGCGCTCCGACTGGCCCCGGCTCGCCGAAGCGCGCGGGCAGGCCGGGCAAGCGCCGGGGCGCCAAGCAGGCTCAAGGCTTTGCGCCCTCCGCGGCCGGCGCCGACATGGCCTCGGGCTTGGGGCCGGATTTTAGGATCTGAATGAAGTCGGCGTCCGGGCTTACGACCATTGTCGGCGCCGAATTTGCGAGCGCGTTGCCGTAGGTCTGCAGCGAGCGGTAAAAAGTATAGAATTGCGGATCTTGCGAGAAGGCCGCAACGAGCGACCGGTTGGCTTCGGCGTCGCCGTCACCGCGCGCGATCGCCGCGTCTCGGCGAGCCTCCGACAGGATGACGGTGCGATCGTGATCGGCGCGGGCCTCGATCTGCTGCGCCCATTCGAAGCCCTGCGCCCTCAGCTCCTTCGCCTCGCGCTGCCGTTCCGATTTCATGCGGTCGTAGATCGCCTGACTGGTCTCGAACGGCAGGTCGGAGCGATCGAACCTCACTTCGTCGACCTTGACGCCGAGCGGCTCGGCCTTTGCCGCGACTTCGGCCTTGATGACGTCGAGGATGCGGCTGCGCTCCTCGGTCAACAGCGCCCGGAGCGGAACCTGTCCGAGCTCACGCCGCGCCGACGAGCTCACGAGCTGAGCAAGCTGCGCGTTCGCCGTTTCGCTCGTACGCAACGCCTGGTAGAAGCGCAGCGGATCGACGATCCGATACCGCGCGTAAGGCTGCACTTCGAGCCGCTTCTCATCGCCCATGATCACTTGTTCGAGCGGCGGCTCGAGCAGTAGCGAGCGGGTCGAAGTGACATAGACGCTATCGATGAACGGCGCCTTGAATTTGAGCCCCGGCTCGTCGACAACGCCGACTGGCGCGCCAAGCCGCACGACAAGCGCCTGCTCGCCCTCGCTGACGATATAGATCGAGGAGGCGGCGAGATAGACGATCACCGCGACGAGGCAGAGCGCGACCCCGACGCCGCGGCCGCTCATTTCGCGGCTCCCGACGGCGCGGGGAGGGCCGGCGCCAATGTCTTCATTTCGGACAAGGGCAGATAGGGAACGATGCTTGACACGCCCCTGCCGGAAGCATCGACAATGACTTTCGAGGACTTCTTCAACAGCTCATCGACGCTGTCCATGTAAAGCCGCCGCGCGGTCACGTCCTTTGCGGCCTCGTAGCTTCTGAGCAGCGGCGTGAAGGCGTCAGCGTCGCCATGCGCAAGATTGACCACCTGCACCCTGTAGGCTTCGGCTTCCTGGCGGACGCGCTCGGCGTCGCCGCGTGCGCGCGGCAGGATGTCGTTGGCGTAGGCCTCGGCCTCATTGCGCGCCCGCTCCTGATCGGCGCGCGCGCGTTGCACGTCGTTGAACGCGTCGATGACCGCAAGCGGCGGCTCGACGCGCTGCAATTGCACCTGAGTGATCTCAACCCCGGCCTGCTCGTCGTCGAGCAGCTTCTGCAACACGGCCTGGGTCTCGTCGGCGATCTGCTGGCGTTTGTTCGACATCGCCGCCTGGATCGGCGTGCGGCTGATGACATCGCGCAGCGCGCCCTCGGCGGCGATCCTGACCGCCAGTTCCGGATTGTCGACCTTGAACAGGAACTGACCGGGATCGCGAATTTTCCAGAACACGGCGCCGTCCGCCTCGACGATGTTCTCATCCCCGGTTAGCATCTGCCGGCCGCGACCGCTCTGGGCGTCGTTGGGCGCGGCCGTCGGGCCGACGCCGAGCTGGACCTGATTGATCTGGGTCACCTTGGGCAGGAGCACGGATTCGATCGGGTAGGGCAGATGGACGTGCAGGCCGGGCTCGGTGGTCGCGACCCAATGTCCGAAGCGCAGCACGACGCCCTTTTCGTCCGGCTGCACGCGATAAAGCGACGTCGCGAGCCAGGCAAGGATTACGAGTCCCGCCACGGCTAGGATTCCGCGGCGGTCGAGGCGGGGCAGGCGGAAGAGGTCGCCCACGCTGGCGCGAAGGGCGCCCGACAGATCGACCGGCGCCGCGGGCAAGTCGTCTTCACGCGCCTCTTCGCTCACGGGAGCGTCCTTCCGGCCACGTTCGAAAAAACGCGGGCGTCAGTCCTGTCCAACGGCCAAACTCTCCTCGAGCATCATGCGGGCGCGCGCCCGCAGTTTTTCGCTCTCGCTCTTGAGCTGGCCACAGGCGGCCAGAATGTCGCGTCCCCTCGGCGTCCGCACCGGGCTCGCGTAGCCCGCGTTGAAGACGATCTCCGAAAAGCGCTCGATCGTCTCCCAGTCCGAGCATTCGAAGGGGCTTCCGGGCCAGGGGTTGAACGGAATGAGGTTGATCTTCGCCGGCAGGCCCCTGAGCAGTCGAACCAGCGCCCTGGCCTCGGCCGGGGAATCGTTGACGCCTTTCAGCATCACGTATTCAAACGTGATGCGCCGCGCGTTCGAGGCGCCCGGATAGTCGCGGCAGGCCTTGAGCAGCGCCTCGATCGGATATTTCCGGTTGAGCGGCACGAGCTTATCGCGCAGCGCGTCGTTCGTCGCATGCAGCGAGATGGCAAGCATTGTCCCGCACTCCGCCCCGAGCCGGGGCATTTCCGGAACGACCCCGGAGGTCGAGACGGTAACGCGCCGTTTCGACAGCGAGAGGCCGTCGCCGTCGGTCAGGATCGAGATCGCGTCGCGAACCGCCTCGAAGTTGTAGAGCGGCTCTCCCATGCCCATGAAGACGACGTTCGACACCGCGCGGACGCCCTCGCCCTTGGGCACGATCCCGTCCGCGGGAGGGACTCCGCCAGGAAAATCGCCGAGCCGGTCCCGGGCGACGAGAACCTGTCCCACGATCTCTGCCGCCGTCAGGTTGCGCACCAGCGGCATCGTGCCGGTGTGACAGAACGAGCAATTGAGGGTGCAGCCGACCTGGCTCGAGACGCAAAGCGTGCCCCGGTCGGACTCGGGAATATAGACGCATTCGATATCGGCGCCCTTGTCGAAACGGTGAGCGGGCGCCATGCGCAAGAGCCACTTGCGGGTGCCGTCGGCGGAAAGCTGTTCGGCGACCACTTCGGGGCGCGCAAGCGTGCAGCGCTCCGCGAGCCGGTCGAGAAGGGGCCTGGCGATATTGCGCATCGCCGGGAACTCTCGGGCGCCGCGGTGATAGATCCAGTGCCAGAGCTGGGAGGCGCGCATCGCGAGTTTGCGCTCGGGCGCGCCGATCTCGCGAAGGCTCTGGATGATTTCGCCGCGCGTCGCGCCAGCGAGGCGCATTGGCGCGCGGTCCCCGGCACGTCGGGCGGCGGAGGTCATGGGCGGCGTTCTAGCACGCACGAGCGGGGCCGACCAACGTCCAGTTGTCGCATGGGCTTCTATCCCCCGAACACATCGTTCGCTTGCGCGGTGACGCGCACGAAGGTTGTCCGCTTCGAGACCTCCTTGAGGTGGGCGGCGCCGATATAGGTCATCATAGAGCGTACGCCGCCCATGATCTCGGCCATTGTGCCGTCGACCGAACCGCGATAGGGCGTCTCGACCGTCTTGCCCTCGGCGGCGCGATAATGGGCGACGCCGCCGGAATGCTTCCTCATCGCGGTCTCCGACGACATGCCGTAGAATGTCATGCCGATCGGGACTTTTTCGCCGCCGCGGTCGGCGTAGCGGATCTCGCCGTCGCATTCGTCGTGACCGGCGAGCATGCCGCCGAGCATGACGAAATCGGCGCCCGCGCCATAGGCCTTGGCGACGTCGCCGGGCGCGGTGCAGCCGCCGTCAGCGCAAACCTGACCCTTGAGGCCGTGGGCAGCGTCGGCGCATTCGATGATCGCGGAGAGCTGCGGATAGCCAACGCCGGTGACCCGCCGCGTGGTGCAGACCGAGCCAGGGCCGATGCCGATCTTGACGATGTCCGCGCCGGCCAGGATCAGCGCCTCCGTCATGTCGCCGGTGACGACATTCCCGGCCATGATGACCGCGTGCGGGTAGTCGTCGCGCACGCGCTTGACCGTGTCGAGGAATTTTTCCGCATAGCCGTTGGCGACGTCGAGACAGATGAACCGGATCGGCGCCGCCTTGGCGACCCCTGCGAGTTTCTTGACGTCGGCTGCGGTCGTGCCGAGCGAATAGAAGGCATGCCCGCCATCCGGCCCGGTGAAGAACTCCGCGAGCTTCGGCTCTGGGTAGTGCTTATGCAGGGCGGTCAGCGCCCGATGCTTGCCGAGCGCGTGCGCCATCGCCATGGTGCCGGTGACGTCCATGTTAGCGGCGATGAGCGGAAAGCCCTTCCATTCCGAGCCGGTGTGGAGAAAACGGAAGGCGCGGTCGACGTCGACGGCGCTGCGGGTGTTGAGCGTCGAACGCTTGGGGCGAATGAGGACGTCGTTAAAATCGAGCTTGACGTCGGTTTCGATGCGCATGAGTTATCCAGTTTATGCGGGGAGAACGGATCGCCTGCTTGTCATCGATTTATCACAGGCGACGTGCGAGACGAACCCGCGGGCCGGCGCAAGGCTGAAGGGAGATCGAACAATGACTGAGGAACTCGTCCTGTACACCCATCCGATGTCGCGTGGCCGCATCGCGCGTTGGATGCTGGAGGAAGTGGGCGAGCCTTACAGAGCCGAGATCCTGGAATACGCCGGATCGATGAAGAGGCCTGAATATATGGCGCTGAACCCGATGGGCAAGGTTCCCGCGCTGCGCCACGGCGACACGATCGTCACCGAGGCGGCGGCGATCTGCGCCTATCTCGCCGACGTCTTTCCTCGGGCCGAGCTGGCGCCGCCACCGGGCTCTCGCGAGCGTGGGCCGTATTATCGCTGGTTGTTTTTCGCCGCCGGTCCTGTCGAAGCCGCCAACACCAACAAGGCGCTCGGCGTCGCGGTGCCGCCGGAGCGATCGGCCATGGTCGGTTACGGCACCCAGGAGCGGACGCTCGCCACGCTGGAGGATCAGCTTCAGCGCTCGGAGTACATCGCGGGCGATCGCTTCACCGCAGCGGATGTTTATGTCGGATCGCACATCGGTCTCGGTATGACGTTTGGGACGATCGACAAGCGTCCCGCGTTCGAGCGCTATTGGGCGCTCGTCGGAAAGCGCCCCGCCGCACTGCGGGCGCGAGAGATCGATGACATACTTGCGGCGGAGCGGAAAAAGGCCGGCTGACGGGGGTTCAAACACGCGCGGGCAAGAGGTCGGATCATGCGATTGAAGGGCAAGGCTGCGCTGGTGACCGGAGCCGGGCAGGGGTTCGGGTTCGGCATCGCCGAAACGTTCGTCCGCGAGGGCGCGCGGGTGGCGTGCCTGGACCTGAAAGGCGACGTCGCCGAGGCGGCCGCCAAACGGTTCGGTTCTTCGGCGATGGCGCTCCAGGCGGACGTTTCAAACCGCAACGACGTCGAGCGCGCGGCACGCGAGGCGATCGCCGCGTTCGGGCGGATCGACATCGTCGTCAACAACGCTGGCACGACGCATAGGAACAAGCCGCTGATGGAGGTGCAGGAGGCGGAGTTCGACCGTATTTTCGCCGTCAACGTCAAATCGATCCTGCTCGCCGCCCAGGCCTTCGTTCCGCATATGCGGGCTCATGGCGGCGGCGTCTTCATCAACGTCGGCTCAACCGCGGCTCTGCGCCCCCGTCCGGGGCTCACAGTCTACAACGCCTCGAAAGGCGCCGTGCATGTAATGACGAAATCGATGGCGGTCGAGCTAGCGCCCGACAACATCCGCGTCTGCGCGCTGGCGCCGGTCGCCGGCGAGACGCCGCTGCTCGCGATGTTCCTGGGCGAGGACACGCCGGAGCGGCGCGCCGCCTTCCGCGCGACAGTGCCGCTCGGCCGCTTTTCGACGCCCCAGGACATCGGCGCGGCGGCGCTGTTCCTGGCGAGTGAAGAGGCGGGCTTCCTGACTGGAGTGGTGCTCGAGATCGACGGCGGGCGATGCGTTTGAGCCGAGCCGCCGAGCCGCTAGGAACTTTCCATCCGCCGTGTTAGGCAGCCGCGCCATGCAGCGGATGCGAGTGTTGCGCCGTCCGCCCTTCGATCCACAAAGGACGCATGGCGATGGCGATCGTTGAATCGGACCTTATTCCCGAGGGACTTGCCTTCGACGACGTGCTGCTGCGCCCCGGTCATAGCGCGGTGATGCCGAGCGCAACGAATATCGGAACGCAGCTCACCCGCACGATCCGTCTCAACCTGCCGATCATCTCGGCGGCGATGGACACCGTGACCGAGGCGAGGCTTGCGATCGCGATGGCGGAAGCCGGCGGAATCGGGGTCATCCACCGCAATCTCGAGCCAGCCGATCAGGCAGAGGAAGTGCGCAAGGTCAAAAGGTTCGAGAGCGGGATGGTCGTCGATCCGATCACCATCTTTCCCGACGCGACCCTGGCCGATGCGCTTGCGCTGATGAAGCGGGCCTCGATCTCGGGCATCCCCGTCGTTGAGCCCAACGGCGGCAAGCCCGGAAAGCTCGTCGGCATCCTCACCAATCGCGACGTGCGCTTCGCCGACGATCCTCGCCAGCCGGTGACCGACCTCATGACCCGCAAGGTGGTCACCGTAAGCGAGGGCGTCACCCGGGACGAGGCGCGCCGGCTCCTGCATCTCCACCGGATCGAGAAGCTCGTCGTCGTCGATGATTCCGGGCGCTGCGTCGGCCTCATCACCGTCAAGGACATCGAAAAGGCGACCGCCCATCCCAACGCCGCCAAGGACGCCGACGGGCGCCTTAGGGTCGCCGCTGCGACTTCGGTCGGCGACAAGGGGTTCGAGCGCGCCGAGCTCCTGATGGCGGCGGGCGTCGACTGCCTCGTCGTCGACACCGCCCATGGCCATTCCGAGCAGGTGCTCGCCCAAGTCCGGCGCATCCAGCGGGCGACCAACAAGGTCTCGGTCATCGCCGGCAACGTCGCGACGCGCGAGGGCGCGAGGGCGCTGATCGACGCCGGCGCCGACGCGATCAAGGTCGGTATCGGGCCGGGCTCGATCTGCACCACCCGGATCGTCGCGGGGGTCGGCGTGCCGCAGCTGACCGCCATTCTCGAAGCGGCCGAGGCCGCGCGCGGGGCGGGCGTGCCGGTGATCGCCGACGGCGGGGTCAAATATTCGGGCGATCTCGCCAAGGCGATCGCAGCAGGGGCGGATTGCGTGATGATCGGCTCGCTGCTCGCCGGCACCGACGAGAGCCCGGGAGAGGTGTTCCTCTACCAGGGGCGTTCGTACAAGAGCTACCGCGGCATGGGCTCGCTCGGCGCGATGGCGCAGGGCTCAGCCGACCGCTACTTCCAGCAGGACGTGAAGGACCAGGTGAAGTTGGTGCCCGAGGGGGTCGAGGGGCAGGTGCCGTATCGCGGTCCGGTCGCGGCGATCGTGCATCAGCTCGCCGGGGGCCTGCGCGCCGCCATGGGCTATGTCGGGGCGGAGACGATCCCCGCGTTCCAGCAAAAGGCCCGCTTCATGCGCATCACGAGCGCCGGCTTGCGCGAAAGCCACGTCCACGACGTGGCCATCACCCGCGAGAGCCCGAACTATCACCCTTCAGGGGTGTGAAAAGAAGGGTTTCCAAAGCCCGCGGAAAGGAATGCCAAAGCCGGGGAAGGGAAATCCAAGAAAAGGGAAGGGAAATCCAAACTTTTTTCTACCGCAAACTAAGATGTTTCAATGGGTTGCATGGGATTCCAAAGCTAATTGCTCCATTCTCGATCTTGTCCCCATAATTAGACGAACCGTACGCGTTATATGACGGACCATTCTCTTCATCAGGTGAGCCAGCATAGCATTGTTTTCGATTATCAGAAAGCATTTTCGCGGGTCTCTCAACCGGCGTCGGTCCCGATGTGTCGTTCAGCCGTCCCCCACCCAGAACGCCGTCCGCCGCCCCTCACACCCCCGACGGGTGGTAGTTTGGGCTCTCGCGGGTGATCGCCACGTCGTGCACGTGGCTTTCGCGCAACCCCGCGCTGGTGATGCGCATGAAGCGCGCCTTTTGCTGGAACGCGGGGATCGTCTCCGCCCCGACGCCGGGGTAGGGCTCGTCCCCCAAGCCCTTGATTCGCGCGACGCGATGCTTCAGCGGCTGCCCGGCCACGGCTCTGATGTCATGGGATTGCCGTGACAGGAAAGACCGGGCATCGCCGATTTTGTTGATGGTTAGCTTTCGCGCGATGTCCCGCAACTCGAGATGGCGCAATTGGGGCGGCACCTCAACTTCATGCACGTATTGGCCGTCCCGGGCGCGAAATCCCGCGCGTATAGGTCCCTCCTCAAGCACAAACGCGGACGCGACCACCCTGCCGCCGGTATCGGATACGACATGAAGTTTCATCGATGAGCCCTCTTCACAGGGTTGCGTAATAAAACCAATAATACGTTCCATCGTAAGAGATTTGATCGCCCGAGGCGGTCACGGTAATCGTCAACCCATACTGCAGTTGAAGTGTTGTAGAGTCATACCAAATCCATGTTGAATAGTTGGCGCCGAATTGCGCATAATCCGACTGCATTGGGAGGGGTACCCAAAAATAACCGGGTGGCGACGGCGGGGTAGCGCCGGAATAGAACGGGGCCGACGGACCAACCCAATAATCTACCGTGACGCCAAGCGAGGGGTCGAGAATGGTTATATATAAAGGTGTGCCATCACCGCCCGGAAGGCTTTGCATGGAGGATATCTCTCTACCTTAGTATAAGTCTTTCACAGAATAATAATGGTAAAATGCTGACAGGAAAGGTTAGCTGATGTTCTGGGGACGGGCAAGTATGTTTTACCAGGGTCCGGACCTCAGGCGCAACCGTATCACGCAGCGGGTCCGATGATAGCGGGTGAGGCGCGTCACGGCGGCGAGGCGAGGATCGTGCTCCACGTTTAGCCGAGGATTTGAGGAGCGCGGACATGTCGTATCACGAACATCCCAGGAAGTTGCGGCTCGAAATCGACCGCGAGGCCAATGCGATGATGCTGAACCTTGGCGCCGAGGCGCTTTCGGTTGCTCGCGAAAGGGCGGAAGAAGCGAGCAGCGACGAAATGGCTAGGGCCTGGATCGGGGTCGCCGCCGCGATCGGCCGCAGGACGGCAAAGCGCCGACCCCTGCTGGCTTACCTGCTCCACTAGTTGGCGCAGGTTGCTGGCCGGGTCCTGTCCTGCGGCGGCACCTTGGTTACATGTGATTTTCCAGTTGAGTCTTGGCGTCGAGCGGCTTCGCCGGCGGGGCGGTGATAACGGGGGCAGGGGGCGGCGGCGCGGCGCAGGCGGCGAGTCCGGCGAGAACGGCGCAGGCGGCGAGGATGCGAAGGCTTTTGGACATCAGCGAGGTCTCCGGATATCCCCGTGGCGTGGGTCAGGCTGCAATCGGCGGCCGCAGACTCGCAGAAAAGCGCGATTCGCACCACTTCCCTGCCGCCGGCGGAACGATCATTGTTTCCGGCCCGCTCGTGGTCAGATCCGGGCTTGGCGCCCGATGCGGGTACGTCGCTTTACCGCGGGCCGCATCGCGGAGGTTTCTGCCTTCTGAAAAATCGGCGGCTTCGCGTCGTTCACGAAAATGTGAGCCGGGCGCTGGCGTCAAAGATAGCCATTTTGTCTTCTGGGTCGTTGAGTGGCGTAACGGTGGAGATTGCCCGCCATAGGAGGTCGTTTCATGTCATTCAGCACGCCGCTTGGTCTATCCGTGGCGACGATCGGGATCGCGACGCTGGGGTTCGCCATCGCCGCTCCAGCTTGGGCGCAAGAGTACTCCGCTCAAAAACACTATTCGCACACGCATTATGCGCACTATCGCCACTACGCCCATCATGTCGCGAGTTGTCAGATCGTCGTTCATGCGCAGCCCGCGCCCGTGCCCGTGCAGACCGCGAGTTACGCCTGGGGGCCCGTGGGGGCGGTGGGCAGCGTCGTAGGCGGAACCGGCCAGGCCGTTGGGGCCGTCTTTTACGGCGCCGGCGGCATAGTGGGCGGGATCGTCGGCGGAGTCCTTGGCGGAGTGTCGGCGCTCTTCGGCGGCCCCGGCTACACGTACGCCCCGGCTACCGGCTACGGTGGCCCGTTCGCGGCGCCGTTCAATGCGGCCGGCGGAGTCGCCGTAGCGCCCTTCCAGGTGGTCGGCGGCGCTTTCGGCGGGCCGCCGCCCGCCGGCGCCGCTTACTAACACTTCCGGCTGTGCCTATGCGCCGGCAACGGGCGCGCCCAGAGTAGCCCGCGCCGCCTCAACTAGTGGTCAAAGTGTGTGTGTCACTTGAGTCCCACGGGGGGAAGCCGCGCAGCCGGAATCACATTAGCCTAAGGGCCTGTTGCCGGGCTCGAGGTAAAGTGTGCGAAGCGAGCCGTTGTGTACATCGGTGAGGCGCCGTATTCGCGGACCAGCGCTACGGCGTCGGGACCGGCCGGGAATTGCAGCTGCCCGGACTCATCATTGGCGGCGCGCCACACAGCCTCCGCCACGTCGGCCTCGGTCGTCACAAGTCCCGGCTGCGCGAACGCCGCGAGTATCGGCTGGGCGAAGGTCGCGTAGGGTTCCGGAATGACGTCCTCGAGACGCACGTCGGTGTTTTGCGTGAAGCGTGTCGTGGGGCCATATCCGGGCTCAACCAGCTTGACGCGCACGTTGAAGGCTCGAAGCTCATGCTCGAGTGATCCGGTGAATCCTTCGATCGCCATTTTGCTGGCCGTGTAGATCGAGGCCAGGGGCATGGGCGCCAACGTTGTGCTCGACGTCACGTTGACGATCACGCCGGACCTGCGCGCGCGGAACTGAGGCACGACGGCCTGGGTCATCGCGATCACGCCGAATGTGTTGGTCTCGAACACCTGGCGCGTCTTGGACATGGGCGTCGCTTCGAGCGCTCCGATCAAGCCGATTCCGGCGTTGTTGACCAGCACGTCGATGGGACCGGCCGAGTCGATGGCCGTCGCGATGCTCTCGGGGCTGGTGACATCCAGAGGCAGCATCCTCAGGCGATCGCTATTCGGCGGAATACCCGACCGCGGCGTCCGCATCGTCGCGATGACTTTCCATCCCTTGGCCAGGAAATGGCGGGCGGTTTCCAGGCCGTAGCCCGATGAGCAGCCCGTGATCAGTACAGTTTTCATAGCCGTCTCCTTCAAATTTTGATGACGCGACTTTTACGCGCAGGCCATCGGACTATCTACGGTTGTAAGTCCATCTTTCGTTGGCTATGGTCCGGAAAATGACCGATCCACTCTCCGAAGTCATCGCGCTGCTCCGGCCGCGAACCGTATTCGCCAAGGGCATCAGCGGCGCCGGCGTCTGGGGGGTTCGCTACTCCGACTTTGGAGAGCCCAGCTTCTGCGCGGTGCTGGAGGGCAGCTGTCGCCTCCATGTCGATGGCCAGGCGCCCATAACGCTGGAGGCTGGCGACTTCGTGCTCCTGCCGGCCACGCCCGGCTTCGTCATGTCGGGCTTCGAGCCGGTGACGCCCGAGGTCATCGACCCCAAGGCGGCGCCCCCGGTCGATGAGGTTCGCCACGGAAGGCCCGATGGCGATCCTGATGTGCGGCTGCTCGGCGGTTACTTCGTCTTCGACTCGCCCGACGCCGAACTTCTGGTGTCGCTGCTGCCGGCGTTGGTGCACATGCGCGGCGCCGACCGGCTCACGACGCTGACGCGGCTCTTGGGCGAAGAAGCCCGCGAACGCAGGCCGGGCCGCGATCTCGTGCTCTCGCGGCTTGTCGAAGTGCTGCTGATCGAAGCGCTGCGGACGCTGCAGGGCGATGACACGCCACCGGGCCTGCTGCGCGGTCTGGCGGATACGCGCGTGTCGGCCGCGATACGACGGATGCATGGCGATCCCGCCCGTTCCTGGACGGTGGTCGAACTGGCGCGGGAAGCCGCGCTCTCGCGCTCGGCCTTCTTTGACCGCTTCATGCGCATCGTCGGCGTACCGCCGATGGAATACCTCCTCGCCTGGCGGATGGCCGTCGCGAAAGACTTGTTACGCCGCCACGACGTGACGCTTTCGGAGGTCGCCGAACGGGTCGGGTACAGTTCGGCGAGCACCTTCAGCACCGCGTTCAGCCGATATGTGGGCCAAGCACCCGGTGGTTACGCGCGAGCGCTTGCCAGCTAGGGGCGGCGGAATGTCCGCAGCCCACCCTTCGATCGACCTTGAAAGGCGGCAAAGGGTCTCGATTCCGAAGTCCGTCCAGTAGCGGCTACATGCGCCTTTCGTTCCGACCTCGCCATCGCGCGCCGGTTGGCGGCCGCGGCGCCGGGGGCGGGCGCAAATCCTTCCTCAGCGGCCGGGTGAGTACGACCATCGCCGCGCATGGCGGCCGGGCCTCCCTCTGGCCTTTGGCGGCTGATAGGCCATCCGGCAATGGCCGGCGCAGTAGGAGCGGCCCTTCGCGCGATTGAGCCCGCAATAAGCGAAATCCCCGCTCATCGGATCGCCGAGCGGCCATCGGCAGGCGGATTCGTGGATGTCCTCGAACCCTACCCGGCGCATCTCCTGAACCTCGGCCTCGGCAAAAGCCCAAGCCGCCTTCCTGTCCGGCGCGCGCGAGAGGGAGGAGGCCAAGCTTTGCTCGCCGCGCGCAGGCCTGCGTCCATGCTTGCCCGCTTGCAGCCCGTCGAACGTTGCGGCGCGCCCATCGCCGTTGAGCCTGATCCCGATTCGATTGGCCTTGCCGATCACCGCGTTGCGGGACGCTGCGCCGAGCGTCGCCGCGATGACGCTTGCGCTTCTTCCCGCGAGCGCCAGATTTTTGAGGACCTCGATCGCCTCCGCCGTCCACAGCATTTTGCGCTCCATTGGCTCGCCCTCCCGGCTTGGAGGGATCAGTCCTGGCAACCGCTATTCTCTTCGTGGGAGGCCGCTCGGACTTCGCAACGGTCAAGGCGCGGCTTCATACGGTAAATATCTATTAACTTCATTGTGTTACGTGTAAATGTTGTCGACGCAATCGCGTATTTCGAACAGTCCAACCCAGGTCGCATATACGGTATGTTTGCCACGGGGCGCGAATGCGGGTAGCACGCGTTCCGAACCGATGGGAGACGGGCATGCTCGGCGTCAGTCCGGAACAGGCGAAGTCCGCGAGAACGCCTCCCTACACGTCCTATCGGACCTTCAAGACGTTCATCCAGGATCTGAGCGAGGAGGGCGTTCCCTCACGCATCGACCGAAGCGTTTTGACGCACTTCTCAGGCGTGGTCGGCACCCAGCTGATGCATGCGCTTCGGTTCCTCGGTCTCATCGGAGACGATGGACGCCCGACACAGCGTTTGACCGAACTCGTGACCGCCCACGGCGCAGGGAATTGGCCCGGGAAGCTCTTGGAACTCCTTCGGCAGGAATACGCGCCCATGTTCGCGATCGAGCTCGAAACCGCGACCCCATCCCATTTCAACGGGGCGTTCCGGAAGGCCTTCCCGGCTGCGGACGCGGTCGTTCAGAAGTGCGTGACGTTCTTTCTTTATGCCGCGAACGACGCAGGCGTGAAAATAAGCGCCCGCGTGCTCAAGGGTCGAAAGCCCCGGTCCCTGACGCCGCGCAAGAAACCGTCGTCCGGACAGGCGAAGACAGCGGACGCCGGAGCGGGAACGTCACCGTCTCAACCGGTCACGTCTCGGATCGAGGACAAGAAACCATCGGAAATCCTTCTCATGCACCTCGACCCCAATGAGATGGACGATGAACAGCAGGCTGCCGTCTGGACGATGCTGAAGTACTTCAAGGCGAAAGGATTATGAGCTGCGCCCGCGAGACGTCTTCGTCGCGACCGCCGCAGGCTCAGCAGCAGCGCATGCCCCTCGTTCCGCCGTCGCCGTAACGGGCGGCCTGGCGTTCGCGGAAGAATTCCTTGTAGGTCATGGGCGCCTGCCCGGGATGGGCTAAGGCCGGGGAGCAGCGCCGGCAAGCGGGCGCGTCAATGGTTGGGGATCGGGTCGATGCGTGTCCTTTACGTCTACTGCCACCCATTGCCGGAGAGTTTCCACGCCGCCATCCGCGCGGAGGCGCTCGCCGGGCTCAAGGCCGTGGGACACGAGGTCGACCTTCTCGATCTTTACGCCGAAGCGTTCGATCCCGTGCTTTCGGAGGCGGCGCGCCGGCGCTATCACGATGTTCCTGAGAACCGCGCCGGGCACGAAGCTTATATCGATCGCCTGACTTCGGCCGAGGCGATGGTGATGCAGTTTCCGACCTGGTGCTTTGGCATGCCGGCGATGCTGAAAGGGTTCTGCGATCGACTGCTGATGCCCGGCGTCGCCTTCGACCTTTCCGATCCCGCGCATGTGAAGCCCTCGCTCGTCAACCTGCGCAGAATCGTCGGCGTCGTGACCTATGGCCGGCCGTGGTATATGGCGAAATGGATGGGAGACCCGCCTCGCAAGGCGGTGATGCGCTACCTGCGCTGGTTCACCGGCGGAAAGGCGAGGGCCGAATATCATGCGCTCTACCACATGAATGTCGCCACGGACGCCCGACGCAAGGCCTTCATCGCCAGGGTCGGCGGCGCGATGCGCAAGATTTAGTGCATGATCCGACCACGATGAAACGTCATTGCGGGGAGTGAGACGACGAGGCAATCCATCCGAAGGGCGCTCTACGTTCCACTGGATTGCTTCGCTTCGCTCGGAATGACGGCGACGGCTCGGATTGAAGTTGACCTTGGACGGAAGCGGAGCGCATTTGATGTTGTTCACGGCCGAGCACGAAGAGCCGCGTCGCACGCTCCAGAAATTCATCGCCGCCGAGATCAATCCCCATGTCGATGAATGGGAGGCGGCCGGCGAGTTTCCGGCGCACGAGGTTTTCAGGAAGCTCGGCGGTCTCGGCTTTCTCGGGCTCAACAAGCCGATCGAGTTTGGCGGCGCCGGGCTCGACTATTCCTATGCCCTGATGATGGCGGAGGAGCTCGGGGCGGTGCGGAGCGGCTCGGTTCCGTCGGCGATCGGGGTGCACACGGACATGGCGACGCCGGCGCTCGCGCGCTACGGCTCGGACGCGCTGCGGCGCGAGTTCCTCGCGCCCGCGATCTCCGGCGAAGCGGTCGCCTGCGTCGGCGTCTCGGAGCCGGGGGCGGGCTCCGACGTGGCCGAAATCAAAACCAATGCCCGGTCCGACGGCGACGACTACGTCATCGATGGCGGCAAGATGTGGATCACCAACGGCGCCCAGGCCGACTGGATGTGCCTGTTGGCAAACACCGGCGACGGCCCCAAACATCGCAACAAGTCGCTGATCTGCGTGCCGATGAAGGCGAACGGGGTGACAGTCGCGCGCAAGCTCGACAAGCTTGGCATGCGCGCCTCGGACACCGCGCAGATTTTCTTCGAGGGCGTGCGCGTGCCGAAGCGCAACCGCATCGGCGAGGAAGGCAAGGGCTTCGTCTACCAGATGAAGCAATTCCAGGAGGAGCGTCTGTGGATCGCGGCCGCCTGCCTGAAGGCGCACGAACGCACGATCGCCGAAACGATCGCCTATGCCCGCCAGCGCAAGGCCTTCGGCCGGAGCATTCTGGACAACCAGACGGTGCACTTCAAGCTCGCCGAACTGCAGACCGAGATTGAGCTCCTTCGGTCGCTTATCTATCGAGCGGCCGAGGCCATGATCGCCGGCGCGGATATGACGCAGCTCGCGACGATGGCTAAGCTGAAGGCCGGTCGATTGGGGCGTGAACTGCCGAGCGCCTGCCTGCAATATTGGGGCGGCATGGGCTTCATGAACGAGACGCCGGTGAGCCGCGCCTTCCGCGACCACCGGCTCGACTCGATCGCCGGCGGCGCCGAAGAAGTGATGCTGACGATCCTGTGCAAGGGAATGGGAACGCTGCCGGGGATGGGACAATAGCGAGGCCCACGAGCTCGAGGCGGCGGGGCGGGTGGCTGTGGGTGGGTTGCCTGCAATATTTCGCCGCCGAGGCGATCGCCGCTACCGGCTATCGGGGCGGGTACAGTTTCCGGCGCAACTTCATCAGCGATCTTGGGGCGGTGCGGTGCGCCGACGGCGCGGGCTGCTCGCCGCTCCATGCGCTGATGAATGCATCGTTTCTGCTTCAGGGCGTGCTGATCTTGGGCGGCGCGATTCTGGTCTGGCCGCTTTTCCCAAGAGGGATGGCGAGGCTTGGGCTCGGGCTCGTCGCGGCCTCGGGCCTCGGCGTCGCGGTCGTGGGGCTCGCGCCGGAGGACGCCGCGCCGGGCTGGCATTATCTCGGGGCGGCGGAGAACCTGCTTTTGTCGAATGCCGGCGCGGCGCTCATCGGCGCGGCACTATTGCGCGAGAAGCGGGCGCCGCGCGCCGTCGGGCTTCTCTCTTTGGGCTTTGGCTTGATTGGCCTCGCGGGGCTCGCGGGCTTGGCGGGCAGGTTCGATCTCGGGCTCGGCGCTGGCGGCATTGAGCGGATCGCCGCCTATCCGTTTCCGCTCTGGCTCGCCGGAATGGGCGCCTGGCTCCTCCGCGGCGGCGGAAAGCCGCAGTGAGGTCGCTACTGCAGAGCCGCAGCCGCCCGGCGGCGCTGTTCCGCTTCGACGCGATCGAGCGCCGCGCGCAGCGCCTGCGCCTTGCCGATCGTTCCGAGGTTGTCCTTCGCCGGTCTTGCCCCATGCGGCGCGGCCTTGCCCCGAATCTCGCGCGTTTGGCGCGCCGCGATGCCCTTGGCGCGATTAAGCGCCTCCCGTAGCCGGCGGCCGGCGACCTTGAGCTCGTCGGAGGACTGGCGCTCGATCTCGGGCGGCCGGGTCAAGGCGACCATCTCGAGTTCGGCGGCGGTGAGGAGCCGGGCTTCAAGCTTCGCTGTTTCGGTCATGTGGGCGCACGCATCAGGCGGTTCGGAGTTTCGGCCCATGCCTCTGCCGCCGATGGGCGGCGAAGCCCAAACCGGCAAAGCCGATGATCATCATCGCCCAGGCTGGCGGTTCCGGGACGGTAAGCTCAATAACAGGAAATTCGTATCCGGGCCCGTTCGGATTGTCAGGAGCGCCGCCGTCGGTCGAGTACTTCCCAATAGCTGACGATTTCTCCTCCCAACTGATATGATAGTAGGGGGACCCCTGATCCGGCCCCTCAAGGATATTATCCACATTCAGTCCCGCCGTCTTGAAGCAGTCCGATCCGTTGTTCGCTATGTCGCTGCAGAACGCAAAATAACCCCCGACCGTGGCGTCCGCGGCGGTGAAGATTCCCCTCGGAGTCGCCTCGAGAATAATTCCCGATGCGTTTATCCCGGAGGTGGGATTCGATGAACTGTCGCTCGTGCCGTCACTTGCCGTGAATGACCACGACAGAACATCGCTCGCAGTCAGAACGCATGAATTGCAGGACGTAGTGATGAAGCCGGTGATTTCGCCGTCGGCCGGAATAAGCCCGAAGCTATAGTCGACGTCGTAAGTATATGTCGTTGCATAAGCGGGGAACGAGCCCAGCCACGCGACAACCAGCAGCAGGCCCAAGAACGCCTTTTTCATCCGCCCCCTCCATGCGCCCTGCAGTCACGGGCCGCAATCGAAAAGACTAACCAACCGCCGACGGCTGGTAAAGCGGCGAGAACCATGCTCAGCCGGTCGAGGGTCGACGCCCCGACCGCCGCGGCTTTCTCGCCGAGGCGCGGCTCACGCCCGTTGACGCGACGAGCCGGCGCTGAGCCATTTGCTTTTGGGCGAAATCGCCAGCTCGACCTCATTGACGCGGCAAACGCATTTCCGCTGTCGCCACGGCGGCAGAACGCCGTATTCCGCTTTGTTTTGCAAGCGATCTCGCAATATGCGAAGCAATTTAGATTATCGCGGACCGGCAGCTCGTTGCCGCCGCCAACGGATGGAGAGTTCGTATGGCGACCCTGCTTTCATGGACCAGCGTCGGGATCGGCGATCTCGACGTTTTTATCCCGTCCCCGCCGTGCCTTGTCGTCTACACCTCGTACGAAGACGGCCAGCCCGAGAGCTCGGTGACCTATATCTGGCAACACGAGAAGACCGGCGCGCTCAATCATGAGTTGGTCTACCAGCAGCCGGTTTCGTTCGAGACCGCGGTCGCATGGGCGCAGGAGCATGCGCCGACCCGCGAGGTCGAGCGCATCCACGTGAAGCACGCGCGGGCGAAGAAGGCCGCCGAACCAAAGGCGAGAGCAAAGGTCGCCGTCAAAAGGGGAGCGGCAAAGAAAGCGGCCGCCAAGAAGACGGCGCCCGCAAAGCGGGCCTCCGCGGCCAGGGGACGAAGGCGGAAGCCTGCGCGAGCCGGCGCATCCAAATAAGGGCGCGATCGGCTCCGACGACTGGAGTGCAGGCCGCAGAGCTTCCCAACAGGGAGGAGCGCGCTCGCGCGCCTTTGCGCCGGCAGGAGATTTGCGGCAAGAGGGCGCATGACCCCCGCCGCGCGCGCCGCATCGAAGTCCTCGCCGACATTGCGACGCCGAGCCGACATTGCGGGGTCGGATGAAAGAGACTAACTGACCGACCGGTCTGTGGCGCGACGAGCTCGCCAAGCGACTTTCTCTGCCTCGTCTTTATCACTTCGAGGTTTTTCCATTTGACGAGCAACCTCCTACCGTCGCCTGAGAAGACCAGCGGGAGAAGCCCTTGAGGAGCCTGATCGCCATTGCTGCGGCGACTTTCGCCTTGTCGGTGGCCGCCTCGGCGGCCGTCGCCGGTCCACCCGAATACAATCGCGGCTATTATGATTGTCTCGCCGGCCGATACGACGAGGGGGCGGCCCAGTACAGCCACTCTTACAGGCAGGGATGCCGCGCCGCACAAGAAGAGGGCGGGGGCGGGGAGCGGCCGCGCCATTGGGGACAGGAGCGAGGCCCGACAATTGGAATTCCCAACGTTCACGGAATGGAACCCGTCCAGGCGTTGGGCGCTATGGCGTCTCGCGGATACAGGAACGTCGGCACTTCGGTGGCGGGCGGAGCAATAGCCGGAATCTACTTCAATCCCGAAACGCGCCAGTGTGTCCAGCTCACCAGTGTGAATGGCCGGGTCGTCGACGCGCGCGACATCGGGACCGATCGGCGCTGCCGGTGACATTTGTCACTTGCGAACGAAGGCCGATTGCAGCCTCGGCAACGCAATGGGAAACGAAGTTCCCGCGTCCGAGATATCTCCCGTGACGCCCGCTGCGCGCGCTGCCGCCGCTGTCGAAGTTCTGACCGACATCGACGTCCGACGCCGCCCGGCGGCCGATGCGATGAAGGATTGGGGCCTCGCCCATCGCTTCGCCGGCTCGGGCGACCGCGCGGCGATCTCGAGCCTCGTCTATGACGCGCTGCGAAAGAAGAGCTCGTCCGCCTGGATCATGGGCGAGGCGACGCCTCGCGCCGAAATCCTCGGCGCGCTGAGGCAGACGCGCGGCCTCGACGTCGAGGCGATCGCGGCTCTGTTCTCGGGCGAGGGGCATGCGCCAGCGAAGCTTGCCGACGCCGAGCGCGCGCGCCTCGCCGAGGCCGACCTTGCCGGCGCGCCGCCGCATGTGGCGGGCGATTTTCCCGAATGGGTCGCGCCGCAGTTCGAGGCGAGCTTCGGTGAAAAGGCGGCGGCCGAGGGCAGGGCGCTGGCGGAGCGGGCGCCGGTCGATCTGCGCGTCAACCTGCTCAAGGGCGCCCGCGACAAGGCGCTCGCCGCGCTTTCCTATCTCGCGCCCGAGCCGACGCCATTCTCTCCGGTCGGCTTGCGCATCGCCATGCGCCCAGATGGGCGCGCCCCGCCGCTGGCGTCCGACCCCTCCTATGTCAAAGGCCTCGTTGAAATCCAGGACGAGGGCTCGCAGCTTGCCGCGCTGCTGGCCGAAGCGAAGCCCGGCATGCAGGTCCTCGATCTTTGCGCCGGCGCCGGCGGCAAGACCCTCGCGCTCGCCGCGGCAATGGCGAACCAGGGCCAGATCTACGCCGCCGACGACGACCCGAGGCGGCTTCAGCCGATCTTCGCCCGGCTCGCCCGGTCGGGCGCTCGCAACGTCCAGGTCCGGGCGCCGCGGGGTCAGCAGGACGTGCTCGCCGACCTCGAAGGACGCTGCGATCTGGTCATGATAGACGCTCCCTGCACCGGCTCGGGCGCATGGCGGCGCAACCCAGACGCCAAGTGGCGCATCCGCCCCGGCGCGCTCGAGCAGCGCATCAAGAACCAGGACGAAACCCTTGATGACGCTTTGAGGTTTGTCAAGCGTGGCGGGCGTATCGTCTACATCACCTGCTCGGTCCTGCGGGCCGAGAACGAGGATCGGATCGCCGCATTCATGACCCGCCACGACGATGTCCTGCCGGTCGACGCCGCCGCCCAGGCGCGTTCCGCTGGCCTACCGGTCCTCGCCGAGCATCTCTCGGTCTTCGGGCCAGGCTTCCGCCTGAGTCCAAGGGCGACCGGGACCGACGGCTTCTACATCGCAACGCTCGCACGGGTTTGAGGCGCGCCATGGCGCCAAACCCGACTTCGTTTTACTTCGTCTTTGCGACTAGGTGCGGTTGGCCGGCGCGATGTTCGATGCGCACGGAATCATGCGTGAGGCCAGCGGCTTCGGCGGGAACCTCCACCGTCGCCATGTGCTGGCTGGCATGCGGACGGAATCCTCCGAGCGTCCCGGGCTTCGCGCCCTTCGCGGTTTTGGCGCCCTTTCGCGGGACCGGATGCGATATCGCATGAATATGTCCGGCATCGTCGAATAAAACATGGACTTTCATGGTCATTCTCCCAGCTCTGGCGCTGACCCCGACCGCCGCCGTTCCCGTGCCGACATTGAGGATCGTCAGCGCGATATTCACGTTGCCGTTGTTGTCGATCCAGACGGCCTCGCCGTAGCGGTTCGGCCAACTGCCTGTGTCGCCGATAACGATTGAAACGCCAGGGAATTGTCGCTATCGAGCCAAGGGGCTGCCCTGTACCATTGGCCCGGCCGGAATTCTTGTCCCTCTGAGTTTGACAGAGTCACGGCAGAGTTTTCGCTCAATGTATAGTAGCCCAGTTCACCGAGATCGACGTACGCCATGGTTGACCTCCTCCATTCATGCGCGATGGCCGTCCGCTTCCCCTTGCAAAGCGCCACATTTCATGAGGGGTCGTTCCCCTGCGCTTCGCCCCCCGAGCGACGACACCAACACGGGTTACTACGCGCGCATCCGAGTTGTCGGTGAGCCGCGTCACAAAGCTCGGCTTATCCGAGGGCAGGCCGCGGGCGACGGGCTGCATTGCGACGCTCGCGCGTCTTTGAGAGGCAGCGAGAATGACGGGCGACTGGCGGGACGCGCTCGGACTTGTCTCGGTCGCCTTGGCGGTCCTTGCGGCCGTCATCTACATCGCCCAGACCCTGCGCGGCGAGGTCCGGCCTCATCCGCTGTCCTGGTTCCTGTTCGGAATCCTGAGCCTCACCGGCTTTCTGGTCCAGCGCGACGAGGGCGCGCGCCAGGGCAGCTGGACATTAATGGCGATGACGATCATCTGCTTTTTGTTCGTCGCGGTCAGCGTCGCGCGGGGCGAACGGAGTTTTTCCCGCCGGGAATGGGCGTTCCTGGTCGCCGGCGGCGCGGTGTTCGTGGTCTACCTCTTCACCAGGCAGGCTAACGTGGCGGCTGCGCTGACGACCCTCATCGATGCGCTCGGCTATGGTCCGACTTTCACCCGCGGCTGGTCTTAGCCGAGAAAGACAGCGTCACGAGTTTCGCCCTGAACGGGGCGAAGTTCGTCCCCTCGCTGATGGCGATGGACCCGATCTCGTTTGCTACATCATTCTACCCGGCGACGCTTATGGTGCTGAACGCGGCGGTCGCGATGATGCTCCTCATGCGCAGGCGCGCGGTCGCGGAAACCGTTCGCCGGCGCGAGACGGCTTCAGCCGCGACTCATCGCGCGCTCAAAGACCCCGCCAACCGGGTCAAGTTCTGCGGCAGCACCTGAACCACGCCGCCGCGCGGGCTGTCGATGTCGGCGATCAGGAAGAAGGACACCGACACGGTCAGGGGGACGACGAGGAGAAGCAGCGAGTTGAAGCGCCTGGCGCGGAACCCCAGCGTGACGTTTGCGCCGACGCCGATCATGACCATAAGCCACCATGCCGGAATCGGGATCCGATCGAGCCAGGCGGCCGTGGTGAATCGGCGGAATTGAGCACGTCGTTCATGCCCGAGGCGACAAGCGCCGAGACGGGCGTCGGCTGGGCGGCGGCGAGCGACGCGCCGACGCCCAAAGATCGGCCCCGACCTTGCGGCTCCGCGCCATGCGCTCGAGCTCGCCCTGTTCGGCGGTCACGTAGAACAGATGCGCTGATCGAGATATCGCTTGAGCGTGTCCGCGCCGCCGCGGCGGCGCTCTCAGGCATCAGGTCGGCGCGCACATATCCGTGCCGATCGGTTCGCCTCGGCCTCCTCGAGATTCTTTCGCTGGTCATAGCGGCTGATCGCCATCGCAAAGCTGAACCCGACGATGAGGCCGAGCAGTGTCAGCGCGGCCGATTACGATCGCAAGCTCGCTATGATCGCTGGCCTTGACCGGGTTCCAGGCCTTCTGGGCGACGACGCCAAGCATGGCAGCGAGATGAGAGCGACGAACGAGACGACCAGCATGAGGCCAGGCCGATCGACGAGCTCAGCCATGATTTCCTGTCGCAGGGCTCGCCCGGGCCGGCGAGCGCGCGGGGCCAAGCCTATCAGCAGTCTATCGCCGGGCGCGAGCGGGTTTGGCGACGATGTTTGACCGCCGTGCGGCCCGGTCCTAGAAGCGTGCGCCATGACCCGGCTCATCGATACGCTCGCCGAGCGCGCTGCGCCCGCGCCGCCGCGCCATCCGGAGAAGGCGCATCGGCCCGACCAGCCGGTCGCGCGCAAGCCGCCGTGGATCCGCGTCCGCGCGCCCGGCTCGCCGATCTATTCCGAGACGCTGAGCCTGGTGCGCGAGCTCAAGCTGGCGACCGTCTGCGAGGAGGCGCGCTGCCCCAACATCGGCGAATGCTGGGACAAGCGCCACGCGACCTTCATGATCATGGGGGATACCTGCACCCGCGCATGCGCCTTCTGCAACGTGCGCACCGGCCTGCCGGATCCGCTCGACGAGAACGAGCCCGAGCGCGTCGCCGACGCC
>CAWANG010000017.1:0-70851 GCA_963783175.1 uncultured Alphaproteobacteria bacterium
GTCCGACGGTTTCGCCCGCAGTAGCGTGTCCCGGTCGGTCGAAGAGCGTGGCTCCACGCCAACGGCCGCCTCTAGATGTCATACATCAGCGCCAATTCGCCGCCAGGCGAGAGCGCCCGCATTTCAGCCAGCGTGCGGCGATCGAGCACGTTCGCAATGGCGTCGCGCGCCGCGACCATAATCAGCCGGACCGGGCAGGATCTCAGATCGCCGCAATCGTCGCACGGTCGATAAGCGGTCACGGAAGCGCAGGAAATGGGGGCAAGCGGTCCATCGAGGGCGCGCACGATCGCGCCAATTCGAATCTCATGCGCCGGACGGGCGAGCGCGTAGCCTCCGCCCTTGCCCTTCTTGGAATAGACTAGGCCGGCGTGGCGCAGCTCGGTCAGGATGTGGTCGAGGAACTTTTTTGAAATCGAATTGGTCTTGGCGATATCCTGAGCCTGAGCCAGCGCGTCAGGGGCGAGCCCGGCGAGATGGACCATGGCTTTGAGACCGTATTTTCCCTTCTTGGTGAGCACGAATTGGCCCTCGAGCATGGCGACGAGACTTAGGCGCGACGTCGGAGCGTCTGAGCGCCCTCGCGCGCTTAAGAGAACGCCTTATGGTCAAAAGTCTAGAGGGATGATGCGCAGAGGGATCCGCCGGATCGGGAATGAGAACCGGAAGCCCGGCGCCAAGGCTTCCACTTCCCGGCAAAGGCGCCCGCCGGCCCCAACCGAACAGACAGCGCTCTGCGATACGGGGCATATCTTGTGCTGCCGATGGTTTCATGGAATTTTGCTTGCGAAAATCAGAAATCGATGCTATACGTCTTTCCACCGGAGGAATCGAATCCACCCCCTCGCTGGAAGTCCGAGGGCGACGTGGGAGGGGGGAGGGTTTTTTATATTTTTCCCGCCGTAACCCACTGAAAAGTCCCGAATCGGACGAATAAAGCCAAGCAAAGCCAAGCAGTCTTGCTTGGAATTGCTTGGTTTTGCTTGGGGCTATTTGGCCGCCGGGCGGAGGCCACGACCTCCGCATCGACTGCTCTGTCCCCGCGCGATGTCTTGTCTCGGTCGGCGTGACGAGCCACACTCGATCGGACACGGGCCCGGCAAGGGACCCGCACGGAAACGCACGCCAAGGAGGCCAGAATGAACGCGGCGAAATGGCCGAATCGACGACAGCTCCTGGTCGGGGGCGCGGCGCTCGCGCTCGCGCCGAGTGTCGTTCGCGCCCACGGGGCGCGGCCGCTCAAGGTCGGCATCCTCAATGACATGTCGAGCGTTTATGCCGACTATCAGGGCGTCGGATCGGTCGTCGCTGCTCAGCTCGCCGCGGACGACTTCTCGAAGGCATTGGGTGTACCGGTCGAAATCGTCTCCGCCGATCATCAGAACAAGCCCGATGTCGGATCCGCGATCGCGCGCCAATGGTTCGAACTCGGAGAATGTCGATGTCGTCATGGACTTGCCGAATTCGGCGGTCGCGCTGGCAGTGATCGCGGTCGCGCAGGAGAAAAACAAAGCTGCCATCGGCTCAGGCGCCGGGTCCTCGGTCATGACCGGCCCGAAATGCTCGCGCAATTTCGTCCATTGGACCTACGATACCTACGCCTTGGGCACGGGCCTGGGCAAAGCTCTGACGGAGGCCGGCGGGAAAAGCTGGTTCTTCATCACCGCCGACTATGCATTCGGCAAAGATCTCGAAGCCAATTGCGCCGCTGCGGTTCAGGCTTCGGGCGGCAAGGTCGTGGGGTCGGTGCGCCATCCGCTCAATACCGCCGACTTTTCGTCGTTTGTCCTGCAGGCGCAGAATTCCGGCGCCGACACTGTCGGACTAGCCAATGCGGGCGGCGACCTCAACAATTGCATCAAACAGGCGCATGAATTCGGTCTTGGCGAGAAGCAGCGCCTTGCCGGCCTGATCCTCAACATCACCAACATTCCGTCTCTCGGTCTCGACATCGTCGCCGGGGCGAGGATCTGCACCGGCTTCTACTGGGACGCGAACGAGGGAACGCGCGCCTTCGCCAAGCGGTTTCAGGCGGTTCACCCCAAGAGGATGATGCCAAACGACATGCACGCCGGCATGTATGCAGCGACCGAGCATCTGATGAAAGCGGTGGCTGAGATCAAAAGCGCCGACGACGGCGTCAAGGTGGTTAATACGATGAAGGCGATCCCGACCGACGACCCGTTGTTCGGCAAGGGAATCATACGCGTCGATGGACGCAAGCTCCATCCGATGTATCTCTACAAAGCCAAGACGCCCGCCGAGTCGAAATACGATTGGGACTATTTCCAGCTCGTCGCGACGATCAAACCCGACGACGCCTTTCGGCCCTTGGACAAGGGCGGCTGTCCTTTCGTCAAAGCGTAAAGGCGTCGAGCCAAATCGATTGGGTTTCCCTCGTCTGCTGCGAAACCGGCCGCATCAGGCCTGCGCGGCGCTGAACACGGTGAGCCGATCGGCCGCGCGTCGAAGCACGGCGCGAATGGGCATTGCTTCCTCGGGGCCGGGCTCGAGCGCGGCAGCGAAAGTGGCGAGCTTTGCCTCGCCCTGGATCTCGAGCGCGATCGCTCTCGCGCGGAGGATCATGCGCCCGGTGAGCGTAAGGCGCGGCTCGCCGGCGTTCGCCGCCCGGATCGGAGCGACCAGCTGCCGGGCCGCCGGATCCATCGCTTCGGCGAGGCCGTCGGCGCCGGGAAACCATGACGCGGTGTGTCCATCGTCGCCCATTCCGAGCACGACGACGTCGGCTGGCGAGGGTAGATTGGCGATGCGGGCGCTTGCCGCGGCGAGTTCCTGATCCTCGGGCAAACGGGCGTCTGCGAGCGGCGCAAAGGTCGCAGCTTCCGCGCGATTGCGCAGCAGCGTCTCCCGCACCAATCGAGCGTTCGATCGCGGACTGTCGTCGGCCACGCGCCGCTCGTCGGCGAGAGTCACTGCGAACTCGGGTCCAGTCGAGCTCGAGATTCGACAGGCGTTCAAAGAACCGCGCCGGAGATTTGCCGCCCGAGACGACGAGCAGCGCGACCCCTTGGGTTGCTACCGCCAAACGCAGGCGCTCCGCGGTCCACTCGGCCAAGCCCTGCGCGAGCTCTTCGCCATCGGCGAATTCCCGGCGATGGAAATCGGTCTGAATCATTCGTATTCCTCGTTCCAGGTCCGCCCATCGCGTTCGATCAGGGCGACGGACGCGTTGGGTCCCCATGTGCCGGCGGCATACGGGCGCGGGGGCTCGCCCGACTGCGCCCAGGCCTCGCGAATCGGATCGACAAATTTCCAAGCAGCCTCGACTTCATCGCGCCGCATGAACAGGGCGGCATTGCCGCGCAGCGCATCCATCAATAGCCGCTCGTAGGCGTCCGCGGGAGCCACGCCGAAGGCCTTGGCGAAGCTCATGTCGAGCGGCACGTGTTGCAGCCGCATGTCGCCGGGGCCTGGCTCCTTGACCATCATCCACAGCTTGATCCCTTCGTCCGGCTGCACCCGCATCACGAGGCGATTGGGCGGTATGCCCTCCGGATGCATCGGGAATATGACGTGCGGCACGCGACGGAAACCGACGACGATTTCCGAGAACCGCTGCGGCAGCCTTTTTCCGCTGCGCAGATAGAACGGAACGCCTGCCCATCGCCAATTGGCGACGCCGAGTTTGAGCGCCACGAATGTTTCTGTGTCGCTCTGCTCTTTGCCGATATCCTGCAGGTAGCCGGGAACCGGGCCGCCGTCGGCGAAGCCGGCTCGATATTGGCCGCGCACGGTAAGACTTGAGGCGTTGGTCCCGTCGATCGGCTGCAGAGCTTTCAGCACTTTGAGTTTCTCATCGCGCAGGGAGTCCGCTTCGAGCGAATTCGGCGGCTCCATGGCGACGAGACAAACGAGCTGCATCATGTGGTTCTGGACCATGTCTCGCATCGCGCCTGCTTCTTCGTAGTAGCCGCCGCGGCCTTCGACGCCGAGCGTCTCGGCGACGGTAATCTGCACGTGATCGATGTGCGCGCTGTTCCATAGCGGCTCGAGCAGGATGTTGGCGAAGCGCAGCGCCATGAGATTCTGCACCGATTCCTTGCCGAGATAGTGATCGATGCGGAAAATATTACGCTCGAGGAACACCGAACCTATCACATCATTGATCGCCGCCGCGCTCTCGCCATCCTTACCGATCGGCTTCTCGACGATGATGCGCGAGCGCGGAGTCACGAGTTCCTCGGCGCCGAGGCGCTTCGCTAGCGGGCCGAACAGGTCTGGGCCGGTTGCGAGATAGTAGGCGCGGATGCGTTCGTCGGGACCGAGCAGCGCCTTCAGGTCCGCCCATCCTTCGTCGCCGGTGGCGTTGACGGCGACATAATGGAGACGGGAAAGAAATCGCTCTCTGGCCGCGCCGGCCTCATCGTCGATGACATTGAATTTCGTCAAAGCGTCCAGGACCGATGCGCGGAATGCATTGCGGTCGAGGTGGCGGCGCGACGCTGCAATGATCCGGGTCGGCTCGGAAAACTGATCACTGCGCTCGCGATGAAAGAGCGCGGGGTAGAGTTTCCGGTAAGCCAGATCGCCCGTGCCGCCAAAGACGACGAGATCGAATGGCTCGACCTTGACAATGCGTGCGGCCATGACGCCTCTCTTTGGTCGTAGAGTGAAGCTGCGGTCCCTCGGGGCGGTCCATCCGGGCCCTCGCGACCAAAAGCTTACCGATCGGCGGGGCGCTAGCCAAGGTCAGGCGCGCGCCTGACACTTTGATCTCAGCTCGCCAGCTTCATCGCATCCTTGAACAAAACTTCTCGATCGCGAGAGAAATTCTTGATGAGCGGCAAAGCCGCGCCGCCGATCGCGCACGCGTCAGCCCCAATTCCTCCCGAGACGATCTCTACGTCGCTGAGACCGCGCCGATCGAGGGTGGTGAAGAATTGCGCCGTACGCGTCGTCAGACGCTCGCGCACAGTCGCCGGCATTTCGCCGTCGATCACGATCGCCTCGAAATCGATGACCGAGGTCGCGGCGACAGTCGCAAAGGCCAGGGCCGACGCCGCCTCTTCGATCCAGTCGTCGAGTTGCGGCCCGTATTCGGCCCACGAATCGGGGGCCGCCCAGATCGAGGAGGCGTCGATTCCCGCTGCCTCGAGTCTGCGCTCCAGTTGATAGATGGAGGCGCAGGCAATCAGCTGGGGGGTGGCGCCGCCGATGCTTTTCACCATTATCGGCATTGATCCCAACGCAGCGGCGTTACCCGTTCGTCCAGGCCGCAGCGCGCCGTCGAGCACCAATCCGCCGCCCAGAAACTCGCCGATGAAGAAATACAAGAAATCGCGATAGCGCCAGCAGCGGCCGAAGAAGAACTCAGCCGCACAAGCGGCGGTAGCGTCATTGCACAGCGTGATCGGATAAGAGCAGACGGCGGCAATTTCGCTCTCCGCGTCGAAGTGTCGCCAAGCGTCCATTGCGCCCGTGGGCGCGCCGATCTCAGCCTCCCAGTTCCACAACTGGAACGGCGCCGCGACTCCAAGGCCGGCGATCTTCCGCTTCTGCGACGCGACAAGCGAGTTGGAGAGCGACGGCAGCGAGGTCCGGACGAAATCGAGGATCATGGTTGGCGTCGGAAACGCGTACGCACGGTGAGCGCGCTCCCGAATGGCGCCGCGGAAATCAATCAGCACCAGATCGCAACTGCGCCGCCCGATTTTGAGCCCGAACGAATAGGCGCCTTCGGGATCGACCGACATGGGAATCGTTGGCTGTCCAACCCGGCCGCGCAACGGAGCCTCGCGCTTTAGCAGCCCGTCCGCGTGCAGCCGGTTCATGATAGCTGAGGTCGATTGCACCGAAAGCCCCGTCAACCTCGCGACTTCGATTTTCGACAATGCACCAAAACGACGCACTAGCGATAGCAGCAGCCGCTCGTTGTAGAGCCGCACGCCCGCCTGATTCGCGCCGCCGACATTCGTCGCAGCGACCGCGACCAACGGCGAAGCGAGCGCCACCTCGGAGCCCTTGGGCCGACCGCTCGCATACGCGCGAGCGCCGCCATGCGCCTCCTTCATCCTCCGCCTCTACATTTTGGTAAGCATCGACCCGCAAATGATTGTGCCGGACGGGGTGAGATGTCAAGGATTATTCCATTGGATGTAATTATCCTTGACTCTTCGCCAAAAGTTTGCCCTATGGAGGCACGACGGCGCGAATAGGGTCGCTGTGCGCAAGAACGCGAAGCGTTCGCGCGGCTGCGGCCACTGTCGACGCCGCCGCTCTTATATCCGAGGGAGGAAACCTGTGTCCAAGATTTCTGGAATTTTGACTTCCGTCGCTGCCGCCGCTCTTTCCATCGCTTTGATGGGCGCGGCGCATGCCGATCCGATCCTGGTGGGGCTCATCACCAAGACCAACACCAATCCTTTCTTCGTCAAGATGAGGGAAGGGTTTGAGGCAAAGGCCAAAGAACTCGGCGTCACGACTCAGGCCCTCGCCGGTAAGTTCGATGGCGACAATGACGGACAGGTTGCGGCCATCGAGCAGCTGATCGCCGCCGGAGCGAAGGGCATCCTGATCGTGCCGAGCGACTCGACCGCCATCGTCCCTACCATTGAAAAGGCGCGGAAGGCCGGCATTCTCGTCATCACTCTCGACACTCCACTCGATCCGATCACCGCGGCCGACGCCAATTTCGCCACCGACAACTTCAAGGCGGGCCAACTGATCGGCCAGTGGGCGAAGGGGACACTCGGCGACAAGGCGGCAACCGCCAAGATCGCGACGCTCGATCTGGCCGCCAACCAGCCGACCGTCGACTATCTGCGCCACAATGGCTTCCTCACTGGCTTTGGCATTCCGGTCAAGGATCAGAAGCACTACGCGACGAGCGACAGTCCGCAAATCGTCGGCTCCGATGTGACCGCAGGGATCGGACGAAGGCGGCCGGACGGCGATGGAGAAGATCCTCCAGAAGGCTGACCAGATCGATCTCGTCTATGCGATCAACGAGCCATCGGCGGATGGCGGCTATGCGGCGCTGAAGGCCGCTGGCAAGGACAAGGGCGTGCTGGTGGTCGCCGTTGACGGCGGCTGCAACGGCATCAAGAGCGTCAAGGCCGGCGTGATCGGCGCCACCTCACAGCAATATCCGCTGCTGATGGCCGCGGACGGCGTGCAGGCGATCGTCGACTACGTGAAGACAGGCAAGAAGCCTGTCGAGCATCGATACCGGCGAGAAGCTCGTGACCGATCACCCGGTTCCTGGGGTCCCCTCGATCAATTCCGACGAAGGCATGAAGCTCTGCTGGGGTTGATTTCGGCGGAACTTCAGTCCTTAATCGACTGAAGGACACGGACTCGGCGCTCGTCGGTTCATCCGCGAGCGCCGATTTTGCAAGAAGTCGCCGAACCGGGAAACGAACGAGGGGATGCCATGAGCGAAGCGTCGAGGCCGACTCCGCAAGAGTTCGAAAAGGTCTTGGCCTCCGCTTCGACGGCGCAGGCCTCGTTCGAGGAGGAAAACGTTCCGCTTGCGAGGCGAGATCCAGCGCTTCCTCCATCTCTATCCGACGACCGTGCCGTTCGTTGTGTTGGTGCTGGGTCTCCTGCTCGGCTGCACGGTCAACTACTCGCATTTCGTCACCGGCAGCAATCTGTCGACCGTCCTGACCCAGGTGACGATCATCGGCATCCTGGGAATTGCTCAGACGCTTGTCATCCTGACCGCGGGCATCGATCTTTCGGTCGGCGTCATCATGGTCATTTCGTCGGTGGTGATGGGACGATTGGCGGTTGTTGACGGCGTTCCGGTTCTCATCGCATTTCCGCTCGGGCTCATCTGCGGACTCTTGTGCGGCTGGCTCAATGGCGCGCTTGTCACACGCATGCAGATGCCGCCGTTCATCGTCACGCTGGGGACGCTGAGCATCATCGGGGCGCTCAACACTTTTTATTCGCGCAGTGAGACGATCCGCACTCAGGACATCGAGGAGAAGGCGCCGTTCCTGCAGCTGATGGGCATTCCCTTTAACATCGGAAGCGCGAGAATTATCCTTGCGAGCTTCCTGTTGATCGCGCTGGCGATTGTCTTTTGGTACGTGCTCAATCGCACGGCCTATGGCCGCCATATCTATGCCACCGGAGATGATCCGGAAGCGGCGCGATTGGCCGGTATCAACACCGACCGGATCCTGCTCAGCGTTTATGTTTTGGCGGGCTTCATCGCGGCCATCGCCGGTTGGGCGCTGATCGGCCGCATCGGCGCGATCAGCCCGACCGCCGGCGCCAACGGCAACCTCGATAGCATCACCGCGGTGGTGATCGGCGGCACCAGTCTGTTTGGCGGCCGCGGCTCGATTGTCGGCACGCTGATCGGGGCGCTAATCGTCGGGGTCTTCCGCTCTGCCGTGTCGCTCGCCGGCCTCGACGTGCTGTGGCAGGAATTCGCCATCGGCGTCCTCATCATTGTCGCGGTCGCTCTCGACCAATGGATCCGGAGGATCTCCAAGTGAGCGTCGAACCCATTCTCGTCGGGCGACAGCTCGTCAAGCGGTATGGCCGCGTCACCGCGCTCGATCACGCCGACTTCGATCTCTATCCCGGCGAGATCCTCGCCGTGATCGGCGACAATGGCGCCGGAAAGTCCACCTTGATCAAGGCGCTCTGCGGCGCAGTGATCCCTGATTCCGGTGAAATCCGCTTGGCGGGCGAGATCGTAAACTTCCGCTCGCCGATCGACGCGCGCGAGGCGGGCATCGAGACCGTCTACCAGAACCTCGCGCTTTCGCCCGCGCTGTCGATCGCCGACAACATGTTTCTCGGACGAGAGATACGCTCGGAAGGCCCGCTCGGTACCTACTTTCGCGCCCTCGACCGTACGAAGATGCAGAAGTTCGCGCGCGACAGGCTCAACGAACTCGGACTGATGACGATCCAGAACATCAACCAGCCGGTCGAGACGCTGTCCGGCGGTCAGCGTCAAGGGGTCGCGGTCGCGCGCGCGGCCGCCTTCGCCAAGCGCGTCATCATCATGGACGAGCCGACGGCGGCGCTCGGCGTCAAGGAGTCGCGGCGCGTGCTCGAGCTCATCCTTGACGTCAAGAAGCGCGGGCTGCCGATCATCCTTATCTCCCACAACATGCCGCATGTGTTCGAAGTCGCCGACCGCATCCACATTCATCGCCTGGGACGACGGCTCACCGTCGTCGACCCGAAGACGATCACCATGTCCGACGCGGTGGCGATGATGACCGGGGCTCTGGCGCCGCCGGTCGATCAAGCCGCCTGAGCGGCCGTTCAAATCCGCGCGATTCCGGCTAGCGCGCTGATAGGCGCCTTGCGCCGTTTCGGGGACAAGGCGTAAACTGAAACCCTTCCCTTCCGCCGCCTCACGCGGTTTTCTCGCAAAATCTGAAGGACGTCACCATGCGTTACCGTCCGCTTGGCCGCACGGGCCAATTTGTTTCGGAAATCTGTCTCGGCGCCATGACCTTTCATGGCGGCGCCGGCTTCTGGCGAGCCATCGGCACGGTCGATCAGGCGGGCTCGACGGCGCTCGTCGGCCGCGCGATCGAGGCCGGGGTCAATTTCATCGACACCGCCAACGTCTATTCGGAGGGCGAGTCCGAGGTTCAGCTCGGCCACGCGTTGCGCGACCTCGGCGTCAAGCGCGAGGACGTGATCATCGCCACGAAATGTCGCGGGCGCATGGGGCCGGGGCCCAACGCGGTGGGCCTGTCGCGCGGCCACGTCATGGACCAGGTCGCAGCCAGCCTGAAGCGGCTCGGGCTCGACCATATCGACCTCTACCAGGTGCACAGCTTCGATCCGGTCACGCCGCTCGAAGAGACGCTGCGGGCGCTCGACGACTGCGTGTCGCGCGGCTTTGTGCGGACGATCGGCTGCTCCAACTTCGCCGCCTGGCAGATCATGAAGGCGCTCGGCATCTCGGACAAGCGCGGCTACGCGCGGTTCGAGACGGTTCAGGCCTATTACTCGATCGCAGGCCGCGACCTCGAACGCGAGATCATCCCTCTCGTCGAGGATCAAGGCCTCGGCGTCATGGTGTGGAGTCCCCTCGCTGGCGGGTTTCTCTCGGGCAAATTCACCCGTGACAGGCGCGGCGACAACAACTCGCGCCGCACGACCTTCGACTTCCCGCCGGTCGACAAGGAGCGCGCCTACGACGTCATCGACGCGATGGAGAAGGTCGGAAAGGCGCATGGCGTATCGGTCGCGCGGATCGCGCTCGCCTGGCTTTTGCAGCGCAAGGGCGTCATGAGCGTCATCATCGGCGCGAAAACGACCGAGCAACTCGATGACAACCTCGCGGCCGCGGAGCTGACGCTCTCGCCCGAGGAGATCGCAGCGCTCGATGCGGCGAGCGCGCCCAAGCCCGAATATCCCGGCTGGATGCTGACGCGGACCGCCGAGGGACGCGTCCCGGCCACGAAGGCCAAGGCCTCCTGAAGCGGGTCGCCGACGAATCTGATCAGCAAGCGGAGGAACGCCATGCGCAAGGTGAAGTGGGGAGTGCTCGGCGTCGCCAAGATTGCCGCCGAGAAGGTGATTCCGGCGATGCAAAAGGGCCAGGCGTCCCTCATCTCCGCGATCGCGTCGCGCGATCTCGGCAAGGCGCGAGAGGCCGCGGGAAAGCTTGGTATCGAGCGCGCCTTCGGCTCCTACGAGGAACTGCTGGCCGACGGCGAGATTGAGGCCGTCTACAATCCCCTGCCCAATGAGCTGCATGTGCCCTGGACGATCCGGGCGCTCGAGGCTGGGAAGCACGTGCTGTGCGAGAAGCCGATCGCGCTTGACGCCGATGAGGCGCGCGCGCTGATCGCAACCCGGCAGCGGACGGGGAGGCTGGTCGCCGAAGCCTTCATGGTGCGCTACCATCCGCAATGGCGCCGCGCGAAGGATCTCGTCAGAACCGGCGCCATAGGCGAGCCGCGCGCGGTCCAAACCTTCTTCTCCTACCACCTGCTCGACCCCGAGAATTTGCGCAATCGGCCGCCTGGCGGCGGCGCGCTCTATGACATCGGCTGCTACGCCATCCTTTCGGCGCGATACATATTCGGCGCCGAGCCGACGCGCGTCGCCGCCACGATCGACCGCGACCCGAACTTCCGTACCGACCGATCGGTCGGCGCCCTCCTCGAATTCCCCGGGGGGCGCCACTCGACTTTCACCCTCGGCACTCAAAAGGCAGCGCACCAACGAGTGACGATCGTGGGCGAGGCGGGACGGATCGAGATCATGATCCCTTTCAACGCCCCGCCCGACCGGCCGACGGAAATCGCCATCGACACCGGCGCCGATCTCTTCGGCGGCGGCCGGCGAGTCGAGCAATTCCCCGTCTGCGACCAGTACACGCTGCAGGGCGACGCTTTTTCGCGCGCAATCATCGATGGGACCGCGCTCGAATTCCCGATCGAGGACGCGATTCTGAACATGCGCGTGATCGACGCGCTGTTCCGCTCGGCAAAGAGCGGAAAGTGGGAGACGCCTTAGCGGCGCGCGCGAGGGCGCGAGAGCGCAAGCGCAATCTGCAAGCGCCAAGCGAAGTCGCAAAAGCGGTCAAACGACGCGAATCTTCGCCGAGCGAAAGAAATGGTTTCGCTAGCCTGGCGGCAACCCATTGTAATCATTGGGGCGCGAAACCGCCGGTTTCGCCGAATGGTTTGATTTCAAGGACTTGACGGCGGTTTCCTTTCGCCATCTTTTCAACGAAGCGCTTCAGCTCCAAACATCTTCGGTGGCGCGGGTTCGACCCGACTGCCCAGTTTAGCGGGAAAGTCAGAACAAGGCAAGAAACTGTTGTGTTTTTTCGAACCGCCCCTCCTAGACTAGGCATAGGCGACCCGGTGGCGCCGTTCCGAATCGCCCAACCGACCGGCCTCAAGCCGACGCCTTCCGCTTCGCCAATTCGGCCTTGACCGCCGGCGCGACGACGGCGCCGAGGAGTTCGATCGACCGCAGGATGGCGGCTTGCGGTTGGGCGCCGACCTGCATCTGCATCAGATAGCGCTGGTGGCCGAAGACCTCGTGCTGGGCGAGGATCTTGGCGATCGCTTCGTCGGGCGTCCCGACCGTCAAATGACCGCGGGGCCCAAGCCCCTGATCGAATTGCGCCCGGGTGAGCGGCGGCCAGCCGCGCTCGCGGCCGATACGGCTCATCACCTCGGCGTAGGGCGGGAAGAACGCATCGATTGCGGCTTGCCTGGTATCGGCGAGGAAACCGTGGCCATTGATGCCGACGGCGAGCGCGTCCGGCTCGACGCCGGCGCGGCGGCCGGCCTCGCGGTAGAGCCTGGCCAGGGGGGCAAAGCGCGCCGGTTCGCCGCCGATGATGGCGATCGCGAGCGGCAGGCCGAGCATGCCGGCGCGCGCCACCGATTGCGGCGTGCCGCCGGAGGCGATCCAGACCGGCAGCGGTTGTTGGAGTGCTCGCGGGTAGACGCCCTGGCCGTCGACCGGCGGGCGATGTCGTCCCTTCCAAACCACCTTGGGATTGGCGCGAATGGCGAGCAGAAGATCGAGCTTCTCGGCGAACAGTTCGTCGTAATCCTCGAGGTTATAGCCGAACAGCGGAAACGATTCGATGAACGAGCCGCGCCCGGCCATGATCTCCGCCCTGCCGCCGGATAAAAGATCGAGGGTGGCGAATTGCTGATAGACGCGCACCGGATCGTCGGACGACAGCACGGTGACTGCGCTGGTCAGGCGAATGCGTTTCGTGCGGGCAGCGGCCGCGGCAAGCGCCACGGCCGGCGCCGAGACCGCATAATCCGGCCGATGATGCTCGCCGAGACCGAAGACGTCGAGGCCGACCCGGTCGGCGAGCTCGATCTGCTCCAGGACATCGGCGAAGCTCTTGTCGACGTCGACCGGTTCGCCGGTCAGCGGATCGCGGCGGGTCTCGACGAAAGTGTAAGCGCCGAACTGCATCGGAGGCCTCATGGACGCGCGCTTCCCGGCGCAGGACGCGCAATGCTAGCATGACGTGAAAAGCGAGGGACGCCGTGACAGAGCCGCCGATCAGCCGATTTCCAGCCCCCGAACTTGCGGATCTGCCGCAGGACATCCGCGAGCGGATCGCCGCGGTGCAGGAAAGGTCGGGATTCGTTCCCAACGTCTTCCTTGCGCTGGCGCGCCGGCCGGACGAGTTCCGCGCCTTCTTCGCCTATCATGACGCGCTGATGGAGAAGCCGGGGACTTTGAGCAAAGCCGAACGGGAGATGATCGTCGTCGCGACATCGGGCGTCAACCAATGCCAATATTGCGTGGTCGCCCATGGCGCGATCCTGCGCATCCGAGCCAAGAACCCGCTGATCGCCGATCAGGTTGCGATCAATCATCGCAAGGCCGACCTCGAGCCAAGGCAGAAGGCGATGCTCGATTTCGCCGTCAAGGTCGCCGAGCGCTCGCACGCCATCGACAACGCGGACTATGAGGAACTGAAGAGCCACGGCTTCTCGGACGACGACGCGTGGGACATCGCCGCGATCGCCGCCTTGTTCGCGATGTCCAACCGGCTCGCCAACGCCTTCTCGATCCGGCCCAACGAGGAATTCTATGCCATGGGGCGGGAACGGCGGGCTTGACGCCCTGATCCGGCGGCGTCGCTCATGCGTAAGATATGGAATTGAGCTTGAGGGGATTGGTCATGCGATTTCTCAGCGCTTTCATTGCTTTCGCCGCCTTCGTCGCGCTTGGCGGGCCGGCCTTCGCCGCCGACCCGTTTCCGCCGAGCGGCATCGGCGAAGCTCGCGGCCTATACGGTCTGCCGCTCGGCCGTGATCGTCGACATGGGCCCCGTGGGGTCGAATTCGTCAGCGGAATGCGTCGGGATCGTAAAGACCCGGGACGGATCGAAGCTCCTCGACAACCTCTCGATCCGGTGCCAGGAGGACGCCAAAGCGCGGCCGGAGGGCTACGCCTTCACCGGCACCTGCATTCATACTGACAGCGACGGCGACAAGATCTTCATGACCTATGAAGGCCCGGAAAGCGGGACGATCGCTTTGCTCGGCGGGACCGGGAAGTACAAGGACATCGCCGGCTCCGGAACCTGGAGCGTTACCGACGCGCCGGGCAACAACCCGCAGCTTTTCCTGTTCACGCTCAATTACGATGTGACGTGGGCGCAGAAGGAGAAGTGAGGTCACAACACCGCCGCTTGCCGCGAATAGAACCCGATCGGTCAGTACGCTACCAATGGAGATTGACCGATGTCGACTGCCCCGAGACCGCCTCAGATCATCCCTTATCTCTTCTATCGCGATCTGCCGGCCGCGCTCGACTTTGTTTGTCGGGCTTTCGGCTTCAAGGAGGAGATGCGCCACGGAACGCCCAGCGGCGGCATGCACGGCGAAGCGTCGTATCAGGGACAGCTCGTGATGATGGGGCAGGGCGCCCACGAGCGCGGCCTGAGAACGCCGAAGGATGCGGGCGCGGCGACGATGGGCGTGTTCATCTATCTCCACGAGGTCGACAAGCACTACGAGGTCGCCAAAGCGGCGGGCGCCGAAATCGTTCATCCGCCCAAAGACGCCGAGTACGGCCGAACTTACTCAGCGAACGACCCCGAGGGACATCCCTGGTTCTTCACCACGCCGACAAAAGCCGGCTAGACCTGCCAACGGCTTCAGCCGCTGCCGGAGAAGATCTCTCGCTGCGTCTTCCCTGAATCCGCCGTGCGCCATCCGCCGCCGGTCCGGGGGGAGGATCTCGATCGCTCTCCAGCCCCGACTTCTGTCTCGCCGCCGCGCGCCGTCATTGTGAATTTGGGGCTTTGATTGGCGCCTTTATTAACTCATTTGGCGTGCAGGTCGCGGTCACGTAGCTTGCGCCCCAAGGGCGCCAGCAGGTTGTCGCACTACATGAGCAAGTCGTGGTCGTATGCTTGACGTTGTTCAGTGTGTAGGTGACTGCCTTGCAAGGCGCGCCGTCAAAGGATTGTCCAACCCTGACAAGGCCGCCTTTCGTAAAAAAACAGGTGCGTTGTTTTGGTGGTCCTGCTGACGCTGATGTGACAAATGAAGCGGCAACCATTATGGAGAGCGAAAAGCAGGTGCAGAGCCGACATCCTCGCATAGCTTTCTCCTTAGCTCCTTTGTTATAAATTCCTGGCCTTTCTCGCGAAATATTAGCGCGAGGTCCACTCAGGGACGCGAAGGATCTTCCACTATTTCAACCAAATCGAAAAATCGTTTGGCTTGGCTTTTCTGACGCCAAGCCCCTGATCCCTGGGCGGCTATTCATTCCCTTGAGTCAACATTCAGCGGAGCCACCGGCCGGGCTCCAAGATTGCGCCATTCAAGCGGCAAAGACAAGCCCAAATCGTGGCGCTAAAAACCGTCGCGCGAGGAGTGGATCAGTCCAAACGGGCTGAGCGCCAAACGCGCCCTACTTGCAGGTCATTGCCTTACCAGACCGGCGAAATCGGCGTCCTGGAAACTTGTTCGCAGACGCGGCTGATCAATTAATATTTTGCAGCCGCCGCCCTCAGATTAACCGAAAAGCGTCGAAGTTTCGTGGGTTCGCGCAAACTTGCGGGGAGAATGCCGCACGCTGGGTGCGAGGCACCCCACTCCACCAATTAACTCCAATAATCCCGCTGCTCCATGGACGACGCCTTGCGGTTTTTTTTGGGCAGCGTATGGTTCTCTCGCCCATCGACGAAAGAGAACGGCATGCGATTACGGTCCATCCTATGGATGGCGGTGCTTTGCGCCTCCGTGGCGCCAGCGACGGCGAACCAGGCGCTTTCGGGTACCTTGCCGCCCGGAGTACGTTCTAAAATCCTTGCTGTGCGGCTGCCGGCCTCGGCCCAGCTAATGTACTTCCGATTTTCCGCGCCGCCGGTCAACGCAGGGGTCAACTACGCGCTGGATTACTGCATCGGCCCGCGCCCCAACCCCTGCGGACTCGGCATTGCCGTCACCGTACCGGAGGGGCAGACGCGACTGCGGTGGTATAGTTCCACCTTTATCCGGACGAGGGTCCTAACCGTCGGGCAGGGGACAGCTGCCACAGTGCCGTACCGGGTCGACATCAACCCTTAACACGTATCCGGCCGACGTTGTAGCTCGTCGCAATGGAGAGTTCGCTCCTCCGCCCCGGACTGCCCCAATCACTCAGAAAGCCGAGAGCGACGCAGTTGTGGGGCCCGTTCTGCTAACCAAGTGCTGTCTAGGTCGAGACGGTGCCCCGGTCAGGGGTTTCGTTGAATGGCTGCGAATGTCTTGGGAATCGGGCATGTTTTCGGCCCGTTTGCGCAGGAAATATCCGGCGCAAGTCGGTAGTGCCCGCAGTCGCGAACGACCATAGCTGCTCTTGAGCTCTTCAGTAACGTTCGGCGCAGGCCGTTAACAGCCCCTCCCCCATCCCCCTCCCGTCGGCGTCACGATTTCGATCGCTTCGCCCGCTTCGACATGCGTCTCGGCGCAGCCGGGCAGGATCTCGATTCGACCGTCGTTGCGGCGGACGGAATTACGGCCGAGTTCGCCTTCGCTCCCGCCCATCATGCCCGGATTGGCGACGGCGCGATGGCCGCTCAAGATCGCCGCCTGCATCGGGCGCAGGAAAGCGGATGCGCCTCAGCGTGCCGTCGCCGGCCCGCCAGCGACCTTGGCCGCCGGAGCCGCGGCGGATGTGGAAATCCTCGAGCACGACCGGAAAGCGGCTCTCCAACACCTCCGGGTCGGTCAGGCGCGAATTGGTCATATGCGTGTGGACCGCGCTCGCGCCGTCGAAGCCGGGGCCGGCGGGCGCGCCCGAACAGATCGTCTCGTAATATTGATAGGTCTCGTCGCCGAAGGTGAGGTTGTTCATCGTGCCTTGCGCCGAGCCCAGCGCGCCAAGCGCGGCGAACAATGTATCGGTGACGGCTTGCGACACCTCGACATTGCCCGCCACCACCGCGGCGGGATAGCGCGGGCTAAGCATCGAGCCCTCGGGCAGGATGACGCGGATCGGCCTTAAGCACCCTGCGTTCATCGGGATGTCGTCGTCGACCATCACCCGGAACACATAGAGCACCGCGGCCCGCGTGACCGGCTCGGGCGCGTTGAAGTTCGACGGCTGCTGCGGTGACGTTCCGGTGAAATCGACTGTCGCCTCGCGCCTGCGTTTATCGACGCTGATCCTGACCTTGATGACCGCGCCCTGATCGGAAACGCTCGTAGCTTCGCCGTCGGCGAGCCGGTCGATCACGCGGCGCACGCTCTCGTCGGCGTTGTCCTGGACGTGGCCCATATAGGCCTCGACCGTGTGAAGCGAGAACATCTCGACCATGCGCTTGAGTTCGCGCACGCCCTTCTCGCATGCCGCGATCTGGGCCTTGAGGTCGTTGACGTTCTGGAGCGGGTTGCGGGCCGGCCAGGGGCCGCTGGACAGAAGCTCGTAGAGCTCGCGCTCGCGGAAACGGCCTTGGCTGACCAGCAGGAAATTGTCGATATAGACGCCCTCCTCGAGGATCGACGTCGCAAGCGGCGACATCGAACCTGGAGCGATCCCGCCGATGTCGGCATGATGGCCGCGCGAAGCGGTCCAGAAGAGGATCGTCTCGCCGGCCTCGTCGAAGACGGGCGTGCAGACGGTGATGTCGGGCAAGTGCGTCCCGCCGTTGTAGGGCGCGTTGAGCGCGAAAACGTCGCCCGGGCGGATGCGCCCCTCGTTGTCGCGGATGATCGTCTCGACCGAGCGATCCATCGAGCCGAGATGCACCGGCATGTGCGGGGCGTTGGCGACCAGGCGGCCCTCGCGGTCGAACAAAGCGCAGGAGAAGTCGAGCCGTTCCTTGATATTGACCGAATAGGCGGTGTTCTGCAGCGTCACGCCCATCTGCTCGGCGATCGACATGAAGAGATGGTTGAAGATCTCGAGCATGATCGGATCGGCCTTTGCGCCGATCGCCTCGCGCCGCAGCATCGGCTCGACGCGAGTCAGGAGAACGTGGTTCTTCGCCGTGACCGCGGCGCGCCAGCCCTGCTCGACGACGATCGTCTGATGCGGCTCGACGACGAGCGCAGGTCCATCGACGCCGGCGCCGACCGGCAAGGCCTCGCGCAAATAGACGTTCGCCTCGCGCCAGGCGCCGTGAGAGAAGAAACGCGTCGCGCGGGCCGGGGCGGGCGGCGCGGTTGGAGTCGCGCGCCGGCTCCGTTCGGCGAGGCGCGCGGCGCCGCCCACGGCTTCGACGGACACCGCCTCGATGGCGATCGCCTTGGCGCGATCGATGAAGCCGAACCGGCTTTTGTGCGCGCCCTCGAAGGCGCGCCGCATGGCGGCGGGCCTCGAGAGCTTGACCTCGATCGTCGTGTCGGAGCCTGCGTAACGCAGTTGCGCCCGGCGATGGACCTTGATCGCCGCCCGCGCGACGCCCTGGCTCATGACCTCGGCGACCGCCGTGTCGGCGAGTTGATCGGCGATGAGGCCGACGCGAGCGAGCGCGCCGGCGTCGAGCAGCTCGTCGACCCCTTGGCCGCGTTGGGCGGCGATGTCGGCGAGCCCCATGCCGTAGGCCGAAAGCAGCGACGAAAAGGGATGAATGAGGACGGTCGTGATGGCCAGTGCGTCGGCGACGTCGCAGGCGTGCTGGCCTCCCGCGCCGCCGAAGCAGTTGAGCGCGTAGCGAGTTACGTCGTAGCCGCGGGCGACCGAAATCGTCTTGATCGCCTCGGCCATCTTGGCGACCGCGATTGAGAGAAATCCGTCGGCGACCGCCTCCGGCTCGCGGCCGTCGCCGATGTCGCGGGCGAGCGCCGCGAAAAGCTCACGCACGATTGTCGCGTCGAGCGGTTCGTCGCCGCGAGGGCCGAAGACCTTGGGAAAGAAGTCGGGGATCAGCTTGCCGGTCATCAGGTTGGCGTCGGTCACCGCGAGCGGGCCGCCGCGGCGATAGGCGGCGGGGCCAGGATCGGCGCCGGCGGAGGCGGGACCGACGCGAAAGCGCGCGCCGTCAAATGACAGGATCGAGCCGCCGCCCGCGGCGACGGTATGGATTTTCATCATCGGCGCGCGCATCCGCACCCCCGCGACCTCGGTCTCGAAAGCACGCTCGAATTCACCGTCGAAATGGGCGACGTCGGTCGAAGTGCCGCCCATGTCGAAGCCGATGACCCGCTTGAACCCGGCGCTGACGCCGGTCCGCGCCATCGCCACCACGCCCCCGGCCGGCCCCGACAGGATCGCGTCTTTGCCGGCGAAGAGCTTCGCCGACGTCAGGCCGCCCGACGACATCATGAACATGACCCGCGCGCCGGTGCGCTCGACGTCGAGATCGCGCGACACCTGGCCGACATAGCGCGCAAGGATCGGTGACAAATAGGCGTCGACCACTGTCGTGTCACCGCGCCCGACGAGCTTGATGAGGGCGGAAGCGGCATGGCTTGCCGAGACTTGGGCAAATCCGAGGTCACGCGCGATCTTAGCCACCACGCGCTCGTGCGCCGGATAGCGCCAGGCGTGCATGAAGACGACCGCAATGGCGTCGAAGCCTTGGCCCTTCGCCTCGGCGAGAACGGTGCGCACGCATCGAGGATCGGGCGCCGCCTCGACCGTTCCATCCGCGAGCACGCGCTCGTCGATCTCGATCACGCCCGAATAGAGCTGCTCGGGCTTTGCGATGTTGCGGGCGAAGATCTTAGGCCGCGCCTGGTAGCCGATCTCGAGCGCGTCGCGGAAGCCGCGCGTGGTCACCAAGAGCGTGCGCTCGCCCCGCCGTTCGAGCAGCGCATTGGTCGCGACGGTCGTACCCATCTTGACGACCCGGATCACCCCTGCCGGGATCGGCTCGACCGAAGCGAGTCTGAGCAGACGGCGGATCGCCTCGACCGCCGCGTCCGGATAGGCCGGGCTCTCGGACAGGAGCTTCATCGGATGCAGCCGCCCGCGCGGATCGCGTCCGATCACGTCGGTGAAGGTGCCGCCGCGGTCGATCCAGAAGTCCCACGCCCCGGCCGGAGCCATTTTCGAGGATGGGCGCTTCCCGTTCACGTTTGATTGATCTCCCGTTTCTGCGGTCGCGCTTTGCCGCGAGCCACCGAATGGCTTTATCATCGAGGCATACATGAAATGAAAGGACCGGCGGCATGGAAACCGTGAAGTTCGGCAAGACCGGCATGCAGGTGTCCAGGATCTGTCTCGGCTGCATGACCTACGGCTCGACCAAATGGCGCGAATGGGTGCTCGAGGAAGAGGCCTCGCGCCCCTTCATTCGCGAGGCGCTCGAGCGCGGGATTAATTTCTTCGACACCGCGGACGTCTATTCGCAAGGCGCGAGCGAGGAAATCGTCGGCCGCGCGCTCAAGGAATACGCCAAGCGGCCGGAGGTGGTGATCGCGACCAAGGTCCATGGGGCGATGGGGCCGGGCGCCAACGCCAAGGGGCTGTCGCGCAAGCATATCATGGAGGCGATCGACGCCTCGCTGAAGCGACTGGGTACGGACTATGTCGATCTCTACCAGATCCACCGGTTCGATCCGCTGACGCCGATGGAGGAGACGCTCGAAGCGCTGAACGACGTCGTGCGCGCCGGCAAGGCGCTCTATATCGGCGCCTCGTCGATGTACGCTTGGCAGTTCGCGCGCATGCTCGATATCGCGCGCGCCAAGGGTCACGCCGAATTCGTGTCGATGCAGAACTATTATAACCTCGTCTATCGCGAGGAGGAGCGCGAGATGATGCCGCTATGCGCCCACGACGGGATCGCCGTCATCCCGTGGTCGCCGATGGCGCGCGGCTATCTCGCCGGCTCGGGTCTCGGCGCGGACGCTTCGACTGTGCGCGGCCGGACCGACCCGTTCAGCGTCACGCTGGGCCTCGGGTCGCGGCAGGACGAGGCGATCCGCAAGCGGGTCATCGAGACGGCAGAGAAGCTGAACGCCAAGCCGGCGGTGGTGGCGCTCGCCTGGGTGCTGTCGAAGCCGTTCGTCACCGCTCCGATCATCGGCGCCTCGAAGCCGCATCATCTCGCCGACGCGGTTGCGGCGACCGAGCTCAAGCTCGACGCCCGGACCATCGCCAAGCTCGAGGAACCCTATCATTGCAAGCCGGTGGCGGGGCACGCATAAGGATCGCAGCCAAGGAGGCGAACATGGCGAATTTGACTATCGCGGGAACCAAGGACCATCCGATCACCATCGGGCCGCTCGCCGAGCGGGTGCGCGTCATCTGGCGCGGCCGCACGATCGGCGACAGCAGGCGGGCGCTCGAACTGCGCGAAGCGAACCATCCCGCCGTCGTCTACGTGCCCCGCGCGGACATCGACATGAGCGCGCTCAAGCGCACCGCTCGCGTCACCACTTGTCCCTACAAGGGCGAGGCGAATTATTTCTCGATTGCCGACGGCGAGGTTCGCGACGACAACGCGGTGTGGACCTATGAGAGCCCGAAGGCCGATGTGGCCGAGATCGCGTCGCACCTCGCGTTTTATCCCGACAAAGTCGAGATCACGCGCGAGGGATGATCGCGCAGCGTTTGAGCGCTGTGAATTCCGCACCCGTTGATCTAGAATGATTCGAGCAGGACTGGCAGGGCGGGAGGAACGACAATGCTGTTTGAGGGCGGATTCACATTCAGTAATTTCGTCGCCGACGCCTTCACAATATTCATGTTCATATTGTGGTTCTGGTTGCTCATCGTCGCGACGGGTGACCTGTTCCGCCGGCATGACGTGTCCGGGTTCGCCAAGGTGCTTTGGGTGATCGCGTTCATCCTGTTTTCCTACCTCGGCGTCTTCGCCTATTTTCTCACCCAGGGACGGGGCATGGCCGAGCGGAATAAGGCGCAAGCCAATGAGGCCAGGGAAGAGTTGCGCCATATCGTCGGGTTTAGCGCAGCGGACGAGATCGTGAAGCTCGACAAACTGAAGGCGGCGGGGTCGATTTCGGCGGACGAGTACGGTCGCCTGAGAGCCAAGCTCGTTCAGTAGCGTCCATTCGGCTCGGAAAACTTGGTCGACGCGGCCTGACGCGCTATCGCGGCCCGGGGCGGGTTGCTTTTCCATCTGACGCCAGTCCGTGCGCGGGCTCGCGCAAACGGGAGGATCGAACGATGTGCGTCAATTGCGAAAACGAAGGGATCGGGCGCAGGGATCTGATGCGGTTCGGGGCCGGCGCCGTCGTCGCGCTGGGGCTCGGGGGCCTGTCAGGCCGGGCGCGCGCCGCCGAAGGCGGCGCCGACCGCGCTCTCCCCGACGGACGCGCTCGCCGCACTCAAATCGGGCAACGAGCGCTTTGTGAGCAAGCCAGAGCTTTGTTCGATCGACCTCGCGCAAAAGCCGCAGCGCCGTCGCCGAGCCATCAGGCGCCCTGGGCGACGATCGTCGGCTGCGCCGACAGCCGTGTGCCTCCGGAACTTATTTTCGGCGGTCAAGGCGTCGGCGAACTTTTCATCGCCCGCGACGCTGGCAATCTCCTCAACATCGGCACCCTCGGCACCATCGAATATGGCGCCGCTGTCCTTGGCTCCCCGCTCATCGTCATCCTCGCTCACACCGCCTGTGGCGCGGTGAAAGCAGCCTGCGATGTGGTGACCAAGAACGCGACCTATCCTGGCGTGATCGGCCGGATGATCGAGCCGATCGTGCCTGCGGCGCTTGCGGTGCGCGACCAGCCCGGCGACTTCGTCGACAACGCCGCCAAGGAGAGCGCGAAGCGGACAGCGGCGCAGGCCCCGAGCGTGAGCGCCATCGTCGCCGGCCTGGTGAGCGCGGGAAAGCTAAAGGTCGTCGCGGCGATCTACGATCTGGATACCGGCGTCGTCACCTTCCTCGATTGACGGGCGCTCCGCTCGGCGCGTTCAGCCGAGGAGGAGGCGCTCCGGTGGTATCGCGCGCGACACGAACGGTCGGCGATCGCCAGTGCGCGGCGCCGTCCGCCTCGCGCATCAGGCTGGCGAGTTTCCGCTCTGTGTCGCCCTCCGCGACCGGAGTGTAGACCGCGAGGCGCAGCCCCTCGGCGCCCGAGACGGCGAAACTCGTGTACTCGAACAGCATCCGTCCGGCGACCGGGTGATCGATGCGTTTGTGGCCTGAAAGATGGCCCGCGATCTCCTGGCGCGGCCACCATTCGCGGAACTCCGCGCTCGCGGCGCGCAAGCTCGCGATAAGGCGCTCGAAGTCCGCGTCTCCCCGATAAGGCGCGTAGTCTGCGCGGAACATTGCGAGCGACACTGCGGCGAGACTCGGCCAATCGGCGAGCATCGCCCGATGCGCCGGATTTGCGAACATCAGGTTCATGATGTTGCGCGCGTCGCCTTCGAGGCGTGCGTAATCGCCGAAAACCGCCGCGGCGGGGCCGTTCCAGGCCAGAATGTCCCACCGACGGCCGATCACGTAGGCAGGCTGCCCGCTAAGCGAGGCGAGCATGCGCCGTATCGGCGCATCGACAATTTCCGGACCCGCCTCGCGTTTGAGCGCGGGCGGCCGGTCCGCCAGGACGAACAGGTGGCGCCGCTCGGCGGCGTCGAGGCGCAAGGCGGTCGCCAGCGCGCCGAGGACCTCGGCCGAAGGGCTGACCCTGCGCCCCTGTTCCAGCCAAGTGTACCAAGTGACGCCGACCCCGGCGAGCTGCGCGACCTCCTCGCGGCGCAAGCCGGAAGTCCTGCGCCGGAAGCCGTTCGGCAAGCCGACCTCGGAGGGTGCGAGCCGCTCGCGGCGCGAACGCAGGAACGCCGCAAATGCGCGCCGCCGCTCATCGTGCGAACCCGACGTTCCGTCCATGCGCAGTAGCATAGCAGGATCGATACCAGAATAAACCGGCTCCTTTTTGCGCCGCGCCGCCTTTGCTACCTCTCGTTCAACGGAGCCAACGGACATGACCATGAAGGGCAAGACGGCGCTCATCACCGGCTCGACGGACGGGGTCGGGCGTTACGTCGCCGGGCGCCTCGCGGCGGAGGGCGCGCGCGTCGTCATTCACGGCCGCGATCGGGCCCGCGGCGAAGCAGTCGTCGAGCGGATCAAGCGCCAAGGCGGCGACGCGCGCCTTCTCATTGCCGACCTCTCGTCGCTCACCGAGGTTCGGTCGCTCGCCGAAGCGGTCAAGCGCGACGCAGACGGTCTTGACGCGCTGGTCAACAATGCCGGAATCGGCACGAGCGCGGCGCGACGGGAGCTCAGCGCCGACGGCTTCGAACTGCGGTTCGCGGTCAACTACCTTGCCGGGTTTCTTTTGACTCGCCTTTTGCTCCCGACGCTCGAGAGCCGCGCCTCGTCGCGCATTGTCAACGTCGCCTCCGCGGGACAACAGCCCATCGACTTTACCGACGTGATGCTGACTCGCGGCTATAGCGGCGCCCGGGCCTATCGGCAGAGCAAGCTGGCGCAAATCATGTTCACATTCGATCTGGCGCAGGAGCTCGCGGGACGAAACGTCGCGGTCAATTGCCTGCATCCGGCGACCTTCATGGATACGACCATGGTCCGTTTGAGCGGCGTTCAGCCGATCAGCACGGTTGAGGAGGGCGGCGCGGCCATTCTTGAGCTCGTCATGTCCCCGTCGCTCGAACGCGCGAGCGGGCTCTATTTCAATGGCATGCGCGAATCCCGGGCCGATCCGCAAGCCTACGACGCCGAGGCGCGAGGAAAACTGCGCGCGTTAAGCTTCGAGCTCGTCGGGCTCGCCGATCCGCTCGAGTCGCGCATCTGATCGCTTGTCGTTTGAACAACAGGGAGCTTGAACGCGTCATGACCGATCACGTCTTCATACTCGGCGGAACGTCGGGAATCGGACTTGCCGCCGCGGTGAAACTCAGGGGCCTCGGTTACGCGGCGACCATTGCCGGGCGCGATCCGGCGAAGCTCGAAGCCGCGCGCCGTTTGCTCGGCGATGTCGGAGCGGTCGTCATGGACGCCGCCGATCCGATCGCGGTCAAGGCGGCCTTCGCTGACGCCGGGCCGATTGATCATTGCGTTCTCGCCTTCGGCAGCGGCAAGGGCGCCGGGCCGCTTCGTGACGCTAAGATTGAGGCGGTGAGGCAAGGCTTCGAGGAGAAGACGCTGCCGCATATCGCCTGCGCCCAGGCCGCCCTGCCGACATTGCGCAAAGACGGAAGCCTGACCTTCATCTCCGCTGTGTCGGCTTACGCAGCGTTGCCCGGCACCGCCGGCCTCGCTGCGGCGAACGCGGCCGTCGGGGCGCTGGTCCCCGTCCTCGCCGCCGAATTGCGGCCGCTGCGCGTCAACGGCGTCGCGCCCGGAGTCATTGATACGCCGTGGTGGGACTTCCTCTCCGCCGATCAGCGGAGAGCGGTGTTCGCCGATTACGCCGCCAGGACGCCGGTCGGCAGGATCGGCAGGCCCGAGGATGTCGCCGACGCCATCGCCTTCCTCATCGGTAACGGATTTGTGAACGGCGAGACAATCGTCTGTGACGGCGGCGTCCGCTGGGCCGCCTGAGGAATGCGCAGGCGGCCCTAGCGCGAAACACGACGTCTGCATTAATCTACCGATCGGCCGCGACCGTCACGATGCCCATTGCTGGCCCTGAGTTCAGGATTGCGCCGGATGACAATGGACACGATCGCGGCCGTGGCGGCGAAGAAGCTCAGCAAGCTCGTCGTCGGCGACTTCCGCGAAATCTTCGGGTCTACCCACGACGAATTGGCCGAGCGCGTGGGTGGCTTGGCGCGCATCACGATCGAGTGCCTCGGCAGGAGCGACGCCCTCTACCACAACTTCGAGCACACTGTCCTGGTGACGACGGTCGGCCGCGACATTCTGCTCGGGCGCACGATGTCGGAGCGGCTCCACCCCGACGATTACAGTCACCTCATCGTCGCCTGTCTCCTGCACGACATCGGATTTGTTCGCGGCATTTTGAGCGGCGACACCGGTTCCGAGTTTGTGATCGATCGCAGCGGCAAGACGGTGAAGCTGCCGCGCGGCGCGTCCGACGCCTCGCTCGCCGCCTATCATGTCGACCGGTCGAAGCTCTTCGTTTACGAGCGGCTTGGCGATTCGCCGTTCGTCGACGCCGCGCGCGTGGCGGACGCGATCGAGCTCACCCGCTTTCCGCCGCGCCCCAATTCGGAGACCGATAAGGCTAGTCTCGAGCCGAAGCTGGTTCAGGCCGCCGATCTCATCGGGCAGCTCGGCGATCCGCTTTACCCAAGGAAGGCCAACGCACTCTTTTACGAGCTCGAGGAAATCGGCAGCAACCGGCAGCTCGGCTACGAATTTCCCGCTGACCTGGTGCAGAAGTATCCGGGGTTCTTCTGGAACTGCGTGTCGATGTATATCCAGGACGGGATGAAATATCTGGCCTTGACCGCTTCCGGCCGCCAGTGGATCGCGAACCTTCACAACCACGTCTTTTGCGCGGAAAAATCCAAGTGGCTGATGGGCCCGCAGATGTGATTTGAAGATTGCGCCGGGTGCGGGCCGCCTGCCCCGCGCGCCGAGCAGCGACTCCGCCGAGGCCGGCCCAGCTCACGCCTTCGCCAATTCGGCCCTCACGATCCGCGCCCCTTCGACCATCGCCTTCATCTTGCCGTAAGCCGCGTCGCGCGGCAGATATTTGAGGCCGCAGTCAGGCGCGACGATGATGTCCTCGGGCTTGCGGTGGCGAAGCGCGCGCCGGATCCTCGCCGCGATCGTCTCCGGCGCTTCAATCTCAGGCGTCGAAAGATCGAGCACGCCGAGGATGATCGTCTGGTCCGGCAATTCCTCGAGCAGCGCACAATCTAGATTTGATTGCGCGGTCTCGATCGAGATCTGCCGGCAGCGGCAGCCCTTGAGTTGCGGCAGGAACGAATAGGCGCTCGGCCGCTCATGGATGATCGCCGCATAGCCGAAGCAGATATGCACGGCCGTCACGCCGTCCACGCCCTCGAGCGCCCGGTTCAGCGCGGTGAGCCCATAGTCCTCGGCTGGCCGTGGCCTCGCCTGCATATAGGGCTCGTCGATCTGGACAATGTCGGCGCCGGCCGCAAACAGATCCTTGATCTCCTCGTTGACCGCGTCGGCGTAAGCAAACGCTGCGTCGGCGAGCGACGGATAATAGTCGTTTTGCGCCTGCTGGCTCATGGTGAAAGGGCCGGGCACGGTCATCTTGACCTTGCGGTCCGTGTGGGCGCGCAGGAACTTGAGGTCGTCGACCTCGACCGGTCGTTTGCGTCGGATTTTGCCGACGATGCGCGGAACCGGATTGGGATGGCCGGACCTGTCGAGCGCAATGCCGGGCTGATCGATGTCGATGCCCTCGAGCGCGGTCGCAAAACGGTTCGAATAGCTTTCGCGGCGGATCTCGCCGTCGGTGATGATGTCGAGCCCCGCATCCTCCTGCGCCCGGATCGCGAGGACGGTCGCGTCGTCCTGCGCCTCGGCGAGATATGGCTCCGGGATGCGCCATAGTTCCTTCGCGCGAACGCGCGGCGGAAAGCGGCCTGCGAGCTTGGCTCGATCGATCAGCCACTCCGGCTGCGCAAACGACCCGACCAGCGTCGTTGGCAGAAGCATGGCGTCACCCCCTCGGCAAAATTTTGCGGACCAGCCTCCATCCTGCTCGCTTCGTCCCGTCCGGACAAGCCGCGCAGCGGCGCGACTGGCTGGCTGGCGGCGATCAACCGCCGGCGGGCGGAATCCCTCGCTCGCGCGCCGACTTCAGCGTGTCAGCGAGCGCGCGTCTCAGCGCATGCATTTGATCCAAGAGATGGAGGATAACCCCAAGCCCCTCGTCGTTCACGCCCATATTGTCTTTGAGATCGCGGATCAGATTGGCGCGCGCCAGATCCATTTCGGTGAAGGCGAGCTCATGGGCGGTCCGGCCCGGGACGAGCCATTCCTCTTCGACCCAGATCGCCAGCGTGCCCCGATCGAGCCGCGCGCGTTCGAGAAACTCCCGCTCCGTGATCATTGCTCACATCTCCTTGCGCGGATCGTAACTCGGCGCCGGCGTCCAACTGGCGAGGAACGCCTCGAGCGCGGGCTCCGCTTCGGTCGGCATCATCACCTTCAGCCTGACCAATTCGTCGCCCGCGCCGTCCCGTCTCTTCACCCCCTTGCCGCGGAGGCGCAGCACGTCGCCGGTGTTCGATCGCTTCGGGATCTTGAGCATGACGCTTCCGGTCGTCGTCGGCGTGCGCACTTCGGCGCCGAGCGCGGCCTCCTTCACGGTCACCGGCAAGTCGAGGAGGATGTCGTCGGCTTCGCGGGTGAAAGTGCGATGCGGCCTGACGACAATCTGCACCAGCGCGTCGCCGGGCTCGCCCTCGCCGGGCGAAGGCGCGCCCTTGCCGCGCAGGCGCAGGATCTGCCCGTCCGTGACGCCGGCGGGAATCGTCACATTCAACGTCCCTCCTTGCGGCAGGGTGATGGTCCTGGTCGCGCCGTTCACTGCGTCGAGGAAATCAATCGCAAGCTCATAGTGCAGGTCCGCGCCCGGCCGCCGCCGCGCCTGCTCGGCGGCGCGACGCAAGAGCTCCGCGAACATATCGTCGCCTTGCGCGAAGTCCCCGTAGGCGCCGTGTCCCTCGTACGGATGCCCGCTCTCGCCCGCATAGTCTCGATAATATCGGGCGTTTGGCGGCGCCTTCTCAGCGCCCGAGGCGTCGATCTCTCCGGCGTCGAATCGCCGCCGCTTGTCCGGGTCAGAGAGCAGATCGTTGGCGACGCTGACCTCCTTGAACCGCTCCTCGGCCTGCTTGTCGCCGGGATTGAGGTCAGGGTGAAGCTTCTTGGCCAGTTTCCGATAGGCCTTGCGAATCTCATCGGCGGTCGCCGTCTTGGCGACGCCGAGGATCTCATAGGGGTCTTTCATGCACTGATCCGTGGTCGGGGTTCGAGCTCCTAAGCTTAGCAGAGTTGCCGACGCCGCCTCCAGACGCGCCCGGCGACCGACGGGCGGACCGACGGTCTCCCGATCCTTGCCTGCGACAAGAAGGCGCGATTGACTCCGTTTCCCTGCGCCCCGACATTGACGTAAGAACGAATCGGCCTTGGCGCTTTCGGAGCCGGGGCGGGGCAAGCGGGAGGGAACATGTCAGGGACGATCATCAACCTCATCATCCAGCTGATCGCCGGCGCCATTGGCGGCAATGCGGTCGGCGCGGCGGCCAAGAACATGAGCCTCGGAACCGCCGGCAATACGGTCGCCGGCGCGGTCGGCGGCGTCGCCGGTGGATCGCTGCTCACCTCGCTCATCCCGATGCTGTCTGGCGCGGCGGGCGGCATGGATATCGGCGCCATTGTGGGTCAACTGGTCGGCGGCGGCGTCTCGGGCGCGATCGTCTCGGCGATCGTCGGCATGATCATGAACAACATGAAGAGCGCCTGACGCTGTTTTCGCCGCCAGCGAAACGCCCATATCCGCGCCCGGGCCTTGACGGTAAAACCGGTCGCGGTTCGAGGTAGCCTTAATTCGAACCGAAAGGCCGGCGACGCGCCGGCCGGCCTGAGGAGCATGATTCATGGGACTGATCAGTTTCGTCAAGAACGCCGGCGCGAAGATTTTCGGCGGAAGCGAAGCGAAGCCGGCGCCGGCCGAGCAATTGCACAAGGAGCTCGAGAAACACAGCCTCGATGCATCGGGCGTCAAGATTGCGGTCGAGGGCGACAAGGTGAGGGTGTCGGGCACGGCGCCGACCACCGAGCAAGCCGAAAAGATCGCCATCGCGCTCGGCAACACGGTCGGCGTCCAGACGGTCGAAAACGACATCAAGCCCGCCAAGGTCGAGGCCGAGTCGAAATTCTATACGGTGAAGAGCGGCGACACGCTGTGGGCGATATCCGAGAGAGAATACGGCAAGGGGCACGGCGGCAAATACGACGTCATCTTCCAGGCCAACCGGCCGATGCTGACCCAGCCGGACAAGATCTACCCGGGCCAGGTGCTACGCATCCCGCCGCTGGGCTGAGCGCGGAAGCACGGGCAAGCGACAGCAGACCCAGACCCTACAAGCAGCGCTTCCGCAGCGGAACTCGTCCGCCTCAGCGTCGAAACTCGGACTGAAAGGAGCGCCTGGCGCTCGTTGATCCGCGTTTCGAAGTGGCTGAGACGCCCGAGCAACTCGCCCTCATCCCTTCGCGTCGAGGCCATAGAGCGTGTGCAGCGTGCGCACTGCAAGCTCGGTATAGACCTCGTCGATCAGCATCGAGAACTTGATCTCCGAGGTGGTGATGGCGCGGATGTTGACGCCCTTCTCGGCCAGCGCCCGGAAAGCCCGCGCGGCGACGCCGGAATGCGAGCGCATGCCGACGCCGATGGCGGAGATCTTCACCACATCCTGCGCCCCGTGCAGCTTGGCGTAGCCGATTTTCGCCCGCAGCTCCCCGAGGATGGCCATCGCGCGCTCGTATTCCGCCGCGGGCACGGTGAAGGTGATGTCGGTCGTCGTCGTGTCGTCGGAGACGACCTGGATGATCATGTCGACGTTGATGTTGGCCTCGGCCAGCGGCATGAAGATCGCCGCCGCCACCCCGGGCTTGTCGGCGACCTCGCGCAAGGTGATCTGCGCTTCGTCGCGCGAGAAGGCGATGCCGGTGACGACCTCCTGCTCCATGATCTCCTCCTCGTCGCAAATGAGCGTGCCAAGCCTCGGGCGCGCCGGATCGTCGAATGACGAGCGCACGTAGAGCCTGACCTTGTTGACCATTGCCACTTCGACCGAGCGCACCTGCAGCACCTTGGCGCCGAGCGAGGCCATCTCCAGCATTTCCTCGAACGCCACCTTGTCGAGCCGGCGCGCCCTCGGCACGATCCGCGGATCGGAGGTGTAGACGCCGTCGACGTCGGTATAGATGTCGCAACGGTCGGCCGAAATCGCGGCGGCGAGCGCGACTGCGGACGTGTCCGAGCCGCCGCGCCCGAGCGTCGTCACCCGGTTGGTGGCTTTGTGCAGCCCTTGAAAGCCGGCGATGACTGCGATCTCGCCCGCCTCGAAGCCTTGAATGAGCCGCGTCCCGTCGATGGCGGTGATGCGGGCTGAGCCATGCGCGTCGTCGGTCAGTAGCGGGATCTGCCACCCGGCCCATGAACGCGCCTTGAGACCGACGTCCTTGAGCGCCAGCGCCAGCAGGCCCGCGGTCACGAGTTCGCCCGAGGCGACGACGGCGTCGTATTCGGCGGTGTCGAATTGCGAGCCCGCCTCCTTGCACCACGCGACCAGCTCATTGGTCTTGCCGGCCATCGCTGAGACGACCACCGCGACTTCCGCGCCGGCGTCGATCTCTCGCCTGACGTGCGCGGCGACGTTGCGGATGCGTTGAACGTCGGCGACCGACGTGCCGCCGAACTTCATCACCAGGCGCGGCATGGATCCTTGAAACCTTGGGGGAAAACGCGCTCTCTCGCGCAATGCGTGGGGGCGGCGTATAAGGCCGTGCGCCGGGTGGGTCAACGCGCCACGGCCGTCGAGCGAAGGGGTTCAGATGTCGGCTGCGCCGCCGCCGAGCGTCATGTCCGAGGAGGTCGCCCGCTTCGATGCGCTGGGCGACGCCTGGTGGGACTTGGACGGGCCGATGGCGCCGCTGCATCGCCTGAACCCGGTCCGGATCGGCTGGGCGCGCGACCGTAATCGCGCGGCATTTCAAGCTCACTGCCCCGACAGGGACCCCGCTCGCCGGGATCAGTCTCCTCGACGTGGGCTGCGGCGCAGGACTGTTCGCCGAGCCTTTGGCGCGCCTCGGCGCCGACGTCGTCGGCGTCGATCCGGCGCCCGCCGCGATCGAGGCCGCACGCCGCCATGCCGAGGAGACCGGCGCCCGGCTCGCCTACCGCGCCGCGTCCGTCGAGGAGCTCGCCGCGGAGCCGCGGCAGTTCGACGTCGTGAGCGCGATGGAGGTGATCGAGCACGCGGCCGATCCGAATGCCTTCGTTGCTTCCGCCGCCTCGCTCGTCAAGCCCGGCGGCCTTTTCCTCGCGTCGACCTTGAACCGGACGCTGAAGAGCTTCGCCCTCGCCATCGTCGGGGCCGAATATGTGCTTCGCTGGCTCGAGCCCGGAACGCACCGCTGGGAGCAGTTCGTGACCCCAATCGAGCTCACGGCCTTCGCGCGCGCCGCGAACCTTAGGCGGGTCAGCTTTCGCGGCGTCGTCTATGATCCGTTCAGCGCGGCGTGGCGGCTCTCGCGGCGACACGAGCCGTGAACTATCTGTTCGCGGCGCGAAAGCCGGACAATTGAGCCCGCGGCTCACTTTCCCGGGCACTCCTTCTGCACACGGTCCAGGGCCTGGGCGAAGCCGGTCAGCGAATAGGTGTCGATCGACTGGTGGCCTCTGAGCGAAGCGGCCTTGACGACGAGCTTCGCGCCCTTGCTGCATTTCGGTGATCAGAGCGCCTTCCTTGGCCGCGTTCTTGACCCACAGGTTTCCGCCTTTTGGCAGCATCTCGAATGTCGTCTCGTCGACCAAGGCGACCGGGGCCGGCCCGATGGGCGTTTTCGCTTTGGCGTCGGTCTTCGTCGCCGGTTTCTCGCCCTGCTTTGGGTCGAGCTTCGCTTCGGCGGCGTCCGCGCCCCCCGCGACATCGAAGCCCATGATGAACGACACTTCGTTGCGCACTCCCTCAGCCGGGCGGTCGGAGATGAACGCGTAACCCGGATCGCGAGTGAGGCTGGAAGGTTCGCGCGATTTCGGCTGGGCTAGGGTGTAGCAGATCCGCCCCTTGCCGGCCTCGCCGACGAACACGTTCCAGTCGCCAAAGGTGGCGACCAACGCGGGCTTCGAAGAATCATCCTTCTTTTCCGCCTTGGGCGCGGCCTTGGCGGGCTTGGTCGCTGCAGTCACAGGCGGCGCGAGGGCGCTGGCGGCCCAGACGGCCGCAGTCAGGAGCCCTATGGCGCGAAGGGACGAGAGGACGAGGCGCGTCATCGACAACAATCCTTTGAACCGGGTCCAGGCCCGGCTGGCGGGCTTCCCTGCCGTCCGATCGGGGCGAAATTCCGGCCTTTCGCCTTGCCGGGCCGGGCGGGGGCTGCAATCCTGCATATGGTTACTGAAAAATGTGTAAAATTTGGAGCCCGTCATGAAAGCCCTGATCTGCCCGTCGCTTGGTCCGGCCGAAAATCTGAAGGTGGCGGACGTCGAGCCGCCAACGCCCGGCGACGGCGAGGTCTTGGTCGACGTCGCCTATGCCGGGCTCAACTTCTTCGACACGCTGATCATCGAGGGCAAGTATCAGCTCAAGCCCGCTCCGCCGTTTTCGCCCGGCGGCGAGTTCTCCGGCCACGTGATCGCGCTGGGGCCGGGAGCGCGCGGTTTCGCGGTCGGCGACCCGGTGATGGGGTTCTGCGGTTATGGCGCGGCCGCGGAGCAGATCGCGATCACCACCAAACGGCTGGCGCGGATTCCCGACGGCCTGGCGTTCGACAAGGCGGCGGGGCTTTCGGTCGCCTACGGCACGAGCCTGCATGCGCTCAAGCAGCGCGCCGAGATGAAGCCCGGCGAGACCCTGCTGGTGCTCGGCGCGTCGGGCGGGGTCGGGCTCGCGGCGGTCGAGATCGGCAAGGCGATGGGCGCGCGGGTGATCGCCGGGGCGTCCTCGGACGAAAAGCTCGCCTTCGCCCGCCGCTACGGCGCGGCGGAGACGATCAACACCGCCACGGACGATCTGCGCGCGCGCCTCAAGGACCTTACGCCCAATGGCGTCGACGTCGTCTACGATCCGGTCGGCGGCGCGCTGACCGAAGCGGCGCTGCGTTCGCTCGCCTGGAAGGGCCGCCTTCTGGTGATTGGCTTCGCGTCGGGCGAGATTCCCCGCCCCCCGCTCAACATCCCCTTGCTCAAGGGCTGCGACATCCGCGGCGTCTATTGGGGCGAATTCACCGCCCGGGAGCCGGAAGCGCATCGTGAGAACATGGCCCAGCTCATGGATTGGGCCAAATCCGGGACGCTAAGCGTCCACATCTACGCCACATATGCGCTCGACGACTTCCGGAAGGCCTTTGAGGCGATCGCCAAGCGCCAGACGCTCGGCAAGACTCTGCTTCGTTTCGGCGCGAATTAATCCAGCGGATTGAAATATATGTTGCGCTGCACCATATGCGGGCCAGATAAACCGCTGCGGACGAATCGGCGAGGTTGAGAATGAGCGACGCAAAGTCATCCCAGGTGGAAATCCGGCGCCTTTGGCCGTCGGACAAGGAGTTGTTTCGCGATCATTTGTTGAGGCTCGACCCCCGCAGCCGCCACGAGCGCTTTGGCGGCGGGATGTCGGACGATTTTCTTGTCCGCTACGCCGAAAACTGCTTCGGCAAGGGCGATCTCGTCTATGGGGCCTTCGTCGACGGCAAGATGGTCGGCGCGGCCGAATTGCGCTCCAACCAGGCGATCTGGAGCGAGCAGGCGCCGTTCGGGCGCAACATTCATGCCGAGGCCGCGTTCTCGGTCGAGGACGGGTATCGCCGCCGCGGCATCGGCGAAAGACTGTTCAAGCGCATCCAGCGCGCCGCCACCAATCATGGGGTCGAGACGATCGAGATCGTCTGCCTGCCCGACAATATCGGGATGCAGAGCCTGGCGAAGAAGTTCAAGACCCATTTCACGTTCGAGGAGAATGCGCTGACCGGCCGCCTGACCGCGCGGCGGCCAACCGCAATGTCGCTGATCCGTGAAGCCTCGGTCGACGCGCTCGACTTCGGCGCCGCCCTGTTCGACGCCCACTGGCGGGCGGTGGCGGAGGCGCGCGAAAAGGGCGCGTGACGGGATCAATGTCCGTCCAAAAGTCGGCCTCCTCGGGTCGCCCGGCCGACCCTAACAGAAGCAATCAGGCCGGGCTCTCGACTAATGCCCCGGGAAGGAAACCAGACTGCGCACCGGGACGCCCAGGGCTTCGATCTTGGCCGCGCCGCCTAGGTCGGGGAGGTCGATGACGAAACAGGCCGCGGCCACCTCCGCGCCCATCTTCTGCAAGAGTTTGATCGCCGCTTCTGCGGTTCCCCCAGTCGCGATCAAATCGTCAACCAGGATCACCCGCTCGGCGCTTGAGACCGCGTCGTCATGCATCTCCATGTGGTCGAGACCATATTCGAGCGAATAAGGGATCGAAACGGTGGTGTGCGGGAGCTTGCCTTTCTTCCGGATCGGCACGAAGCCGGCCGACAACTGATGCGCGACCGCCCCGCCGAGAATGAAGCCGCGCGCCTCGACGCCCGCCACTTTATCGATTTTCGTTCCGGCCCAGGGCTGCACCAGCTCGTCGACCGCCCGGCGAAACGCCCTCGCGTCGCCGAGCAGCGTCGTGATGTCGCGAAACAGGATGCCCTTTTTCGGATAGTCCGGGATCGTTCGGATGGTGTCGGCGAGATGCATGGTCGAAAATCGCTTTCCGCTCAGTCGTTCGCGCCGGGACCGCCGCGCGTCGCCTCGAACAGGAACCACGTCCGCCGCTCGGTCTCGTCGATCCAGTTCTCGAGCAGGCTCGCCGTCGCGACGTCGCCGTAGCCGTCGCAGACGTTGTGGACCTGGCGCATGATCGAGGTCAGGCGCTCATTGTCGTCGCGCAGCTCCGCCAGCATGTCTTTCGGATCGACATATTCGGCGTCGTTGTCGAGAATGCGCTGCCGCCGCGCGATATCCCCGATCGAGCGCAGGGTCGCGCCGCCGATCTTGCGCGCCCGCTCGGCGATGTCGTCGGTCATGTCGAATATCTGCTCGCCCTGCTCGTCGAGGAGGAGGTGGTAGTCGCGGAAATGCGGGCCGCTCATGTGCCAGTGGAAGTTCTTGGTCTTCATATAGATGGCGAACACGTCCGCCAGCAATCCCGCCAGCGCCGCCGAGATATCCCGCGTCGCCTCCGGCTTGAGGTCGGTCGGCGTCCCGAGGCGCTCGCGGACATGGGTCTCCTTCGCCGATTTCGTCTTCGCCATTGAGGTCTCCTTAAAGTACGTTTTGCGCGTCGCCGTGGAGCGGAAATCGAGCGAGCTCACGAACTAGGCCGCGCCATCCCGCGGCTTCGCCACCCCGCGACTGATCGTCGCACGCCTCGCCCGCCGATTCCAGCCGGAAGTCGGCGCCCGATACGCTGGGCGCCGGCTGGCGATCCCGAAAAGGAATGTCCTTGAGGACGTCGTGGTCCCGCGAGATTTTCCGATCGATCCAGCCCGGCTTTCCCAAGCGAAAACCACATTTAGCCAAATCCAGCAAAGCCCAGCAAAATCCAGCCAAGCAGGCCAAAGAGAATCAAAGGAAAAAAGCTTGGATTCTCTTGTCCGAATCAAGCCTTTTCAATGGCTTATGCTGACCCCCCGCCGTTTTTTTCTTTTTGACCGTGTAGGCTGAAAATTACGAACTCCTTTGCTTCGTGAAGCACGCGAAGACGCGCAGGACTGGCGGCATTCGGCATCGATCGCATTGTCATGACAAAGGAATGGTAGCACGCGTTTCTATTTTTGGCAACGACGTGTCCAACATTCTGATGTTCAAAAGCTCGGTCCACGCAAGCCGCGAAGCCCCTTTCCGCACGGTCGGCTTTGATTAGGCGACATGTCGCGCCTTTTCGCCGCCGCCGGCGTCAAAGCCGGCGCTCGACCATCATCGCCTTGATGTGGGCGATCGCCTTGGCCGGGTTGAGGCCCTTGGGGCAGGTCTTGGCGCAGTTCATGATCGTGTGGCAGCGGTAGAGGCGGAACGGGTCCTCGAGATTGTCGAGCCGCTCGCCCTGCGCCTCGTCGCGCGAGTCAACGAGCCAGCGGTAGGCCTGAAGCAGGACCGCCGGACCCAGGTAGCGGTCGCCGTTCCACCAATAGCTCGGGCAGGCGGTCGAGCAGGAGGCGCACAGAATGCACTCGTAGAGGCCGTCGAGCTTCGCACGGTCCTCGGGCGACTGCAGCCATTCCTTCTCCGGCGCCGGGGAAACGGTCTTCAGCCACGGTTCGATCGAGGCGTGCTGGGCGTAGAAGACCGTGAGGTCGGGAACCAGGTCTTTGATCACCTCCTGGTGGGGCAGCGGATAAATGGTCACCGGGGCCGCGACCTCGTCGATGCCGCGGGTGCAGGCAAGCGTATTGAGCCCGTCGATGTTCATCGCGCACGAGCCGCACACGCCCTCGCGGCAGGAGCGGCGGAAGGTGAGGGTCGAATCGATCTTCGATTTGATCCAGATCAGCGCGTCGAGGATCATCGGCCCGCAATCGTCGCGGTCGACGAAATAGACGTCGATATGCGGATTGGCGCCGTCGTCCTGGTTCCAGCGATAGATGCGGAATTCCGTCAGTCGCGCAGCATTGGCCGGCTTCGGCCAGGTCTTGCCCGGCTTGACGCGAGAATTCTCGGGCAGAGTCAGTTCGACCATCGCGGCTCATCCACTCCGGAACATCTTCCGACGCGCGCATCAGCGGAACGTCAATACACCCGCGCCTTCGGCTCGATGTAGCCGATGTCGTTGCTCATCGTATAGGCGTGCACCGGCCGGTAGTCGATCGCCACCGTCTGCTTCACGGGATCGATCCACGAGAGCGTGTGCTTCATCCAGTTGACGTCGTCGCGCTTGGGATAGTCCTCGCGCGCATGCGCGCCGCGGCTTTCGAGGCGATTGGCGGCGCCCTCCATCGTCACGACCGCCTGCACGATCAGATTGTCGTATTCCAGCGTCTCGACGAGATCGGAATTCCAGATGAGCGAGCGGTCGGTCACCGAGACGTCCGCGCCCGAGCGCCAGGCGGCGTGGATCTTCTCCTTGCCCTCGGCGAGCACCTCGCCGGTTCGAAACACCGCGCAATTGTTTTGCATGACCATCTGCATGTTGAGGCGCAGCGCCGCCGTCGGCGTCTTGCCCTTAGCGTTGCGGAACCGATCGAGCCGGGTCAGGCGCGAACTCGGCGCTGTCCTTGGCGAGTTCGGGCTGGCTGTCGCCGGGCTTCAGGATCTCCGCTGCGCGCTGGCCCGCGGCGCGGCCAAAGACGACGAGGTCGATCAGCGAATTCGAGCCGAGCCGGTTGGCGCCGTGCACCGAGACGCAAGCCGCTTCGCCGAGCGCCATCAGTCCCGTGACGGTCGCATCGGGATCGCCATCGACCTTGGTCAGGACCTCGCCGTGATAATTGGTCGGGATGCCGCCCATATTGTAGTGGACGGTCGGCAGGACGGGGATCGGCTCCTTCGTCACATCGACGCCGGCGAAGATGCGCGAGCTCTCGGCAATGCCGGGCAGCCGCTCATGCACCACCTTGGGATCGAGATGATCGAGGTGCAGGAAGATGTGATCCTTGTTCTTGCCGACGCCGCGGCCCTCGCGAATTTCTATCGTCATCGAGCGGCTGACGACGTCGCGCGAGGCGAGGTCCTTGGCGTGCGGCGCGTAGCGCTCCATGAAGCGCTCGCCCTCCGAATTGACGAGATAGCCGCCTTCGCCGCGCACGCCCTCGGTGATGAGGCAGCCGGCGCCGTAGATCCCGGTCGGATGGAACTGCACGAACTCCATGTCCTGCAGCGGCAGGCCGGCGCGCAGCGCCATCGCGTTGCCGTCGCCGGTGCAGGTGTGGGCCGAAGTCGCCGAGAAATAGGCGCGGCCGTAGCCGCCGGTGGCGAGGACGGTGATCTGGGCCCGGAACCGGTGAATGGTCCCGTCATCCAGCTTGAGGCAGACGACGCCGCGCACCGCGCCCTCGGCGTCGCGGATGAGGTCGATGGCGAAATACTCGATGAAGAACTGGCACTTCGCCTTCAGCGCCTGGCCGTAGAGCGTGTGCAGGATGGCGTGCCCGGTGCGGTCGGCGGCGGCGCAGGTGCGCTGCGCGATGCCCTTGCCGTATTCGGTCGTCATGCCGCCGAACGGGCGCTGATAGATCTGGCCGGCCTCAGTGCGGGAGAACGGCACGCCCCAATGGTCCAGTTCGTAAACCGCTGCCGGCGCGTGGCGGCACATGTATTCGATCGCGTCCTGGTCGCCGAGCCAATCGGAGCCCTTGACGGTGTCGTACATGTGCCACCGCCAGTCGTCCGGGCCCATGTTGCCAAGGGCGGCGGATATGCCGCCCTGCGCCGCGACGGTGTGCGAGCGGGTCGGGAACACTTTCGAGATGCACGCCGTGCGTAAGCCCGCTTGGGCGCAGCCGACGCTGGCGCGCAAGCCCGCTCCGCCCGCCCCGACCACCACGACATCGAACGTGTGGTCGGTGATCGGATAGGCCTTGCCCCCGAGCGCCGGCGCGCTCTGCGCGGAAGAGCCGTTGGTCGCCATCGATGATCCGTCTTCCTAAGGGTTGCTCAGGTGAAGGCGATGCGCAGCGTCGCGTAGACGCAGGCGAGCGCCAGAAGCGCAGCAAAAAGGGTGTTGGCGGCCAGCGCCCACGCGCGCGACTGGCCGTCGATGTAATCGACGATGATGGACCGCGCGCCGAACTCCATGTGGACGATGCCGGCCAGGATGAACGCCAGCAGCAGGATCGCCGGTATCGGGCGCGCGAGCTCCGCCCGCACGCCGTTATAGTCCTTGCGCAGGAGGTCGAGCATGAGCCAGACGAAGCCGACCGTGAGCGGGATGAGCGCAACCGAGGTCAGGTGAATGAACCACGCATCGGTTGTTCCGCTGCGCGCCGAGCCGAGAAACCGGACCCGCCCGAGCGGAGTGCGCAGATCGCTTGGATGATCGGCCATCGCGGTGCTCCGTTAGCGGACGGCGTAGCCTACGCCCCAGACGACGATGGTCAACGCAAAACCTCCGATCAAGGTCGCCCACGCCATCTGATCGCGCAAAGGCGCATCCAGGCCGTAGCCGGAGTCCCAGGCGATATGGCGAACGCCGCCGATAAGGTGATGAAAGAGCGCCCAGGTGAAAACGAACAGGACGAGACGGCCGATGAACGATTGGATGAATTCCGAAAAGGCCGCGAATGTCGCGGCGTCGGCCGAGGCGGCGATGAGAAACCAGGCGAGCAGAAGGACGCCGACATAAAGGGCAGCCCCGCTGATCCGATGGGCGATCGACATCGCCATCGTCATCGTCAGGCGATAGATGGTGAGATGCGGCGACAACGGCCGCGGCCGGCGCGGTCCAGGGAGAGCGTCGCTCGACGCCATGGCGTTGATTCCTGCTGATGTTCGGTTGGCGTTTTAGACCGCTCGTTCGGCGCCCGCAACGTTGGTCGTCTTCGCCCTAAGTTCTAGGCCCAATCTCGAATCATCCGGCGAGAAGGGCCTCGACCTCGGGCCGAGTCGGCGGATCGGAGCCCTTACGCGTGCAAGTGATGGCCGACGCGGCCGCCGCGAACCGCAACCAGCGCTCCAGTTCGCCGCGAGCGGGCTGAGGCGCTTCGGCCCCGAGCGCATGGTCGCGATCCATCGCCGACAGCAGGGCGGACATGAAACTGTCGCCGGCGCCGACCGTGTCGACGACCTCGACCGCCGGCGCCGCGACCTCCACCTTGTCCTTACCCAGAATGGCGAAGGCGCCGCGTTCCCCGAGCGTCGCGACGCAAAATCGCGGACCCGACCTGGTCCAGGCGGCGAGCGTGTCCGCGATCGGGCGGGCGGGATAGAGCCACTCGAGGTCCTCCTCGCTCGCCTTGACGATGCGGGCGAGGCTCACCTGCCTCTCGACCAGCCTGGCGACCGATTCACGATCCGGGGTCACGAACGGGCGGATGTTGGGATCGAAGCTCACCGTCGCAAGCGACCCCGCAAGTCGCAATGCCTCAACTACAGCCTCGCCGTGGCGCTCGACGGCGGAGAAGGAGCCGACGTGCAGATGCTGCGCGCCTTTCGGCCATTGCTTCGGGAACGGCCAGGGACCGTCGTAGGCGGTGCCGTCGAGGTAGAACGAATAGCGCGATCCGGTCTTGGCGGTGCCGCGCATGACGAAAGCGAGCGTGGTCGGGCGCGGGTCGCGAGCGACAAAGCCGAGGTCGACGCCGCTTGCGGCGAGCGCCGCGGCGAGCGCTTCGCCATTGCCATCGGCGGAAATGCGCGAGACGAATGCGGTTTGCGACCCCAGCCGGGCGAGGCCGATCGCGACATTGTAGGGCGATCCCCCCAGCACCGCGTCGTAGGCGTTGGCCTCGATCGGATCGGGGATGAGGTCGATCAGCGCCTCGCCGGAAATCAGGATCATCGTTTCGGTCGCCCCTTGGCCCGACTGCGAGTCGCTGTTCGCATCACGCCAACGTGTAGGCCGTTTTCACCGTCGTGTAGAATTCCACCGCATGGCGTCCCTGCTCGCGCGGCCCGAGGTTCGAACCTTTGCGGCCGCCGAACGGCGCGTGATAGTCGACGCCCGCCGTCGGCAGATTGACCATCGCCATACCGACCTCGGCATTGCGCTTGAAGTGCGAGGCGTGCTTGAGGCTCGTGGTGCAAATGCCGGCGCACAACCCAAAATCGGTGTCGTTCGCGATCGCTAGAGCGTGATCGTAGTCGCGGGCAGGGATCATCGCCGAGACCGGGCCGAAGATTTCCTCACGCGAAATGCGCATCGAATTGTCGGCGTCGAGGAACAGGGCCGGGGCCATGTAGAATCCGGGAGTGGCGCGGTTGAGCCGCTCGCCGCCGAGCGCGAGCTTCGCCCCCTCGCCCTGGCCGACCGCGACATAGGAAAGATCCTGCTCGAGCTGGGTCGCATCGACGACCGGGCCGATGTGCGTTCCGGACTTCAGGGCGTCGTCGACGACGAGCGCGCGCATCCGCTCGGTGAGCGCTTCGGCGAAACGCCGGTAGACCGGCTCCTCGACGATGAGCCGCGACGAAGCCGTGCAGCGCTGGCCGGTCGAGAAATAAGCGCCATTGACCGCGCATTCGACCGCAGTCGGCAGATCGGCGTCCGCGAGCACGACGAGGGGATTTTTGCCGCCCATCTCGAGTTGAAACCGGCGCATTGCGCTAGCGCAGGCGGCCGCTACCCGGCGCCCGGTTGCGACCGAACCGGTGAATGTCACCGCGTCTACCCGTTTGTGATCGAGGATCGCCTGGCCGACCACCGAGCCTCGCCCAACGACCAGATTGAACACGCCCTTCGGAACGCCGGCGCGCACGATGATCTCGGCCAGCGCGTGGGCGGATCCGGGCACGAGGTCCGCGGGCTTGAACACTACTGTGTTTCCGTAGGCGAGGGCGGGCGCGATCTTCCAGGCTGGGATCGCGATCGGGAAATTCCACGGCGCAATAATTCCGATGACGCCTATCGCCTCGCGCGTGACTTCAATGTCGACGTTTGGCCGCACGCTTGCGAACTTCTCACCGGGAATTCTCAGCGCTTCGCCGGCGAAGAAGTCGAAGATCTGGCCGGCGCGGGTCGCTTCGCCGATGCCCTCGGCCAGCGTCTTGCCCTCTTCGCGCGAAAGCAGGCGCCCGAGCTCCTCGCGCCGAGCCAGGATCTCCGTCGAAACGCGCAGCAACGTGTCGTGGCGCTCCTGCGGGGTCGTTCGCGCCCAGGCGGGGAAGGCGGCGTGCGCGGCTTCGACCGCCGCGCCCGTCTGACCGGCGTCGGCTTGCGCATACTCGCCAACGACGTCGTTGGTGTCCGACGGGTTGACGTCGCGAGTGACAGTCGCGCCGTCGACCCATTCGCCGGCTATGAAGTTCTTGTAGTGTGCGCCCATTCTGCTCCTCGCCTATTGAACTGACATTCTACGGCCGAAACGTTCAAATCAATCCCCGCCGGGCGAGGTTGCGCATGAGCGCGCCCACGCCGAACGTCCAACGTTCACATTCTTCGCACGGCCGCATCCGATTCACGAGCCGGCCGAGCTTTTCCGTTCCGATGATGACGATATCGCCCGTCCGGTGCGTGAACCCCATGCCCGGGGAGCCACGATCGGCGACCGGGGCGAACATCGTCCCAAGCAGGAGAACGAACCCGTCCGGGTAGGCGTGGCTCGCGCCGATCGTCTGGGCGGCGATGTCGGCGGGATCGCGGCTGATCTTGGCCATCGACGAGCCGCCTTCGAGCCGGAATCCGTCCTCGCCGTCGACGGTGAGCGAAATCGTCGCGGAGCGTACGTCGTCGAGCGAAAAGGTTGAATCGAAGAAGCGCAAAAAGGGGCCAATCGCGCAACTCGCGTTCTGGTCTTTCGCCTTGCCGAGCAGGAGCGCCGACCGCCCCTCGAAATCGCGCAGATTGACGTCGTTGGCAAGGGTCGCGCCAACTATCGCCCCGCTCGAAGCGACCGCGAGCGCTACTTCCGGTTCGGGATTGTTCCAAAGCGACGCGCTGTGGAATCCGGCGTCATCGCCTGAGCCGACGGCCGACATTGGCTGGCTCTTGGTAAAGACTTCCGCGTCTGGTCCGATCCCGACTTCCAAATATTGCGACCACGCGCCTGCCTCCACGAGCGCCGTCTTGAGCCGCATGGCAGCGGGCGAGCCGGGTCGCAGACTGCTCAGGTCATCTCCTAGCGCGCGCACGATCTCCTCGCGCGCTTTCGCCGCGCCTTCACGACTGCCGCGGGCGCGTTCTTCAATGACGCGTTCGAGCAACGATTGGGCGAACGTGACGCCGGCCGCCTTGATCGCCTGCAGATCGATAGGCGCGAGAAGGCGCGGGCTGCCGGGGACGCGCTTGTCGCGCGGAGAGCGAGCCAAAATGTCCCTGAGTGCGCCGAGGCGCGGTCCTTCCGCCGCACGTAGCGCCTTGGCAGGTGACCGCGCTTCGCAAAGGTCGCGCATGGTCGGGAACACACCGCCGAGGTCGAAGACGCCGCCTTCCCTGATCGCAACGACTGAGGGGCCGTCGACGTCGGGCCGCCAGACCCGCGCGGCAAGAGCGCCGGCGTAGCGGTCCGAGGGCAGCGTCGTCTCCTCGCTCAAGTCAAGCGTCGCCATGGGCATCCCCGATGCGGCGTTTGGTGGATTGACGGGGCCGCGCCGCCTCTTTAGCCTCTAACATGTTAGCAGGACCGGGCGAAGCGTTTCGCTACGGCTTGAGCTGCAGGTGGGGACTTGGCGAAGGGCGCCCATTCGAAAGCGGACGCCGTGTACGGCGAACTGAAGGAAGCGATTCTCTCCGGAACGCTCGAACCGGGCCGTCTGATCGACAAGGCGGGCTTGTGCGAGAAACTCGGCGTTTCGCGCTTTCCCGTTTCCGCTGCGGTGAGCCGCCTTGCCTATGATCGTCTTGTCGACGTTGCGCCGCAACATGGCTCCTTTGTCGCGCGAATTTCGCTTAACGACGTGCGAGAGCGCTTCTTCATCCGCATTGCTCTCGAGGGCGAGATCGCCGCCGAAGCCGCTCGACGAATGACGCGCGCGGACAAAGACGCGCTGGCGGCGAATCTCAAGAAGGAGGCCGTCGCGGTTGAAGCCGAGGACCGCGCCGCCTTCTACGCGCTCGATGTGGCGTTCCACCAGTTCATGACGGCGCGTCTCGGTATGGCGCGCGCCCATGATCTCCTTGAAGGCCTTCGCGTCCATCTGGAAAGGGCGCGCAGGCTCGCTATGTCTCCAGGCGGACGCCTGCGCGCGGCGATGAAGGAGCACACGTCGATCGCCGCCGCGATCGAAGCGGGCGATCCGGCCGCAGCGCGGGAAGCGATGAGGCGCCACCTCGAGACGACCAGCGCGCTGCTCGAAGCGCTGGCGAAGAAGCAGCCCGGACTTTTTTTCGATGCGAGCGCTCCCCCTGAACGGTAACCGACACCGTCGCAACAGCGGTATTCGACATCATGACAACGCCTCGCGCCCTGCGCCTCGATCCCTCCGACAATGTCGTCATCGCGATCGACGAGATCGCCTCCGGCGCCGCGCCGACGGGAGGCGTTAGCGCTCGCGAGCGCATTCCGAAAGGCCACAAGATGGCGGTCGCCGCCGTCGAAGCTGGCGCTCCGATCCGCAAGTTCGGTCAAATCATCGGCTTTGCCTCGCGGCTCGTCTCCCCGGGCGAGTGGGTGCATGAGCACAATTGCGGCATTAAGGAGTTCGCGCGCGACTATCATTTTGGCGAGGATGCGCGCCGCGGAGACCATCGTCCCGATTGAGAATCAGCCGACCTTTCAGGGCTTTCGGCGGGCGAACGGCAAGGTCGGAACGCGCAACTATCTTGCGATCCTGACTTCAGTGAATTGCTCGGCGACCGTCGCGCGACTGATAGCGAAGGAGGTCGAACGGTCAGGAATCCTTGCCGACTACCCGCATGTCGATGGCGTGATCGCGCTCGTGCACGGCACGGGCTGCGGCATCGCCGCCAAGGGCGAGGGCTTCGACGCCTTGATGCGAACGCAATGGGGATACGCCGCCAATCCCAACATTGGCGCGACTTTGATGGTCGGGCTGGGCTGCGAGGTATTTCAGATCGGCCGCATGAAGGAGGAATACGGGGTCGTCGAGAGCGAGGCGTTCCATAGCCTGACCATCCAGGCGACCGGTGGCACCCGCAAGACGGTCGCGGCCGGCGTCGAGCGCGTCCGCGCCATGCTGCCGCCGCTCGGTCGCGCCCAACGCACGTCGGCGCCGGCGAGCGAACTCACGCTCGCGCTTCAATGTGGCGGCTCGGACGGCTATTCGGGGATCACCGCCAATCCGGCGCTCGGCGCCGCCGCCGACATTTTGGTGCGCAACGGCGGCACGGCGATCCTCTCGGAGACGCCGGAGATCTACGGCGCCGAACATCTGCTGACGCGGCGCGCGGCGACGCCGGAAATCGGCCGCAAGCTGGTCGAGCGAATCCATTGGTGGGAGGATTATTGCGCGCGGAGCGGCGGCGAAATGAACAACAATCCCTCGCCCGGCAACAAGGCCGGCGGACTGACGACCATTCTGGAGAAATCTCTCGGTGCCGCTGCGAAGGGCGGTACGACGGCGCTCAATGGCGTCTTCAACTATGCCGAGCCGGTGACCGCAAAGGGCTTCGTGTTCATGGATACTCCAGGTTACGATCCGGTGTCGGCGACCGGCCAGGTCGCGGGGGGCGCGAATGTCCTCGCCTTCACGACCGGACGCGGCTCCGCCTATGGTTGCAAGCCGACGCCCTCAGTCAAGCTCGCGACCAACAACGATGTCTACCGTAGGATGATCGAGGACATGGACATCAATTGCGGCGATGTCGTCGACGGCGTGTCGATCGCCGAAAAGGGCAAAGAAATTTTCGACAAGATTCTTGCGGTTGCCTCGGGCGAACGGACGAAGTCGGAGATGCTCGGCTATGGCGACGCCGAATTCACGCCCTGGCAGATCGGAGCGACGATGTGATCGGCGGCGGGGGCTGTCGTCGACGGGAGACGCGCGGGTGCGGGCTTCGTCGTCGCGCCCCTTCGCCTATTGCGCGCAGGTCGTGAGCTGCGCTCCACGGCCCCGGGATGGCTGATGAAAACTGCGTTACTGTTCGATCTCGATGGCACGCTCCTGGATAGCGACGCCGATCATCTGCTCGCCTTTCAGCGAGTCTTTGCGCCGCACGGGATTGCGCTCGATCGCGCTGCTTATGCGGCGAACATCATGGGCGCCTCTAACGAGATGATCGCTCGGCTCTATCTTTCCCATCTGCCGTCGGACGAACAAGCCGCGACTTTGGCCGCCAAGGAGGAGGCCTATCGCGCCGGTCTGGACGATCTTGAGCCCATCGCGGGCGCGGTGGCGTTGCTCGATTTCGCCGACACGCGCGGGCTCAAGCGCGCGGTCGTCACGAACGCGCCGCGCGCCAACGCCGAAAAGGTGCTTGCGGCGTTGGGGATCGGGCAACGTCTTCCGATTCTGGTGATCGGTGCGGAACTCGCGCGCTCCAAGCCCGATCCGTTGCCGTATCTGACCGCGCTTGAGCGTACCGGCGCGCTCGCAAGCCGGTCGCTCGCTTTCGAGGACTCGCTGTCGGGCGTTCGCTCCGCAGCCGCGGCCGGGCTCGCGGTGGTGGGCATGACGACGACGCTCGATTCGCGCACGCTGATCGATGCCGGAGCGGCCCTGACGGTGAGCGATTTCACCGACAGGCGAATCTTCGCGCTGATCGAGGCGCGACTTGGCGCTGATGCAGATGAAAGGAAGACCGCTTGAGACTGGCGCAATTCATCGACGAGAATGGCAAGCGGGCGCTCGCCGTCTCGGCGCGCGGCGAGAGTCGGCGGGTCAAAGGCGCGCGAACGACGCTCGACCTTGCCCGCCAGGCGCTGGCCGAGGGCGTTTCACTGCGCAAGCTGGTCGCCGATCGTGGGGTCGGGAGCAGGGTCGACCTTGCTCGCGCGCTGAAGGAGCGACGCGTGCTGTCGCCGATCGATCACAAGGATCCCGCACATGTCTTCGTGACCGGAACGGGCCTCACGCACCTCGGCTCCGCCGAGGGACGCGATCGGATGCACAAGGACCTCGCCGATCCCTCGAAGCTCACCGACTCGATGCGGATGTTCAAACTCGGCCTGGAGGGCGGCAAGCCGGGGAGGAACGAAACCGGCGCGCAGCCTGAGTGGTTCTATAAAGGCGACGGTTCAATTCTCGCGGCGCCGGAGGGCGATCTGCCCAGTCCCGCCTTTGCGCTTGACGGCGGCGAAGAGCCTGAGATCGTCGGGATTTATCTGATTGACGCCGCCGGCGCTCCGGTTCGAATCGGGTTCGCGCTAGGCAACGAATTCTCCGATCACGTCACCGAACGGCAGAACTATCTTTGGCTCGCGCATTCGAAGTTACGGCCGGCAAGTCTCGGTCCGGAATTGCTGATCGGCGAATTGCCGACCGACGTCCACGGCGTCTCGCGCATCCGGCGGGGGAAGGAAGTCATCTGGGAAAAGGCGTTCCTGTCCGGCGAACAGAACATGGCCCATTCGATCGCCAATCTCGAGGCGCATCATTTCAAGTATGCGTTGTTTCGGCGGCCGGGCGACATTCATGTCCATTTCTTCGGGACCGCGACGCTGTCGTTCAGCGACGGCGTCCAAACGCGGAAAGGCGACATATTCGAGATCGAATCGGAGGCGTTCGGCTTGCCGCTTCGCAGTCGGCTCACGACAGAAAGACCCGCCAAAGCGAGAGTGCGAGCGCTTTAGGCGTCGCCGCCTTTCGGGCCGGAGCGCGCGATACGCGCGAGCTATTCCCCGATTACGCTCGCGCGAGCCCGCTGCCACCAGCCGCTGCGGCGAGGCCGCGACGGCTCGTCCTTTGCCGGAGGAAGGGTCGCTGGCGCCGGCTCGGCAGGGGCGTTGGCCCCTGGAGGCGCAGTTGACTCAGCGATTTGCGATGCGCCCGCGAAGGACGCCGGCGCCTTGATCTCAGGCTCCTCAGCCTCAGCAACGGGCGCCGGTTCGATGCGGGCTTCATTAGCCGAGGCTTGCGGCGGCTCGGCGGTCGCTTCTCGAGCGGAAACCGCCTCGCCGGAGGGCGGCGGCGTTTGGGAATAGTCTGCTTCGGATGCGGCGAATTCTTCTTCGAGCGCGAGCGACGGAGGCGAGTTGAAGCTTGGCGCCCCCGTTTCGCGCGTGCTTTCGCCGTCTGATCGCCGCGAGAAACGATCTCGCTGGCCGCGCGAGCGTCTCGAGCGGCGATCGCGGTCTTCCTCGCTGCGCGGCCCGCGCCTATCGAAGGCGCTCACTTCGCCACTTGGCGCTTGGAGATCGCCGCCGATTTCGGCGACCACCGCCAAGCCGTCGTCCGTCGGCTGCGGCGCGTCTTGAGAGGAGTTTTCGCCGAACGGCCGTTCGCCGCCGCGGCGTCGACGCCGCCGTCGACGCCGCCGGCCGAGATCGCCTTCGTCGAGCGAGGGGCTGCCCGCCCGGTCGCTCACTTGCGAAACCTCCTGACCTCCCTGGTCTGGCGTTTCAGAAATTTCCTCCGGCTCCTCATCCGCCGGCGCCGGCTCCTCGACGATCGTGGCAAAGTCGTCCACCAACGATTTCGGCGGCTCGATTTCGCTCTTGACGCCGGCCGCCGGCTCGCCACGCTCGATCGTATGGTAATTGGCGCCCGTCAGAGTGTCGTCCGCCTCGACAACGATCGCCACGCCGAACCGGCGCTCCAGGTCGCGCAGATTGGCGCGCTTCTGGTTGAGAATATAGAGCGCGACAGGCGTGCGCGTACGCACCGTGACATCATGAGTTCGAGCTCTTGATCAATGCGTCTTCGAGCACCCGCAGCACATGGAGGGCGATCGAAGCCGTCGATCGCACGACGCCGGAGCCCTGGCAGTGGGCGCAAACCACGGTCGAGCCTTCAAGAACGCCTGTACGGATGCGCTGACGCGACATTTCGAGCAAGCCGAAGTGCGAGATGCGTCCGACCTGGATGCGCGCCCGGTCATTTTTCAGCGCATCCTTGATCCGCCTCTCGACCGCACGATTGTTGCGCGACTCCTCCATGTCGATGAAGTCGACGACAATGAGCCCGGCAAGATCTCGTAGCCGAAGCTGGCGCGCGATTTCGTCGGCCGCCTCGAGATTAGTGCGCAAAGCGGTATCTTCGATATTGTGTTCGCGCGTCGACCGGCCCGAATTGACGTCGATGGCTACAAGCGCCTCGGTTTGGTTGATGACGATGTAGCCGCCCGACTTCAGCGTCACCTGGTTGGAGAACATCGCATCGAGTTGCAACTCGACGCCAGCCTTCGCGAAGACTGGCTGGGTGTCGCGATAGAGCTGTACGCAGTTGACGTGGCTCGGCATCAGGAGCCGCATGAACTGCCTGGCTTCGCGATAGCCGGCTTCTCCGGCGACGACGATCTCCTCCACTTCCTTGCTGTAGAGGTCGCGGATCGCCCGTTTGATGAGCGAACCTTCTTCGTAGACGAGCGTCGGCGCGCTCGATGCGAGCGTCGTCTCCCGCACGGTCTCCCACATCCGTAACAAATACTCGAAGTCGCGCTTGACCTCCGCTTTGGTGCGGGAAGCGCCGGCAGTGCGGAGAATGACCCCCATACCCTCGGGAACATCGAGCTCCTCGGCAATTCCTTTCAGTCGGCTGCGGTCTTGAGCGTTGGTGATCTTGCGCGAAATCCCGCCTCCGCGCGCGGTATTGGGCATCAAGACCGAGTAACGCCCGGCGAGCGACAGGTAAGTCGTCAGCGCCGCCCCCTTGTTGCCACGTTCTTCCTTGACGACCTGGACCAGAAGAACTTGCCGGCGCTTGATGACTTCCTGAATCTTGTACTGGCGGCGCAAGCGCGGCGCGCGGCGGGGAATCTCTTCCAGAGCGTCGCCGCCGATCTGCTCGACTGGCTCGCCTTCATCCTCGATCCTCTGCTTACGGTTCGGCGCTAAGCGCTCCTCGGATCCGCCTTCGAGCGTCGTGACTTCGTGATCGTCCTCCTCGTGGAGGCGCTCCTCGTGCTCAATTTCATCGATTGGTCTGGCGGCGTCGGCGTGCTCGTCGGGGCTCAAATCGCTCAATGGAGCTTCAACCGGCGCCCCGCAGCCGCTGCATTGTCCGGCTCGGAGGGTTTTGGACTCTCGGGTAGCGACTCCGCGGCCAAAAGTTCGGCGGCGTCGCTGTACGCGGGGGTCGAAGCGGCGTCTATCTCGTCCGAAATTGTCGCTGACGGTGCATCCGCGCCGCCAGCCTCGGCCGAGTCCCCGTCGAAGCTCGGCGAGGATGACGCCGGCGCGGGTTCGTCCGAGCCAGGTTCGTCTGCAGACGCAAACTCCGAAATCGTCTCGGCCGTCTCGACGCGCGCTTCGACCTCTGGGCGCCTTGGGCGCCGGTGACGCCGGCTGCGTCGTTCGCCGTTCGCCTCTTCGTCCTCCTCGCGCTGGGAAAGGGCTTCTTCTTCAAGAAGCGCCTGTCGATCGGCGACCGGAATCTGGTAATAGTCCGGATGGATTTCGGAGAAGGCAAGAAAACCGTGGCGATTGCCGCCATAATCGACGAAAGCGGCCTGAAGCGACGGCTCTACCCGGGTGACCTTGGCGAGGTAGATATTCCCTCGCAGCGGCCGCTTGCTCGCTGAACTCGAAGTCAAATTCCTCGACCCGATTGCCTCGCAGAACTACGACCCGGGTCTCCTCCGGGTGGGAGGCGTCGACGATCATTTTGTTGGCCATGGCAAACTCTCTCGCCGCGCGTGAAAATTCGCTGCGAGGGCCGAGAGGGCCGCCCGACCGCGCCGCGCGTGGCGTCTGTGTTGGAGATGGGGAAATTTGGAGATTGGGAAACGAGCGCCGCCGCTTCAGCGGGCTGACAAGAAGCGACAGCAACGCCAAAAACCGTCCGTTCTGCAGGCATTGCGGCCGGAAAGTTGTGGTTTTGCCGTCGGGACATCGTCATCCTGCAAACAAGGCGTGCACGGCTCGTCGCCATTCACGCGGCGCCGCATGGCGCCGATGTCACGATCCAGGACGCGCCGCCGGCCCGTATCCGGCTGGTCGATTCGTTGCCCTCTGCTCGCGATCGCCCGCCCGCCCTCGCCGACGGATCACAGTGGCGAGCCGTCCGATGGGCCGACAACCCCGCTCGACGATGTCCGCGCAAGCCGCGGGCCATCACATGACGGTCCCGGCAAAAGCCTCGCTCAACCAACGAGCAAGTCGACCGCGCGAACTCGGTCCGAATTCGTAACGCGCCTTAAATAGGCGCCTCCGGGCGCCTTGGCAAGTTCTTTTCCCATTTGTACTTCTTGAGGGCGCAAACTGCGGCGTTGCTTCACCGAGCCAAACACTATGCGCCCGGACCGTTTAACCCAGCGTAAAGAACTTCGCGTGCTCATTTTTGCTCGCGCGGGTCGGCCGGTCAGGCCAGTGGCCGGCCCAACAAGGCTGAATCGCCGACCGATTGCGTGCTGGCGGCATTGGCTCTATAGCGCAATGGCGCGCGGCGCCGAGGGGAAGCTGAATGGCGCGATTGGGACGCTTGGCGGCTCTTGTCGCTTTGCCGTTGATGGCGGCGCCGCCCGAGCGCGCGATCGCGGTCGACACCGGCGCGCCGGTTGCTGTCGCCGCCAGGCTCTTCCAGGATCAAAGCGGGGCCAAACTCGTGTTCGACCTTTCGCGAACGGTCGACGTGAGCGCGTCCGCCATGGCGTCGCCCGATCGCATTGTTGTCGACATGCCGGAGGTCGGCTTTCGCCTCGACCCGTCGGTCGGCCGGGTCGGCGCGGTGCGCGACGATTCTCTGGTCAAGGACTTCCGTTTCGGCTTGCTTGCCGCCGGGAAATCGCGGATCGTCATCGACCTCGCGCGTCCGGCTTGTCCTGCCGACGTTTCCGTCAGACAAATCGTCGAGGGCGCGCCCGCGGCGCAACTCACGATTGAACTGAAGCCCTGCGATCCCTCAACATTCGCTGCGCTCCTCCGATCGCCGGCTGTTTCGACTGCAGGCGCGCCAGATGCGCCCGCGGCTGCGCAGCCGCCAGTCGTTGTCCTTGATCCGGGTCACGGCGGCATCGACGGCGGCGCCCGCGGCCTCGGGGGCGTGCAGGAAAAGTTCCTGGTTTACGAATTTTGCGCCGAATTGAAGCGACAACTCGATGCAACGAAGCGCTACAGAGTCGTAATGACGCGTGACGGCGATCAATACGTGGATCTCGAAGATCGGGTCGATATCGCCCGCGCCGCCAACGCGTCATTGTTCATTTCCGTCCACGCTGACACACTGAGCGAGGACCCGGACGTTAGCGGCTCCACGGTCTATACCGTGGCGGACCGCGCTTCCGATGCGGAGGCTGCCCGCATTGCCGCCCGGGAAAACGCCGCCGACAGAGACCCTGTCGGGCGCAGGCGGCTCGATGATCCGGACGTCGCCGGCATCCTGTTCGACCTAAAGCGGCGAGAGACCCGGAGTTACGCCCACATCTTCTCGCGAGGTCTTGTCGGCAGCTTGCGTGGCGCAGCGAAGCTCAACCACAACCCGGAACGCTCGGCCGGCTTCGTCGTCCTGAAGGCGCCAGAATTTCCCTCCGTCCTCGTTGAACTGGGCTACCTCTCGAACCCCCAAGACGTCCAGTCTCTAATGTCCCCGGAATGGCGGGCCAAGGCGGCTGGGGCCATGGTCAACGCCACCGACGCCTTCTTTTCTGGATCCGAGAAGCCGGCAGCCGCGCCCTCGGCCGAGCCCGGGATCGCGTTGTCAAGCGGACAGGCTGCCCCGCCGCCCGGCCATTGACCCTTGCGCGCAGTGGGCGCCCCGGGCTATTGGCATGCGCGGCCTGGCGCGAGACGCATCGATCATAAATTCGCCCAAGTCGAGATTGACACGGGACGAGTCCGGCGGGCTCGATTCCGTGCCGGGTCGGGGCGGCCAAGCGAAGGGCTGCAGACCGGCCTCGTAGACTGCGCGCCTTCGAGGCGCTGAGATTAGAGTTCGTCTCGGCGCCTGGAGCGCTCGCCGACGGGCGCATTGGAAGGCTACGATCGAGAGATGCGCGGGATCGTTCGCATTATCGGCTTCATATTCGCTACCGGCACGCTGCTGTTCGTCGTGGCGGCGGCTGTCTTTGCCGGCGTCGTTTGGAAATATGAGCAGGACCTGCCGGACTACAGCCAGCTCAAGAACTACGAGCCGCCGGTGATGACGCGCGTGCACGCGGCTGACGGCAGCCTGCTTGCGGAATATTCGCGAGAGCGACGCCTCTATCTCCCGTCGGACGAAATTCCGGCCCTGGTCAAGGAGGCGTTCATATCGGCCGAAGACAAGAACTTTTACAGCCATTGGGGCGTCGACCCCGAAGGCATCGTCCGCGCGGCCTTCGTCTACCTTCAAGGATCACGACATATCCAGGGCGCTTCGACCATCACCCAGCAGGTAGCGAAGAACTTCCTTTTGAACTCGGACCGAACGTTCGACCGCAAGATTCGTGAGATTCTGCTGAGTATGCGAATTGAGTCCGCCTACTCGAAGGAAAAGATCCTCGAACTCTACCTCAACGAGATTTATCTCGGCCTTTCCAACTACGGCGTCGCGGCGGCGGCGCTCAATTATTTCAACAAGTCCGTGCACGAGCTGACCATTGCCGAAGTCGCCTATCTCGCGGCTTTGCCAAAGGAGCCGAGTTCGCTGAACCCATTCCGCGATCATGACCGCGCTGTAGAAAGGCGCAACTACGTCATTGGGCGCATGGAGGAGGATCGCTACATTACCGCCAAACAGGCTGACGAGGCTCGGGCTGAGCCTTTGGTGGTCAATCCGCGCGTCCTCACGCCAAATTCGATTGCCGCGGGTTTCTTCGCCGAAGAGGTCCGGCGCGAATTGTCAGAGCGCTACGGCGAGCAAAAGCTTTACGAGGGCGGCCTGTCGGTTCGCACAACTCTCGACCCGAAAGTTCAGCTGATGGCGCGTAAAGCGCTGGTCGACGGTCTGGTGCGCTATGATGAGGCCTACGGCTGGCACGGCACGCTCAAGACCATCGACATCAGCCAGGATTGGGGCGTTCCGCTGGCCGATATTCCCGCCTATGGCGACATCAAGCCTTGGGTCTTGGCGGTGGCGCTTGACGTCGGCGACACCGCGGTGCGGATCGGAATCCAGCCGGAGCGCGACAAGTCCGGCGCGATCGTCGCCGACCGCAAGACCGGCTCAGTGACGCTCGACGGCGTCAAATGGACGGGCAGGAGGCCGAAGAGCCTGGTCAAACCGGGCGACGTCTTTTATGTCGAGCCGGTCGTGGGCCGCGACGGAGAATATCGGGTGCGGCAAATTCCGGAAGTGTCCGGCGCCTGCATCGCGATGGATCCGTTCACCGGACGCGTGCTCGCCATGGTCGGCGGATTTTCGTTTGACGAGTCCGAGTTCAATCGAGCGACTCAGGCGCAGCGCCAGCCGGGTTCCTCGTTCAAGCCCTTCGTCTACGCAGCAGCGCTGGATAACGGCTACACGCCCTCGTCAACTCTTCTCGACGCCCCGGTCCAGATTGACGACGGCAGCGGCCAACTATGGACTCCGGCGAATTTCGAGGGCACCTCCGGAGGGCCGCATACGCTCAGATTTGGGATCGAACATTCGATCAACCTGATGACGATCAGGCTCGCGCGCGACATCGGCATGCCGCTGGTGGTCGAATACGCCAAGCGCTTCGGCATCTACGACAATCTGCCGCCGTTCCTGTCGATGGCGATCGGCGCGGGCGAGACAACTGTGCTGCGGATGATCACCGGCTATTCAATGTTCGCCAATGGCGGCAAGCGGGTGAAAGCAACGCTGATCGACCGGATCCAGGATCGCTGGGGCAATACGATCTACAAGCACGACGAACGCGTCTGCGAAGGGTGCGACGACCCGGATTGGCACAACCAACCCGAGCCTCGCCTGATCGATAAGCGCGAACAAGTGATCGATCCGCTGACGGCCTATCAAATCACCTCCATCATGGAGGGCGTCATCCAGCGCGGCACCGGCATCGCGATCAAGGAGGTGGGCAAGCACCTTGCCGGCAAGACCGGCACCACCAACGATGCGAAAGACCTCTGGTTTGTCGGCTATTCGCCCAACCTCGCCTTCGGCGTGTTCATGGGTTACGACAAGCCCCGTTCCCTTGGCGGCAGCGCGCAGGCGGCGCTTTACACCGCGCCGATATTCCGCGACTTCATGAAGTTGGCGCTCAAGGACACGCCCGACACGCCGTTCCGCATTCCGCCCGGCATCAAGCTCATTTCCGTCGACGTTCATTCCGGAATGCGGGCGAGCGGAGCCGGCACAATCATGGAGGCGTTCAAACCCGGCACCGGGCCGCCCGACACCTATGGCGGCGGCTGGGGCGAGGGGGCTCAGACCTCGTCGCGGAGCGAACGATCGGTTGGATCGGGGACGGGCGGCCTGTACTGAGTCGCCGAATTGTCCGGACGATGAGTTCAAACCCCTCTCCGCTCGCCCGGGCGCCGTCTCTAAGGCGCCGCAACACGCTTAGGCAGAGCGACTCGCGGAATCGCATCTCGCTTTCAGGTTTATGGGTTGGATCATGCGCGCCGAAGCCGAACAGTTGGTCGAATCGATCAAGCAGTCCGTGGGATTGCTGAGGAGGCATCTTTGACGTCGATGCGGCGACGCGGCGTCTGGCCGAACTGAACGCGAAATCCGAAGATCCCAATCTTTGGACCGATCCCGAATTCGCCGAAAAGGTGATGCGCGAGCGCACGATGCTGGAAGACCGGCTGGGTTCGCTGGCGCAAATTCAGCGCGACCTCGACGACGCGGCGACGCTGGTCGACCTTGGGGAGACCGAGGGCGACCACGCGGTCGAAGCCGAGGGAATCGCTGCGCTCAGGGCGCTCAAGACCGAGGGCGAACGGCGCCAGCTTGAGGCGCTGCTTTCGGGAGAGGCCGACGCCAACGACAGCTATGTCGAAGTTCATTCCGGGGCGGGCGGCACCGAGAGCTGCGACTGGGCGCGCATGCTGTTGCGAATGTACGCGCGCTGGGCGGAACGGCGAAAATTCCAAGTCGAGCTGATCGAAGAGACTGCTGGGGACGAGGCCGGCATCAAGTCGGCGACGATCATCATCAAGGGCCATAACGCGCATGGATGGCTGAAGACCGAGTCGGGCGTCCATCGTCTGGTACGGATCTCGCCATTCGATTCCAACGCCCGCCGGCATACGAGTTTCGCCTCCGTCTGGGTCTATCCGGTTGTCGACGACCGGATCCAGATCGAAGTCAACGAGAGCGATTGCCGGATCGACACCTATCGCGCGTCCGGCGCTGGCGGACAGCACGTCAACAAAACTAAATCGGCGGTGCGCATTACCCACCTGCCGACCGGCATCGTCGTCGCCTGCCAATCGGAGCGCTCACAGCACAAGAACCGGGCGACCGCCTGGAACATGTTGCGCGCCCGCCTCTATGAGCTCGAGCTGGAGAAGCGGGAAGCCAAGGCCAACGCCGATGCGGCCTCCAAAACCGACATTGGCTGGGGCCACCAGATCCGCTCCTACGTGCTGCAACCGTACCAGATGGTGAAAGACCTTCGCACCGGCCACGTATCGGGTTCGCCTGCCGACGTGCTCGACGGGGATCTCGACGCGTTCATGGAGGCTTCACTCGCCCAGCGTCTGTCGGGTCGCACCGTGGCTGTGGAGGACGTCGAATAGGCCGTTCTGCGCCGACAACGAAATCCAAATCCGCCGCAACAAAATCAGAGCCCGGCGCAACGAAAACCAAATTCGGCGCAACAAAATCCAAATCCAGCGCAACGAAAACCAAATCGTTTTCTCTTCCGTCAATCCAGACTTTTCAATGGCTTAACCGCGAAAACCAGGCAAAGCCGCCCTTGGCTCCGGGCCCGGGCGATCAATACGCCATCGAAGTCAGACACCGTGAGGCGCTGGCGCCACATCGTCGCCCGGAGGGAAACCCCGGGATGCCGACAACAGCAGGGACAATAGCACGGCCTTCTGATTATCGCAAACAATTGTCACCGCCGCTCTTTCCCGCATTGCGGACCGCGGCCTCGCACGCGCGCCGAGTTTCGGCAATTCCATCCGGAGACCACGTCTGAAGGATTTCGGCCGGGCTTTCAGCGGCGCGAGGCGCCGAGTTTCGGCCAATCCGGCCACATTCGCCTCAGAACGTCGTCACCGTTCACGAGATGGTGCTTGAGCGCCCCCGCGACGTGGAGCGCGAGCAGGAACGCGATTGCCCACGCAGCGACTTCATGCGCGAGCACGGCCTCGGCGAACTTCGACGGGTTGGCAGGCGCTATGTTCGGGATGACGAACAGGTCGAAGAATTGGGTCGGCACCGGGAGCGGCGACGTTGAAACGACCAGCCAGCCCGAGACGATCGCGCAGAGCGTCAAGACATAGAGCGCCACTTGGGCGAAAGCGGCGAGGCGGCGCTCCCAGTTCGGGGAAAGGGGAGCGGGCGAAGCGCCGGCAAATCGAGCGGCGAGCCGTGCGGCGGTCAACGCAAGCGCCACGAAGCCGAGCGATTTGTGCAACTGGAAAAGATCGAACGTCGACGCAGCGTCGAGGCCGCCGTACACCATTGCCCACCCGAGCGCGATGAGCGCCAGAATGAGCACGGCCCCCGCCCAATGGAGCAAAATGATCAGCCCGCTCCAGCGCGCCGGCCGCGCCTTGGCATTCAAAGGTCCACGGCCTCGCTCGAAATCACGAGCTCGACTTCCCGAGCGACCAGCGGGAAGCCCGAATTCATGCCGAACGCGAGTCTGTCGATGCTGGTTTTCGCCAAGAACTCAAGGCGCTGGCCGACGCCGCTTCCTTCGCGTTGCACCGCCACTTCGACGCTGAGGGGCCGCGTCACGCCGAGCAGGGTCAGGTCGCCGGTCACCCGGACCGTGTGATCGTTCACCTTCTCGACCGAATTCGAAGCAAAATCGATCGAGGGAAAATGCGCAGCGTCGAGGAAAGCCGCTGAGCGCAGATAATCGTCGAATGAGGGCGAGCCGACGTCCACCGACTGCGACTGCACATGGAACGTCACGCTGCTCCGGTCAGGATGATCGAGATCGACGGAGATACGTCCCGCAAACTGATGGAATTGGCCACGCGTGCGCGGATAGCCAACCGCGTCAATAGCGAAGGCGATATGTGTTCGCGCGGGATCGATCCGATAATTCGCCGATGCGCTAGCGGGCGTGTGGGTATGAGCAAGGACGCCAATCGCCAAGATCGCGCAGACGATGCGGGCGCGCCGGATAGTATTGTCGCGTGCAGTCATAGGCTCCTCACCATTTATGATCTAGATGAACATTCGAGGAGGGCGGCTTATTCATTTCCGATGCCTGGTTTCACATATTCGTTACTGTTTGCCGACATCAAAGGCCGGCGCCCGATGCGCGGACGCCGGATTTCAGATTCGCTTTTCGATCGTCTGCGCTAAGGCGACGGCCCTCTCCTCCGGAATGCGGCCGATGACCAGATGGCTGCGTCCGCTTTGCGACCACCAGGCGAGCGACAAGTCGTCCCGGCGCTCCGAGCGAATTGGCGCGTCCGTCGCGTGGTTTGCGAAGATACAGAGCAAGACCGGCGCGCCCGAGGGATCGACGTAGGCGATCACGCCCAACGGCTTACCCTCGTAGGCGAGCATGAACGCCACGGTGAAACGGAGCCCCGGGAGAGCGACATTTTCCGGCGTCAGGTTGGCGCCCACCTTGGCGCCGAGGGCGGTCAGCTCAATCGCTTGCAGCGAGGCGTCCGGGTTTAACGGGCTGAAGGTCTCATTCGTATAGAGGTTCGTGTATTCGACCACCGCCGAACGCCAGTCGTCCCGCTCGCCAATCAGGCCAAAGCTCAACGCGATCCAGGCCGCGGCGCCTGCCGCGACGAGCCCGATCGCAATGCCAGCCGCAAGCTGTCGCAGTCCGTGACCCGAGAATCGGCCCGGCGGCTGGCGAGCTGGCCGGTCCACCGGAATCGCGGCCCGAAGGCGCTCCAGGGGAGCTTGGCGGAGAAGTTCGTCCAGTGACGCCGCGATCGGCGCGCCGGCCGCCCGCAATTCGTCGTAGCGCTGACGTAGCCGCTCGTCGGTCGCCAACCGCGCCAGAAGCGCGGCTCGAGTGCTTTCATCGAGTTCGTTGTCGATCAGAGCGACAAGTTCGGCGTCTTCGTCAGTCATCGTCTTGCTGCAGAATGCTCCTATTTAAGTCTCGCCAGCGCCGCGCGCGCCGCGGCCAGCCTGCTCATGACGGTGCCGATCGGGATCGCGAGAGCCGCTGCCGCCTCAGCGTAGGTGTACCCTTCGCCATAGACCAGCAGCATCGTTTCGCCCTGCGCCTCGGGAAGCTGGCCAATCGCTCTTAACACCGCGGAGGCGGTAATATTCATTTCGATTTCACGCGCGCCGTCGGTCGTCAAGACGTCCTCGGGGTCAACGAAGCCGCCGCCTTCACGAATCCGTCGCGACCGAAGCTCATTCAGCCAGATCGAGCGCAAGATAGCGAGCAGCCACCGGTCAACTTTCGTTCCGGGAACGAATTGATCGGCGCGCTCGATCGCGCGCAGGCAAGTCGCCTGCACGAGGTCGTCGGCGACGTCCCGCGCCCTAGACAAAACGAGCGCGTAACGCCAAAGGCGCGCCAGGGAGGGCTCAAGCCCGGCCCGCACCTCGCGTCGACTCTCTTCGCTCATGGCTCTAATAGAGCACGATCGGGCGATGAGCGAAGAGGGCGGATCGAATCTTTTTCGATCGATCTCGCGTTCGCGTCTAAAATCGCGGCTCGAATAATTGGCGGCCTGACGTGTTTCCTGGGCTCCGTATCTCAATCGGAAGGACCTGGCGATGCACAACTTTCTCAAATCTCATCACGAAAAACGCGGCGGTTTTGCTTCCGCGTTCTGTTGCGGATTGATTGTCGCCAGTCTCGCGCTGGCCTCGCCCGCGCTTTCGGCCGGCGGCGGCGCAGGCGGCGGGGGCGGCTCAGGCGGTGGCGGCGCGGGCGCTGGCGGCGGCGGCGCCGGAGCGGGCGGCGGCGGCGCCGGAGCGGGCGGTGGCGGCGGCGCGGGAGCGGGCGGCGGCGGATCGGGTGGGGGCAGCGGTGGGGGGTTCTATCGCTCCATCCAAATCGAGCCTCGGGCGCAGGTTCCGGCCGACCTCTCAACTTGCGCCCCAGGCCAGGTTTGGGACACGAAGCATAAAAGGTGCCTCGTCAGGCACAGCGGGGTGCTGTCCGATCCCGACCTGACCGAATACGCCTTCGCGCTCGCCAAGGCCGACCGATACCAGGAAGCGATCGACGTGCTCGACCTTTTGAACAACCCGAACACGCCGCGCGCTCTGAACTATCGCGGCTACGCGACGCGCAAACTCGGACACACCGACGAGGGGATCGGGTACTATCTGAAATCCGTTGCGCTCGACCCGTCCTATCCTCAGGTGCGCGAGTACCTTGGCGAAGCCTATGTCATCGAGGGCAAGTATGATCTCGCCAAGGACCAATTGACGACGATCGAAAAGCTTTGCGGAACCGAGTGTGAGTATTACGAGGACCTTGCCGACGCGCTCACCAAGGCGCATGCTCTCTAGCCGATAAAGCGACGCGCGTTGCGTAGTCGCGGCGCGCGTTGCTCCCGACGAAAGGAACGATCGACATGTCGCGCGCCCAATCAACGCGCGAAGACGCCGCACTCCCTGCGGGCGCGCGGACTTTCGACGCGGACCTCCGTTTCCTGTCGCGCTGGGCTAACCCGCTCGGACTCCTCGCGCGGGCGATGCTGGCTTACATTTTCATCGTCGAAGGGGCCGAAAAGATCACGAGCTACGCCAGCGTCGTCGACTATATGCAGGCCAACGGCGTTGACGGACGGCTGCTGCCGCTGGTCATTCTGACCGAACTCGGCGGCGGCCTTTTGGTGCTCGGCGGGCTGAAAACGCGCTGGGCGGCGATCGCGCTATCCGGCTATTGCTTGCTGACGGTGCTGTTCTTCCACCTCGGCGCGGATCAGACGATAGAATTGCGAAAGAACATCGCGATGGCCGGCGGTTTCCTGGCGCTCGCGATACTCGGCCCCGGCGGATGGTCGCTCGACGCCTGGCGCGGCCGCGAGGGCTAGCGGCCGATCCCTCAGCGTTTCATTGCGATCATGAAATCGACGAACCGCCTCGACCATCGGGAATAGGGCGGCTGAAGGAACATTTGGACAGGCGACACCCGTCCCTGCTCGAACACCGGCCTCAGCTTCGAGAACGTATCGAAGCCCTCGCGACCGTGGTAATGGCCGATGCCGCTCGCTCCCACGCCGCCGAATGGCAGGTCGTGCTGGGCGATGTGCAAGATCGGCTCGTTGACCGCGACGCCGCCCGACATCACGCGCGCAATATAGAAGTCGCGCGTGGCCGCGTCGCGGGTGAAAGGATAGATTGCAAGCGGCCGGTCGCCCGCGTTGATGCTGTCGACGACCTCTTGGGGCTCGCCGTAAGCGCGGATCGGCAGGATGGGACCGAAGATCTCCCGCCGCATCAGCTCCATGTCCGCAGTCGGGTTCAAGACGAGATAGGGCGAAAACTTGCGCATCCGGGCGTCCGGCTTCTGACCTTCGGCGAGATCGACCAACGTCGCGCCCTTGGCGCGGGCGTCCGCGACGGCGGCGTTGAGCCGGTCGTAGGACCGCTGGTCGATGATCGACGTGTAGTCCGGGCCGTTGACGTCCGGGTAGCGTTTGGCGAACAGACGCTTGCAATGGGCGACGAATTCGGCTTCCGCCCCGCGCGGCAAGAAGACGTGGTCGACGGCAAGACATACCTGACCGGCGTTCAGCGTCTTCCCCCACAAAATGCGCTCCGCGGCGGTCCCGATCGGAAAGTCCGGCGCGACGATCGCTGGCGATTTGCCGCCAAGCTCAAGCGTCACCGGCGTCAGGTTGCGCGCTGCGTTGGCCATCACGGCCCGTCCGGTCGCGCTCGATCCGGTGAATATCAGATGATCGAACGGCAGCGATGAGAACGCTGGTCCAAGCCCGCCGGGATCGACGAAGAAGGCGAGCTTCGTCCCCGGAAAGAATTTTGGCGACGTCTCGACGAGCAGCTCCGCAAGACGGCGGGAGTTTTCCGACATCTTGACCATTGCGCGGTTTCCGGCGGCGAAGATATTGACGAGCGGCGAAAAGGCGAGCAGGAGCGGAAAGTTCCACGGCACGATCACGCCGACCACGCCGAGCGGCTGCGGGACGACGCGGTTGCGCGCCCCGGGAAACGTCAGGCGATCGACCTGGCGGCGGCGCGGCTTCATCCAGCTTCGCAATCGGCGCGTGGCGTCGTGAATGGCGGATTGCGCCGGAAAGACCTCGGCGAACAGCGTCTCGAATTCGCTTCGATTGCCGAAATCAGCGTTGATCGCGGCCACGATCGCCGAGTGGTTTTCGCTGATCATGCGCGAGAGCGTCTTCAGGTCGGCGAGGCGCTCTGCGTGGTCGGGCCCGGGAGCGGCGAGATAAGCGGCGCGCTGCGCGACAAAACGCGATCCCAATTCGGCTGGGATGGCGATGTCGGCGGAAGAGAGCATGGGCGCGTTCAAGGGACAACCTTTTCGCTTCCGGGGATCCCGAGGCTCGACCTGAGGCGATTGGAATCCCCTGATCGACCCTCTGATGTCGACCATGACGCAACTATATGGTGTGATTCAGGTCGCGTTGATAGCGGGTCATCGAACCCGTCAAGGGCTTGGCCCCTTTGAGACCGCGCCTCACCTTGCCGCGACCGGCGCGCGCGGCCTATAGAAAAGCTTTCGGCGCCGCCTCCTTCCTCGGCCGCCGGTATTTTTGAAGGCCCCGAATGTCGAGCGTCGACGTCAAGCCGACCAACCGGAAGCCCGCCGGCAAGGCCGATACGCCCAATGAGCCGTTCAAACGGGCGCTCGCCTCGTGCACGCGGGCGTTGGCGCGCCATCCCGAACTCGAGATCGCCTACTCGGCCGACAAGCCGTCGCTCGTCACCTCGCCTGAAGGCGCCAAGGCGCGGCTGCCGGAGCCCCCGCGCAAGCTCAATCCGCGCGAGGCCGCGATCGTCCGCGGCCTCGCCGATTCGTTTGCGCTCCGCCTCGCCTGTCACAACGACGCCATCCACCGGCGCCTCGCGCCGCAGAGCCCGCCGGCGCGCGCATTGTTCGATGCGGTCGAGCAGGCGCGGGTTGAGGCGATCGGCTCGCGCCGCATGCAGGGGGTGGCTTCGAACATCACCGCCATGCTCGATGACCGCTACCACCGCAGTCCGTTCGCCGAGGCGCGCACGCGCGAAGAAGCGCCGCTGGAGGACGCGGTCGCGATGCTGGCGCGCGAGCGCCTGACCGGGCTCGAGCCGCCGCGCGGCGCCTCGCGCCTGGTCGAGCTCTGGCGCCCCTTCATCGAGGAGAAAGCGGGGGCGGACCTCGACCGGCTGAGCGAAGCGCTCCTCGACCAGCGCGCCTACGGCCGACTGGTGCGCAAGCTCCTCTCTTCGCTCGGCATCGCCAACGAATCCGATGCCGACGCCGAGGAATCGGAGGAGGAGGCGGAAGACAAGACGCCTCCCGAGGACGCCGATGAGGCGCAAGGCGAGGGAGAAGACCAGCAGGCGCAGGATTCGATGCAGCGCGAGGCCGCAGACGACACCGCCGACGACGCCGAGGAAGGCGCAATCGACACGCTTGAAGCGCCGTCGTCGGAGCCCGAAGACGAGGGCGATGCGGGGGACGCGGAAGAAGCGGCCGAAAGCCGCCCGCCCCAACCGACCGCGCCGGAGAAGCGCGGACCCGATTACAAAGCCTATACGACCCGGTTCGACGAGATCGTCGACGCCGACGAATTGTGCGACCCCGACGAATTGCAGCGCTTACGCGAATATCTCGACAAGCAATTGCTGAGCCTTCACTCGGTCGTCGCCCGCCTCGCCAACCGGCTGCAGCGGCGCCTCATGGCGCAGCAGAGCCGCTCATGGCAATTCGATCTCGAAGAGGGGGTGCTCGACACGGCCCGCCTGCCGCGCGTCATAATCGATGCGCAACAGCCATTGTCCTTCAAGCAGGAGAAGGACATGGCGTTCCGCGACACCGCGGTGACGCTGCTCATCGACAATTCCGGCTCGATGCGCGGCCGCCCCATCACCGTGGCTGCGACCTGCGCCGACATCCTCGCCCGCACGCTCGAGCGGTGTGGCGTCAAGGTCGAGATCCTCGGCTTTACCACCCGGGCCTGGAAGGGCGGACAGTCGCGCGAAGCCTGGCTTCAGGCCGGCAAGCCCGCCAATCCGGGACAACTCAACGATCTGCGCCATCTCATCTACAAGGCGGCGGACGCGCCGTGGCGCCGGGCGCGCAAGAACCTCGGGCTCATGATGCGCGAGGGACTGCTCAAGGAGAACATCGACGGCGAGGCGCTCGACTGGGCGCACGAGCGTATTCTGGGGCGCGCCGAGCAGCGCAAGATCCTGATGATGATCTCCGACGGCGCTCCGGTCGACGATTCGACGCTCTCGGTCAATCCGGGCAACTATCTCGAGCGCCACCTGCGCTATGTGATCGAGGAGATCGAGACCCGCTCGCCGGTCGAGCTCATCGCCATCGGCATCGGCCATGACGTGACCCGCTACTACAAGCGCGCGGTGACGATCGTCGACGCCGAGGAACTCGGCGGGGCGATGACCGAGAAGCTGGCGGAACTCTTCGACGAGAACGCCGCTCCGCCCGAGCCGGCAAGGCCGGCGCCGGCTAAGCGGAAACGGAAGGCGGCTTGACGCGCGAGGTCCCCGGCAGCGGGGCTATGTAATGGAGCCCCGCGTGCGCGGGGGACTCGAAGCGCGCCGCTCACTTCGGCCTCAGTTCGAGGCCGACGCCCTTGTTGACGAATTGCAGCGTATAGGCGCGCCTATAGTCCGTGCGCTTGTCGATCATGCCGGTCTCGACCATCTTGCCGAAGAAGTCCTTCCAGCGCTCGTCGGTCATCGCGCCGATCCCAAGCTTGAGCGTGTCGCCGGAATCGACGATCCCGTACTTTTTCATCTCCGCGATCGAGAAGGCGATCTGGGCGTCGGAGATGTCGGGGTTGTCGGTCTTGATGAGCTCGTTGGCCTTGGAATTGTCACCATAGAGATAATTGTACCAGCCGATTGCGGAGGCGTCGACGAAGCGCTGGACGAGATCGGGCGTCTTGTCGACGATTTCGTTGCGGGTCACGATCAGGGTCGCGTAGGTGTCGTAGCCGTAGTCTGAAAGCAAAAAGATGTTTGGCTTGAAGCCGCCTTGCCGTTCGATCTCGTAAGGCTCGGCGGTCACGTAACCCTGCTGGATCGAATTCTTGTTGTGGATGAACGGCGCGGAGTTGAAATTGTAGGGCCTGATGTTCTCGTCCCTGAAGCCGTAGGCGATGCGCAGCCAGGCGTAGAAGGTGTTGATGGCCCCGGCGCCCACGTAGACGGGCTTGGCGTTCGGCAGGTCCTCCCACTTGTCGAGGCCGACGTCTGGGTGCGACATGAATATTTGCGGGCTCTTCTGGAAGTCGGCGGCGACGGCGATGAGCGGCAGCTTGCTCTCCGCCGCAAGCAAATTCCCGATCATGTCGCCGCCCATGAAGAAATCGATCTTGCCGAACAACAGCAAGAGGCCGCCGTTGGACTGCGGACCGCCGGGAATGATGGTGACGTCGAGCCCGTATTTTTCATACGTTCCGTCGGCGGCCGCCTGGAAGAAGCCGCCGGCTTCCGGGTCGGCGAGCCAGTTCGTCCCGAACTTGACCTTGTCGAGGGCGAAGGCAGGATTGGCGAGGCTGATCAGTCCCGCCAGCGCAGCAAGCGTTGCAACCCTCATGCGACATTCCCCCAGAATAGGCCGGGCAGCGAAACGCGAATTCTAACCGGCCATTCTAACGCGCGGATGAAGAGCGGCCAATTCCACGCAAAGCGAAAGGTCGCGCTCCCTTATCTGCGTGCGTCGCGGTCGAGTGCTCTTTTCGCCTGATGCCGGAATGTCACGGGCCTCGAACGAGTCCGCTTCCCGCCGAAGCCGCCGATTGCGACAGGATAGTCGCGACCCGGGCGGCGAATTCATCGAGCGCGAACGGCTTTCGCAAAATCTCCATGCCCTCCGTGAGCTGGGCTGAGTCGAGCGCAGTCCCTGCGTAGCCGGTGATGAAGAGAACCCGCAAGGCGGGAATCGCTGCGCGGGCTGCGTCCGCAAGCTGGCGCCCGCTCAAGCCGGGAAGCCCGACGTCAGTAACCAGAAGGTCAAGATGACGCGTCTCGATGAGACGCAATCCTTCGAGCCCGTCCGCGGCTTCGATGACCTCGCATCCCATGTTGGCGAGCACTTCGGCGATCTGGGCGCGCACGTCGGCCTGGTCTTCGACGACCAGAACGGCGCCGCGGGCCGAAGACGGCGCCGTCGAAGCGCCGAGGGGTTTCGACCAATCCTTCCTTGCGTCTTGTGACCGGGGAGAACCCGGCAAGGAGATGAGGACATTGGTTCTGCGTCCGGGTTCGCTCTCGATCCGCAGAAAGCCGCCGGATTGGCGGACAAATCCGTAGACTTGCGACAAGCCAAGACCAGTTCCTTGGCCGGTTGGTTTCGTGGTGTAGAAAGGCTCGATGGCTCGGGCGAGGATTTCAGGGGTCATGCCGACCCCGGTATCCGAGACCGAGACCTGGACGTAGTCTCCAGGCTTGGCTTCCTCCGGATCGGCAAGGTCGCGGGCCGTCACCTTGCGGTCCGTCACCGAGATCGTCAGTTCGCCGCCGTCCGGCATCGCGTCACGGGCGTTGATCGCCAGATTCATGAGCGCGCCTTCCAACTGATGCGCGTCACAGATGACGTCCCATTTGCCGTCGCCCAGCTGCAGCTTCAATTGAACTTCGGGACCAATCGTTCGTTGAAGAAACTCCCGCATTCCGCCGATGAATTGGTCGGGCTGTACGCGCTCGGGCTGCAGCGCCTGGCGGCGGGAGAACGCCAAAAGCCGGCTGGTCTGCCCGGCCGCGCTGTTGAGCGCGCGCCGCATTTCGTCGACGAAGCGTCCGACCTCTTCGAGCCGCCCGGCAGCGATCCGGCGCTCCAGAAGAGTGAGGCCGCCAGACACGGCCTGAATCATGTTGTTGAAATCGTGCGCGATGCCCCCGGTCAGCTGGCCCACGACCTCCATCTTTTGCGATTGATAGAGCCGCTCTTCGGTCGCCCTCAAGGCCGCGTTGGCCTCGCGGAATTGCGACGGCGACGGCAGAGTCAAGGCGGCGGGAATGAACTTCCACAATACGATCGCGGTGAAGAGAGACACCAGCGCGGTCGCTACCTTGACCACCGCTTCCAGGCCGTAGACGGGGACCCAGAGCGTCACGACATCGATCCAGTGCGTCGCGCCGCACAGAAGGATGAACGCCGCAAAAAGGAAGAGGAGCGGACGAAACACCAGATCGCGCCTTCGGCGGGCGATGGCGCCGAGCGCGATCGGAATGGAAAAGTAGGCAAGGGCAATCCCGGCGTCCGAAAGGGCATAGGTCCAGATGAGGCCAGGCTGCCAAAGCAGACAGAAGCCATGCGAGGTCAAACCGGAAGAATTGAACAGCCATTCGCCGAGGTCGTTGAACATGTCGTGCTCCCAGCCGAATCAACGACGCCCGGCTGACCGATCGAGTGAGCGAGATCGCCCAATGGCGGGACTATGCAGCGACAGGGGGTGTGGAGGCAAAAAATACGGCAGGCGCCTCCGGGTTTACCCGGATTGATCGATTCGCCTGCTTCGGCGAACCTCCCCGCCGATCGTTTTCGAGGACTAGGGACGCCGGTCATGCGCTTCGATCGAACTGAATGAGCGCCGTTCCCGGTCGAACGCAATTTGTCATTCCCGCGAACCGGGAATCTGGGGCTGCCGCCGCAGCCGCAAGCCTGGAAAGCCGCTTTCGCGGTTATGACATGCCGGCGGGTTGCAAATAGCGTGAAGAGGCCCACGAGGAGCCTTCGCATGTCTGAGTTGACGCCGGGCAATCGGCTCGATCGGCCGGTCGACGACAAGTTCGACCATATCCTCGGGCCCCTTGAAGCCCCGATCACGCTGGTCGAATACGGCAGCTACGCCTGCCCCTATTGCCGCGCGGCCAACGAGCGGATCGCCGAAGTGCGCGACCAGTTCGGCGATCGCATGCGCTATGTTTTTCGCCACCGGCCGCTCATCGGGGTCGAGCTCGCCCGCCGCGCCGCCGAGGTGATCGAGCGCGCCCCCGATCCGAAGCGCTTCTGGGACGAGCACGTCAAGCTGATGACCCGCTCGGAGGTGCTGACCGAGGAGGATCTCGAAGCGGTCGCCCGCGACCTCGGCGTGTCCGCGGATGGCGGTCAGCCCGACGATCCGGCCGTCATCCGAGCAAAGGCGCGGGTCGACGCGGACGAGGCCAGCGCCGCGGCGAGCGGCGCGATCGTCACGCCGACCTTTTTCATCAATGGCCGCCGTTACGACGGACCATGGGACGAGAGCGCGCTTGCCGATGCGATGCTGGGCACGCTCGGCCATCGGGTGCGCTCGGCGGCGCTCGACTTCGCGAGCTGGGGACCGTCGGCGGGCGTGCTTCTGCTCGTGGCGACGCTCATCGCGGTGGCGTTGACCAACACGGGCCTCGGCCCGGGCTTCGCCGCGTTCTGGGAGCAGAAATTCGGGTTCACGTTCGACGGCGCCGGGTTTTCGCTGTCGCTCCTGCATTGGATCAACGACGGGCTGCTCACCCTGTTCTTCCTCGTCGTCGGCCTCGAGATCAAGCGCGAGTTCACCGTCGGCCATCTCGCGGGCTGGCGCTCCGCCGCGCTGCCGGCCGCAGGCGCGATCGGCGGCATGATCGCGCCTGCGGCGCTCTATCTTCTCGTCGTTCCGCCAGGTCCCTGGTCGCACGGCTGGGGAGTGCCGATGTCGACCGACACCGCCTTCGCGGTCGCGCTCATCGTGATGCTCGGGCCACGGGTCCCGGTCGAATTGCGCATTTTCCTCACCGCGGCCGCGATCGTCGACGACCTTGGCGCCATTGCCGCCGTCGCGCTCTTCTATTCCGGTGAGCTCAGCCTCGTTTATCTCATGCCCGCCGCGGTGCTGGTCGGCGCGCTGGCGATGCTCAACCGCTCGCACGTCTATGTGCTTGCGCCCTACGTCGCCGTCGGCGTCGCCCTATGGGCGTGCGTGCTGGCGAGCGGCCTGCATCCGACGCTCGCCGGCGTCATCCTCGCCCTGTTCATTCCGACGCGGCCGCCGGCGAACCTGACCGCGCTCACCACGCAGGCGAGCGCCATCATCGCCGCCGAGGCGGCGGGCGGCGGCGAAGTGTTGCGGCACGGACCGTCGACGCCGGCTTTGCGCGCGCTCGACGCGATCCACGACCGCCTCGAGTCGCCGGCGGACCGCCTGTTGCGCAATGCCGGCGCCCGATCGAGCTACCTCGTGCTGCCGCTGTTCGCCCTCGCCAACGCCGGCGTCGCGCTCAGGCTGGACACGTTCACCGGCCGGGAGCGGCTGTTCGCCGCGATCATCGCCGGGCTCGTGATCGGCAAGCCGGTCGGAATCCTGGCGGCGTCCGCGCTTGCGGTCGCGGCCAGGCTCGCGGTGAAGCCCAGAGCCTATTCGTGGGGGCAATTGGCGGGAGCCGGGGCGCTCGGGGGAATCGGGTTCACGATGTCGCTGTTCATCGCCGGCGAGGCGTTCCGGTCGGAGGCCGATTTCGAAGCCGCCAAGATCGCCGTGTTCATCGCTTCAATTCTGTCCGCCATCGCCGGCGTGACACTGCTCGCCATCGCCGGCCGAAACCCGCCCCCGTGAACAATGCCATGGAATGCGTGCTAAGAAGGCGCCGGATGAGGCGATCGTCGGGTTCGTCTTGCCGACCGGCGCGTCATCGGCGACGCAAGCGACTTTAAAGGAAGGTTTTCGACCATGAGCCATGTCACCTACGCCGTCGTCGAGCACGATGGCGGCTGGGCCTACAAAGTCGGCGACGTCTATTCGGAGACCTTCGCCACCCGCGAGGCGGCCCACGCCGCTGCGGCGCGGGCGGCGCGCGAGCAGCGCGTTCCCGGCCGGGCGGGCCGATCGAATTCGAGGACAGTTCGGGCCGCTGGCATGAGGAAGAGGAACGCGGCAACGATCGGCCTGACACCGAGGTCAAGGACTGAGGGCGATGTGAGCGCGGAAGATACACCGTGACGAAGACCAAACCTGGCGAAGCTGGCCGGCCGATCCGATAGGTCAGCGGGTCAAACTATTGGCGAGAGCGAGAGGATCGCGCGCAACCGGCGCGACCATGGGAGCCCGCACCAACGGCGTCCTGTCAACGCTCGGGCTCGGCGGCGCGGAAGTCGACAGGTTGGCGAGCGCCAGAAGGGCGAGCGCGGCGCCCGCGCCCGCAACAAGGCCAGCTCGGAACGGGAAAGCAGGGTGAGGAGGGTAAATCGTCAACACGGTCTTGATCCGCAAAACACTCAACTGCCGCAACGTTACGCCCAGGCTCCGATTGGCGCAGTGACGGCGCTCACAGCCCGGGCCGCCCTCGAAATGCGCTCCAGTCTCGAATTGCCGGCCGCCCAGGGTAATTATACCTAAAATCACCGAATGTGATGTGGCCAATTGTCGCGGGCCGGCGAAAATATTGGTCCGAAACGGCGATCATGCCGTCTTGTCGCGAAGCCCGAGCCGGCTCCGCCGACTCTTCTGCGCTCGCTCACGCGAGCGCCCGCGACCTCCGCTTGCCCGCGCGCCCTACGATCGACACTCTGGGGAGAAAATTTGGTCGGAGTGAG
>CAWANG010000018.1:0-51507 GCA_963783175.1 uncultured Alphaproteobacteria bacterium
GGCAGCCAGGCCGCCGACTATCGCCGCGAACATCGCCGGCGCATGGACCGACCGCGGCCTCAGCACCGCCGAACGCCGCCCCAGCGTGGCCCTGGTGGTCGCACAGTTCCTCTCCCTTTCAATGAACTAGAGACCTGTCGCTGGAAGAGTCGGCAAATCGACAGGCGTTGGGTCAAACCGCGCGCGAAGTGCGGGCATTGCGGTAAGTGCTAACTCGGACGTGTCTTAAACTGAAAATCTTCATGGAGGTTTCCCACAAATTGCAGTGGGTAACGCCAACCTAAGTTTTGTAGGTAAAAGCACCAAGTATTCGCTATTCTACTGAATTTTCGATGTCAAGCACCATTATTGTGATTTCAATGCCGCATTTACCGACAATTCTAGAGGAGTCGCCAACTCTTAGCCACATATGTCAGTCTCGCCAAGTACGACGGATTGCGGCCCCGTCACAACCTACCGGTTCGCGCTGTTTTCCTTCGGCTTCGGTGATCAGGATGCGCTCTGTATGCCTCGGTCGACCCCTGGCCACTCCCGCCTCCCAAATTCCAGAACGGCTGCCAGCGGCCTTTGTACCCGGCAAACGGCTATCTGAAGCGCGGAGGTTCGCCCCTCAACACATAGCTTCGGCAGCCGCCTCCATGCGCGCGTGCGGGCTCCTGCGCCGGGAAGCGGTCAAGCAGGCCGGTCGCCCTGCAAAAGGAGCAAGACGATGACTGTCGCCGATGGACCGCTTGAATGCGTACTACGGAAGCGCGGTCGGCATCAACGATCTCGGCGACGTCGTCGGTTGGGCCGTCGCCCCTGAACCCTCGACTTGGGCGATGATGCTCCTCGGCTTCGCGGGGCTCGGCTTCGTGGGGTATCGCCGGGCAAGAGCGGGGAACACGACGCCGCCGGCCTATACTGCGCAGCCCCGATCAAGCGATCCCTAGGGATGAGACCGGAGATTCCAATATTTCTGCGATTGGACGGGGGGGCTAACTCCTCAATCGTAGCGGGGACCATTTCGTCCTTCAGGTTTGCGACCAAAACCCGACACGCGGACAGGCGGCCGGATCGGAGCCCTCACGTCGGAACAACAGCCACAGGGTCCAGAACGCCTTCTGCAGCGGTCATTCTCATCCGGCGCCGCCGCTGGCCGACGGCTCCCAAATCGTCTGCGCCTTCCGCTCACGCTCCATGAGTGAGGCGTCCGTTCATCATCGTCAGGTCGACCGGGACCGAGGCGATCTCGTGCGGCGAAACCTCGAACAAATTCCTGGCGAGCACGATCAGATCCGCGCGCTTTCCCGGCTCGAGGGAGCCGATCTGGTCTTCGAGGCGCAATTGACGCGCCCCCGCCATGGCGCCGGCGTGAATAGCCTCCGCCAGATCCAGACGCTCGGCCGCGGGCGACAGGACAGGCGCGTCGGGCTTGCCGATCAGCTGACGCGTTACGGCGACCTGGATGGCGTCGAGCGGCTTGTAGGTCGAGAAGTAGCCGGCCGCCGGCCAGTCCGATCCGAATGTCACGGAACCGCCGGCCGCCAGAATGGACTTCGGCCGATAGATCCGGCTCTGGCGCGCCGGACCGTAGCGTGCGGTCAGGCTCGCCAGGGTGTCCGGATCCGCAGACATCCAGTTGGCGGAAAACTGGGCGATGACGCCGAGCCCTCCGAAGCGCGGGATGTCGGCGTCGTCTGTCAGGACGTTATGGGCGATCACGTGACGCCTGTCGCGCGGCGGATTGGTTGCGATCGCCGCCTCGAAGGCGTCGAGCGCAACGCGGGCCGTGCGTTCGCCGCAGGCGTGGACATGCACGTCGATCCCCGCGCGGTCCGCCTCGACGATCATGCTCTTCCACTGAGCCTCGCTGTAGGGCGAGGTCCCAATCGAATCCGGCTTGTCCGCATAAGGCTCGAGAAGCCATGCGGTGTAGCCCCCCTGCGTTCCGTCGCCGAGGATCTTCAGGACTCGAGCCTGGACGAGGTCCGTATCGATGCGCCGCATCAGATCCTGAGTGGACGTTGTTGCGGCGTCGACGGGCGGCCCCTTGAGGAGATACGAAGCGACCACGCGGAAGGGCAGTCGCCCCTGCCTCTCCAACTCCGTGTAGATCGCAAGGATTGCGCCCTGGTCCGCGCCGATCGGCGGAACCCCCGCGTCATAGACGGATGTGATTCCCGCGGCCGAGGCCTTGGGCAGCCAGTCGACGAGCATCCTCGCCATCGTGTCGAGCGAGATCGGTTCAACCGCGTTGACGACCTCGAGAATGGCTGAGGTTTCCAGAATGTAGCCTGTCGGCTTTCCGGTCTTGTCCCGCACGAAATAGCTGAAGTCGGGGATCGGATCGGGCGTATGCGCGTCGATCCCCGCAATTTCGAGCGCGTTGCTGTTGACCCAAAGGCTGTGTGCGTCGATCGCAAAGAAGAACGCAGGCCGGTCCGGGAGCGCGGAGTCCAGCATTTCACGCGTCGGCCCTTCCGGCGGGAACATGTCGACGCGCCAGCCGAAGCCGCGAACCGGGCCGGTCGGGTGCGCCTTCGCGTAAGACGCGATCGCAGCGAGAGCGTCCGCCCCGGTCGGAAGCTGAAGATCGACCCCCGAGGTCATGAACGCGCCGACGAAGGGGTGAATGTGGCTCTCGACGAACCCGGGCATGAGCATCCGCCCGGCAAGGTCGATCACCTTGGTTCCCGGCCCGTCGAGCGCGAGAACCTCGGCGTTCGAGCCGACGGCGATGATCTTGTCGCCAGCAACCGCGACAGCCTGCGCCCAGGGCTTCCTGGCGTCGAGCGTGTAGACCTTGCCGTTGCGGAAAATCACGGATGCGCGATCCGTCTCGGTCGGCGCAGCGAAGGCGACGCTCGACAGGGAAAACGACGACGCGACGCCAACACATGCGAGCGAATTCTGCAGGAAGCAGCCTCGGCCGATATCTTCGCGGAACCGGTCCGTCATTAACGCTCCCAGGGCGTCCGTGAAACCGCAGTTGATGCACATGGCGATATTCCTTTCTTTGAGGAGTGCCCGCTCCGGCCGCGCGCTGTGCGCAGAATTCTTCATCGCGCGTCGACCCGTCAGAAGACCACGCGCCCCCTCACGCCCACGAACAGGGCGGTCGATTCGCCGGGGGTCCCCGGCCAGATTACTTGGACGTCCGGCCCGAGGCGGACATGCGGCGCGACCGCGGTGTCGTAATAAGCCTCGAGCACGCGCTCGTCGTTCAATCCTGCGCCGACCGCGACGAGACCGTTCTTGAGATTCCGGCTCCACAGATAATCGCACCGCGCCACGCCCCAGCGGTCGTCGGGGCGGCCCGGAGTTGAGCCGCCCACGCCCAAGATGATCGTGTTTCCGATCGGATTGGGATTGGCGTCGGAGGCGGAGATCTGTCCGAAGAAGCCCCAGCCCTTGCCCGGATTGTCGGGGTCCTGCCACAGGAACTGCTGCACGGCCCAGGAGCCGAACACGTAGCCTTGCTTCGTGAGCTTCGCCGCGCTTCCCGGCGGCAAAAGGAGCTGCGGCGCGTCGTCGAAGTTGAACCCGTCCGCTGTGCTGTAGACGCCCCGGAGCGTCTGATAGCCGGTTAGTCCAAAGAACGAGGTCGGGATCTTCGCCGACAGGCTCGTCGTCGTCCCCTGCGCGAAGGGATGCGAGATCACGTCAAGGTCCTGCGCGTTGCGCGGATCGTAGACCATGAGCGTGAAGGACGCCGGCGCCGTGTTCAGCGTCGCGATTCCGCCGATGATGTAGGGAGGCGTCACGCCGCTCACCGGCGCGGCGAGGCCGATGTTCCAGAAAGTCGTCTCGCCGCCGCCGCCCATGAGCGGCGTGCGCGCAGCGACATCGAGCATGTTGAACTTGCCGAGCGAGATCGAGAGGGCGTCGCCGAACTTCTGCGTGACGGTCAGCGACAGATCGGTTGTCGTTCCGCCGAGCGTCGGAAAGGCGAGGGCCGTGTTGACTGGCAAAATGGCGCCGTCACCCCGCTGATTGGCGCTTTGGCCGAAATCCTGCTCGAGATGGGCCGATACGCTGAATCCAGCCCACAGCCCGAGCTTGCTGCCGTCGAGTCCGAGCAGAACATCCGCCTTGCCGCCGAACGGCACGCCATACTCGCCGTCTCCCGCGGCCAGTCCCTGGCCGAAGCCGGTGACGCCTCCATTGAGGTTTACCCCAAGAGCGGCCAACGATTGTTGCAGATCGACGACCGGCTGCGCCCAATCGCCCGCCGCCGCTGGCGAGACGAGCACGATTGCGACTACTAGAGTTGCCGTCTCTGTTCGCGTCGCGGGCATCTCAGTGAACGACGGACTTCGAGAAGAGATTGGCGATGACGACGCCGGCGACGATGAGGCCGACGCCGATCAGCGCCGGCGTATCGAGCGCCTGCCGGAATCTCACGTAGCCGATCAACGAAATCAGGACGATCCCGAGCCCGCTCCAGATCGCGTAGGCGATGCCGATCGGTATGGTTTTCAGCGCAAGGGACAGGAAGTAGAGACTGGCGAGGTAACACATGCCCATGACAACCGTCGGAACCAACCTCGTGAGCTGTTCCGATAACTGCAGGGCCGTGGTGCCTGCGACTTCGGTGACGATCGCAATCGCCAATGCGGCGCTGCTGTTGATGTCAATGTTCATGACGCTCTCATGGCTCGCCGCGTTCAGGTGAGCACGGCACGGTAGATCGCCTGCCGCGCCAGGCCCGAGGCGAATTCGGCGGCGACCGCCGCGGGATAGGCGAGCGGCTCCTCGCCGACGGAGACCGAAAACAAAACTTCCCCATCGAGCGGCGTGTGGAACGGCCGGATCACCTGCGCCATCGACGTGTGGGCCTGCCGCCCGAACTGACGCAGGTCAGGAACCGCAATTTTCTTGTCGACGATGACCGCAGTAATGGTCGTATGGTTGCCCGCAGTGCTGTCGATCAGCCCGACTTCCCGCGGATAATTTTTGATGAGGTCCTCGAGCGAATGGCGTTGGCCGGTCTCCTTGTCGAGGTAGCCGCGCAAGAGCTTGCCCTCCCCGGAGAAGATCGCACCGAGCGGGTTGGCGACGGTAAAGACGCCGATGGACGCGTCTCCGAGCTTGCCGACCGCGCAGCCTTGTCCGCCCGGCTCGGGAAGGAAGCGCTTCGAGCCGATTTGCCCAACGGAGGCCGAGCAGCCCGCACCGCGTGCGCCGACCGGATAGCGCCCGGGCGCCGCGGCTCGGAACGCCGCGGCTCCGAGGCGCTTGTCGGGATAGATGAGCGTGTCGCGGCGGAGGAAGTCGTAAATGATCGATGAACGGATAGCCGCCGAACAATCCGGGGCCGCCGCCGCGGGCGTCGACCTCGCAGACGGCGCGCTCGGGAAAGTGGAAGACCGAGCAGCCGGTTGGGCCTTCTGGGTATTCCGCGGTTCCGATGCGGACGCCGGGGAGGTCGAACGTGACGCCGCCCTCGATGATGACGGGTTTCAGCTCGTCCTGTTGCCGCATCGTCGGGTCTCCTATCGCTGCGCGGAGCGGTTCCGCAGGATCCGCCGCCGGCTCGATCAGCGCTGCGGCCGTGCCTTTGAGGACGGTTCTCCTCCGGATCATGCTGACTCTCCACGGCCCGATCGCGCTATCCTCCGTCAGACGAAGGTCGGGAGTCGCCCGTCGGCGAAGAGCGGCGGGCGCAGCCGAGACCAGTTGGATGCGAACTGGAAGGTGTCGAGATCGGCGAAGGTCTGGCCAATCGCCTGCATGCCTGCAGGCATCCGGTCTTCGACCACGCCGAGCGGCACGTCCACGATAGGGTAGCGGTTGAGGAGGTTCCACGGCCACGTCAGCGCGAACCCGAACCCTGTGCCCGTCCACACGTCGACCTTGTTCTCTTTGCTCTTGAACATGTCGGCGCCGACAAGAGGCGTCGCCATGGTCGGCATCAGGAGGACGCGGTAGCCTTTCCCGAAGACGCGCTCCTGGACCTGTCGGTGCAGGCGCTCCAACAACGCGTCGGCTTCCTCGGCGTGGCGCGGTCCGACGGGGCCGACCAGGTCGATCACCTCCGCCATATAGGGCGAGAGCAAATCTCGATGAGCATTCGAGATCTCGATGAAAGTGCCTATAGACGTTGCCAGCAGCCCGCGCATGAAGACGAACTTCTGGTCCTTCGAAAAGCCGCAGTCGACCTCATCCACGACGCAATTAGCGCCACGCAGCGCCTCGATGCCTCTGAGCATCACGTCCTTCACTGACGGAATGACCTCGGCGATTCCGGCGCCCCAATCCACCGCGATCCGCCACCCCGAGAGGTCCGGGTATTGGGCCGGATAATCGAGGCGGGGCCGGATCGCGGCCATGATCTTGTCGGAGGGGCCGACGACCGCGTTCTGGAAGTGGACGAGATCGTCGAAACGTCTCGCGAGCGGCCCGGAGGTCGAGAAGGGGACTTCCCCGCCCGCGACCCGGCCGAACGGCGGCCTGAAGCCGTAGAGGCCGCATTGTGAGGCGGGAATGCGGATCGAGCCGCCCATGTCCGATCCCATCGCGAGCGTTGCGAAGCCCGCGGCCAGCGCCGCCGCCGATCCCGCGGATGATCCGCCCGGCGAGTACTCGAGGTTCCAGGGATTACGGGTCGTGCCCCAGGCGCGGGTCGAGGCGCCGAGGAAAAGGTAGAATTCCGGCACGGTCGTCTGGAACGGCATGACGGCTCCAGCCGCTTCAAGCGAGTCGATAACGGCTGCGTTTTCAGTCGCGGGCGACGAGTCCTTGAAGATGAGCGAGCCCTGCGTAACCCGCCAGCCCGGCCGACCGAATTCATCCTTGATGGCGACGGTGATCCCCTCGAGCGGCCTTGCCTCGCCGCGCCGATAGCGCTCCTCGGACTCCCGGGCCTCCTTCATCGCCTGATCGAAGTGCTCGTAGGTGATGCAGTTGACCTTTGCGTTAAGCGCTCCGATCCGCTTGATCTGCGCCTTCAAGAGATCGACCGGCGAAGCCTTGCCGGCCTTGAACAGGGCGACGAGATCATCGACAGAAGCGTAGCTGAGCGGATCGTCGGGTTCGGCCGCCGTGACCGGACCAACGAGCCCCGACGCGACAACCGCCGTGCCCGCGCCTTTGATGAGCGTTCTTCGATCAATCATGTGCTGCTCCGTCCGTTGCGGTCATTTCGACACCTGTGCGCCGGATGGGCTTTCGCCCAGCGCCTCGATCGTGTCCGTGACTGGCGCGGGGGAGAGTTTGAACGCCCCGGAATAGGGACTGCTGAGTTGGACGATCAGGAAAATGGCGCTCGCGATGGTGATCGCGCCGAACGCAAGGGCCACGATCACCGTCCTGTTGAGAGGTGACACGAGCCCATAGCCGCAGAACATCAGGAGCGACCAGCAAATGACGATTATGAGCATCGGCCACGGAATGCCGCCTGCGAGCTGCAGCCCCATGAGGAGGCGGGTTTTGTTGATGTCGGAGGCGGCCGAGTTCGCCATGGACAGCGCCTGCTTTTGCCCGTCGGTTTTGGGCGAGAGCGATAGCAGGTACTGATCCAGCAACTTTGTGCCGGCAAAGACGTTCTTGACGTCTGCGTCCTGCGGCGTTCCCGAGAAATTGCCCCAGATTTGCTCGTAGCTCTGGCGGATAGCCTTTCGCAAGCCTTCGCGGCCAGGCTGCGTCTCCGGCCCATAAGCTTCAAGCGCGGAGTCGAGCTGCATAGTCCGCGCGCCCAGGGTCTCGAGCTCGGACTTCTGCGTTGCATATAGCGTGTAGGCCGATCCGGCGAAGGTTCCCAAGACGAGCGCCAGCAGCAGACTGAGCAATCCCGTCATCGCCCCGATCATCCCGGCGGATTTGTCGGGCGAGTGCTTTTCCGGCAGGCGGCCGTGGAGGGTGAGGCCGAGAAGACCGGCGCCAAAAACGGCAAGCGCCACCGAGATTGCGAAAGCCAGCAAACCCATCGCGCGTCGCCCCCACCAGAACTGTTTTTCCCCGCCGATTCTTCGTCCACTCGCAAGAACAGACACATGATCGAGATCAAAACTGCGCAGTGATATCTCGGCCGGCCAGATCGCGCAGCCGTCGCCAATCATCGGCGCCAATCAGGAAAGATATACTGTCAGTTAAAGCCAAGTCTAGGCGCTAATTTGTGGCGCCTCGTTTCGTCGCTGGTAGAGCCTGGATTCCGGAGCGAAGCGCAACGCGCTTAAGAGAAGCGGATTTGAACGTCTTTTCCAAGCTCGGCAATCAAGACTTGGAAGGGCGTCTTGAAGCCGAGGCATTTACGGGGGGTGAGGTTCGTCGTGAGGACGATCTCCTGGATTTCCTGGTCGGATGTCCGGTCGATATCCAGGTGGCGCGGCAGCCATCGACGTAAACGTCCATTGGCGTTTTCGATGCCGCCTTTTTGCCATGAGGCATAAGCGTCGCAGAACCAGGTCGTCATGTCGCGCATGGTCCGGAGCAGGCCGTGCTGGGCGAAGGCGGTGTCGTTGTCGAAAGTGATGGATCTTCGCAGATTAGGATCGATGCGGCCGAAGACCGCGAGCATCGCTGAGATGGTTTCTGCGGCGGTTTTCCCTGTGAGCCGCGCGGCGAGCGTCACCCGTGACTTACGCTCGTGCAAGACGAGCACAGGCCGGGTGCATTTGCAGATGATGAGGTCGCCCTCCCAATGACCGGCCTCGCCGCGGCTTTCAATGGTCTTTGGACGATCATGGATCGACGCTCGATCCTTGATGGTGTCGCGCGAGGGTCTGGCGCGCCGCGGGCGACGGCGTTTATGGCGACGCGTCAGATAACGCCACAAGGCCTCGGCCTTCTGTGCGGTCCGATAGATGAAGGCGTAGATTGTCTCGCAGCCGATGGCCCGCAGCCGCGGTTCGTTCCCGGATTTCAACCAGCCGGAGATCTGCTCGGGCGTCCATCCCTCAGCGAGCCGATCCCCCACGAACAGACGTAAAGCGGCCTCTCGTTCGAGGATCGCTTCACGCGCCCTGCGCAATTGATAGGCTCCGGCGGCGTGAAGCGGCGAATATCCGCCCGAGGGGAGTGCGTTCCGCTGGAGCTCCCTGGAGATGGTGGCTTTCGCCCGACCGAGCGCCCGGGCAATGGCCCCCATCGACCGCCCCGCGGCCCGCAAAACGCCGATCTGGTCTCTTTCGTCCTCTGACAGATGCGAATAGGATCGCATGGCAACACTCCTTAAGGTCCTGAACAACCTTGCCGATACCAAATCGGCGGGGGGTGTTGCACTTCGCGTCAGAACTCAGGGAGGCTCCTCTTTAAAGGGTAAGGCGCGTGAGAGAACTCATGAACTGAAGATGTTCTAAAGTTCCACCTCGCGGTTTCGCCGGTAACTGGGAGCAAGGCCTCCGTGGCAGTGCTGAATGGATTCAGTGACGAAAGTCGGGCAGGCCCGGCTGATCGAAAAGGGTACTCGGTGAGCGTGGCAAGCTGGTATCTCTGTCAGATTGAAAGTATTACCGGCGCATTCGATGGCGGGGTCGATCTCATCGCGTGAGGATTTTTCGGAGAGGGGCGAGTTGTCGTCGGGCGGTTTATCGAGACTTTCACGATCGAGTCCTGGCTCGAGCTTATGCACGAGCGCGAGCGGGTGACCCACGCCGACGAAATTCTCCTGGATCGGGTTCATCATCTGCTCGCGGCAGCGCCGCGCGTCACACTTTCTCCGTCTCCCCGGGGCGCGCCCTCACCGGACGTGGAAGAAGTATAGCGTCGCGAGTGACGGTCAGCCCCCTCCAGCTGCGATGCCCACTGTCGCCAACTAAGCGGCAGGTTCACGTCGACTCCAACGGTGCGCTGCGCGAAGATTCCAGCCGTTCGTTCGGCGTCTCAGTGGTAGCAGGGTGAAAACTGAGATAGTCGAAATACGAAAGGCTGGGTAAGCACCGCGAGAGGACGATGAGGTCATGGCAAGAGCGAAGTCGAAGCGCAAACCGGCAGATCGAAGCAGCACGCACGCTATGCGAAAGAGCGTTTCTCGACGCCCTCGACGAACTAACGCGAGCCTTCCTCGAGGCCATCGCGCGGCCAGAGTCAAACCCGAAGAAAACAAATCAGGAATCTTGCCTCTAGAAAAAAGCAAGGGCGGCCGACCGCCCTAAGTGCCGCCGCCTACATCGGCTACCTAGCTCGTCGGTCCAGCGCAGCAGGCCCGCCAGCCCTTCGCGATTCTCGGCTCACCCGCTGACAATCCATCGGCTTTGGAAACCATGTCCGGTTTGCCAGAGCTTAATGGGACCCCCGTCGTCGCAAGCGGCGACGACCGGTTCGCGCGTCATGTTGAACTCGGGGTCAGCGATCCGTTCGAAGACGAAGCAGGCGTCCTTGTATTCGCCGAGGATCGCGTTCTCGAGCCGGATGGTGACGCTGGCGAAGGCGGTGTTCAGCGGCCGACCCTTAAAATCCGAGGTTCCGTAGTCCTGAACATCGGAATCGGTGGCCATGATTTCCCAATGGTCCGCCTTCATTTCAGCAAGCCAGGCGGCGTAGTCCGGATAGTCGACCCCGGCCGGCCCGCGCTGGCCTTGTCCCCACCTCGTGACGTCGGCGACGATGGCCGCCACGGCGGCTTTGGCCGGCCCGTCGTATTGCGCGCGTAGGGTCGCCTGCCGGGCCGCCCAAGTCGCGGCCTGATCTTTGGTGCGCTGATCCCTTAAGCGCTGCGCGTCGGCGGCGTCTTGCGCCGCCTTGGCCGCCCGCTCCGCCTCGAGGCGATGCTGCTCGACGACCTCTGCGTCTTTGGCGTCGAGTTCGGAGAGGGTGATCCAGAGACTCGAGAAGTCAAAGGGAATGGCGGCGTGGGTCAGACCCTCGCTGATCGTCTTGAGGTCGGCGGCCGAGGCATAGATTGCGCCGCACTCTGCTTTTTGCGCGCCGCCAAATGCATCCTCGGCCGACTCGACGACGAGCGCGGGCGCCAGGCGCATATCGAGCGTCAGCTTGTCGGCGCTCTTGAGGATGAGCAGCTTGTGCGCTTCGACCTTGTCGCTCACTACGCCACAGAGATTGGGCGAGTCGGTCTTGAGCAGAATAATAATGCCGAAGCCGTTTTTGGCGCCAGCGGCGACGTCTTTGGAAATCTGCTCGACCGCAGCCCGTTCAGCCGCCGACGCAGCGGCTTGGTCGGCGGCGCTGACCAGCGTGAACTTGCGCATGGCGCCGATTTCGATTTGCTTGATCAGCGACAGGGCGTCCTCGGGAGTGGTTTTCAGGAACGCGCCGCGCTGCATGGCGACGACGTCGTAAGCATCGAGCCGCTGTGGATCGCAGGGTTGGTCGAGTCCCGTCACGATTTTAAGGTGGTACGGCGCGAGCACCGAGCGGACGGTGAGGGCGACGCCGTCGGGGTTGGGGCCGAACAGGCAGACGTTCATGCGGTCGTCGGCGAAGACGAATTCGCCGCGCAGGTTGAGCACGACATGCGGCGCGTTCGCGCCGGCGTTGTAAAGCGCGACCACGTCGGCGAGGTCGCCCTCGATCAGGAAACGGTTCTTTTCGGTGGTCGGTAGGGTTGTGCTCAGTGGCTCGCTGGGCTTGGCGCCGGCGGCCGCTTGAGCGGCTTGGTTGGCGCGGGTGACCTGTGCGGCTCGGAACGCGTCATCGAGCTTGGCCTCGCGAATAGCGTTGCCAATTTGATCTGTCAGCGGCTGAAGTTGGTCCAGGCTCGGATTTTCGAGCGCTGGCCTGATCTGCTTGATCAGCGGCATTAGCGTGGCGACTTCCGGCGCGAGCGGGTTCTTGCTGACGTGGTCAACGAGGAAGTGTTGCTGATCTCGAGCAAGCTGAATCGTATCGCTGAGATGCTGCGCCGCGGCCTCGCTCCGCCGCTTATCGAGCGCGACGGCGAACTGCTGGTAGTCCTTGTCGTTGGCCAGAGTGGCCGACAAGTTGGCCATCTTGCGCTCAATGTCGTCGGGGTCGCCCTGTCCGACGGCCGCGTTGAGCGCAGCGATGCTGTCGACATAATCGAACAACTTAGCGTTTTGCGGGTCCTCCTTGATGAATTGCGCGGTATCGTCGAGTTGCCTCTTGGCGGCGGCAACGGCCTTTTCGAGGTGGTCGGCGCGTTCGCGTTCGAGCCGCGCTGAGTCTTCGGGATTAACTGGAGGTGACACGCTCGTCGGCGTCGGAGGCGATGCGGCTGGCGCTTGAGGGGAAGGTGCCGGAGCAACTTGCTCTAGCTGCTGGGGCGGGGGAACGGGAGCAATCTCAGGGGAAGGGGTCGTCGGGCTAGAGGGATTAAGAGCCGCGACCGTGGGCGCGGGCTGTGTGGGGCCAAGGGCGCTTGCGTCGACGGCCGAAATTCGTAGCGATCCCTTTCCGGCATCATCGAAGCTTGCGCCCCAAAGGTAGCCCGGGCCGCCACCGATGCTATAGACGGGCAAACCAATTTGCGCTGATTTATGCGCGTCGCCGATGAATTCAGCGATCAATCCGCGATGTATTTCCTTGCCGCGACGCAGTGCGTCCATCGTGGCTTCGTCAAGCGGAGTCAGCGTCACCGCGCCCCATGTGGCGAGAACCGCGTGCGGGACGCTAGGGCGAGAGTCTGCATTAAGAATTTGCGCCTGACCAAAACCACGCGACAGCCGTTGGATTTCGCGGTCGACGTCACCCGCTTGGAAAAACGCGGGTGTAATGGCTTCCGTGATGAACGCAACTTTATTCGCGTCGGAATGCAGAATAGTCACCCAAGACGTGTAGGGCCCGAATTTGCCCATCGCGTCGTGATGGGTGGAGCACCATGTGAATCCACCGAAGTCGACGCTCGGGCGGCAAGCGTAGGCCTTGTAAGCGGCACTATCAGGATTGACAGCACCCCCCAGAGCAAAGCCGTTTATTACGAAATTGGGATTGTAGGGCCCAACTGTGAGGGTCGTGACGAGCTTAGGTTCGATGCGTGGCGAGGTGCGAGCGCGAGCGCATTCGTAAAGGAGCGGGCGTATTCGCGGGTCGTTAGGCCCTATCCCGTTTGTGGCCAATTGGTCGGCGGACAAGTTATGGCTGCCAAGACAGTTATAATCGGCGACTGGGCGACTCTGCCATTCGCGTCGGGCGGAATCCGCAATCGCTGAGTTTATAATCCCGCTGACTATGCCGAAAAATGGGGGCAACCGTTGCTGAGACTCCGCCGCTGAAATCGAGCCCCAGAGAACGAGTGCTGCCGCAAATACCAAGCGAAGCGCTAACATTAGCGCACCTCAAATCAACCGAAAAAAAATATATGAACTAAAGGCAGGGTCGAGCCTTTGACCCAAGTCAACTTGTCCCCATCGCCTTCTGGCCCTTGGTGATGTTGCGACGCTCGCTCCGGTCGGCGACGAAGGCGCACAGCGGGCCATAGAAGGCCGCTGAGGGCGTCGGCGCGTCTCGCGCGGAAGCCGTCAGCGCGGCCCCGCTGCGCCGCCGTCACGACGGCTAGTCCTTGACGGGAAAATAATGCGGCATGAAAGCTGGTTGGCACGTGTGTCCCGGTCTCACGTGCAATTGGGCTTCTTCCGAGTGGCGAAACAGCAATGCGTGTCTGCATCCATCGCGGCACGAAGCAGATCGGCGGCACCTGCGTCGAGATTGAGGCGTCGGGCAGCCGCATAATTGTGGATCTCGGCCTGCCGCTCGATGCGGTTGAAGTGGACCCGGCCTTGGTTCCACAGATTTCCGGCCTCCGGGATCATGATCCATCGCTACTGGCAATCGTCGTTTCCCACGGACATCGTGACCATTGGGGGCTTATTCCGAAGGTTCGCCCCGAAATCCCTATCGTAGTGGGTAGGGCTACCGAGAGCATCATGCGTGCGGCGGCGGACTTCGTGCCTGAGGCTTTCACACCGAAGGCCTGGAAACATCTCGAAAGCGGTAAGCCTCTACAAATTGGCCCATTCGCAATCACACCGCACCTCGTTGATCATTCCGGCTTTGATGCCTACGCTCTGGAGATTGAAGCTGGCGGACGACGCCTGTTCTATTCCGGCGACCTGCGTGCTCACGGTCGAAAGGGCAAGCTGTTCGAGCTAATGGTGAAACAGCCGCCGAAGAACATCGATGTCATGCTGATGGAGGGATCGAGCCTTGGCCGCCTCGCGGATACTGAGACCTTTCCAACCGAGAAGGCGCTAGAGAGAATTTTCAAAGACCGCTTCAAGACAACACCGGGCATGGTGCTCGTCGCCTGCTCGGCGCAGAATATCGACCGCGTGGTTACGATCTACCGAGCAGCCAGGCAAACATCGCGAACCCTCATTGTTGATGCCTATGGTGCGGAGGTTTTGAAAGCGACCGGCAATGACCATATCCCGAAACCGGTTCGTGGCTGGTCGGATGTGGCGGTCTTTATTCCGCAGGCGCAACGGGTTCACCTTGTTACGAAGAACATCGCTTCAATCGTCGATAGCTACCGTGGCTTTCGTTTGTGGCCGGAGCAGCTCGCCGAGCAAGCGCCGCGCTCCGTCATGCTCTTTCGTGCTTGGATGCTACGCGATCTTGAGCGTGCCAGGGCGCTGAAGGGCGCACGGGTCATCTGGTCCCAGTGGGAAGGCTACCTTACCGAAGGGTCTGGTGCAAAACTAAAGGCCGATTGCGACGCTCGCGGCATTCCGTTTGAAATCATCCACACGTCGGGGCACGCGAGCATCGCCGACTTGAAGCGGCTCGCTGCGGCGGTCGCGCCTAAGGCGTTGGTGCCAATACATACATTCGGGGCGGAGCGATTCCCCGAGCTGTTCGAGAACGTTGTGTTGCGTGACGATGGAGAATGGTGGGAGGTTTGAATGGAAAGATTTGACGACCTGGTTCGTAGTGAGCGCTATTTTACCGCTACGCTGCTCCCCCTATTGCTCTTCCATAACAACCTGGAGGGCGTCCAGCGCTTCGTTGACCTCATCGAGACGAAAGCGGCTACGGAATGCAACCGATCTGGCGACCGAGGGCTGAAGGGCACCACAAGGTATGACTTTCAAGACGTGGAGGTGATCACCGAGTTTCACATCGCGCGCGACTTAATATTCGCGGGTCTGCCGCTGGATGACACGGCCTGCCGTGAGGGTGAAGGGGCGTCGGCCGAGCCGCCGCTCGAAGCGCGGGACGTCGCGCGGAGCGAAGGGGGCGAACCGAAGAAAGACGCCCCTGATGTCGTGATCATCGCAGGCCCTGAGCTGGTGGTGTGCGAGGGCAAGTTCTTTAATGGCTTCAATACCACCGACCTCAATGAACAACTCCGCTCCCAACGCTGTCAGGTGCGTCACCTTTTCCTCAACCGGCCGTCGATACGTGCCTACCGCCACGTGGCCATCGTGCCGTTTATTCCGAAGACTGCCATCGACGCAGATGTTTTACTGACGTGGGCTGACATCCGGGATTTGGCTAAGGAACTCATGGGTACCCACTATGTGACGGACCGCCTCCGCGAGGCAGTCAAAAGATACCCGGAACCGGACGTACTCGACGGCCCATACTGGGACGGAAAACTATCGTTCCATGATATGCGGGAGAAGTGTCGCAAGTCGGGGAACGAAATTCAGGTTGGGCACGTGGGGGGCGAGGCCGCCTTGCTTAAATTGAGCCTTGTCGATGCAGAAGAAAAAAGAGACTGGAAATGGCGATATCCAGAGATGAATAAGGGTCACATTATCCCAGGAAACTGGCTGCCTGGGGCACGCTGGCTGGAAATCGTCGAGTTTACACGCGGCTTCGGAGGCGGAGGTGCGTGAGCGTTGTCTGCAATTGTGGCTCGGTCAGTACTCCTCGGCCAGCATGATGATTAAGGACGCGCGTTGCCTTGGTAGGGTCGGCGGGGTCTTCGGGGCCGAATTCGAAAGCGGCGTCGTAATAGATCCTATGATTGATGCCCCAAGCCCCAAGCATGTTCTTCGCGAACTGCCGCTTTCGCGGGTCTGACCGCCGGATGACCCTCCGCGTGGGCCAGAAGACCGCCAGCGGCCTCTGGAGGCCCGGCAAACGGCAATCTGCAGGGTAAGGTTCAAAACCGCAGCGGGGCCGCCCGCCAGGGGCAAGGTGGCAGATCATGCTGACCGGGGGAGCAGAGGCTTGACGCCTTGGAAGAACCGGAGCTATCTGGACTATCGCATCGCCGATGAGTTATTCGGTTCGGGTCCCAGATGCGGGGCGGGGCGCTGGAGCGATTACGCCGGTGGCCCTGTGATTAATTTCCGCGATGAACGCGGGGGGCTTTTGCATGCCCGCGATTCCGTTTACTAAAATAGCAAACAATAGCAATCGAGATTGTCCGACCGATGTCGCGTGGATCAAAGCCCGGAGAGCGCCGAGGGGGCCGACAGAAGGGCTCGGTGAACCTCTCGACACGAGAGGCAAAGGCCAAGGCTCAGGGCTACGCCGACGAAGTCCTCGACATCTACATCCAGATAGCCCGCGACAAGACGCAGCCGCCGGATGCCCGCATCAAAGCTGGCGACCGCATCCTTGACCGGGCCTACGGCAAGCCCGCCCAGCAGATCAAGACGACTGACAGCAGCAACCGCTACGACTGGTCAAAAGTCCCCATCGAAAAGGCGCGTATGGTCGCCGACGTCCTGAGGCTCGCCCAGCGCGACGGGATCGTGATCGACAACGAATGAGCGCTCTGCAGCGCCTGAGCGCGCGGTGTAAGAGTACGCCGGTCGAAGCCTTTCGGACCGCTCATGGCGAAGACCGTCTGTCCAACCACAACGCCGACGCATTTCTGAGGCCGTCCGGGCCCATCTATCGCGTCGCGCAATGATGCGTGGATGTTCACGCGTCGCGCTACCAGACACACCCCCATCAAGAGGCGCTGGGCGAGCGTCTCAACAGCCTATACGCTATGGGGGTGACATCGGCCCCCGAAATCATCGGGCAGTTAAAGTGGGTTCCCCGCGCGAAGGCCTCGTCGTCTTCCATCGCTTGGATGATGTTTGTCATGTCCGGCCGCCCTCGCCAGAAGCTCCAGGACGGCCGTGGGCCGTCTCGGGCGCTAGGACACCGGGGAAGCCGTCCAAGCCAGCCAGGACGGCATCGAGCGCCGCTTCGGCCATGGCGAGCGCCGCGCTCCTGGGGCAGCGCCATATTTTGACGCCAGGCGATCGCGCAGGGAGGTCGCCGACGCCGCCGGCTTCGGCTGCTCAACGGGCAGACCAAGCCGCCTGATCAGCGCATCTGCCCGACGCTCGGTCGCAATAAGATTGGCGGGGTCCCCGACGCCAGTGTGCAGCCACTGAGCTCGAAGGCGCTCCGAGACCGCGACCGCGCGCGCCGCCTGCTCGACAGAGAGCTTGCGCAATGTCGTGAGCTCGGCGCCGGCGTCCGTCAGCGCGGCGGTGAACACAGCCTCGAGCTCGGTCACGCGCTTGCCCAGCACCGAGCGCCGGTCGATCGTCATGACCTCGCGCTTCCGGATCTGCTTCCGCTTCCGCTTCCGCGGCGGCTGGGCGCCGGCAACGCTCGGTGAAGCGCGCTTGAGCGCGGCATCCTCAGCTAACTCTGCGTCCAATCTCGCTCCTCGAGGGCGTCAAAACGCGCTGACGAGATGCTGACGAAAAGCGTCAATAGGCCCTCATGGCCAATAATGTCAAGCAGATGGCGGTCGTGTCGACAGGGTTATGGTCCCTGGAAGGGGGTGGAAAGGGACGGGGCAGGGGAAATTGAACGGGCCGAGCGTTATGTTTGTAGGCATGTAAATCGCCATAAGGCCGACTGGGCTGAGGCGAGGAAAGCATACGAAGAAGCGATACGTTTGGACGATCAACCCATCTTCAAGGTTTTCTTAGCCGAGTGTCTGGTTCAGTTGGGACAGATCTCTGACGCCGAGGCGGCGCTTCAGCAGATCGCTCAAAGTGGGCTAGAGGAAAGCGAACTGACTGATTATGTGTTTGCTGTGACTAACTTGGCGATTGAGTTTGGCGATCGAAACAGGCTTGAACGTGCAAAAGACGCGTTAAATTCCATCGCGCCCCGCGAACCGCTTTTTCGCGCCCGCCGTGACGAGTATCTTATCACTGTGCACGAAGCGTTGGCGTCCGGCTCATCGCAAAAACTCAAGTGGCGCGCCCGCTCGCTTCTTGCGGGCCTAACTAGCTCGACCACAAGATACTTGGTTCTTCGCCCAACGTTTATGGGAATCCTGGATTCCGGAGCGAAGCGCAACGCGCTTAAGAGAAGCGGATTTGAACGTCTTTTCCAAGCTCGGCAATCAAGACTTGGAAGGGCGTCTTGAAGCCGAGGCATTTACGGGGGGTGAGGTTCGTCGTGAGGACGATCTCCTGGATTTCCTGGTCGGATGTCCGGTCGATATCCAGGTGGCGCGGCAGCCATCGACGTAAACGTCCATTGGCGTTTTCGATGCCGCCTTTTTGCCATGAGGCATAAGCGTCGCAGAACCAGGTCGTCATGTCGCGCATGGTCCGGAGCAGGCCGTGCTGGGCGAAGGCGGTGTCGTTGTCGAAAGTGATGGATCTTCGCAGATTAGGATCGATGCGGCCGAAGACCGCGAGCATCGCTGAGATGGTTTCTGCGGCGGTTTTCCCTGTGAGCCGCGCGGCGAGCGTCACCCGTGACTTACGCTCGTGCAAGACGAGCACAGGCCGGGTGCATTTGCAGATGATGAGGTCGCCCTCCCAATGACCGGCCTCGCCGCGGCTTTCAATGGTCTTTGGACGATCATGGATCGACGCTCGATCCTTGATGGTGTCGCGCGAGGGTCTGGCGCGCCGCGGGCGACGGCGTTTATGGCGACGCGTCAGATAACGCCACAAGGCCTCGGCCTTCTGTGCGGTCCGATAGATGAAGGCGTAGATTGTCTCGCAGCCGATGGCCCGCAGCCGCGGTTCGTTCCCGGATTTCAACCAGCCGGAGATCTGCTCGGGCGTCCATCCCTCAGCGAGCCGATCCCCCACGAACAGACGTAAAGCGGCCTCTCGTTCGAGGATCGCTTCACGCGCCCTGCGCAATTGATAGGCTCCGGCGGCGTGAAGCGGCGAATATCCGCCCGAGGGGAGTGCGTTCCGCTGGAGCTCCCTGGAGATGGTGGCTTTCGCCCGACCGAGCGCCCGGGCAATGGCCCCCATCGACCGCCCCGCGGCCCGCAAAACGCCGATCTGGTCTCTTTCGTCCTCTGACAGATGCGAATAGGATCGCATGGCAACACTCCTTAAGGTCCTGAACAACCTTGCCGATACCAAATCGGCGGGGGGTGTTGCACTTCGCGTCAGAACTCAGGAATGGGAGTCGACTTGGGAAAAATGCTAGAGGACCTCACCAGAGGGAAGACAGAGAAAAGTCCCAAGGCGGACCCGGGCGGTAACGAAAAAAAAGCCAAACCCGGTGATCGTTCTTGAGGCAGCGCCACGGCGGCGCTGGTCGCGGCACATGACACTGACGAACGCCCATGCGGCTTTCGTGTTCGACCACTTGGAGCAGGAGCGGCCCGAAGAGCTGTATCCGGCGGTTTTCACGATCCGAGCGGACGAAGTGGTGGAGCTCAATCCGGAGTTGGCGAGGCAGCTGGCTCGCGTCGGGCCCTCGGCTGCGGCTCACGTCAGCCTGGCGATCACTTTGGCCGGGTGATCGCAGGCCTCAAGCATTCCGTTGTACCAAACGCTTAGCGGTGTATTTGGATTGTTGCTGACTTCAAATTCCTTTGCCTCAAGCAGGCTGTCGACGATGCTCGGCATGCTATGACCCAACCAACGCATCGATTGCAGGTCGGTATAGAATGTATTGCATATCGCAGTAGTTAAGTTGTTTACACCAGCACCACCAAGTGTCATCGACCCTTGCTTTGCACGGTGAATGATGACTACATGCCGGTTACGTGAGTCGCGAAAACGCTCGAAGGCAATATTGAGATGGGGATCACCAAAGCCGTAGCCAGCAAAAAGAACTGCGTCACAGTGAAAAACTAGCCGATCAAGTTCTGAGTAATAACTCCGGAATGGCCTTCCCTGAGTTCTGACGCGAAGTGCAACACCCCCCGCCGATTTGGTATCGGCAAGGTTGTTCAGGACCTTAAGGAGTGTTGCCATGCGATCCTATTCGCATCTGTCAGAGGACGAAAGAGACCAGATCGGCGTTTTGCGGGCCGCGGGGCGGTCGATGGGGGCCATTGCCCGGGCGCTCGGTCGGGCGAAAGCCACCATCTCCAGGGAGCTCCAGCGGAACGCACTCCCCTCGGGCGGATATTCGCCGCTTCACGCCGCCGGAGCCTATCAATTGCGCAGGGCGCGTGAAGCGATCCTCGAACGAGAGGCCGCTTTACGTCTGTTCGTGGGGGATCGGCTCGCTGAGGGATGGACGCCCGAGCAGATCTCCGGCTGGTTGAAATCCGGGAACGAACCGCGGCTGCGGGCCATCGGCTGCGAGACAATCTACGCCTTCATCTATCGGACCGCACAGAAGGCCGAGGCCTTGTGGCGTTATCTGACGCGTCGCCATAAACGCCGTCGCCCGCGGCGCGCCAGACCCTCGCGCGACACCATCAAGGATCGAGCGTCGATCCATGATCGTCCAAAGACCATTGAAAGCCGCGGCGAGGCCGGTCATTGGGAGGGCGACCTCATCATCTGCAAATGCACCCGGCCTGTGCTCGTCTTGCACGAGCGTAAGTCACGGGTGACGCTCGCCGCGCGGCTCACAGGGAAAACCGCCGCAGAAACCATCTCAGCGATGCTCGCGGTCTTCGGCCGCATCGATCCTAATCTGCGAAGATCCATCACTTTCGACAACGACACCGCCTTCGCCCAGCACGGCCTGCTCCGGACCATGCGCGACATGACGACCTGGTTCTGCGACGCTTATGCCTCATGGCAAAAAGGCGGCATCGAAAACGCCAATGGACGTTTACGTCGATGGCTGCCGCGCCACCTGGATATCGACCGGACATCCGACCAGGAAATCCAGGAGATCGTCCTCACGACGAACCTCACCCCCCGTAAATGCCTCGGCTTCAAGACGCCCTTCCAAGTCTTGATTGCCGAGCTTGGAAAAGACGTTCAAATCCGCTTCTCTTAAGCGCGTTGCGCTTCGCTCCGGAATCCAGGCTTCGTAAAATTTGTGTCGTCTTCCCGTACCCAGCGACAATTGCTGAAGTCGGGAAAACAGCGCCTTCGGGGGTCGGGCGAGTGCTGCGACCTGAAGCGTTTTGGCCGATCAAAGCGCTGATATCAGGTTGCCAATATATTTCGTGCAGGTCGGGGCCTTTGGGCGTCCCCATATCAAAATGTACTGATCCGTGCATATGTAGCATGCATGTCCACTCGGAACGATCGAAAATCCGCCTTTCATCGAAACGTCGGGTGACAGGGTCAAATCCCGTCTCAATTCCAGGCAAAGCTCGATAGAGTATGTTGTCATAGTTGAGGGTGACTACCGCGAGTTCGAACTCGGTCTTCAAAGCTTCGACGAAAGACTTTAATCTGTTGAATTCGGAAATTTTCCGAGCCTCCGACAGCCTGCATCGCTCACGAAACAGTGATAACAGTTCATCGACCGCTGAGTTACCGAGATTGTGCAGTTCGCTGCCGTTCAACCGCTTTCTGTAGTGCCCCTGGTATTTAAATTGAGGGAGATTCTTGGCTCGGATCAAAGCGCCGAGCGCCGACGTGTATGCGCCGGCCGGATACGCTGCCGCCAAAGCGAATATTGAGTATAGTACGTCCTCGAAATTGACCTCACTTCGAAGAGGGCTTGGCACCCACCTCTTCCAGTGCCTTCGAATTAAACCTTCAAAATGCTTGTAAAGATTCGATGGGTGACGGCTCCCAACGAGCGGGTACAGTCTCTGCATACGAGAATTGAGAATTGTCCCAACTTCCTTTGCCAAGGGAAATCCGAAGTCAATCGAAGAACCGGCTCCGACTACGAATAACAGCTTCTTCTTTGGCAAATTATTGCCCCCCGTAGATCAATATTGAATTGCAACAATTAGCTCACTACCGCGCATCCGCTCGCAAAGCGCTTGGCCAAGATGCGTCAACAGCAAGACGATTACAAGACCACGACGTTTTTTATCGCTGCGCTTGGTGTGCTTACGCATTGCGGACCCGTAATTAATCCTTAGTCTGCGCTGGTATTTTTTCGGGAGATCACTTTACCCCCCGCGCCCGCCGCCCGCAGGAGGCAGGCCTCGAGAGTTTGGAGAGTTTGGAGATACTTTTCAGCCACCGGCCGGTACACGTTTTTCGGAATTTCCGCGCGCGTCGTTAGGAGTAGATAGGCTAAAATACTCTCCAAACTCTCCAAACTCTTTTGCCGGAGAGCCGGGCGACGGCCGCGCCCTGGCCCCTCCCATGCAGCCCCAAAAGGCGGTTAGCAGCTGGGTTTCAGCCAGGGCAGCCTGTGTGGCGAGACGACGAACGTCATGCCGTTATTGTCCTGCTTCCAAACGAACGCATGCCGAAAGCAGTTTTCGTCGGGAAGCCACAGTACGCGTGGCTCGCCGCGAAAGTCTCCCTCCCATCCCTCTTCGCCTGCAATGATCTGGGCGCCGTAAAAAGTGCCTATGAAGCTTGCGGGGCCGTCTTCGTCGCCCCCCGCAACCCACTTCGCTATGGTCTCTTCCACGGTCAGCAGCCTCCCCCAGCAAAAATCGATCGGTTCCACTTGTAGGCTACCCATCCCGTTACCAGGCCCCTGAGCCTCTTCATCTGCGCCTCGACCTCGAATTCGCTTCGGCTAACTGAGGTGATGGCGCTAAAGTACTCCTCGACGAATTTGCTCCTGGACGTGCACGCGTCCCTCTCGGCGTCGCCCATACCTGCCTCCTGGTCTTGCCCATTTTAGGCCTTGCTCTCCCTCGCGCACGCCAGCGCGATCACCACTCGTTTGAGTTCCTGGGCATCCACCGCCCCCGTCGGGATGACCATCTCGCGCCGGGCGCCGCTCTCCCTCGCCGCCTTGATGAAGGCGAAGGCCATGGCCGTCTCGGGAATAGGCGCGTGGCTGGCTCTGCCGACATTGCGCCACATCGGCGCGACGGTGTTCATGCGCTCTCCTTTCCACCGGCCGTACCCAACGGCGCTTGCTCCGCTTCCCGGTCCAGGAGCGCCCCGATCGCCTCGATGTGTTCCCAGAGGGTGTTCGTGAGCGGGAGCGGCGCCACGCGGACGCCGTGGCCCGGACGCCTGGCCGAGGTCAGATCGACAACGACAACGGAGCCGCCCTCTATGAGCTTGAGATCGAAGCCGGCGGCGCGGAACCGGTTGCGGATCGCAACAGCGTTCCTGACCTCCTCATCCGTGAACGTCGGCTTTGGCGCCCGCTTACGCCACGCCTCGACGGCCGCTCGCTCCTCGCCGGTCACGGCTCCTGCTCCCTTTTGTCCATCTGCTTCTCGACGGCGAACTGCGTGATGCCGCCCGCCGGCAGGCGCACGGAGGTCAGGGTCCAGATCGAGCCGCCGCCTACCCTCGTGGGGGCGTCCTTCTTCTCGTTGAGCCTCCGCGTAATGGCGCTTGCCGTGAGCGGGCGAGCGGCGGAGCCGCCGAGAAAGGCCCTGAGCGCCCGGCCGTCGTCGGCGTCGGCCTCCGTCCACCCGAGGACCTCGGACGCCCTGAACGGCTTGCTCCCCGCCTTCCTGTCGAGGTGCTGGAGGGCTTCGGCGAGGCCCAGGGCCTCTTCGTCCTTTTCCTCGACCTGCAGGAACAGGGCGCCGAAGTCGACGTCGTGGCCCGTCAGGTCCGCCGCGTATTCGATCGCCGAGCCGACGAGCCGCCACCACGGCTTGAAGCGGGTTTTCGCCCCGTTGCCGCGAGCGCGCAGGCGGGGGTTGCCGAGGAGGATGGTGTAGAGCGCCTCGAGGATCTCCCGCCGATGATCTAGCGTCCAGCTGAACGGGTCCGGGTGGCGGAACTCGCGGTTTTCCGGGTCTGGCCGGTCGACGGCGATGCGGACCTCCAGCGAGCGCGAGGCGAGGTCGCCCCTGGGTTCGATATTGTTGCCGGTGAAGCAGGGGATGGTTGCGCAGGAGGCGCGGTCGCGCCGCGATTCGCTGAGGACGCGGTCCTCCATCTCGGTGGCCGTGAGCATTTCCTCGATGACCGGGCAGCTGAGCGTCGAGCCGGCGGCGATGTTGTCGAACACGAGCATCGGGACGGACTGGAGTAGCGCAGCGAATACGGACTTGCGGCGCTCCTCCTCCGATCTCGACCACGGCACGGCCGGCGCCCTTTTGCCGAGGATCGCCAGCGAGATCATGTTGAGTGCGGTCGTCTTGCCCCCGCCGCGCTTCCCAGCGGTGACGAAGAAGGCCGGCCGTTCGCCAAACAGGTCGCGCTCGATGACGCTCAGTGCGAGGGCTAAGAGAACAGCTTTTCCGCTATAGTCGGTCTGAACGTCGACCAGCCACTCGTCGGTGAGGAACTTCATGGCCTCCTCGGTCGCCGCGCCGGACACGCGGCCGGCGGGCATGAGGTCGATGATCTCCTGGTCGATGCGGAATACGGTGCGCCGCTCTCTGTCGAGGCCGTTTACCGCCAACAGCTGCCCGTTGGGCAACACGATCGGCATCGTCGCCAGCGTCGAGACGCGCGGCAGGGTCGATTTCTCGTGGTGGAGGTAGTGGGTGACGAGGGACGACGGCAGCCGCTTCGGGATCTCGACCGTTGCGCCGCCCTTCGTTTTCATCCGCTTGTAGAACGCGACGTAGGCCTCGATCGCCAGGGCCAGGCTGTACACGTTATGGGCGGCCAGCATGTAGAGCTTGGGCGGCGGCAGGCGCTCCGCCTCCTCCTCATCGTCGTTGCCGCCGACGGCGGTTAATGCGTGCATGCCGGTCGGCTCGGCGACGCGGACCTCGACCGGCCAGCCTTTCGGGCTGCGCATTGGCGGCTCGCTCTCGCCGGTCGTGAGTTGCTCGTCCAGGAGCTGCATCACGGGGAGCAGCTCGCCGTCAGAGTCGGGGAGTTCGACACGCCGGCGTTTGTCGATGGTCCTGTCGCCGGCGAGAAATTCCTCGGGGGTTGGCTTGTCCATCACGGTCACGCTGTCTTCAGTCCGCTGGCGATGGTGCGGCGCGCCTCGTTGCCGGGGAGGCCTGCGCGGCGGGCCGCGAGCAGCAGCAGGTCAGCAGCCCACGCCCCATCGAGAAGGCCGTCGCGCACGGGTTCAGCGAGGCGGCAGGAGGCCCAGAAGACGACGCAATTACGCTCGCCCTCGACTGCGCCCTCGACGCGCCTGACAATGCTGCGCAGGCGCGCGTCGAGCGTGTGGCGAGCGAATTGCGGGGCCGGGGCCCGCGCCTCCGCACGGCTGTCCGCCCCCTCAGGAACCCAGCCTGGCGCAGGCGGAGGGCCGCAGTCTCCGAATGTCCTGATCCAGCGGCGCCCGCTGCCGGGGGCGGGCAGACAGACATACCCCTTGCCGGAGGCGCGGATATCGATGCCGAGGCCGTTGATCTTTGCGCCGTTGGCGAACATCCGGCCGCCGGCCGAGAAGAAAAGATGGCGCCCCCCGGTCGGGGAGGCAGCGCATGGCGCCGGGAAATCGTCGGGCCCGATGCCGGTCAGCCCCAGGAAGTCGCGAACCCCGTGGCGGCCGTCCTTCTCGTCGAGATCTACGACGACGAGCGCCTCCGGTATCGCCCACCCGATCTCGGCATGCGGCCACCGCGTCCACCAGGCCCTGATCGTCTCTGGCGCGACGGTGGCGTCCTTGAAACCGTGCTCGGTGAGGGGCTTCTTTTTCGTGTTGCAGGGGAACACGGCCATGCCGGCCTTGGCGTAGGCGAGCGCCCAGTCGATCGGCGCGTCGGACGAAGGCGGCGTGAAGGCCGCAAGATCTGGGACGCCGTGCACGTCATCCATTGCAAATGGCCTTGCGCGAAAGAGAAAACGCCGCCGGTTTTTTTGCCGGCGGCGCTTAGGGGTGTTTGTGTCAGTACTCGATGTCGGTGTCGTCGCCGGCGTTCGGCCCGTCGTACTCGGCGGGAGGCGCCATCGGCTGCTGCGGGCCCTCCTCGTGAACGGCCGGGCCCGAGATCGTCACGAGCCTGGGCTTGGCGGCCTGCTCCTTGGCCGGCGCCGCCTCCTCGATCGACACGCCGAACGAGGCAGCGAGCAGGGCGTTGTAACGGCCGGCGGCGACCGTCTCCACGACGTCGAAGGTCGGGAACCACACCTTCCCGATCTCCTTTTTCGCGTGAATGTAGCTGCCGGCGCCGAGCTTGATCAGCGGATAGCCGTCCGGGTTCTTGGCGAGCGCCCTGGCGTGCGCCCTGGCGAGCTTGCCGAGCGCGTCGAGGCCGCCTTGCGACGAAGTCGAGAACGTGTAGGCCTCGGATCCGTCGGGAGCGATGAAGACGATCTCGCCGGTCTTCGACCACGGATCCTTGGGCTTGCCGGCGGCGTCCAGCTCCCATAGCCCCTGATCGTCGCCGCCGAGCTCGTCGCGATACGGGCGCCCGCCCGAGATCGGGCGATAGCCGCCGTCGACGGGATGGCCGTCAAACCACTTCTGCCAGAAGAGGCTGGCGGTCGGCATGACGGCGACAAGCTCCGTGCCGAGCGGCAGGGTTTTCCCGTCCGTCATTTTGCCGACGACATATTCGCCCTTGACGAATTTGAGCAACGTCCCGATGAAGTTCCTCGACGACGCCGTATCGGCGAGTTCGATGAAGTGCATCGACGTCGCCGGGGTCGTGGAAAGCGCGTTCGCGTTCATGAATGTATTACCTTTCTGGTTACGAGTTCCGGCCTTGGCCGGGTTCTGGCGTCCGAGGCGGGGTTGAGAGAGCCGCCTCGGGCGCAAGCTTCGAATTGGAGTGCGCCTCGCGGATCGCAGCGACAGCCGCGTCGCCGGTGGCGAATGTGCGGGATGTGGCGCCGACCCAGGCGGTGACCGGACCGCTGGCGGGGACCAGGATCGCGCCGATCACCGCCGAGTGGCCGAAATGCCAGCGCTTCATCGCCGCTGCTCCGCGAAAGCGAGCTCGCTCGAGACCGCCGGCCGCGAATTGATGATCGGCGAGATGAGATGGCGCTCGAGGTGCGCCACGACGGCCACGCAGACGGCGTCGCCGACGGCGTTCAGCCCGGCGTAGCCGGTCGGCATGCGGAATGAATTGGGGATCGCCATCAAGCGGGCGCATTCCCAGGGAATCAGGTATCGCGTCCGCCGACGGGCGCCTTCCACTTCGATCACGAGCTGGCGGGAGTTCCCGCCCTTGGCGGCGCGCAGACACCCAGCCTTACCGTCGACGCGAATCTCGAGCTGCGGGCCGGCGGGCTTCCTTGTTCTCATGAAGGCGGCGAACACGGCCCGCTCGCCGGTCGCGGCGGCCTGGTCGACCGCGGCCCGTGAGATCGCCGACAATTGCCCAAGCAGGGTTTCGGTCTGGCGGCGATCGCGCCAGACGACGCTGTCCATCAGGATGTCGGTCAGCTTGGCGTCGCAGGCCGGCGGGACGGGCAGCTTCGGCCAGAACCAGCGCGCCGCCGTTTCCGGGGGCAGGGCGGCGACGACCTTCTTGAGCGACTTCGGCGAGAAGTAGTCGACCGGCTTCGCGCTCACGAGCGAGGCCGGGATCTCGTCGGGGGCGATGATGAAGATTCGCGGGCGGCTTTGCGCGGTGAAGTCGATCGCGTCGATAACGGTCGCGCCGATCCACCGGTAACCGCATTCGACGAACGCGCCGACGACAGCGGCAAAGTCGCGCCCACCGCGGCCGGTGTACAGCGCAGTCACGTTCTCGACGACAACGACGCGAGGGGCGCGGCCTTCGTCGCGGAGCTCGCGTAGAATGCGGACGGCCTCCCAAAAGACGCCGGACCGCGCTCCGTGGATGCCTTCGCCGCGGCCGGCTCCGCTGATGTCGACGCATGGGAATCCGGCCGTCAGCAGGTCCGGTCTGCCGGGGATGTGGGCGGTGGTGATCTCGGCGATGTCGGCGGCCTTCAGCGCGCCGCGGCCATGGTTCAGGTAGTAGATCATGTTCTTGTTCGCGTCGTTGTCGACGGCGAGCACGGTCCGATAACCGGCCCCGAGTTCCAGGGCGAAGGCGCCGATGCCGCTGAAAAGCTCAACGTGCGTGGAGGAGCTGGTCACGGCGCGGCTCATGACCGGGCCGCCAGGCGCTGGCTGAAGATGGCGATGACGCCAGGCTCGAGGGGCGGCCCGAGGTAGCGATCGAGCCGGGCCTTCACTGCGGGGAGCGGGAGGCATTCGGCGCAAAACAGGCGCCGGCCCTCGCCGTCTTTGTTAGCGAAGAGCGCGCAGGCGCCGTCCTCGGCCGCCGGGCCCGCGCCGCAGACGGCGCACTGGATCTTCGGCATCACCTTGCCCCCTGCTGGCGCGGGGAAAGGGCGGGGGTTTCGAGCTCATTGGCCAAACGCTCGAGCCCGGCCGCGAGCGCGAGGCGGTCGGGACGGCGACGGCCGCGCCGAAGCTGCGACGCTCGCCGGCGCAGGGAGGCGGCGACGGCCGCCCTGGCGGTCTGGGCAGTTTGACTGGTGGTGGGGGCTGGAATATACGGCGCGTTCATTTCGTTGCTTCCTTTGGTCGGGAGGGACGAAAAACAGGCCGGCCTCGTTCAAGCGAGAGCCGGCCTTTCTTTTCATGTGGAGGCGAAGGAGCTCTGGCGTTTGGCCGTCGAGCGGATGGGCGGTCGCGATGACGATGACGATGACGATGACGGTTCGCGGACTGGCAGGCGAGTGTTTGCCTCAAGCCACCGGTGATATCCGTCGATCGGATACAGGACTTCGCGCCCGTCTTTTACGTAGGGAGGGCCTATGCCGAGTTGTCTTTCGAGGCGCTGCTGGCGGGTCGATTTCTTCCTAACCGGAACCATTTGTTCGGGCGTTGCGTAGCCGCCTCGGATGTTGAATAGGGCGGTTTGCGTCGCTTCGCGATCTGGGGTGTCGGTCACCGGCAGCCATCCATGTCAGGGCCGCGGCGAGGCGCGGCTGATGGGCAGCCTTAGGGCGCGATTTTCAAATGTCAGGATGCAGGGTGAAACAGTAAGCGCGTCGGAGCGGCCTACTCTTTCACTGGTGATGGAGCCCTTGGCTTCTTCGCCCTGGCCTCCGGCGACGCCTTGGCGTAGCCGCCCGCTCTCGCCGCCGCCGCGTCAGCCGGCGCCTGATCTTGAGCCAGTCGAAGATGTCCTTGGCGCGGGTCACTCTCAAGATTCCGATCCGGGCGCCGGCGTCCTTCGCCATCTCAATGCTCGTCTTGGTCCGATCGTCGGTGGCGGCTTTCCACGCCTCCACCGCTTCTTGTTCGAACGAGCTGGGCTTGTCGTCGACGCCGCAGGCGACGAAGATGGCCGCCAGGAAGCCAGAGAACTTGACCGGGCGGGGTCTCCTACGGCGGGGGGCCCCTTGATAGGCGAATCTCTGCAGCCGCCCAGCGGGCTCTCTCGCCTCATGGTTGCCGCGCCCTGGACGTCTCTGCGTGATGTCGAAGTAGTCGTTTGCCGCCTGGAGCGCGATCTTTCGCGCCGTCTCCGATCGCTGCGGTCCCTTATAGTCCTTTCCGCCACGGGGCTCCGCGTTCTTCGCGGCGTTGACGAGCAGCCCGAGGCCCTCCTCGATCTCGGCGAGGGTTTGGCCGTTCATCTTGCCGATCGCGGCGTTGAGCGCCTTGATAGTCGGACCGCGCACGGACCGTAAGACGTCGAGCAGCGGTTGCCCATGCTCTTTGATCGCCTTGATCGCGGCGCCGATCTCGGTGTTGGTTTCCAGCTCCGTGAGGCTCTCCCCCACGTACTCGACGGCGAGATAGGCGTATTTCTCGGCCATCGTGTCGAACCGCCGCGAGACCGCGTCGAATAGGACCTCCTCGCGGTCGGACCGCGGCGAAGTCTCTCTCTCCTCGTGATTGAACTGCCTGCCCTCAGATTTCAGTTTGCTCAACGCCGACAGCGCCGCCTGCTTCACCTGGAAGAAGTCGGGCCGAGGCCTTTTGGCGTTGGCCTCCGACGCGACTTGCCTTTTGTCGTCGTCGGCGCTCATTTTCCGAACCGCGGGCGCACGACCTTGTCGCCGTCCTTGCCCGCCCCGGCGATCGCCGCTCCGATCTTCGTCGCCGCCTCTTTCAAGGGATCATCGCCGAGATGGGCGTATCGCGCGGTGATTTTCGGGTTGCTGTGCCCGAGCAGCTTGCCGATGATCGGAAGACTCAGCCCGCCGCCAACGCCGACGCTGGCGAAGGAATGGCGCAGATCATAGGGGCGATCGCCCTTCTTGAGCTTGGCGTGCGCGCGGACGGCCTTCCACGTCTTCTTGAGCTCGGCCTGAATGTTGCCCCGGAACTGGAGTACGCGCTCGTCGCTGTCACGCTTCTGGGCGCGCAGCTTCTCGATCAGTTCGAGCGCGGGCGGGCTTAAGGGAGCGCGGTGGACCGATCTCTGTTTCGTCGTGCTCGCCGGCTTAACCCAGAAGCCGGGTTCGACGTCGAACTGCTCCCACGTCGCACGCATCACCTCGACGGGCCTGCAGCCGGTCAGCATCATGAGGCGAAAGAAGTCCGCGCCCGGCGTGTCGCCGATTTCGCTCAGCGCATCGCCGATTTCAGCGAGCTCGGCGGCGCTGAAGAAGCGCTCGCGCCCCTCCTCGCGATTGCGCTTAATGCCCTTGCACGGATTGCCCATCGCCGCGTCCCTCCACGGCTTGGTCTCGCCGGCCATTGGCTTCAGCGAAAGGGCGAACATGCTGGACGCGACCGCGAGAACCCTGTTGGCGCGCACCCGCTTGCCTTTCTCGGTGATCTTTCTGTGCAGGGCCTTGATGTCGCCGAGATGGATGTCGGCGACCTTGCGCCGGCCGAGCTCCGGCAGGATGTACGCCTTGATCATGGCCCGATCGGCGGCCTGCGACGATGGCGCCTTGTGGGTCAAATGCTCTCGCTCGTAACGCTCGAAGAGATCGGCAAGGGTCGGGACCTCGCGCGCTTCACGCTTCTCGCGTGCAGGATCTCCTCCACGGTCGACGCGCTTGCGAAGCTCCCTGGCCTCGGTCCGGGCGGCGAGCGCGCTCCAGGTCGGATACTCGCCGATCGTCATCCGGCGCTCGATGCCATTGACGCGATAATTGAGAAAGAAGGACCGGGCGCCTTTGGGGTGGCGGGGCGTCGGCGCCGACACCCTGAAGCCGAAACCCTTCGTGTCGGCGTCCCAGAGCGTCACCGAGCCCCTGGCGGGCGCCGGCGTCGTCTTGACCGCGTCTTCATTGATCTTGATCGGCATGGAACTGTCCCCTTGCTTCAGCGCCTTGTCAGCGTCATAGCGCCGCCACAGGCTGCCGCTAATATGTCGCCCATGTCCGCGAACTGCAAGGCTCAGCCGTGTCTTTCCAAGGGGTTGCTTGGGGAATTTGGCTTGGGCCGTTTGTTATCAAGGCCTTAAGTGAAGGCCGGGAGAGAGATATGATCACCCTGGACAACGGCTCATCCTACATGGCGCCCAAGGGCATGAAACTTTCCGACTTCAAGGTCGGCGAGAAAGTCACGGTGAGCTACACCAAGTCCGGCGACAAGATGGACGCAACGTCGATCAGGCCTGCGACCTGATGGCCGCCACCGCTTTTGGTGCGGCTTGAGTGCGAGCCGCCGGTCAAGACCGGCGGCTTTGCGATGCCCTCGATTCTTTGGGGCCGGGACGATTTGACGAAACGCAATGAATGACGGCGTCCCGGTTCGAAACAATGAACGTTGCCTGACGACGGAACCTCGACTGAGGGCGGCGCGTGATCTCATACGTCGCATCCCCGCCCGGGCGCCACACCGCGTCGCCGACGTGTTCAGCGGACATGGGTCGATGAGGCCGCTCTTGACCGGGCGGTTTCCCGATGCCGAAATCGAGGCCTTCGATCTCTCGCAACTAACCGATAGGGCCGCGGATAGGCGCCCAGAACGGATTGTCGGCCAAGGCTCGGGCGGCCGTTTTCCGGCGAGAGAGAAATTTGGCCTGATCTGCCTGGACGGCTCGCTCGAGCTCTTGCCGTCGATGCCGCGCTTGTTGCCCCAATTCGTCGGCATGCTCGACGCGGGCGGTTGGCTTGCGGTTCAAATCCCCAACGATCTCTATGAGCCGAGCCGGGCGCTGATGCGCATGATCGCCGCCGACGGGCCGTGGGCGAAGAAGCTCCTGCCGATCGCGAAGACCCGGCCGTTCAATGAGTCTATGGAGGGTCTGCACGCGCTCCTCCGCCCGATATCAACCAGCCTCGACATCTGGGAGGCGACTTACCTCCATGTGATGAGCGGCGTCGCCGCGATCGTCGAATTGATGGAGGATACAAGCCTCGCGCCGTTCCTGGCGCCGCTCGACCCAAGCGATCGGCGGAAGTTTCTGGCTCGTTACGCCGCCGAATTGGATGAAGCCTATCCCGCGCAGCCCGACGGCAGCGTATTGTTGCGGCTTCGGCGACTGTTCGTCCTGGCGCAATCGTGACAGCGGCGTGGCCGATGCCGGTTCACGCCCTCGGCTTCGCCTTCAGCGCCCGGGCGTAGAGCGCCTCTTCCATCCGCTCGGCGATTTCGCGCAAATAGGGATTGCGCGCTTCGCGACCGGCGCGGCCGGAATCGAGGTCGCTCTGGAAGCCGTCCCGCTGCGGCCAATGTTCGGCCAGGAGCTCGAAGCCCGCGTCCTCGATCGTCTCTACCGCCTTTTCGAATTGCGGCTCCGACCGGCCGACCTTCGACAGGACAAGGACGAGGCGCCCTTCAGCGCCGCGCCGAGCGAGTTTGCGGGCGAGCGAAAGCGTCGGCCTCAGATCGTCGCCCGACACTCCCGTGGGCAGGAAGACGACGTCGCTGTCCTCAGCGATTTCAGTTGACAGATCATCGGCGAGGCCGCGGGTGTCGGCGACGATGAAATCGGCGACGCCGTCCTCGCGGCGCAGTTTCTTCAGGCTCTTGAACGCGCGCGCGTCGACCTCGGGCTCGAGGTTCGCACGCATCCTGAGAGCGCCCCACTCGACGCAGGTCAATTGATCGAGGTCGAAGTCGGCGAGCAGAGTCCTGCGGCCGCGATGAAGCGCGCCGACCGCGAGCAGGCGCGCGAGAGCGCTTTTGCCGACGCCCCCCTTCTGGCTGACGAATGCAGCGGTGGTCGGGACCTTTGGCTTTGTCATGCTCGCGCCCTCTTGACCGCGCACCCTCGAGGCGATGCCGGTCACGCGCTTTGGCGACGGGGCGGGCCTTTCTTGATTCTTATGCTAGCCGCCGGCGCGCCAATGGCAAGCGAGGCAGGCGGCGTGGCGGCCGCGCTCATGTCAGGCGAAGTCCGTCATCTCGAACATCTCGCGGATCTCGATGACCGAAGGGCCCGGCATCGGATTGGGACAACGCTTGACCCACGCGATGGCCTCATCGAGGTCCTTGACCCTCCAGATCCAGTATCCCGCGGCGATCTCATCGACGTTCGGGAACGGACCATTGGTCACCGTGCGGTCCTTGCCGGAAAAGGCGACGCGCGCTCCCTTTCGGCTTTCCTTGAGCCCGCCCGCATCGACAAACAGCCCGGCGTCGATCAGCGCCTGGTTGAACGCGCCCATGTCTGCCAGAAGTTCGGCCGGGGGCTTGCCGCCTTCCTCGGAATCTTCGGTCGCCTTGACGATCACCATGACCCGCATCGCGCTCTCCGCTACGTCTGAGTTCTCGCCGTTACAGCACGGCGCGCCTGTACGGCAACGTCCTCGTCAAAGCGAGCGAAGCGCAGCGATCCAGGGGCGAAGTTATGCGACAGCGGCTTTGGGTCGCCGCGCTTCCCGCGTCGCGGTGACGTTTCCGCCTGAACGCGGCATTTTCTAGACGTAATCGAGTTTAGGATACCAATCCGCGCCGCGGCCTTCCGGCGTCGAGTTCGAGCACCATCCACAAGGGGGCGGGATCGGGCGCGCCGCGCGAGTCCTGGCCGGGGTCGGCGGTCTCACTGGTCATCTCACCGGACCAGAAGTGGCGGATCGTCCCGTCGCGGCGCGTGAACACGTTGAAGGCCGGGACTTCCGAGCCATTGGGCAGGAGGCCGAAATAATCGCGCGAATAGGCGCCGTTGAGATCGCTGAACAGGTGAAGGTTGCGCCAGCCGCGCTCCTTCTTCCATGCCATCAGGCGCTCGATCGGCGAGCGTGCGACGACGGCGAGGGAGATCCTTTGGCCGATGTCGGCCGCATTGCCCTCAAATCCACCCAACGTATTGGTGCACATCGGGCAGGGACGCGCGCGCTCCGACCCGAACATGTAGCTGTAGATCGCGAGCGTGTCCTTATCGCCGAACAGCCCGGCGAAATCGGTCGGGCCGTCTTCGCCCTCGAAGCGATAATCGCCGGTCACCTGGCCGCCCGGCGGGAGCGCGCGGCGTTGGGCCGCGACGCGCGCGATATGACGGCGCAACTCGATCTCCTCGGCGAGCAGCGCGGTGCGGGCGGCGCGATACTCAGCGCTTTCGTTCGGAAATCGCACCGGGTCGACCCGGGCGAGCTCGGCCGCCGGCTTGAGGACTTGGGCTTGAGCGTTCATTGGATCGGTCTCCATGATGATGGAACGAAATAAAGCGGGGCGCGTTGACGCGCTCCCGATAACGTCACCGTTTCGCTGCGACCAGTGCGAACATCGCCCCTTGCGGATCGAGACCATTGATGATCCAGCTTCCGCCGGGAACCTGCACCGGGCCGTTTATAATCTTGCCGCTTGCGGACTTGACCCGCTCGATCGCAGCGTCGATGGCGTCGACGGTAATGTAGTAGAGCCAGTGCGAGACTGGCTCCTGCGCCATCTTCTTCATCATGCCGCCGGCCTGCTTCCCCTTGGTGGTGAAGATCTGGTAGGTCCCCACCGGCCCCATGTTGATCGCCTCTCCTTTTGTCCAGCTGAACAAGCCGGAATAGAAGGCGAAGGACTTTTCCGGATCGCCGCCGTGCAGCTCGTGCCAGCCGACATGGCCGGGCTTCGTCGGATCCTGGATCGGCGCCTGCTCGCTATTGCCTTTGAACAGCAGCCGGCGCCGCTCGGATCGCCGGCGATGGCGAATGTCCCGACATTCGGGATCTCGGTCGGCGGCCTATGGATGGCGCCGCCTGCGGCCTTGACCTTGTCGGCGTAAGCCTTGACGTCGTCGACCGCGATATAGCCCATCCATGCGGGGCGCACGCCCATCTTAGCCGCCTCCTCCGGGATCGGCATCAGCCCGCCGACCATCGCGTCTTCGGACTTGAGCAACGAATAGCGCTGCGCGTTCATGGCGTTCGGGGCGATCGTCCAGCCGACGACCTTGGAATAGAACTTCTCGGCGCCGGGAAGGTCGTTCGACATCTGATCGTACCAGATGAATTTGCCGACCAGGCTCGATGCGGACGGATTGGTCATGAATTTTCTCCTTCAGTTGGGCCCGACGGCCTGTTGCAATTGAGCGATGTCGAGCGTCTGAGCGATGTCGAACTTCGCCGGTGGCTTGTCATGGAACCGGGCGCCTCTCGGTGCATGCGCTCGCGTTTTGATAACGATGCGCCACTTGAAGCACGGATTGCTCGTCCCAGGGCCGGCCGACGAGTTGCAGCCCCAACGGCAGCCCTCGCCGGTCAAAACCGCACGGCACGCTTACGGCAGGCAAACCGAAATAGTTGGCGAACATGGTGTATTCGGCGGACATCGCGAGAGGATTCTCGTTCGCTTCCTTGATCCGCGGCGTTGTTTTCGGGGCGGTCGGCAGCAGTAGCAGGTCTATGTGGCAAAAATTCCGGGTGGCGACCGCCTCGCGGTCCGCTTCGATATCGCGTGTGCCTTTGCCGAAATCCGTGAGGGGCGCCGCAACTCCGGTGACGGGATAACCGAGGGCGCGGATCGTCTCGACGGCCTGTTCGAAGGCCTCCAACACCTCCAGTTCGGCGCTAAGATTGTTCGCCGCTCCAATGCGCAGGTTCGCTTCCTGGTTCAGGCCGTCGACAAACGACGTTGAGCCAAGGAGCGCGTCCAGGACGAGAGCGATATCCTCAACTTTGCGCGCCATGACGCCGGCATGAGACAGGCGCTGGATGTCCTCGCTTGGCGGCTGTTCGCCGCCGAGGATGCCACTGATATCGATGAGGGAATACGTGCCTTTGAAGCCGACAACGCCGCAGCAGGCGGCGGGCAAACGGCAAGAGCCAATGGCGTCGGTATCGAGTGTGGCGCAGGACATCCCGCTCGCCACTGCGGCTGCAGATCCGCTTGATGAGCCGCCCGCGATGAAGTCGGGGTTCCACGGGTTCTTCACTGGTCCAAATGCGCTCTCGAGTCCGGTCGTTCCCATGCCCAGCGAATGCATGTTTGTCTTTCCGACGACGATTGCTCCCGCGTCCTTCAATCTCCTCACAGCTTCCGCGTCCGCCGTCGGAACGCGATGCTTGAATTGTTCTGCGCCCGCGGTCGTTCGCATCCCCGCGGTATCGTAGAAATCTTTGACGGCGAGAGGGATGCCGTGCAACGAGCCTCTCCACTTGCCCTGTTCTATTTCGGTCTCGGCCGCCTTGGCGGCTTCGGCCGCGCTCTCCGCGGCGACAGTAATAAAGGCGTTGAGATGCGGGTCGAGTTTTTCGATCCTCCGCAAACACGTCTCCACGAGTTCGACGGGCGACACTCGTCGCTGTCGGAGCCGTTCGGTCAGTTCCGTGACGCTGCTGTAGCTGTCCCAACACGCGGACTGACTCGCTTTCACGATTGCACTCCTCACCGGATTCCGCCCGTCGCGATTGCCGCTCCCAAGGGTGGTGGCCGCAATGCGTCTTCGACACGGCGTCAGTTGGCCTCGAAGGCTTCCTGCAATTTTGCGATGTCGAGCTTCTTCATTGTCATGACCGCGCGCATCATGCGGTCGCTGCGCTCGGCGTCTCCGCTCAGAAGAAGAGCGGGCAGCGAGCGCGGGACGATCTGCCAGGAGACGCCGAACTTGTCAGTGAGCCAGCCGCACTGGCCGGGCGCGCCGCCGTCCGAAAGCTTCTCCCACAAGCGGTCGATTTCGGCCTGATCGTCGCAGTTGACGATGAGCGAAAGCGCGGGCGTGAACTTGAATTGCGGTCCGCCGTTCAGGGCCAGGAATTGCTGGCCGTCGATCTCGAACAGGATCGTCATCACCGCTCCGGCGGGTCCCGGGCCGGCCTCGCCGTAGTGCGTCATCGACACAATGCGGCTGTCTTTGAAGATCGAGAGGTAGTGGGCGACAGCCGCCTCGGCGTTGAAATCGAACCAAAGACAGGGCGTGATTTTCTGCTCGGTCATGATCGTCCCCTCGTTTGGCCAACGCTTTACGACGTCGCGGGTTCCGCGGCGCCACCTTCAAATAGGCGCTCGAAGTAGCGCTTGAGATGATCGAGGCAGTCGGCGGCGACTTTAGGACCATGCTTCGCCTTGGCGAGAATGAACGCGCCCTGGAGGACGGCCTGGGAGAACAGGGCCGCGCTTTGAGGCGTCCAGGCAGCGTCCGGCGCGTAGCGCGCCTTGGCCTCGGCGATGTCGGAAGCGAGCCGGCCGGCGTGCTTGCTGATGTAGCGGTCACAGGCTTCCCGGATCGCAGGGTGGGAATCGTAGGCCTCCTGCACCATCGTGCCGAGCAGGCAGGTGAACTGCGGCAGCTCGCCCTGAAGGATCGCCTTGCGGAAATCGACGTAGCCGAGCACGCGCGCCTTGGGATCTGGCAGCAGGCTATAGGGCGCGGCGTCGAACATCGCGTCGGCGTTGGCGGCGAAATGGGCCGCCGCGGCGACGGCGCAGGCTTCCTTGCTGGCGAAATGATGGAAGAACGCCCCCTTGGTCAGCCCGGCCTCGGCGCAGATATCCTCAACCCGCGCCGCCGAATAGCCCTTGGAGCGGATGATGTGGACGGCCGCGTCGAGAAGCTTCGCGCTCGAAGCCTGGGCAGCCGCAGTTTTCGTGTCCGTGCTCATGGCGAAGTCATATACCAACCAGTCGGTATGGTTGTCAAGCGGCGAATACGCCCGTCTTTGCGCCAGGGCGGCGGCGCCCGAGGCTCAGTGCTCAGCCGCCAGGAGCGCGAATATCGCCCCCTGCGGATCGAGGGCTTGAACGATCCATTGGCCGCCGGGCACCTGCATCGGCCCGACGATGACGCGTCCGCCATGCGCCTTGACGCGCTCCGCCGCGGCGTCGATGCCGTCGACGTTGAAGTAATAGAGCCAGAACGGCGCCGGCGTCTCGGACGCCCTGGTGAACATGCCGCCCCGCTCGCCATGCCCAGTGTCGAAGAGGTGATAGGGGCCCATCGGGCCCATATCGAATTCGCCCTCCTTCTTCCAGCCGAACAGGTCGGCGTAGAACGAGAAAGCGCGGGCGCCGTCGCCCGCGTGCAGCTCATGCCAGCCGACGAGGCCCGGCGTTCCGGCCGGGGGAGCCGGCGGCGGATTGCCGCCCGCGTCGCGGAACAGCATGAATGCCGCTCCGTCAGGGTCGGCGACCACCGCGAAGCGGCCGACGCCGGGAATGTCGGACGGCGGCTTGAAGACAGCGCCTCCAGCGGCGGTGAGTTTCGGCAGCGCCTTGTCGACGTCCTCGACCCAGATGTAGCCCATCCAGCTCGGCTTGGCGCCCATCGCCCTCGCCTCGTCGGGGATGTCCATCATGCCTGCGACCATAGTGGGGCCGGTCGAGACGATCTGATAGGGGAAGTCCGCCATGCCGCCGTCCTTGGCGGTCCAGCCGACCACGGGGGCGTAGAAATCGACCGCAGCTTTCAGGTCCTCGCCCATATATTCGTACCAGACGAATTTTCCCGTCGGGGTCGATGCTTCGGCCATGGCGGCGGTCCTCCTCAAGTGCCCTTGGCTTGAGCCTAGCCTTCGAATGCGCAAATCCAAAGACAAGCGCCGAGGCGCGCGAAAGGTTCGCGCCGGCGTCGTCGCGACCTTCAGCACTCCACCCGGGCCAGATCGACATTGACCTTGCAATGCTCGACGATCGAACGCACGGCCCGCACGAAATCGGGATCGGCTTCGAGCTGGCGAGACTTCATGTCCGCCACGGCGGCGTGCGACGGCGCAGAAAAGCCGAGCGCCAAGACGGCGAGATTGAGTGCAAGCAGCAAAGCCACCAAGGTCGTGACGGCCTTCAGCGACATTTCGCGCTCCTATTCCGGTCGATGATCCGGTCTGAGGCCGGCGCGACGAAGCTAGCCCAGCGAGCCCCGCCAGCCAATCGGCGCCAATACCGGGACGAAGGTCGTCATTGCGAGGAGCCATAGGGCGTCGAGAGACGCCCGTAAGGCGGCGCTAATTAAGACAGTCGATCGCGCGCCGGGCAATCAAAACCGCCGACCGCCCGCTCCGGGTGGTTCACCCTGGTCGCCGGTTCGGTTGTACCAGTCGAACCAAACATGCGCCTCCTTTTTCACTAGATCGACGACAACAACGCCCGCCACCAAGTCGATCACTTGCAAGAGTTGCGGATGCGACGAAAGCAGCGCTTTCCCTATTGCGTTCACCGCCTGAGACACCGCAGTTCCGACCGATATCTCAATTCCCGCGTCCGCCAGTTTTGCGATTTGGGGCAAACTCGCAGGCGCCACAAACGTGTACGCGGTGGGACCTTGGCCGCTGGATTCAAGCAGCCCCCCGAAGGTAACGAAGGAGTTGGGGTACACCGCATTGAAAATAGTGAAGGCCGCCTCGTCCGCGCTTGATTTCGTATAGGTCTTGGCCAATGCCGCATCCGCGATATCGACGGCCGCGCCGAAGCAGAAACCAGCGAACGCACCCCATTTTGGGGCGGGGCCGTCGCTGTGACTTGCGATTGCGCCGGCGCCAAGCTCTCGACGATCGCTCGGGACGGTTTCTTCAATGATATCACGCGACTGCTCTAAAGATCGTATAGTTGGTATAGGGGTAGGTACTGTACTCAGTCTCATGGACGCCCTCCAAATCCAGATTGGGGCTTCGCGGCCGGCTTCGTCCGAGGGAGGCGATGTTTGCGGGACGGGGCTGCCTCTCCTCGAGGGTCGACACAGCAGAACTATCAATTCTTCTTCGCCGCGGAAAGCCGCTTTAGCGTTGAACCTGCGTCTCCGCAGCTTCTCGACCTAGCGCGCTTTCGCGCCGCAGATCGCTTTCACCGCGTCGTCGATGAGCGGCAGGATTTCGGCCTTCGGTATCCGGGCCCTTGCGCGGATTGAGAGCGTATGGATGGTCGCCGAGGCCAGGCGCGCGAGCGCGCGCGGATCGGCGCTCGCCGGCAATTCGCCCGCCGCCCGCGCTTCCGCGAACAATCGCCCGAACGCACGGTCGGTCGAGTCGATCGCCTCGGCGACGAGAGCGCGGATTTCCGGATCGCCGACTGCGTTCGAGGACGTGGTCAGCACGGTGAAGCAGCCGCGCGGCCCCTCCTCGCCGCTGAGATAAAGCTCGAGCGCGGCGATAAGGATGCGCCTGAGCTTCGCACGCAGCGGCGCGCGGGCTTGAAACAGCGGCGCGAACGTCTCGTTCACCCGCTTGCGATACTGGCGATAGGCCTTGAGGTAGAGCGCGCGCTTGTCGCCGAAGGCGCCGTAGAGGCTCGGACGGTTCAAACCCGTCGCGGCGCTGAGATCGTCGAGCGAGGTGGCGGCGAATCCGTCCTGCCAGAACACGTCCATCGCCTGGCTCAGGGCTGCTTCGGGCTCGAACGCGCGCGGACGTCCCCGACGGCGCGGGGCGGGCTCGGAAGGCGCGGGCGTAGATTTCTGTACCATTTCGAACAAAACCCTTGACGCGGATCATTATATGCGAGATGGTACATAAATTGCAAACGGAGGAACCCATGGACCTTTTCTTTTCCCCCCTCGCCTGTTCGATGTCGGCTCGCATCGCGTTGGCCGAAGCGGGCGCCGCGGTCAATCTCGTCGAAGTCGACACACACGCCAAGCGTGTGCTGGCGACCGGCGAGGATTATCGCGCCATCAACCCGCTGGGTTACGTGCCGGCGCTCAGGCTCGACGATGGAACGGTGCTGACCGAGAACGCCGCCATCCTCCAGTTCATCGCTGACGCGTATCCGGCCGCCGGGCTCGCGCCGCCGGAATCCGATGAATTGGCGCGGGCGAAACTGCGCCAATGGCTGAGCTTCATCGGCAGCGAACTGCACAAGGCGCTGTTCACCCCGCTGGTCGGCCGCGAAACGCCGCCGGGAGTGAGGGCGTGGACGGCGCGCAAATACGCGCCGCGCCTCGCCTATCTCGACGACAAGCTCAAAGGCCGCGAATTCCTGCTCGACCGGTTCAGCGTCGCCGACGCCTATCTGGCGACTATTCTGAACTGGACGCAGGCGACGCCCGAAATCGACCTTGCCGCCTATCCCAACGTCAAAGCCTATCTCGAGCGCATGCGCCAGCGCCCGAGCGTCGCCGCGGCGCTACAGGTCGAGGTCCCGCTGTTCCGGGCGGAGATCGCGCGAAGGAAGGCGGCTTGAGGCTCATTCAGTCGGGAACCAACCGCTTCGGGTTGCGTTGACTTTGAGAACGCAGCCCAGGAGCAATTCGTATGGATATCGACCAGGAAACCACAGCGCTCATCGCGGCCAGCAAGGTTCAAGGCACGGAAGTCTATAACAGTGCGGGCGATTCGCTGGGCTCGATCCACGACCTGATGATCGACAAGGTATCGGGGAACGTCGCCTACGCAATCATGTCGTTCGGCGGCTTTCTTGGGATCGGCGACAGCTATCATCCGCTCCCATGGCCCCTGCTGCAATACGACACGAACAAAGGTGGGTATGTCGTCAATCTCGACAAGACCCAATTGGAGGGAGCTCCGTCCTATGAGGTCGGCGCCGAGCCCGCCTGGGGCGATCCCGAATACGAAACCGGAATTCACGACTATTACGGCGTCGGCCCTTACTGGGGCGCGCCGCGGTCCTATCACGCCGCCGATCCTCTGCCCTGAGCGCAGGGCGCAGAGGCTCCGCGTCGCTGACGCCCTCCTCATTCGGGGCAAGCGGGAAAGAAAGGGATGGCGGAACGTTCGGCGTTATGGCCGTTGCTGGCTTACGGTCTTCTTGTCGCAATAGCCGCGGCGCGACAGAGCCGGGAAACGCGCACTGGCGCGACCCGCGACATCAATCCGGAAGGCTCCGCGCCCGTCGCTAATAGAGATACGCGGGCGGAAGCCGAGAAAAGGCCGCGAGAGCACTTCGAGAACGATCAGCCGGTTTTTGAACAACAGCGCCGGGCGAAGGAGCGGGGACGGGGACGCCGCGCGACTTCTCCGTGGCAAATTCCCTGGGCAGGTTGGAAGGATATCCTTTGGCGCGTTTACGCGAGCGTCAATGACAACCGGTTGCTCGCAGTCGCGGCCGGGGTTGTCTTCTATTCGTTGCTGGCGATCTTTCCTGCCGTTGCGGCGTTCGTCTCGCTCTACGGTCTGATCGCCGACGCATCGACCATCGCTTCGCATCTTTCTGTCGCCTCGGGCATTTTTCCCGCCGGCGCAGTCGACATTCTCCACGAGCAGATTTCCAAGCTCACGGCAAAAGGCGGTGCAAATCTCAGTCTCGGATTCGTAACCGGGCTCTGCATCGCCCTCTGGAGCGCCAATGCCGGGATGAAGGCGATCATCGACGCTCTCAACGTCGTCTATGACGAGAAGGAAAAGCGGGGCCTTGTGAAGCTCAACCTCGTCTCTCTTCTGTTTACGCTCGTCGCGATCTTCTCGCTCATGATGGCGCTCGCCGCCGTGGTCATCGCCCCGATCGTCTTTTCTGTCGTCGGCCTGTCGTCTCTTTTCGGCGCCGCCATCGTCTTTCTGCGGTGGCCATTGTTGTTGATCCTGGCCGCGACCGCCCTGGCCGCGATCTATCGCTATGGCCCAAGCCGGCGTGAGGCGCGTTGGCAATGGCTTTCGGTCGGGAGCGTCGCCGCAGCGCTCGGCTGGCTGATCAGCTCGGTCCTGTTCTCCTGGTACATCTCGAATTTCGGCGCATACAATGTGACCTACGGCTCACTCGGCGCAGCCGTCGGCATGATGATGTGGATGTGGATCTCCGCCACCGTGATTCTGCTCGGCGCCGAACTTAACGCCGAGATCGAGCATCAAACGGCGCGCAATTCGACAGTCGGCGTCGAAGAGCCCCTTGGGCGCCGCGGCGCGGTCATGGCCGACACTGTGGGGGCGGCAAGGAGCTAGAGGCTCCCCTGGCTCACTCTATAGCAGGCGGCTTCGCCCGAGCGGGCTACGGCTCGAAAGCCGTCGTACTGCGCGCTGCGACTGGCCGCCGCGTTACTCCGCCGCATCCCGGCCCCCTTACGCCCTCTTCCGCGCCCGCGGCAGCTTGCGGTATGGAAGGCGAATGACCGGCTCGTCCGAGTTTTCGACCTGGATGGCGCTGGCTGGCGCCGCGATCGTCGCGGGACTATGCGCGATCTATTCGTCGTCGCTGTGGGTTCTGATCCCGGCGGCGCTGATCGGCGCGTATCTCGGCTACAAGGCCGAACAGGTCGGTCGATATTATGTCGAGCGGGCCCTAGCTCGAAACCGTTCCCGCTGAGAGCGGGCCGCCGCGCTATTGCGCCCACCGCTGGACGGAAACGGCGCAGCGGTATATTCTTCGCACTATAACGATTACCGTCAGCGCCATTCGGGAGGACATCATGAACATCGCCATCTCCAAGTCGAAGCTCGGCAAGCCCGCGAAGGCTTTTCTTGCCAAGCAGCACCGGATGTTGATCAACGGGAAATGGGTCGAGGCCAAGAGCGGCAAGACCTTCGAAGTCGAAGACCCTGCGACGCAAGCGGTCATCGCTCATGTGCCCTCTGGCGACAAGGCGGACATCGACCTCGCGGTCGCTGCGGCGCGGAAGGCTTTTGAGAGTGGCCCGTGGGCGCGCATCTTGCCCGGCGATCGCTCGCGGCTCGTCTGGCGCCTCGGCGATCTCCTGGAACAACACGCCGACGAGTTCGCCGAACTCGAGGCGCTCGACAACGGCAAGCCGGTCACCAATGCGCGCCGTGATGACGTCGGCGGCTCGATCAACATGTTCCGCTATATGGCGGGCTGGTCGACCCGGCTCACCGGCGAGACCATTCCGGTGTCGAGCCCAGGCAATTGGCACGCCTACACGTTGCGCCAGCCGGTCGGCGTCGTCGGGCAGATCATTCCGTGGAACTTCCCGCTCATGATGGCGGCGTGGAAGCTTGCGCCCGCGCTCGCCGCGGGCTGCGCGATCGTGCTCAAGCCAGCGGAACAGACGCCGCTCTCGGCGCTGCGCTTCGGCGAACTCATCGCGGAAGCCGGCATTCCCGACGGCGTGGTCAACATCGTCACCGGCTACGGCGAGACCGCGGGCGCGGCGCTCGCCAATCATCCCGACGTCGACAAGGTCGCCTTCACCGGCTCGACCGAAGTGGGTAAGCTCATCGTGAAGGCCGCCGCCGGCAATCTCAAGCGGGTCTCGCTCGAACTCGGCGGCAAGTCGCCGGCGATCGTGTTCCCCGACGCCGATCTCGACACCGCGGTCGGCGGAGTCGCCAGCGCGATCTTCTACAATCAGGGCCAATGCTGCACGGCGGGCTCGCGCCTCTTCGCCCACAAGTCGGTCTACGACAAGGTTGTCGAGGGGATGGTCAGCCGCGCCGAAAAGATCAAGGTGGGACATGGACTCGATCCGAGCGTCGAGCTCGGGCCGCTGGTCTCCAAGGAGCAGCATACGAAGGTGACTGGATTTATCAACTCCGGCCGCAAAGAGGGGGCAAAGGTCGAAACCGGCGGCGGCGGCGTCGGCAACCAGGGCTACTTCGTCGAGCCGACGGTCTTGACCAAGACCAATCGCGACATGCGCGTGGTTAAGGAGGAAATCTTCGGCCCGGTCGTGTGCGTGCAATCGTTCGACGACGACGATCTCAATGCGGTGGCGAAATTCGCCAATGACACCGAATACGGCCTGCAGGCGAGCATCTGGACGCGCAACCTCAAGGTCGCCCACACGCTCGCGCGCAAGATCAAGGCTGGCACGATCTGCGTCAACTCGCACAATTATGGCGACCCTGCCTGGCCGTTCGGCGGCTTCAAGCAGTCCGGGTGGGGGCGCGAGATGGGCAAGGAAGTGATGGAGAACTACACCGAGACCAAGTCGGTGGCGGTCAATCTGGGTTAGCCGCCCGAAAAGGAGCCGTCCTGTCGCTGCGGCGGAAACGCCGCGGCGATGGAAGGCGCGGCTATCGGCTGTCAACCAGTTCCGTCGCCGTCAAAGTCCGCCCCGAGATACTGAGTCATGGTCGCGACCCAAGTGTACGAATTGTCGCAGACTGGGCCAAGGGCGGCGAAGCTCTTCCAGTCGCCGGCCAGAGTGAAATTGACGATCTGAAGCGTGCCGTGGAGTTCCCCTAGGTTGTTCCTGAAGTCCGCCGTCCAGAAAAGCGTGCCCTCATAGGTTTCGATGACCGGGGGCCAGCCAGCCCGACTCCTCATGAACCGGAAGCATTGGCTCGCTTCGTCGAAGAAGCCGGTCATCGGGTCGCCGAATACGGCGCCAATGATTCCTGACCCGCTCGAGGGAACAACAAGAGTTCCGCTAGTGGTCTGCGTGGCTCCGCCCGCAGAAATATTCCAGGTTCCAACCGGAAGCGGCATTCGGTCCCTCCCTTCGCGCCTCCACCCCCGCGCGTGATATCCGCACATTTCCGGGAGTTCCGGATTGGACCCCCCCACGCTTAGGGAAAGCGCCCTATTCCGCAGCGCGCCGCCCGCCCTTGCCCTTCCGCGCAAGCACCGGCTTGAGGTACTGGCCGGTGTAGCTCTTCGGATTGCGGGCGATCTGCTCGGGCGTCCCTTGGGCGACCACCTCGCCGCCGGCGTCGCCGCCTTCCGGCCCCATGTCGACGATCCAGTCCGCCGTCTTCACCACTTCGAGATTGTGCTCGATGACGATCATCGTGTTGCCCTGGTCCACAAGCTCATGCAGCACGTCGAGCAGTTGCGCGACGTCATGGAAATGGAGCCCCGTCGTCGGCTCGTCGAGGATATAGAGGGTGCGGCCGGTCGAGCGGCGCGACAATTCCTTGGCGAGCTTGACCCGCTGCGCTTCGCCGCCTGAGAGGGTCGTCGCCTGCTGGCCGACTTTCACATAGCCGAGGCCGACGCGCTTCAAAGTCTCCATCTTGTCGCGGATCGACGGCACCGCCTTGAACAGGTCGGCCGCCTCCTCGACCGTCATGTCGAGCACGTCGGCGATCGACTTGTCGCGGTAGCGCACCTCGAGCGTCTCGCGGTCGTAGCGCTTGCCCTTGCAGACGTCGCAGGTGACATAGACGTCGGGCAAGAAATGCATCTCGATCTTGATCACGCCATCGCCCTGGCAGGCTTCGCACCGCCCGCCCTTGACGTTGAACGAGAACCGTCCCGGCAGATAGCCGCGCGCCTTGGCCTCGGGCAGGCCGGCGAACCAGTCGCGGATGGGGGTGAAGGCGCCGGTGTAGGTGGCGGGATTGGAGCGCGGCGTGCGGCCGATCGGCGACTGGTCGATGTCGATGACCTTGTCGATCTGGTCGAGGCCGTCGATCCGGTCATACGGCGCGGGCGGCTCGCTCGCGCCGTTCAAGCTGCGCGCGGCGGCCTTGTAGAGCGTGTCGATGACCAGCGTCGACTTCCCCCCGCCCGAGACGCCGGTGACGCAGGTGAAGAGCCCGAGCGGAATCGTCGCCGTCACATCTTTCAGGTTGTTGCCGCGCGCGCCGACAATCGTCAGTTCGCGGCCGGGCTCGGCGGCGCGGCGCCGCGACGGGATCGCGACCGTCCGCTCGCCGGACAGGAACTGGCCGGTCAGCGAATTGGGGTTGGCGGCGATCTCGGCCGGCGTTCCCCTGGCGACGATCTCGCCGCCGTGCACGCCGGCGCCGGGGCCCACGTCGACGACATAGTCGGCGGCCCAGATCGCGTCCTCGTCGTGCTCGACCACGATCACCGTATTGCCGAGCCCGCGCAGGCGCCGCAGCGTGTCGAGGAGCCGCGCATTGTCGCGCTGGTGCAGGCCGATCGACGGCTCGTCGAGCACATAGAGCACGCCCGTGAGGCCGGAGCCGATCTGCGAGGCGAGCCGGATGCGCTGGCTCTCGCCGCCCGACAGCGTGCCGGACGCGCGCGACAGCGTCAGATAGTCGAGGCCAACGTCGCGCAGGAACGTCAGCCGGTCGACGATCTCCTTGAGGATTCGATCGGCGATCTCGTTGCGCTTGGGGTCGAGCTTGGCCGGCAGGCCCTTCGCCCACGCGATCGCGGCGCTGACCGAAAGCAGGCTCACCTCGCCGATGTGCTGGCCGTCGATCTTGACCGCCAGCGCCTCGGGCTTGAGGCGAAAGCCGTGGCAGGCTTCGCACGGCGTCGCGGTCATATAGCGTTGGATCTCCTCGCGCGACCACTCGCTTTCCGTCTCGCGGTAGCGGCGATCGAGATTGGCGACGACGCCCTCGAACGGCTTCTTCACTTCGTAGGCGCGCAGGCCGTCGTCATAGGCGAAGCGGATCTCCTCCGCCCCCGAGCCGTGCAGGATCACGCGGCGCGCCTCATCCGGCAATTCGCTCCATGCCTTGTCGAGCCGGAACTTATAGTGCCGCGCGAGCGCCTCGAGCGTCTGCAGGTAATAAGGCGAGCTCGACTTGGCCCAGGGCGAAATCGCGCCCTGGCGCAGGGTGAGCTTCGGGTTCGGAACGACGAGCGAATCGTCGACCCTGAGTTCCGAGCCGAGCCCGCCGCAGACCGGGCAGGCCCCGAACGGATTGTTGAACGAGAACAGCCTCGGCTCGATCTCGGCGATGGTGAAGCCCGAGACCGGGCAGGCGAACTTGGACGAGAACAGGATGCGCCGCGGCTCGCCGCCGCCCTCCGGCGCGTCGGCGAATTCGATCACCGCCAAGCCGTCGGCGAGCTCGAGCGCGGTTTCGAAGCTCTCGGCGAGCCGGGCCGCCATGTCTGGCCGCACGACGATGCGGTCGACGACGACTTCGATGTCGTGCTTGAGCTTCTTGTCGAGCGCGGGGGCGTCGGCGATCTCATGGAACGCGCCGTCGATCTTGAGCCTCTGGAAGCCGCGCTTCATGAAGTCGGCGATTTCCTTGCGGTATTCGCCCTTCCGGCCGCGCACGACCGGCGCAAGAAGATAGAGCCGAGTGCGCTCGGGAAGCGCCAGCACCCGGTCGACCATCTGGCTCACCGTCTGACTCTCGATCGGGAGGCCGGTGGCGGGTGAATAGGGGATGCCGACCCGCGCCCACAGCAGGCGCATATAATCGTGAATCTCGGTCACCGTGCCGACGGTCGAGCGCGGGTTCTTCGACGTCGTCTTCTGCTCGATCGCGATCGCCGGCGAGAGGCCGTCGATCTGGTCGACGTCCGGCTTCTGCATCATTTCGAGAAACTGGCGGGCATAGGCGGAGAGCGACTCGACATAGCGGCGCTGCCCCTCGGCGTAGATGGTGTCGAAGGCGAGCGACGACTTGCCCGAGCCCGAGAGCCCGGTGAACACGACCAGCTTGTCGCGCGGAATGGCGAGATCGACATTCTTGAGGTTGTGCTCGCGCGCGCCACGGACCACGATCGCCCGGCCGCCGAACACCGCCTCGATCGCCTCGGGCGGGTCCTTGGAGGGGCGAGCCAAGCGCGCCTGAGAACTGGGTCCGGCCATGACGGCTCCTGGAAGCACGTTCCTTAACGACGAGGCGACGCCAGCGCGAATTGCGCTTGCGCGATCCGCGCGCCGATGCTAGAACAAATGTAGAACACAGGTAAAGGGCGCCTCTTCGGGCGCCGAGCGCCGGGGTTCTTGGTTAATGTAGTTGCGATGGGGCCGGTTCCCAAGCGGCCGGCCCCGTGAAGTGTGGATAAGCGGGAGCGGATAGGCAGTTTCAGCGCGCCGGCTCCCCGGGCTTTCCGGTAAGGATAGCGTCGGGCTTGCTCTCGTTGTAGGGCGCGGTCGTCGATCGCACCGGGGCCGAGTTGCCGACCAGGCTTTACAAGCGCGGCCGGAGCGTAACGTCTTTCAAGGCGTCAAGGAGAGGATCATGGCGGGCAGCGTCAACAAAGTCATTCTCATCGGCAATCTGGGCGCCGATCCCGAAGTCCGGCGGCTCAATTCCGGCGATCAGGTCGTCAATTTCCGCATCGCCACTTCCGAGACCTGGCGCGACAAGACAAGCGGAGAGCGCAAGGAGCGCACCGAGTGGCACAACATCGTGATCTTCAACGAGAACCTCGGTAAGGTCGCCGAGCAATATTGCAAGAAGGGCACGAAAGTTTACCTCGAAGGCCAGCTCCAGACCCGCAAGTGGCAGGACCAGTCGGGCGCCGACCGCTACTCGACCGAGGTCGTGCTGCAGCGCTTCCGCGGCGAACTGCAATTGCTCGATTCCCGCGGCGGCGGCGCCGACCGCCAGAGCTTCCCCGACGAGGAGCGCGGGGAGCGCCAGAGCTTCGGCAAGTCCTCAGGCGCCGACCGCCGCCCGGCGCTCTCGACCGGCGGCGGCGCGGGGCCGATCGACGACGACATTCCGTTCTAACGGGACGAGCGCCAGCGCCTCAATAGTGCAAGCAGCGCAATGTCCTGTTGGGCATGCGCGTAGCCCGATGGCCGGTTGTTCGCAGGCACCAGTCTTCATTTTGGCCGCCCCAGACGCATTGGCCCCAGCCGTTGCGATGGCGGTTGGGACCGCAGCCGCCCAACGCGAACGCGGGCGAAATCGCCGATGACAGGGTGGCGGAAATAACCACAACTCCGAGCAGTCTCATCGAAAGTTTTTTCATCGTCTCCTCCACTTCTGACGAACCCGAATGAATTTTTCGCCCAACGGGGGTGAATAAGAAATGAATGAACAGGCGCAGCGCCTTCGCTGACCTCAATTCGCCGCGCCAGGCCATCCGCGTTTCGCGCTGGGCAGCCAAAGCAATAAGAGGAGGGCAAGCGCCCGATAAACAGCGATTAGGGGAGGCCTATGACGGCTTTGACGGCCCGTAGCACAAGCGAAGCGGCGACAGCATTGGCCGCGGGAAGCGCCGACTGGCGCGCGGCGGCGATGGCCATGCTCTCCGTCCGCGTCATCCAGGGATTCATCTACTGGGGCGGCGGGTCGCGACGCTTCATCTACGACCCCTCGAAACTCGATCCCGAGGCCCCCTCGTGGATGGGGAACAAGCTCCAGACAGCGATCCCGGGCGCGCTCTTCGGCCTCGATCGCGCGCTCGCCTTTCTGCTCCAGCATTTCTGGCTCTTGTATGCGGCGATCATCCTATTCAGCGCCGTCGAGCTCATCGTCGGCTTCGCGCTGATGGCGGGTCTTTTGACCCGGCTCGCGGCGCTGCTATCCGTCGGACTGTCGATCTCGCTGATGCTGCTGTTTGGCTGGCAGGGGGGCACGTGCATCGACGAATGGACAATGGCGTCCTGCAACGTCGCGATGGGCGCGGCGCTGATGCTCGCCGGCGGCGCAGCCTATTCGCTCGACAATGCATGGCTCGGACACAACCCCGCGCTCGCCCGGCGGGCCTGGTTTCGCTGGTGCGGCGGGAGCCTGAAGCTGCCGTTGACCGAAGCCGGCTTTCGCGGCCTCGCGCTCTGGGTCCTTGCCTTCGTCCTCGCTTCGACGTCGGCCTCTACAGTTACTATCGGGGTTCCGTCCTCACGCCGTATCACGGCGGCCCGGTCGGCGCCGCGGCGCATCATCTCGCGCTCTCCGACGCAAAGATGCTGGCCGACGGCGGCGTTCGTTTCGCCATCGTGCTCGACAGCGGCACGCCCGCCGTGACGGCCCATGTCATGAAGGTCGAGGTCGTGGGCCCCGACAGGAAAGCGCTCGCGACATGGGACTGGGAAGCCCTTTCGGCTCTTCCGGCTTCTGCGATCGTCAACAATTTCCCGTACAACCGGTTCAAGCCGGGGCCTTACGGGCTCGAGGCCGGGATGGGCGCGAGCGCGATCGTCACCCTTCCCCCGCCAGCGAACGGAGTAGCGTCAACTTCCGGCGCCCGGTTGCGCATCACCGACGTGGACGGCAAGACTTTTGCGAGTAGTCTCACCGCCCGAATGAGTGCGGAAAACTAAATCGGCTCGGATTTCTTATGCGTGCGGACGGGTCCCAGGCGCCCGTTCTCGGATTTTTGCGCGGTTGGCGCCGTCAAAAGTTGAAAGCTCCCCGATGCCCCTCCCCGCCGCCATGCCCCTCAGACCATCGACGGCAAGCCCGCGACGCTCGCCGACTTCGACGGCGAGGCGCTGCTGATCGTCAATGTCGCGAGCAAATGCGGGTTCACGCCGCAATATGCGGGGTTGGAAGAGCTGCACCGGCGGTTTCGCTCCCGCGGCTTCGCGGTCATGGGCTTCCCCTGCGACCAGTTCGGCCATCAGGAGCCGGGCGACGAAGGCGCGATCAGGAGATTCTGCACCGAGAATTACGACGTCACCTTCCCGATGTTCGCCAAGACCGAGGTCAACGGCTTGAACGCCCATCCGCTGTTCAAGGCGCTCAAGCAGGCGGCGCCGGGCCTCCTCGGCACGCAAGCGATCAAGTGGAATTTCACCAAGTTCCTGGTCGACCGGAAGCGCAATGTTGTGCGCCGCTACGCGCCGACCGATAAGCCGGAAAACCTCGCTCTCGACATCGAGGCTGTGCTGGATTG
>CAWANG010000019.1:0-36976 GCA_963783175.1 uncultured Alphaproteobacteria bacterium
CAGCCGATTCCGGCTATTACCTGCGCGACCTCTGTAGGCTTGATCCGCCTTTTCGCGACATCCGAGCCTCGGGGCCGTCCAGGCGGTCGAGGACAGCCGTACTGTGTCTGAACCTTCCGGCTTTTCTTTCGCCATCGTTAGCGCGCCATGCTCACGCACGCACCTCGCGCGAGTGCAGGGAGGAGATTCATGAGGAGGCCGATCTTGGCCCTCACAATCGCGGCAACGCTGTTCGGCGTTGTCGCGGCGCAGGCGCTCGCACAGAACTCAGAGTCGTCGGCGGCCGCAGCCGCGCCCATGAAGTCCAAGCCCAAGCCGAAGACGGCGGCGGGCGGCACAGTCACGGTGACGGTGACGAACTGGCGCGAGGCCGACCTCGTCGAGCTGCAGGCGACCGAGAGCGGCTCGGCTAACTGGAAGAAAGTGCTAGGTGAGCTGAAAGCCGGCCAATGGACGTCGGCTAAAGTGCCGCAGAGCAAGAATTGTCGCCTGGATCTGCGCGGGAAATACGCTGACGGTAAGTCGGCGGATGTGTCCAATGTCGATATCTGTGCGGACAAGTCAGTCAACCTGACCAACTGACGCGCCAGAAGCGCTCAATTCACATCAAGCGTTCGCTTGTCGCGGTCAGTCGCGCTCGAAGGTGATACTGCCGAACGGAAGCGTGGCGGCTATCGCCTCGTAGGCCTCAGCGGTGATGGGATGCGGATCATGCGCCCCGCACCAGCATGGGCCCGCACCATAGCCTGCGCCCGCGAAGACGCAAGGGCCGCGCAGGATGCGACAGGACGGCCCCTGCGCGCCCGGAGGCCCGAAGAACATACCGGCGAGGCCCGAGATGCCCGCCAGCGATGGCCATAGGCGCGGGGCCGCCCCTGTAGCCGCGTGGCGTCGCGTTGACCGGAGCCGAAAACCTCACGGAACCGGGACATTTCCGCGCCCTTCGCAAAGGGAGGAAACTCCCAAGGTTCCCTGGCAACTTAACCGAGACCGGATCAGCCGAACCTCGAAACGCCTACCCTTTGATGTGCTAACGTCGGCCAATCGATGGGAGGAACTTATGAAGGCCAACCACAAAATAATGGCGGTGCTGGCGGGTATCGCTCTTACCGCTCTCACGATAATTGTGCCGGGCGACGCCGCCCAGGCACAGGATACAGTCCGCGTACGCGGTACCATCGCAAGCATCGATGGCGCGACTTACGTGATCAAGGCACGCGATGGCACCGAACTAAAGGTGGCGCTGGCCGACAACGCCCAGATCGCCGCGGTGGTCAAGGCATCGCTTGCCGACATCAAACAGGACTTGTTTGTGGGGGTGACCGCGATGCCGGAGGCCGACGGCAGCCTGACCGCACTCGAAGTGCACATTTTCCCTCAGGCAATGCGTGGCACCGGAGAAGGACACTACTCATGGGATCTTCGCCCTAAGAGCACAATGACCAACGCGAACGTTGATCAAGTTATCACCGCGGCTGATGGACAAACGCTGACACTGAAATACAAGGACGGAGAAAAGAAAGTCTTTGTCCCCGCCGACACGCCAATTGTTGCTTACGTGCAGAGCGACAATAACGATCTCAAGCCTGGCGCGAAAGTATTCATCGCTGCGGTCAAGCAGCCGGATGGAACGTTGCAAGGTCGCGCGTGGCGGATCGGTCGGGATGGAGTAACGCCGCCGATGTGATCCGGCGCGAGGCACTTCACGCGCCTTTGGCTCGTCGCCGTGGACGCGAACGCCTCTGTAGCCCCGCTTCATCGCGACCTGAGCAGTCGCCGCTTCCAACGCTCGCCGGGCCTGCCTTTGGCCAAATCGCTTTCCACGAATAAACGCGCGGTTCTGAGGGGGTTGTGCTACCCTGCACGACATGTGAGGGCCACGATGCCCGAAATCCGGAAAATTGCGGCGATCCTTGCCGCCGACGTGGTCGGCTACAGCCGTCTCGCCGGCGCGGATGAGGATCGCATCTTGGCGCGGCTCAGGGCGCTGCGCAGCGATCTGATTGACCCCACCATCGCCGTGCACAATGGGCACGTCGTCAAGCGCACCGGCGACGGCTCGATAACCGAGTTCCGCAGCGTCGTCGACGCGGTGCGCTGCGCCATCGAAGTTCAGAACGCCATGGTCGAGCGCAATGCCGGCGTGCCCGAGGATCGCCGCATCGTCTTCCGGATCGGCATTCATCTGGGCGACGTGGTCGAGGAGAGCGACGGCGACCTGATGGGCGATGGCGTCAACATCGCCGCGCGATTGGAAGGTATCGCCGAACCGGGCGCGATCTGTCTCTCCGAGGACGCCTACCGCCAGGTGAAGGGGCGGCTCGATTGTCCGTCGTCAGATGATTTGAGACATGTTGCCTGCTTCCGGAAGGGAGGCTCTGGATCATCTGTGATTGAGATTATGCGGCATGCAGTTGATGCTGCAAGCGACGGTTTGCGATTGTCTGGCGTTTGATCCGTTCGCGTTCGAGGAGGATGGCCTCAGCGCGCCCGAAGTAGACGTCAGCCGGGGTAAGATTGTCGAGGCTCTCGTGATAGCGGGCATGGTTGTAGTTCGCCACGAAGGCGGCGACCTGGCGTTCGAGATCGCCGGGCAGGTAGTAGTGCTCAAGCAGGATGCGGTTCTTGAGCGTCTGATGCCAGCGCTCGATTTTGCCCTGGGTCTGCGGATGGAAGGGCGCTCCGCGAACATGCTCGATGTTCTGCTTGTCCAGCCAATCAGCCAGATCGCTCGCGACATATGACGAGCCGTTATCCGACAAGAGCCGCGGTCGGTGAACGACGGCCATGTGATCGAGCCCGGAGGCCGACAGCGCCAGATCGAGGGTGGCGGTGACGTCCTGCGCTTTCATCGTCGTGCAGAGCTTCCAGGCGACAATGAAGCGCGAGAAGTCGTCCAGCACGGTGGAGAGGTAGTACCAGCCCCATCCCGTGATTTTGAGATAGGTGAAGTCGGTCTGCCAGAGCTGGTTGGGCGCCGTGGTCTTGTCCCTGAACTCCTCGGCCGCTTTGATGACGATGTAAGCCGGGCTGGTGATAAGATCGCGCGCTTTCAGAAGCCGATAGACCGAGGCCTCCGAGACAAAGTATTTTTCCTCGTCCGTGAAGCGCACCGCCAGTTCCCGCGGGCTGAGCTCGGGGTGATCCAGCGCCAGATCGACAATCTGGCTACGGATTGCCTCTGGGATGCGGTTCCAGACCCGATCCGGCCGTGAGGGGCGATCCGCGAGGGCTTCCGGTCCGCCGCCTTGATACCGATCATATGTAGTAGCTGGCACTTGATCTGACGGTCAGCGTCCGGAGTTTGTTCGGGTCCGCCTGTATGTTTTGCTCAGGCGGCGATCATTTTCTCCTTCGCCAGCGGCGTTGCGTCAAGGAACGTTTGGATCGGCGTTTTGCCGAAGCACCATCGTCCCTGGTGCGGCCTTTCCTCATTATAGCTCTTGACCCAATCATCGAGATCGCTCTGCAGCTCGCTGATCGAGCCGTAGATTTTCTTGCGGAAGGCGACGCGGTAGAACTCGTCGAGCACGGTCTTGTGGAACCGCTCGACGATTCCGTTCGTTTGCGGGCTCTTTGTCTTGGTGCGCGAGTGATCGATGTCCTCGAGCGCCAGGTAGAGCTCGTATTCGTGATGCTCTGGGTTGCCGCAATATTCCGTGCCGCGATCGGTCAGCACGCGGCAGAGCTTCACCTCATGGGCGTCATAGAACGGCACGACGCGATCGTTAATGAGATCGGCGGCGGTGATCGGCGTCTTGCGGTCGTAGAGCTTGGCGAAGGCGACCTTGGCATAGGTGTCGATGAACGTCTGCTGGTAGATGCGCCCGACCCCCTTCATGTTGCCGACGTAGAAGGTGTCCTGGGCCCCGCAATAGCCCGGACATTCGCTCTCGAACTCGCCATGCGCCTCCTTTTCGCTCTTGGCCTTCTCCAGCGCGGCCAGCTGGCTTTCGGTCAGAACCAGGCCTTCCTGGGCGACCTTGGCTTCGAGCGCCTTGAGCCGTTTCTTCATCGTCTCAAGATCGCGGCGTTGCCAGACGCCGCGGACGCCGGCTGGCGAGATCGAATGGCCGAGCTTGCGAAGCTCGTTGGCGATGCGGATTTGGCCGTAAGCCGGCTGGTCCAGCGAAAGCTCAACGATGATCGCCTCGACCTCGGGCGGGGTGCGGTTCTTCAGGATCGGCTTTCGCCGCGTCAGTTCCTGCAGCGCCAATTCTCCTCCGGCGTCATAAAGCTCCTTGAAACGGTAAAAGCTGTCGCGGCTATAGACCATCATCTTGCAGGCCTGGCTGACATTGCCGAGCTGCTTGGCCAGCTCCAGCAGCCCAACCTTGGCGCGGATGATCTTCTGTTCCTTGGTCATCTCGGTGTCCTCTCGAAACGCCGAGGCCGGGCGCTGCGCAACCCCCGACCAGCTCCGCGCCCGGCCTCGGCTTCCGCCTCAGCTATGACACCAACTGTCAGATTAAGTCTTAACTACTGCACATCATACCAGCGGTAGAAAGACGATCTGGGAATGCCGAGTTTATCCAGCGTCCGCCGGGCCGGCAAATGCGATTGCTCGACCAGTCGGATGATCTCGATCTTGTCGGATGCGGAATATCTCATGCCTCGTCTCCCCCATCCGCGATCATGCTTTTTTTAAGCAGTCGGTTTTCGAGGGTGAGGTCGGCGACCACCTCCTTCAAGGCTTGCGCCTCGCGGCGAAGATCCTTCACCTCGTCGGAGGTCGCGGCGCGCGCCGTGTCGCCGGCGAGCCGCCTTTTACCGGCCTCAAGGAACTCCTTCGACCAGCCATAGTACATCGATGAGGCGATGCCCTCGCGGCGGCAGAGCTCGGCTATGCTCTCCTCCCCGCGTAGCCCTTCCAGTACGATCCGGATCTTCTCTTCAGCTGAAAAGTGTCGACGCGTCGCGCGCCGAATGTCCCTGATCGCGTCTTCCGCCGGCTGCTTTTCCGGCCCGGATTTCTGTCTCATCTTCGCTCCTTGCGGCTATGATGATCCAGAAATCCTCCCTACTTGAAAACATCACGCTGTCTCAAAGGCGCTGACGGCGGACAATATGACGATCCGCCAGAACCTGGTCTCGACCTATACGATCCGTGCGAAATTGACCCGCCGGCGCCGTTGCAAATATTCGCCCGTCTCGGGCTGTTGCTGATGGTCGCGCTCGCTTTCGGCCTCATGGCGGAGCTGCTTGTTCGGCTGCCGCCCCATTGACCGCAGCCGAACAAGACTTCAAGCGATGGACCCGCCGGAAGAAAGCGTCGAGTCCCCCGTGAGCGAACAAGGAAAACTCATGCTCCATCAAGATATCAGAGCCGCGGGAGCCGCTCGGTTGTCCTGCCTGTTTATCGGGCAGGACCGAAGCGGACATTGGGTCGTCAAGGACGCCCGAAGCCTCTGCGGCGGATTGTTCACGAACCGGACAGAGGCGATCCGGTTTGCGATGTTTGAATGCCAACGCCGTCCTCAATCCGTCATTATGCTACCCGACGGTCTCGAGCTCGACGACCGCTCGAGGAAGACCGTGTGAGCGATCCGGCGAAGTTAGTTTAAATAATGAGTAAGCTGCTAAGCTGCGACAGTAGCGACTGTCCCTAACCAGTCAGCGTCAAAAGGACGACGCGCGCCTCGCCTCGCCGCGATCACGTGAACCGGCAAGAGCCAAGACGGTCGGCTCGTGGTTCATCGCTCGCCGTAACCGTAGACTTTTCCGCCATGTACACCTTGCGAATTGGCCCAGGCAGCCGAACGCAAAAAACCGACCTGTTGGTTAGCCAAGCGGAATCTGCTTAGGGCTGAATTGCACCAGCCTTAGATTCCGCGTCCGCCTTAGGGGCTGCGCGACTCTCAAGCCGAGCCAGTCGTCGCTGCAGCGGAAGGACGTCATTTTCTGGCAGGTACTGCTTGCAGCCTTCAACGATGCGTCGTGCCCGCAGCACCAGAGACTGCTGTTCACTTTGAGGCGCTCCGGCGACGACCATATCGTCGAAGGCGAGCAACAGACGCAAGCTGACCGCGATGTCGCTTTTCGCATAGTGCCGGATTTGCTCGAATGCTGTGTCCAGTAAGCCTTCGTATCCGATCCTCGGCAGAGAAACGCGAAGGATATGGGGCGGCGAGTGAAAGTGAGTTCGTGGCGGCGTGCGGCTTGCCCAAACGATCATAATGCGGCCGAGTTGATCGATGCAATTGATCGCTGTGGTCGGATCGTTGACAGCCGGTGATATGGCACGGAGCGCAATATCAACGATCTGAATTATGCCGAACTCGACGTCTTGCTGCATCGTACGTGCGGGGCCGAGGTCAATAGCAGTTAGCAGCTGAGTTTCTCGCTCGGGCGTGACCCGTCCCGCATCGACGACGCGCAAGAGCGGCGCGCCGACGGGCACAAATTGGCCGACGCGCCGCTCAAGCTTAATCTGGACGCCGAAGGACTTGGCGCATTCGACGAGAAAGGCAACGTCAACAAAGCGGATATATCCGGATTTTCGAGCGGCAATGGCGCGCTCGCGCCCCTCGCGGGAAGGCACAGGGTGCTCCTGCACTTCATACGAGCCGCGCGGATGTGGCATGAGTTCGCCGATCACTTGCTCTGTCTCTCCAGCAATACGATCGACAATGTGACTTACGCTTATCGATCGAGAGATGTGATTGATGAAAAAGATCAACCACGCAACGCTCACCAGCGCGAGCAGCATCGCAAGCGATACAGTGAGCACCGGAACATAGGGGCGCGGCAAGGACCGCACCGCTGGAAGCGCCGCCATGCAGTAGGAAAAAGTGCCAAGGAAGATGCCTAAGGTCCACTGCGTACTGCGATCCCTAACAAAGCTTACGAGAATGCGCGGTGAAAATTGTGTCGATGCAAGCGTCAACGTCATCAGGAGGATCGCAAAGACGATCGACACCACCGTCATGATCGACGTGGCGATACCGGAAAGAATGGTCAGAGCGACCTGAGGGTCCTGATGCGCCGGAAACAAGACTTCGGGAATCCATGCGCTGAGCTGGGGCGCAAATTCCTCGACGAATGATAAAATCGCGCCAGTTGCGCCGAGCACTAGCGCGATCAGAAACGGGCGGATAAGAAATCCGCCTCTCAAGGCATAGAGCGCCGATTGGAGACGCAACGACAAGCGCTCAGGCATGATCCGCCTCTTTCGATATACTCCGCGGATCGACTGTCGCAGTCGATCCTGAGGTCAATGACGCCGCTGTTGCCACATTCATCCGACCTCCTTGACTCCTGATAGCCCCTGGTACGTGTCGGCAAGGCGATATCATGCCATCTGGTCCCGCCCTCTCCCTACCTTACGATATCCTTATGCCGAGCCGTTTAAATCCATATCGAAAGCTTACGCAGCCCGGCGCTAGGAAGCCGGCGAGCAAGGAGACGATTATGCTCGATTTGGCTTTCGTAGTTCTCGGATTTGCGGTCGTCGCGTTGATGGGCGTCTACGCGATGGCTTTGCGGCAACTCTGAAGAGGGCGCGCCATGAGCGAACCGATCATCGGACTTGTCGTGGCCGTCGCGCTCGGCCTCTATCTCCTCTACACCCTCATTCATCCTGAAAAATTCTAGATCCGAACGGTGACGCGATGACCCTTGTTGGCTGGGCGCAGATCGCCCTTGTGCTTGCGCTGGTGGTGGCTTGCGCCATTCCGCTCAGCAGGTTGATCGCCGGACTTTATGCGGGCGAGAGAAACTTTCTCACTCCCGTGTTCGGGCCGCTTGAGCGCGGCTTCTATCGCCTGGCCGGGGTCGATCCGGCGGGTGAGCAGGATTGGTATGCCTATACGATCGCGATGGTCGTCTTTTCCGTCGCCGGATTCCTCACGCTCTATGCGATCCAGCGGCTGCAAAACTTTCTTCCGCTGAACCCGCGCGGCTTCGACGCCGTGGCGCCGGACCTCGCCTTCAATACTTCGACCAGCTTCATCACCAACACCAACTGGCAGAACTACAGCGGCGAGACGACGATGAGTCATCTCACCCAGATGCTCGGCCTCACCGTCCACAACTTCCTCTCGGCGGCGACCGGGCTGGCGATGGCGTTCGCGCTGGTGCGCGGCTTCGCTCGCTCCTCGGCAACCACCGTCGGGAATTTCTGGGTCGATGTGACCCGCGTCACGCTCTACCTTCTCCTGCCGATCTCCATCGTCGGCGCGCTCGTTTTCGTCGCCTTGGGCATGCCGCAGACGCTCGCCGGCGCGGTTGACGCGACGACGCTCGAAGGCGTGAAACAGACCATCTCGATCGGACCCGTGGCGAGCCAGGAGATCATCAAGGAGCTCGGCACCAACGGCGGCGGTTTCTTCAACGCGAACGCCGCTCATCCGTTCGAGAATCCCAACGCCTGGACCAATCTCCTCGAGATCTGGTCCCTGCTCCTGATCGCCACGGCCTCCGTGCTCGCCTTCGGCCGCGCGGTCGGCGACATGCGCCAGGGCTGGGCCATTCTGGCGGCGATGGCGGTCTTCCTCATTATCGGCGTTGCGGTCGCCTATTGGTCGGAGACCGCGGGCAATCCGATTCTGACCGCGCTCGGCGTCGACCCGGCTGCGGGCAATTTCGAAGGCAAGGAGGTGCGCTTCGGTCAGGCGATGTCCGTCCTGTATGCAACCGCCACCTCCGGCACCAGCACCGGCGCGGTCAACACAATGCACGATTCGCTCACGCCGCTCGCTGGCATGGTGCCGATGTTCAACCTGCTCGCCGGCTGCATCTGGCCAGGCGGCGTCGGAGCCGGTCTCTACGGCTTTCTTGTCGTTGCGATCATCGCCGTGTTTGTCGCCGGGCTGATGGTCGGCCGCACGCCGGAATATCTGGGCAAGAAGATCGAGATTCGGGAAATGAAATTCGCGATGCTCGCAGTGCTGATCTATCCGCTGAGCGTCTTGGGCTTCACCGGCGCGTCGGTGCTGTTGCAGACGGCGCTCGACAGTCTCGGTAACAGCGGCCCGCATGGACTCTCTGAAATCATCTATCTCTTCGCCTCGAGCAACGCCAACAACGGCTCGGCGTTCGCCGGGATCAATGGCAATACGCTCTGGTTCAACACGACGGGCGGGCTCGTGATGCTGCTCGGCCGCTTCGCCTATGTCGTGCCGGTGCTGGCGATGGCCGGCTCCCTGGCCGCGAAGAAGAAAGTCCCGGCCTCGGCCGGCACCTTCCCGACCGACGGTCCGCTGTTCGTCGGTCTCTTGGTCGGCGTGATCGTCATTCTCTACCTCTTGCAGTATTTTCCGGCCCTCTCGCTCGGGCCGGTGGTCGAGCACTTCCTGATGCTCGACGGCAAGACCTTCTGATCGGAGATCGACCCATGGCTTCGAAAACAAAGTCCCAGGGGCTGTTCGACAGCAAGATCATCGCCGCCGCCGCGGTCGACGCGCTGCGCAAGCTTGACCCGCGGGCATTGGCGAAGAACCCGGTCATCTTCGTCACCGAAGTGGTGTCGCTGATGGTGACACTGTTCTTCATCCGCGATCTCGTGACCCACAATGGTTCGGCTGCCTTCACGGGCCAGATCGCCTTCTGGCTCTGGTTCACCGTGCTGTTCGCCAATTTCGCCGAGGCCGTCGCCGAAGGGCGCGGCAAGGCGCAGGCCGACGCCTTGCGGCGCACCCGCACCGACACCCGCGCGAAGCGCTACATCGAAGCAGAAAAACTGAACGGTCCCGTCGAAGGGGTCAACGCGCTCGACCTTCGGCTGGGCGATGTCGTGCTCGTCGAGGCGGGCGAGATCATCCCGGGCGACGGCGACATTGTCGAAGGGGTCGCCTCGGTCAACGAATCGGCGATCACCGGCGAGTCCGCGCCCGTCATCCGCGAGGCCGGCGGCGACCGCTCGGCCGTCACCGGCGGAACGACCGTGCTGTCCGACTTCATCAAGGTGAAGATCACGTCCGCGCCGGGCTCGACCTTCATCGACCGGATGATCGCGCTCGTCGAGGGGGCGGAGCGGCAGAAGACGCCGAACGAGCTCGCGCTGTCGATCCTTCTGGCCGGGCTGACCATCATCTTCCTCATTGTTTGCGTCACCTTGTGGCCGATCGCCAGATATTCAGGAACCGACCTGTCTGCGACTGTTCTCATCGCGCTGCTCGTTTGTCTCATTCCAACGACGATCGGCGGGCTGCTATCGGCCATCGGCATCGCCGGCATGGATCGGCTGGTTCGTTTCAACGTCATCGCGACCTCCGGCCGTGCGGTCGAGGCGGCCGGCGACGTCGACACGCTCCTGCTCGACAAGACAGGCACGATCACGTTCGGCAATCGGATGGCGACCGAGCTTCTGCCGGTAAATGGCGTCTCGACGCAGGAGCTTGCTGCCGCCGCGCTGGCCTCGAGCCTTGCCGACGAGACGCCCGAAGGGCGCTCGATCGTTGCTCTCGCCAAGGGTGATTTCGGTCTTGTCGAACCGAAATTCGACATTGGCAAAACCACCGTCGTCCCTTTCTCCGCCCAAACGCGCATTTCGGGTCTCGACGTCGCCGGCCGGTCGATCCGCAAGGGCGCGATCGACTCCATCCTTCGCTATCTCAAGGCGCCGATCGAGAAGACGCCGCTTGAATTTCGTCAGGCGGTCGAGCGGGTCGCAATGTCGGGCGGCACGCCGCTGGCGGTCGCCGACGACGGCAAGCTGCTCGGCGTCATTCATCTAAAGGACGTCGTCAAGCCGGGAATCAAGGAGCGCTTCGCCGCGATGCGCGCCATGGGCATCCGAACCGTGATGGTGACCGGCGATAATCCCGTCACCGCGGCCGCGATCGCTTCCGAGGCGGGCGTCGACGACTTTCTTGCCGAGGCGACGCCCGAGGACAAGCTTGCGTTCATCCGCAAGGAGCAGCTCGGCGGCAGGCTGATCGCCATGTGCGGCGACGGCACCAATGACGCGCCAGCGCTCGCTCAAGCCGATGTCGGCGTCGCCATGCAGACCGGCACACAGGCCGCGCGCGAAGCCGGCAACATGGTCGATCTCGACTCCAATCCAACCAAGCTGATCGAGATCGTCGAGATCGGAAAGCAGCTCCTTATGACGCGCGGCTCCCTGACGACCTTCTCGATCGCCAATGACGTTGCGAAGTACTTCGCCATTCTGCCCGCGATGTTCGCGGCTACCTATCCGGTCCTCGGGGCGCTCAACGTCATGCATCTTGCCTCATCGCAGTCGGCGATCCTGTCAGCGGTCATCTTCAACGCGCTCATCATCATCGCCTTGATCCCCCTGGCGCTGAAGGGCGTCGCCTACCGGCCGGTTGGCGCGGCCGCCCTGCTGCGGCGCAATCTGCTCATTTACGGCCTGGGCGGGCTCATCCTGCCCTTCGTCGGCATCAAAGCGATCGACCTCATCGTCGCGACGCTTCATCTCGCCTAACGTCGGAATTGACCATGCTTCAGCATCTGCGTCCCGCACTCGTTCTCATTGTCCTGTTCACCGTCCTCACCGGCCTCATCTATCCGCTTGCGGTGACGGGAATCGCCCAGATCGCCATGCCCTACCAGGCCAACGGCAGCCTCATCGAGAAGGACGGCGCCGTTGTCGGGTCGGCGCTGATTGGGCAGTGGTTCAAGAGTGAGCGCTATTTCCACCCGCGCCCGTCCGCCACCACCGACACCGACCCCAACGATTCGACCAAGACGATCGACGCGCCGTACAACGCGGCCAATTCGTCCGGCTCCAACCTGGGCCCGACGTCGCAGAAGCTCGTCGACCGGGTGAAGGGGGGCGTCGAGGCGTGGCGGGCGACGGCCGGCCCCGGCCCGGTTCCCGCGGACGCCGTCACAACGTCGGCCTCCGGGCTCGACCCGCACGTCTCGCCGCAGAACGCGCTCGGCCAGGTCGCCTCAGTGGCCAAGGCCCGCGGACTCCCGGAAGACCAAGTGCGCGCCCTGGTCGGCGCCGCGACCGAAACTCCGTTCCTGGGGTTGATCGGCGAACCGAGGGTGAATGTTTTGGAGCTGAATTTGGCGCTGGATCGGCTGAAATCGTCATAACATCCGACGAGCGCCGATGGCCCAAGCGAGCCGACCCGACGATGGACGCCCCGACGCGGACGCGCTCTCGTGCGGAGCCCGAAGGAAAATGGTTCTTCGGCGCGGCGCCAGGGATCGGAAAGATCGACGCGATGTTGCGAAACGCCCTCGGCCTGAAGGACGTCTCCATCGCGCGGCAGAAGCAGCATGCTACGCGGATTGCTGCCGGTGCCGCGGCTAAGTCATGGGCACGAGCGTTGCAGGGCATCGGACGCGCGTTCTCGTCATAACAATCGAGATCGAACTGTTGCGATTGGTACGGTCGGTCCTGGAGCTCGGCGGCTTCACCGTGCACTCCGCCGGACCCTCCGGCGGGGGATCTAAAATGGATGGGCCATTCGACGTCGTAGTCTTTGATCTACCGAGCCTTGATCTCGATGATTTGCGGGAGGCCAAGCGCATCTACTCGGATGCGCAATTCGTCGCAATTTGCGGGGGCTATCGCGAAGCGGATTGCATCACCGTTCTGGATATGGACGTGGATTACCTCGCTCGCCCCTTCCGCGCGGAAGACCTATCGGCACGTGTGCGCGTTGCCGCCTTACGGCGCTTCAACTTGACCGGTCGACGTCGCTACTATCGTCATGGCTCGTTCGTCATCGACCGATTCGATCGTACCGTCGCGATCGAAGGCAAGCGAATGTCGCTCGCTCCTTCCGAATTGAGGCTATTGATGCTTCTAGCGAGCGAGCCAGGTCGCGTGGCGACCTTTGGTCAACTCCTGGCAGGGCTTGGGCGCGACGATTCGGCGAGCGGACGGAAATTCTTACGCATGACCGTCTTTTGCTTGCGACGCAGGATTGAGCGCGACCCGCAGCGTCCCGATCTTCTGTTGACCGAGGCCAGGGTCGGCTATCAACTCGAGACCGAGACCGACAATACCATGAACCTAGACGCTCCCGCGCCTCGTCGCGAGGGAAAGGAGGACCGTCTGGATCGGAGTTCAGTGGAGCCGCGCTCCTGATGGAGCCAGCATTACTTTCCGCTCCCCACCCATCGTGACGTTCCGTTGGGGCTCAGTCGCTGCCTGCTTCGGGCGGAGAGTACGCATTGCGGGAACCATCTCGCCCTTCCGCCAGCCCTCGCCTTCGCGCAACATTTCGACGAAACGGACTTCGATGATGATGCCAGGGGCTCTCCAGGCAAAAGGCTGCTTGCGAACAAACGCGGCGTCAGGGGTACGCTTGCCAGTCGTCTCCGCGTCGAAGGCGACGAGCCGGTCGAAACCGTCGAGGAAATCTGGCAGGTACATCGCGGCGCTCCGAAGCAGCGCCAATTCGTTACGCGTTTCGGTAATCAGCGTCACGGCGTCCGACCAAATGACTCTCTGGTTTCGAAAATCGGATTGAGGGCCGACCGTGCGAGGCCGCGCGTTTCCAGCCAGTCAGGGCCAGATAGTGCGTTTGTCCCCATGTGCACTATCAGCTGGTGGGGCTGCTCAGTGAAGCGTCGGCTTATCCGTCGGCAGCATTGCCATCAACTCTCGGCGCGCGCGGGCGCAAGACAGGACGACAGCGTGCATTTCGTGTTCCGCGATCTTGGTCATTTCCCTCGAATTGCGCAACGTGCGTTCGGCGTCTTTGATGTTCGCCTCCTGATCCGAGGCCAAATCGAACACCGTGGCAAATCCCGCGCGCATCTCGCCGAGGCTGTCCAAGGCGCGATGAGCTCGTTCGGGTAGGTCGATGGATTTCTGTGCCCCAAACAACCCTTCGACGAAGCCGTCAAGTTCCTGCCGCCGCATCAAGGCCAGGGATGCGAGACGTTCACGGGTCGGATCGGTTTGGATTCTCGTGAGGCGGAAGGGCTCGCTTCGGTCTTGATGACGTGTGAGCCAATTCCACAAGCCCATGACCAGCGCGCCGATCAGTTCATTTGCCGCGTCAATCAACTCGAACTCCGGTAGCTCGCCTCCCCACAATCTCTCGATCACCCTGATTGGAGACAGTCCTACGGAGGGCGAAGCGATATTGCCGAGGAAAAGCGTGCGTACCTCATGGAACGGCAGCGGGCAGTTGTAGCGCGCGAGCAAGGCGCGGACCTCGTCGTCGCTTGCAGTCGGGGGGACATAGGAGCTTTTGGCCAAAGGCTTTCTCGTCAGCGAATTACCAGGCTCATCGCGCCCTTTGCCAGCCCGAAATTTATATCAACAGCGCTTGACGCCAAGGCAATTTGGTATTCGCCGACGAGCGGGTCAAATGGCGTCCGCAACGGCGCGATCGAGTGTCATTTTGCTTTGCTCCTTATCTCGACGGGCGACGCCTTCCCATCAACTTGCTCGAAACATTATGCCGCGCCAACATGGCATGAGGCATAGGCAATATTGGGGACATCGAGTGGTCAAACCACTGTCCGCCGCGAACTCGACTTCTCTGACGCGTCGCGAGTTCACTCTCGGCATTGGCGTGTCAGCTATGATGGCGGCGACGCCCCGCTCGGCGAATGCGGTTGGAGGCCCCGACCTTCTGCTCGTTCTCATGGCCGATCTTCATTCCGGCTATGCTTATACCGCCGCGCTCGTGAAAGCAGTCCGCGATCTTGTCGCGGCCGACACGACCGCGCAAGCCGCGATTGTCGTCAACGGCGACGTCTTTGAGTTTGGCAATGTTTTGTGCGTGCGCAACCACGGCAAGATTGATCTCGAGGTGTTGCACATCTTCGCGAATCTTGCGCCTACGATCGTCAATATCGGCAACCACGACGGCGATATCCTCGATCCGAAAGTCTTCGCCACCGAAGTCGGGAAGCTCGGGGCGACGCTCATCACGAATATCACCGATCCACGCACCGGCGCGCCCTACGGGATTCCGAGCACACAAATCTCCGTCAAAGGCAGAAAGGTACGGGTTTCGGCGATCGGCACGCCGGCGCTTGATACCTATCGCAACGGCCCAGCGTGGTATTCGGTGCCAGCTCCAGGCCCCTATGCGGCTTCCCATTTCCCCGAGATCGCGGCCGGCGCCGATTTTCATCTCGCGCTTGTACACGCCGGGTTCAGGGCGGACACAATGGTCCTCCCGGCTACCGACGCGCCGTTCCTTCTGCACGGCGGCCACGATCACTTGCGGTTCACCCAAAGGCTCGGAACGAGTGGGCTCCATGTCCACAGCGGCTATTGGAGCAACGGCCTCGCAGCGATAAGGGTCTCCTTCGTCAACAAGGGTGTCGTTCACATCGACGCGCAGCAGATCCAATTGACACGGACGAGCCCCCATGATCCTGATCTGGCTTCACTCGTCGCCAACGAACGATCAATGTTCTTGACAGAGGCTGATCTCAAGCCTGTGGGTCGCCTCCCGTTCGAGCTCGCTCTTGACGATGCGGCGCTCTTTGCCGCGCAAGCCGTACGCAAGGCGGCAGACGCCGATATTGGTCTTCTTAGTCATACGACGTTTGGCGACGGGCTGCCGGCTGAATCAATCACCGCCTTCGATCTCGCCTCCTTCGTGCGTTTCGATGGCGGTTTCAGGAGCGCGATGATCAACGGGGCGATGCTGGCTGACACGATCCTGCCGATGACCAACCAATTCGGCGATTTCCCCTATGCCCGCCGGACGGGCGACTTCCTCTATTCGACAGCGCGGAACGTCGATCGCAACAGGACCTACAAGGTCATCGTCAACAGTTTCGCGACTCGCAACACGGCTAATCTCCAGGAGTATTTCGGAACCACGGACCTCGCCTTTGAGCCGGTTCCAGCGCTTCAACTCAAATCGACGATTGCGGCCGCGCTTGCAGCGTAGAGTTTCCGACAGAAACGACAATCCTTTTGCTAGGGCGAGGCTCGGCTAAACACTCAATCCGGAGCGAGGTCGCCGGAAAATGCCATTGCACGTCGACGGGCTCGCCCTCGATGACGTCGAAGACCTTCTCCTCGAAGGCTTTGACCATCTTCTTGGCATAGACGGGCCCGATGCCCCGGATCATCCCGGAGCCGAGATATTTCTCGATCCCGTCGATCGAACTCGGAGCCGAAGTCTTCAGAAACCGCGCTTTGAATTGCTGGCCGTGGGCGCGATCGTTGATCCATTCGCCGGATGCGGTGATCCACTCCCCGGCAGAGATGATCGCGGCATGGCCGACGACGGTCACCAAGTCGCGATGACCCCGCGCTTTCAGCCTGAGGACGCAAAACCCGTTCTCAGCATTGTGGAAGGTGACCCGCTCAACGAGGCCGGCGAGCACTTCCTGGGTCGATGATTCTGGCGCTGGCCTTATGCGAATTATAGGATTGCCTGTACCCGGGCACATTCTAATCGCTTGCGCGTCCCGGCCTCATCGCGAATGACCGCCCCATCCGCTCGCGCCGAGAAGCCGCAAAGCCAGGAGCAACACGATCGCTCCGATTGTGGCGTTGATGACGAGGCCAATGATGCCGGAGGCGAAATGAATCCCAAGTCGATGCAGAAGCCAGTCGCCTATGAGCGCGCCAACGATGCCAATCGCCGCGTCGCCGACGAGACCAAACCCGTTGCCCCGTACAACCTTGCCCGCCAGCCATCCGGCAATGAGCCCGACGACCAAAATAACGATCAATCCTTGGTCCGACAGATGCATGCTTTTTCCTTTAGCCCTTCGCTCTGGTTTCGCGCCTAGGGGCAACACTGCAAAGAAAATGGGCGGAGAACAAACTTGGGAACAACCGCGATGTCGACTTTGCGCTTGGCCTTGCCAAATTAAACTCTCGCGTCGCGATCCTTCTGCCGGAGTTTTGGGTCTTCCGGGTGACCTGCTTCTCGTCGGCCGGTTACCGTCGACTTAGGCAGTGGGGTCCTCTGCAGGCATCACAGCGAGCAAGTTTTCAAACACAGTGTCCCTAAAGACGCCGTTCGCCAACGTCGCTCCCGTCACATCCGGCGGAACACTACGCTCAAATTGTTTGCGGGCATTTCGGTGACCGCGGGAACCGAGAATCCAACGGATTGGGTTATCGCAGCAACCAACTCGAGGTCTCGCAGACCCCGGGTCGGGTTGCGATCGCGAAGGTTCCGGTCGAACGCCTCGTTGCTCGGAGCCGTTGCGAACCCTTCGCGTTTGTACGGGCCATAGAGGTAGAGCGGCGACGCCCGAGGAAGTACGACGGCCGCCCCCTTGATCAATCCGAGCGTAGCGCCCCAAGGTGAAATGTGGCCGAACGTTGGGACAAAGCCGAGATCGAGGGGTCGCTTGAGGCTGGGGATTGCGCCATAACCTATCGGCTTAAAGGCCGAAGACTCGCGATGGCCGTGGTCCACGGGGATCTGGAAGGCCTTCGTGCGGAGGTCGAGTTCGAACAAGTCATCGCGATGAACAGCGCGGGCGCTGAGACGGCCGGAGGCTGAGGTTCAGCAGCGCGAACTCAAACCGCGGTCGGAGGCCCCATGATGACGCAACGGTTCAAGGTCGGTGATCACGTGATGTGGAATTCGGAGGCCGGCCATGTCAGCGGCCAGATCGTCAAAGTGCATTCAAGAAACGCGGGCCATTTCAAGCTCAAATGAGCCTACGAACCCGCCAGTTCGGATGTGACTTGGCCGAGCGGATCGTCGATCAGGCCGGGGACGCGATCATCTTCGCCGACCGCTCGGGAACGATCCGGCGCTGGAGCCGCGGCGCCGCCGCGCTGTTTAGCGTTTGAAAGATGGCGCGGGTCGCGTTCGCGATTGGCAAGACGAGCGCCGAAGGAAAAGGCGATCTTGCGCAATGTTGCCGAAACCCCAGCAGCGAGGTCCCGATGACCCCTCCCCGTTCGGACGCACTGGTGCTGTTCGGCGCGACCGGCGATCTTGCGGACAAGAAGATCTTCCCCGCGCTTTACGAGCTCGCCAAAGGTGGCGCCCTGGACGTCCCGGTCGTTGGCGTCGCCGGGCGGAACTGGAGCCTGGCGCAGTTGCGCGACCGCGTGAAGGATAGCGTGGAACGATCGGGCGGCATCGACAATTCTTCCGCGCTGCACCGCCTGTTGTCCCTCCTCAGCTACGTCAGCGGGGACTACAACGATCAGGCCACCTACAAGGCGATAAATAAGGCGCTGGGCGGCGCGGCGCGCCCCGCGCACTATCTGGCGATCCCGCCCGCTCTGTTCGAGACGGTGATCAAAGGGCTCGGCGGCGCCGGTCTCGCCGGCGATGCGCGCGTCATCGTCGAAAAGCCGTTCGGGCGCGATCTTAGCTCCGCGCGCGCGCTCAACGGCGTCGCGCGCAGCGTCTTCCCCGAAGATTCGATCTTCCGCATCGATCACTTCCTCGGCAAGGAGGCGATCATGAACATCCTCTACTTCCGTTTCGCCAATGCGTTCCTCGAACCGATCTGGAACCGCAACTATGTCGCGAGCGTCCAGGTGACGCTGGCGGAGGATTTCGGCATCAACGGCCGCGGTGCCTTTTACGAGAGCGCCGGCTGCCTGCGCGACGTAGTCGAGAACCACCTGTTCCAGATCGTCGCGCTGCTCGCCATGGAGGCGCCCGCCGGCCGCAACTATGGCTTCGTGCACGACGAGAAAGCCAAGGTTTTTCAGGCGATGCGCCCGCTCGACCCCGGCGATCTGATGCGCGGCCAATATGTCGGCTATCGCGACGAGCCACACGTGGCGAAGAACTCCGACGTCGAGACGTTCTGCGCCCTGAGGCTATTCATCGAACTCGTGGCGCTGGCAGGGGGTGCCGTGGTACCTGCGCTCCGGCAAATATCTTGCGCAGACCGTAACCGAGGTGCTGGTCGAGCTGAAGCCGCCGCCACAGCGGCTGTTCGCCGATTCGGCGCCGATCACCGGCCGCAACGATTATTTTCGCTTTCAACTCTCGCCGACCGCCGTCGTCGCGCTCGCCGCGCGCGTCAAGCGCGCTGGCAAGGAGTTCGTCGGCGACCAGCGCGAACTCACCTTGGCCGACGAGCATGCGGGCGAGCAATCAGCGTATGCCCGGCTGCTAGGGGACGCGATGGCGGGCGACGGCGCGCTGTTCACAAGAGAGGATGCAGTCGAGGCCGCCTGGGCCGCCGTCGCCCCAGTGCTCGACGCGCCTTCACCGGTTGTTCCTTACGAGCGCGGCGGCTGGGGGCCGAAGGAGGCCGACGTGCTGATCGCTGCGGATGGCGGCTGGCACAATATCGGGGCCGGGCGGGTTTGATCTGATCGTGGCGCTGGAGGCGAGCGGTCCGTCCGGCCCGCTGAGCTTGATCGTAGCGCCCCGCTTCTGTTTGGGCGTCAGATGGTCATAGGCAATGAAAAAGCTGTGACTAAGCCGGCGCAAGTTCAGCCTACGCTTGACGCAATGGGCGCGCCTGCTGCTAAGTCAGTTAGGTGCTCTGGTCGGCAAATCGAGGGCCTCTCGATGCGAATGCCGTTCTTTGATCCCCGCCGAGATGAGGTCGCAGCAACTGCGACAGACCTGATCACGCGATTTGGTCTTCGCGCGCACAACGAAGCCTCGTATTTGGCAGAACTTTCCGCGCAAATGCATTCTCGCAGGCGCAGGGTGCTCTATGAGCTGGTGGCCCGCGAGATAGACGCGAGCTTTGTCGAGGCGCAAAAGCGACTGGGCCTTCGTCAAAGCGGATCGGATACGGCGCTTCCTGGCGTACTCCTACGCGAAGGACACGAAGGCGGCAGCGATGGCGCCAGGGACTTAGGGGATCGCAAGGAGCTACCGCCTAAACTTGATCGACCAGCACCGCGCGTCCCATCGGTCTTTGACGTGTTCGCCAGCCACTCGCAAGCGCTTTAGCGGCGCGCTTGTTTCCTTCCAAGGCGGAGGCCGAGGGCGGGCTCGCGACGGCTGAGGACGGCGTCAAGGCGGCCACCAAGGGCAAAGTGAAGATTTCGCCATGACTGACTGGTCGAAATACTTGCCTTCGCCGATGCTTGTTGATCCGACGAATGACGATGCGGAGTTTGATCGCGGGATCGGCGCGTCGTCGGCTCATTAGGCCGGCCCGGATGACCAGGAACTCAAGCGCGGAGTAGCGGATGCGTTAGCTGCGCCTCAGCGAGCCTTATGATGACCGTCGATGGCGTTGGCAGATCAGTAGAGCATTTTAGAACATCGGCCCGCCGGATGCGGTTACACCGCGCTCGGCGCGAAAAGGGTCTGCGCTGTCTCACCGTCGAACTCCGCGAACGGGAAATCGAAGCCCTTGTCGCCAAGGGATTGCTTTCTTCCGCGTCTCGCGGTGACAGCGAATCCATTCGCAAGGCGCTCTATGCCTACCTTGACGGAACCCTGGGCAGGTCATTGTGACGCGTCACGAGAAATCAACAGCCTTCACGATCGAAAAGCTGGCGCACGATTGCATCGATGTCCGCGAACTTAGGCGCAAGGGCCTGTTGAGGGCGTTGTCAAAGTAACTCGGACTTGTCGATGCGTTTCGCGATACGCCCACGCGCAATCGACGATCTACGCCGCAAGGGCGCGCCACTCCGCCAATGCGGCCGTGCGTCTCTGCTTGTAGACCTGCCGAGTAACGAGATGCCGTTCCTGATTAAAGTGATTATGGACCTGAGTGTGAACTGAGCCGAATTTCTGAAGCGTCCTCATGCTTCGAAATCGTTGCATCGCCCGCTCGCGTCGTCGAAAAGGCTGATGGGAGTTCTCCGCGCGATTGTTAAGCCGAGGGCCGACCTCGTGGCGATCGGCGGCGCCGATCTCATTCATCGCCGCAGAATACGAGCAAAGCCCATCGGTGACGGCCCTCCTCGGGCGGCCGTATTTCTTCATGATCCGCCTGAGAAGCTTCACCGCCGCCGCCTTGTCCCGCTTCGATGTGACCACAGCCTCCAGGACCTCGCCTTCATGGTCGACGGCGCGCCAAAGGTAGCAGAGCTTGCCGTTGACCCTCACAAAGACCTCATCCAAATGCCAGCGCCACTGAGGATAGTTGCGCATGCGCGCGACTCGTCGTTTGCGGATCTCGGTGGCGAACATCGGACCAAACCGGTTCCACCAGAAGCGGACGGTCTTGTAGCTTATGTCGATGCCACGCTCCGCCAAGAGATCCTCGACATTGCGCAGCGACAGCGGGTATCTCACGTACATCATCACGACCAAGCGGATGACCTCTGGCGAGCTGTTAAAATATCGGAACGGGTTGCTCATTCAATCAGCCTACCACGACCCGCGATCGCCCGCCTTTGCTCTGACACTGCCGTCTGATGAGCATTCCCGGCTTCGGACCCATCACCGCCTCGGTGATGGCGGCGACCATTCAAGATACGTCCAGTTTCGCCGGCCGCGCGAGTTCGCCGCCTTTCTCGGGCTGACACCCAAGCAGAACTCTTCTGGCGGCAAGCCGAAGCTCGGGCGCTTTTCGAAGATGGGCAACCGGAACTTGCGCAAACTGCTGGTCGTGGGCGCGCATGCGGTGCTGTTTCACCGCAAGCCTCACACCGACCCGCTGCGCATGTTTGCGAAGAGGCTGCTCGAGAAGAAGCCCTTCAAGCTTGTCGCCGTGGCGCTTGCCAACAAGATGGCGCGCATCGCCTTTGCGATCCTGCGCGGCAAGACAGTCTATCGGGAAATTCCGGCGTAAGGAGCGCCGGCTGGGTTCGCGGCTGAGGCTCGCCAAAGAGCCAAGGCGGCACAGGAATCGAGGGTGACCAAGAGGTGATGCGCAGGAAAGCGGATTGATCCTGAAGCCCGTGGCTTTGTCTGCGCAGTCAAGCGCGCTGGTCTGATGGGGGCAACGGATCAGCGGACAACATCAGGGCCGGCGGATCTTATTCTCCGCGAGAAAGGCCGAAGACATGACCGCACCCACGATCAGCGCAACGCCGACAAAAGCCCTTGATCAGCGGGCGACATCCCGGAGCCGGGCGGCGATCCTGGCTGTTTCAACGTCAGGCGCTTTGCTCGCAGGAGATATTTCCGTGGCTGTATTCGATGGAACGCGTCGAGCCATGCCTGCCTTCCTCTGAGCAATCCCCAAAACAGGGACTCAGTTCGTGTTAATCAACTTATATTTTTGTCCGGGGCAGCCGCGCAATGATGGGCGGCCTGTTCGTGAAAAGGATTTTGCGATGCTTACCCAAGAAGGACAACTTGATTTTGATAAAACTTCTGAAGCGGTCGAATTGCGAGTGCTTTTCGGCCCTCCGGCCCTGCTGCCGGGCGAAAGCTTGGCCGAGTATTGGCGCCTGTATTCTCTGTTCCAAGCCGACTTGGCTCCGGCAGATGTGATCAAAAAAATTTGGTTCCGCGACCTCGTCGATCTCCAGTGGGAAGTTCGGCGCTGGCGACGGCTCAGCAATGAGTTTCTATCGTCGTCGAGGCACGACGGGTTAGACAAAATCCTGACGCCGTTTTTCGAGTATGAGGTCCCAATAGAATTAAAGTGCAAATGGATGCGGCGCGATCCGACCGCGATCGCCGAAGTCAGTAGACTGCTTGACTTAGCGGGTATGACCGAAGACGCAATTTTGGCCCAGACCCTCGCAGTCCAACTTGACGTGATCGACCGCATCGACCGGATGACCTTTCAGGCGGAAAGGCGCCGAGACCTCGCCATCCAGCAAATCGAGCGGCGACGGGAGGACCTCGCGGCTCCGCGCGCCGCGGTGAAACGCGCCAGCGAGGAAGAGATTGAAGACGTCGAGTTCAAAGAACTCTCCGAGCCCGAAGCGCCGAAGAAGGTAGCGGAGTCCGGGGCGCTACGGATGGAAGAAGACCTACAGGCGCCCGCGGCGGCAGAGGAACGCAAGGCATCCGACCGGACGGAGGACGCCGAGGAGCACTCGCCCTCGGAGGCGGGTGATCATGGGCGCGAAGAAGCAAAGGAGCCCGAGGCTCCCCCTATTGCGGCGAATCCCGAGGAGCGTCCGGCGTCGGCGGAGCGCGAGCGTGTGCTCGAGCAGGCAGAGTCGGCCGAGGCGCCCAACGTCGCAGAGGACTCCGAGGAGCGCTTGCCGTCACAGGAGAACGACCATGCGACCGATCCGAAGGTGGGCTAATCGCGCGAACGGCCGACGCTGCACGGGTCCACGATCGCCGGAGGGAAAAAAGCGTGTTGCGCAGAACGCCCTTCGCCATGGCCTGGCGAGGGCGATCGCCTCCGACGAACCCTGGTCGAAGCCTGTGCGGCTCCTCATGGACGCCATAGTCGGTGGAGATCGTGACGAGGAGAGACTATGTTTGGCGCGTGCGATCGCAGAGCCCGCGATGGAAGTGATGCGGGTTCGGCGCGCACGGCAAGCGCTTCTCGATGTCGCCTTGCGAACGCAACGCTTCGGCCCGGATCCCTTCAAGGTGCTGGGCCCTCGTAAATACGTGATGCTTACGGGAAAGAAGCTTCCGCAGCGGGACTCGATTGAATCGGACCCAGAGTTGAACCCCGCCCGCCTGAGTGAGCAAGAGAACCGGGCAGCGGCCATAGCCGAAGTTGCGTCGAAATTATTCGCCCTCGATCGTTATGAGCGCCGCGCCTTGTCAAGGCGCAAGTTCGCGATCCGAGACTGGGACGATTACGGGGCGCGACGAAAAAGAAACGCCGCCGATTGCGCCGTCGATTCGCCGTCGCAGGAGATCGACCCAAATGCGGTATGAGGCCAATCGGATGGCGGCGAGGCCGCCGTCCGATCGCCGCGCAAACCGGGCGGCGGCACTCGTTCGGCGGATCTGCAGAAGGAGCGGCGCCAAGCGCTAGCACGGGAAGCGACGGGAAGCGGCGGCGCGGGAATGCCGCGTGGACTTACGTTCCATATAAAACATTTTATTTATGTTTAGTTGCGCCGCTGGAGGTCAGCCATTCGCGGCGCTCAATTTTGGCAGAACAAACTCAACCCCTGGAAAAGGCAATAAACCAGGGGTTTATCAATCAGATGGTTTACGAGCTTTCCGCCGCCTCGGGCGGGCGGAACAGGCGATAAATGCGATAATGTGCGATAAGGCTTATCCTTGGTCCCAGCGGCGGTGCTTGAAAGGTGCGCAAATAGCTGAACCAGAAGGCGGGCGGCCGCCGCGCCAGCGAGGCGCGGATTCGGTGAAAGGTTATGCGTTTAAGGTTTGCCCGCTATCGAGCGGCCTGATTGTCAGGGTAAGGGCGACGCCCCAAATACCCCTTGCGCATCAAAGGCGACCTTAGCGCCCGCACCTAGTGCATAAGCTGTTGATTTATCTGGCGGGATAGCACAACTCTTGACCGCACCAATCTCCTTCCCGCCGTCATTGCTTCGGTTGGCTCGCGATGGTGGCGGAGGAGAAAAACTATAGTCTTTGCCGTAGTGTCCGCGGACCCGACGAGTGGGGATCAGCTCCGCGAAGAGGCCAGGAGATCGTCTGCATCTCTTCCGCGCCGAGCGTGGTCAGCCGGATCCGGTCGAGTGAGCGCGTCAACCAGCCCTCGCTTGCTGCGTGCTGCAGAGCAGCCTCGAAGTCGCCCGGGCTTCCCATGTTTTGAACCAGGAACGCGGCCTTCGCGTCACTCACCGCCAGGCTCTCACGCGGCCTGACATTCCTCGCGCCCAAGATGGCCAGCAGGCTGCGGGCGTAGTCTTCGTCGGCCGGCAGAGACGCCATTGTCGGTCTCCCTCCTGCCCGCGCCGCGCCGGATGATCCGGGCGCCTGCCAGGCTTGGACGTTTCCTCGGGCGTGTTCGGCCGTTTTCGGATTTTGCCGTCCGGCCTACGCCGCGCGCCGCTTCGCTAGATCGCTCGCACGCTCTTGGTCGAGCGGTCCATCGAGTTCGAGACCATCGGGCAGCATAATGACGGATTGAGGGCGGCGTTGGCATTCAAGCATCGCAAACCGGATCGCCTCGGTCCGGTTCGTGAACAAGCCGCCGCAAAGGCTTCGGGCGTCCTTGACGACCCAGCGGCCGCTTCGGTTCCGCCCGATGAACAGGCAGGAAGAGCCGGCGCCGCCGGTCGCTCTGACATCGTGCTGGATCATGAGCTTTCCCCGTTTCTTACCGAGGGACCCGGCGCTTTGTCCCGGCGGGCCCGCCAGCGGAAGTCGGCGCGGGGTCACTGGGCCGGCAGCCGGACGAGCAGTTCGGCCGCCAGCCCGAAAGCGAGCGAGATCATCAGCAACACCCCGAGACGGGTGACTATTTGCATCGGCGCTGGCGGGTCGATTTCGCACGGATCGTATGGGTCGAGCCCCCGTTCTGGCGGCTCGTCGTATCCATTCGGCGTCATCGGGTCCCACGAAAGATTTGACATAATCAGGGTATCCGTCCCTCACATTGGTGAGGGGAATGTGCGCTTGGCTGTGTAAGGGTTCGAGAGGGAATATGGGCGCCAAGAGTAAGCGGCCCATAAAGGAACCCCCGCGGGCGCGACAGGGCCTGCAAGTCTAGTCAGGCTTAGCTCGGACCAGGCAAATCATGACGAGACCGGCGGCGCACGAGCAGGCGCAGACGACAAAGATGGACGCGTAGCCGAACGCCTGCGCCAGGGCCCCTACGCCGAGCGCGGCGACCACCGAACCCACTTGGGCAGTGTTCGAAAACAGTGCGGCGGCTGCTCCAGCGCGATGCGGCAGGAGCGATTGCAGGAAACCGATGCCGAGAAAAGTGACGAGAGCGATGCTGATCGCACGGAGGATTTGGGCCCAGAAGACCGGCCCGACCGATCGCGCGAGAACAAGCGCAACGTAATAGCCTACGAAAGCGGCGAAGCCGGCGGCGATCGCCGCGCGTTCGCCGCGCCTGAGCGGCCGCCAGATGAGCAGGCCCATGACGACGATTTCCAGAGCCGCGCACAGGCTGAACATCAGTCCGACGTCGGTCTGAGCGCCGCCGAGTGACGAGGTCACTACAATGGGCAACGGAATCGATCCCATGAACAGCGCGGTGTGAAACAAGGCAAGGGCCGTGAAAGCGAGCGCGATCGCCAGGCCTCCGTTTGGGGACTTGCGCAGCTCGTGGCGAAGGGCCTCGCCCGAAACCGGCCGCGCTCGGACAAAGGCGAGGGTCGCGAGCGCGATCGCGCCCGACGCGGCGCTCGTGAGTAAGACGGCGCGAAAGCCGAACGCGGCTGCGACCGCCGCCCCGATCGCGGGTCCGATCGCCCAGGCGAGCGACCAACTGGCGCGCAGAACACCGATGGCGCGACTCGTGGTGTGAAGGCTCGCGTGGTCGAATTGTCGTTTGACGAGCGCGATCGACTGGGAGAAGACGGCGGCGCCAATCGCGATCGGGACCGCCGCGATGATGAGCAGGAACGCGAAATTGGTCGTGAGGGCGAGTAGACCGTAGCCGAGAGCTGACCCGCCAAGCGCGATGAGCAGCGGCGCGACGCTCATACGCCTGTCGACCCACGCTCCAAACGCCGTGCCGAAAGCGATTCCGCTCAGCGCCCTCGCGGTCAGGATGGCGCTCAGCGCAAGGGGGCCGAGGCGCGCCTCGTCGACGAGAAAGAGCACGATATAGGGGCCGGAAATGGCGTCAGCGAGGCCGGCGAGCACGTTGACGACAACGAGCGCAATGAAGAACGACGAGCGGTCCGCGTCAGTTGTCAAAGACGCCTCGGCGCTAGTGCGCACGCGAGGGACAAGCCAAATCCCTCGCCAATGGCGAAAACTGTCTCGCCGAACGCTCCGTCCGATTGATGAGCGCCGGGTCGGTCGGAATGGCGAAAACGTGGTTTACTCAGTCGGCGCCGGCTTCACCGGGATCGGGCCGTCGCCGGGCGTGGCGGCGGATTTCTCGAACCGCGGCCTCAGGGCGCCGATCACCCGTTCAGTCTCCGAGGACCAGCCCTTCGGCGCGGGGACGGTCTGGCCGGTTCCGGGACCGGCAACGATGTGAACGATCCTGTAGCCCTTGGCCTTGAGCTCCCGGAGCAGCATCGGGACCATGTCGGCGGTCCATTGATGGTTGTCGTGCAGGAGCAGCATGCCCTTGCCGAGGCGGTCGAGACGGGTCATCACCAGTTTCAGTTCCTCCTCAGGCGTCATTTTGATCCAATCGGAGGCCCAGAGGTCGACGCCGAAAATGCCGACATTATTGGCCGCGAACCAGTGGCGCAGATCCTCGGTGTCCGCGAAGCCGGGAAAGCGGAAGAACGGCGCGTGCAGCTTGAGGTCCTTGAGGTCCTTGGGCTCGCCGGCGCTGAAATCCTGGCCGTAGGCCGCCTTTTCGACCGCGATCATGCCCTTGAGCACGTCCTCCCGCGCCACGGCGTCGGACATGTAGCGCAGCGTCGGCTGGGGGTGGGAATAGGTATGGTGCGCGACGGTGTGGCCTTCCAGCGCTTCGCGCCGCGCGACCTCGGGCAGGCTCTCGGCGTTATGGCCGATATCGAAGAACGTGGCGCGAACGCACTGATCGGCGAGCGCGTGCAGGATCTCGGGCGTCGTCTTGGCGGCGGGGCCGTCGTCGAAGGTCAGGATCACCTCATGGTCGGCGAGTGGGATCGTTTGCGGATAGGTCTTCAGGCCGACCTCGAGGCCGCCTTGCGTGCCGACCTCGACGACGCGAGACGTTCCGAGCTTGTCGGGCCCGCACGTCTGCGCTCCGACGGCGCTCACGCCGGCGAACAACGACGCCAGCACAACCGCGGTCCGCATTGACAGATCCAGTCGGCAGGTCATAGAGGGGTTCCAGCGGATTTGCGCGTCCCACCCGTAACGATCAGGCGCGGGCGCGTGTTAACGAAGCGTTACGAGGATCGCTCTAGATTTTACGTCATCCGCTATACGCGATCGTCCGGCGACACTACAGTTCGCGGAGCGATTTTGACAGGCTGACGATGCCGGACGGCAAGAACCTCGTTTCCCGTGTCCTGAGCGCAGGCGCGCTTGCGCTCGCTATCGCGCTCTCGGGTTGCGGCAGCGGCGTGGGTCCGCTGGATGCGCTCAGCTCGGATCTGCCGAGGCCGACCGACTACCCGATCCACGGCATTGACGTATCCAAGTTCCAGGGCGACATCGACTGGAACGCGGTCGCGGGCAGCGGCGTCAAATTTGCCTGGATCAAGGCGACCGAAGGCGGCGATAACGCCGACGCGCGCTTCCAAGCCAATTGGACGGGCGCGAAAGCGGCCGGAGTCCCACGCGGCGCCTATCATTTCGTCTATTGGTGCCGGCCGCCAATGGAGGAGATGGCCAATTTCGAGCAGAACGCCCCGGTCGAGGGCGACGCGCTGCCGCCGGTCCTGGATGTTGAGGCGACGCCGACGTCGAAGACCTGCCATCGGCATCTCACTCAGGAAGACGCCATTGCCGAGATGAAGGTGATGCTCGACGAGATGGAGCGGCACTACGGCAAGCGGCCGATCATCTATACGACCGTCGACTTCTACCAGGCGATCCTTTCGGACGGCGCCTTCATGGATTACCCGATCTGGGTCCGATCGGTGAAGTATCAGCCGTCCGTTAAATACGGGCCGCGGCCCTGGCATTTTTGGCAATACCAATCCGACGGCTCGATCGCCGGCATCCAGGTCCATGTCGATCGCGACGCCTTTTTTGGCACCCAAAAGCAGTGGGAAGCCTTTCTCCGCGACGAGGAATCTGGCTTGCGGAAGATCGACATTCGAGGCTCGGGCGCGCCGCAACCCGCCGCTCCGGACGCCCCGGCGGCGGAAGCCGTCGCGGCGCAACCTGTCGAACAGCAACCGGCGGCGCAGCCGCCGGCCGAGCAGCAGGTCGGCGTGCAACAGGCCGACGACCAGCAGCAATAGGACGGCGCACGGCCGCCGAAGCGCGTCAGGTTCGTGGCACTTGTACTGACCGCCGCGATGGCGCAACAGTCTGCGCACAGCTATCGACGGGAGGCGCGAATGCCCAAGGAAGGCGCGGCCGATCTGAAGGCGGACGCCCTGTATTTCCATAGCACGCCCCGGCCGGGAAAGCTCGAGGTCGTCGCCACCAAGCCGCTCGCCAATCAGCGCGATCTAGCGCTCGCCTATTCGCCGGGCGTCGCCTTTCCGTGCGAGGCGATCGCAGCCGATCCCCACACCGCGGCGATCTACACCGCGCGGCAGAATCTGGTCGCTGTCCTCAGCAACGGCACCGCCGTTCTGGGTCTCGGCGATATCGGCCCGCTCGCCGGCAAGCCGGTGATGGAAGGCAAGGCGGTCCTGTTCAAGAAATTTGCTGGCATCGACGTGTTCGACATCGAAGTGGCGGAGAAGAACGTCGACAAGCTCGTCGACGTCATTGTCGCCCTCGAGCCGACGTTCGGCGGAATCAACCTCGAGGACATCAAGGGCCCCGAGTGCTTCGAGGTTGAGGAGAAGGCGAAGGCCCGCATGGGCATTCCCGTGTTCCACGACGACCAGCACGGCACGGCGATCATCGTTTCCGCAGCGATCGTCAACGCGCTCGAGCTGACCGGCAAGGCAATCGGCGAGGTCAAAATCGTCTGCTCGGGCGCGGGCGCGGCGGCGCTCGCCTCGCTCAATCTCCTCGTCTCGCTCGGCGCCAAGCGCGACAACATCATCGTTAGCGACATCGAGGGCGTCGTCTACAGGGGCCGCGAGAAACTGATGGACCGGTGGAAGGCGGTCTATGCGCGCGAGACCAGCGCCCGCACGCTCGCCGACGCCATTCCCGGCGCCGATATTTTCCTTGGCCTGTCTGCCGGCGGCGTGCTCAAGCCCGGAATGCTCAAGCTCATGGCGCGCGACCCGCTGGTGATGGCGCTCGCCAATCCGACGCCCGAGATCATGCCGGAATTGGCGCTCGAGACGCGTCCCGACGCGATGATTTGCACCGGCCGCTCCGACTATCCAAACCAGGTCAATAACGTCCTGTGCTTTCCCTACATATTCCGCGGCGCGCTCGACGTCGGCTCGAGCGAGATCAACGAAGCGATGAAAAAGGCCGCGGTCGCCGCGATCGCGGCGCTGGCCCGGGAGACGCCCTCGGAGGTCGCAGCGCTCGCCTATGGCGGCGAGGCCTCGCTGTTCGGCAAGACCTCGCTGATCCCGAGCCCCTTCGATCCGCGGCTCATGCTGCGCATCGCGCCGGCGGTGGCGCGCGCGGCGATGGAGAGCGGCGTCGCCCGCCGGCCGATCGTCGATTTCGACGCCTATGCCGACAAGCTCAACCGGTTCGTCTTCCGGTCCGGCCTCATCATGAAGCCGCTGTTCGCCAAGGCGCGCGCGGCGATGAAGACAGTGATCTATTCCGAGGGCGAGGACGAGCGCGTCCTGCGCGCGTCGCAGGTGGTGCTGGAGGAGCGCCTCGCCAAGCCGATTCTGATCGGCCGGCCCGAGGTGATCAGGGACCGAATCAAACGCTTCGGCCTGACGATCCGTCCGAACGCCGATTTTGAAATCATCGACCCGAGCGACGATCCGCGCTACCGCGACTATGTCGCGACCTACCTTAATGTCGCGGAGCGAAAGGGCGTGACTCCGGACGTGGCGCGGATCGTCGTCCGCTCGTCGCCCAGCGTCATCGCCGCGCTTGCGGTGCACCGCGGCGAAGCCGACGCGCTGATCTGCGGCCTGGAAGGGCGGTTCACCTCCCGTCTCGACCACATCCGCGACATCGTCGGCCTCGCGCCCGGCGTCAAGGATTTCTCGGCGCTGTCGCTCGTCATCGCTCAAGCGGGCGTCTATTTTCTCGCCGACACCCACGTGCGCTACGATCCAAGCGCGGAGGAGATCGCCGACACGGCGATCGCTTGCGCCCATCACGTCCGCCGTTTTGGCCTCGCGCCGAAGATCGCGCTGATCTCGCATTCCGACTTCGGCTCAGCCGACACGCCCTCGGCGCTGAAAATGCGCCAGGCGCTGCGCCTATTGCAGGAACGCGCCCCCGACCTCGAGGTCGACGGCGAAATGCAGGCCGACACTGCGCTGTCGCTCGTCGCCCGCCAGCGCGTGATCACGAACTCGCGTCTGCAAGGCGAGGCCAACGTGCTGATCTTCCCCAATCTCGACGCCGGTAGCACCGCGCTGCAGCTGACCCGCGTCATCGCCGACGCGCTCCCGGTCGGGCCCATTCTCATCGGGCCGGCGAAACCCGCGCACGTGTTGACGCCGTCTGTGACCGCTCGCGGCATCGTCAATATGACGGCGATCGCGGCCGTCGAAGCCGCGAGCGGATAGGCGCTTCGTTTTGCCGCAACCGCCTGTCCACAAGCGGGTGAAATTTGATTTGACAGGTGCGGCCTTCGGGAGAGAATGTCACTGCGTCGTCATGAACAGGCAATGCGAAGGCGACGCAACCGCCGACCGATCTCAAGGCGCGGCAGAAAGACGGGGTACCCATGACTCCGCCGGACCAAAGGGAATGACCCTGGCGCAGCCGGGGTCGAAGCGCTGTCGCCGCTCGACATGCCAGAGCGGAAAAGCGTTCCCATAAATCGCTAATCAAACATGCTTGGCGGCGGACGCGAAGGCCAAGCGTTTTCTCCGCTGAGATATCATCTGCAACATCCCAGACGTTTCGCGAGCAGCGAAACAGGGCCCCGTTACGCCAAGGGCGTCGGGGCCCATACTGTTTTCTGGCGTTGGCCGGGGCGAGCCCTGCGGCAAGGCGTGGCACGCGGCCCAAGCGAGCCGGTCGCTCAGCTGCCCACATACCGGCGCCAGTCGTGCGCCTGCCTGAATCCCAGGACCTCGCGCGCCTTCCGGTTCGACAGCGGAGCCTCGAACTCGCCCATATCGCGGGTCACCGGCGTCGTCGGACAGAGCTTCGCCATCGCCTCGCGGGTCGGCATATTGAGCGTAATCGCGTCGTTGACGGCGTTGAAGACCTGGAAGCCGAGCCCGTCCTTCTCCAGGCATAGCCGCACGATCTCGCCGAGGTCGCGCGCATCGATATAGCTCCAGGCGTTGCGCTTGCGCAGCGGCGGGTCGGCAGCGAAGCGCTTGAATTGCCCGTATTCGTGCGGCTCGATCACATTGCCGATCCTTAGCGCATAAATGTCGGCCTTATAGCGCATGGCGAATGCGCGCGCGGTCCTTTCGTTGCAGACCTTGGAGAGGCCGTATGAGTCCATCGGATCGACGTCGTAGTCCTCCTCGAGCGGAAACGAATGGAAGTCCTTGTCGCCCTCGGCGAAGCAGACGCCGTAAGTGGTCTCGCTCGAAGCGATTACGACCTTGCGCACGCCTAGCTTCATCGCCGCCTCGATCACATTGTAGGTGCTGATCACGTTCGTGGCGAAAGTCACATTGTCCGGCTCGATCAAGACGCGGGGAATGGCGGCGAAATGGACCACTGCATCGGGCGGGAGCGGCGGATGGCCGGGCTCGAATCCGGCAAATGTCGGGTGGGTGGTTAGCGCATTGAACGCCTGCCCGCTGTCGGTCAAGTCGGCGATCAGCGTCGGCACGCCGGGAAAGTCGAGCGGCTTCAGATCGACGTTGAGGACGGTATAGCCGTGGGCGACGAGGTGGGGGACGGCGTGACGTCCTGCCTTGCCCGTTCCCCCGGTGAAGACGATGCGTTTGCCGGTCATGACCTTTGCTCCTCCTGATGACGTCGCTGTCTTAGCGCCCGGCGCTGGAGGCCGTCGATAGGAGGATCTGCGTTTACGCCCGGGGATGGGCGGCCCGATAGGCGGCGAGAAGCCGCGCGCTGTCAACTCCGGTATAGACCTGCGTCGTCGACAGCGAAGCGTGGCCGAGCAGGTCCTGGATCGTCCGCAAATCGCCCCCGCGCGCGAGCAGGTGGGTGGCGAACGAATGACGCAGCGCATGCGGCGTCGCGCTGTCGGGCAGGCCAAGCGCACCGCGCATGCGCGCCATCGCCAGTTGGACGATCCGCGGCGACAATCGCCCGCCCTTCGCGCCAACGAACAGCGGCCCGTCGGGTTCGAGCTGGTAGGGACAGAGCGCGAGGTAGTCCTCGACAGCCGTGCGCACAGGCGCGATGATCGGCGCCGAGCGCGACTTCTTGCCTTTTCCGACGACCGTGATTGCGTCCAGCGCGCCGACCGGTGCGTCGGCGCGGCGGATCGACAGCGCCTCGGAAATGCGCAATCCCGCCCCGTAGAGGAGCGCCAGCACGGCGGCGTCGCGCGCCAGCACCCAGGGTTCGCGCGCCTCGCCTTCGCGCGGCGCGGTGGTCGTCACGGCCCGGGCGTCGGGCGCGCTCAACGGACGGGGTAGGCGGCGCGCGGCCTTCGGAGCGCGAAGGGCGCCAAGCGCTGCAGCCGTCCGCCCGCTTTCGCGCGCGATGTGGCGCGCGAGCGACCTCAAGGCCGAGAGTGCGCGCTGGAGCGATCGGCCGTCGACGCCCTCCGCCCGCCGGCGGGCGAGAAAGGCGCGAAGGTCGCCGGGGGCGCAATCGGTGAAATCGGGGATTCCGGCGGGCGCGCAAATCGCTCCCCAAGAAAGGCGAGAAACTGCCTCAAGTCGCGGGCGTAAGCCTCGATCGTACGCTCCGACAATCGCCGCTCGCCGGCGAGATGGACGAGCCAGGCGTCCGCGACCACGGCAAGGTCGGGCGCGGCGGGGAGAGAGGCGCGAGCTTTAAATTCTGAGAGCGGTGTCATCTGGGCAGTATGAGGGGGAGGGCTTAAGGTGCGGTTGCGGAACGGCCTGCAACTCGTCCGCGCCGCGTTCGGGGCTTGACCCCCCGCCTCGGCTCGGCGGATGCTCTGGGAGAGCGATTGCCGGCGCAACCGCGCGAGCGTCAGGGCGGCGGCGATCTCGTTCGCGACGCCGATTGCCAGGGATAGGAGACGGCACCATGCGGTTTCTCGCGTTCATCGGCGCCCTCGCGATCATCGGCGCCCTCGCCGCTGCGGTCTATCTCTTCGGCGGCTTCTACAGCGTGGCCGAAAACGTTGACAATCCGGCAATCGTCGATTGGGCGCTGGCGAGCGTCCGCGGGGCCTCGGTCGCCGGCCACGCTACCGACACTCCGCCCGCCAATCTCGACGATCCCGAAACCGTCAAGGCCGGCGCGAAGGTCTATTCGACGATCGGCTGCGTCAATTGTCACGGCGGACCGCCGGACGCCAATTGGGCCAAGTGGTCCGAAGGGCTGAAGCCGGTGCCCGCCGATCTCAAGGAGATGGCGAAAGCGCGGACCGCCCCTCAGCTCTTCTGGGCGATCAAGAACGGCATCAAATTCACCGGCATGCCGAGCTTCGGCCTAGCCGGGGCGTCGGACCAGGACATCTGGTCGATCGTCGCTTTCATCAAGAAGCTGCCGAGCATTTCGGATCAGGACTATAAAACCTGGACGGCGCAGCCCTGAGCGGCGCGGCTCTCACGCCTTATCCCAGCAGGTCTTCGAGGTGCGGGATCAGCGGCGCGTCGGCGGGGGGCACCGGGTAGCGGCGAAGGTCCCCAGGCCGAACCCACTTCAGCGCCTGCCCGTCGAGCGGCTGGACGAAGCCTTCCCACCGGCGGCAGACATAGAGCGGCATCAGGAGGTGGAAGTCGTCGTAGGTGTGGCTGGCGAAGGTGAGCGGCGCAAGGCAGGCCGCTTTGACAATAATCCCGAGTTCCTCGCCGAGCTCGCGGATCAGCGCCTCCTCCGGCCGTTCGTTCATGTCCATCTTGCCGCCCGGAAATTCCCACAGGCCCTCAAGCGGCTTGCCCTTGGGCCGTTGCGCCAGCAGCACCCGGCCGTCCGCGTCGATCAGCGCCGCCGCGACGACCAGCACGAGCCTCACGAGCCGCGGTTCCTTGTCATCCCCTCGCCCCTGTCATCCCCGCGAAGGCGGGGAACCATTTCGCGCGCTGGATGGCCCACGTTCGCGGGCATGACAACGGCGGACCTCACGAGCGATAGTCGCCGTTGATCGCGACGTATTCCTTCGTCAGGTCGCAGGTCCACACCGTCGCGCGTCCGCGTCCCAGGTGAAGGTCGGCCGTGATCTCGATCGCGTCGCGCTTCATATAGGCCGACGCCGCCGCTTCGTCGTAGCTCGGGTCACGCATGCCTTCATGGGCGACGCGGATCTTGCCGAAGAAGATGTCGAGCCTGTCGCGCTCGGCCTTCTCGCCCGCCTTGCCGACCGCCATGACGACCCGCCCCCAATTGGCGTCTTCGCCGGCGCAGGCGGTCTTGACGAGCGGCGAATTGGCGATCGAGAACGCAATGCGCCTGGCCGCCTTGCGGCTCGCCGCGCCCTCGACATTGACGGTGATGAACTTGCGCGCCCCTTCGCCGTCGCGCACCACCTGTTGGGCAAGGTTGCGCAGGAGCTTGTCGAGCGCGCGCCTGAAGGCGGGGGCGCGCGGATCGGCGGCGTCCTCGATCAGCTCGGCGCCTCGAGCCTCGCCGGTAGCGAAGATCATCAGCGTGTCCGACGTCGAGGTGTCGCTATCGACGGTGATTGCGTTGAACGAGCGCTCGACCGATTTCGACAGCATGGCCTGAAGCGCGCCCGGCGCCACGGCTGCGTCGGTGAAGACGTAAGCCAGCATGGTCGCCATGTCGGGCGCGATCATGCCCGCCCCCTTGGCGATGCCGTTGATGACCACCTCGGCGTCGCCGAGCTTGACGCGCGCGGTCGCGATCTTCGGATAGGTGTCGGTGGTCATGATCGCCTTGGCGGCGCCGAGCAGCGCATCGGCGCTGGCGTCCGCGACCAGCGCGCCGATGACGCGCGTGATCCGCGTTCCGTCGAGCGGCTCGCCGATGACGCCCGTCGAAGCCATGAAGATTTCGTCAGGCGTCGCGCCGATCGCCTTGGCGGCGGCCTCCGCGACATGGGCGACTGCGGCCGCGCCGACGCCTCCGGTGAAGGCGTTGGCGTTGCCGGAATTGACGATCAGCGCGCGCGCCCGCCCCTGGCTCAGATGGGCGCGGCACCAGTCGACCGGCGCAGAGGGGCATTTGGAGCGGGTGAACACGCCCGCGACCGCCGCCGGCCGGTCGAAGAGCGCCATCATGACGTCGGTTCGCCCGGCATAGCGAACGCCCGCGGCGATGGTCGCGAAGCGGGCGCCGGCGATCGGGGGCAGGGCGGGATAGGTCTTCGGCGCCAGCGGCGAGAGCGGAGCGGGAGCGGCCATGGACGTTTCCGAAACAACAACCGGAGCGGGCGGCGAGCCCGCTCTCGCGAAAGGCCGAGACCTCGCGTCAGGGCGTCTTGGGCTTGTCCGCGGGGGCGGGGACTGCGGCAGGGGCGTCCTTGCCCGGATCGGCCGCCTGGGCCTCGGGCGGCAGCGGCTTGCCGTCGGCGTCGAACAGCTCGATCTTGGCGGCGCTGTGGAGCTGCGAGATCGCGTCGCTCTCCGCCTTCTGGGCGACATAGCGCGCCGCCTGATCCTTGATCTGCTCGAAGGGCGGGAAGCTCTTGGTGCGCATGTCCTCGATCTTGATGATGTGCCAGCCGAACTGCGTCTTGACCGGTTCGGAAATTTCGCCCTTCTTCAGCTTGAAGGCGGCCTCGGAGAATTCCGGCACCATGCGGTCCTTGGTGAACCAGCCGAGGTCGCCGCCGTCGCCGGACGGGTCCTTGGAGAGCTCGGTCGCCACTTTGGCGAAGTCCTCGCCGGCTTTGACCCGAGCGAGCGCGGCCTTCGCCTCGTCTTCGGTCGGCAGCAGGATGTGGCGGGCGTGGATTTCCTCTTGCGGCGGCTCCGCCTTGGCGGCCTCGTCATAGGCCTTCCGCTCCGCCTCCTCGGTCGTCGCCGCCTTGGCGACCGAGCCGAGCAATTGCTCCATCGCCAGCTTGTCGCGATAATAGGCGAGCTTGCGTTCGAACTCCGGGGTCGCGGTCAGCTTGTCGGCCTCGGCCTTCTTGGCCGCGAGCTTGAGGTCGATGAGATAGTCGAGCACGTATTTCTGCCGCGCCGCGCCTTCGAGCTTCTGCGGCAGGCCGGGGCCGATGTCGGTCATCGCGTCGGCGACGTCGTCCTCGGTGATCGGCGCGCCGTCGACCTTGGCCAGCACCTTCGGATCGGCCGAAGCCGGGCCGGCGAGAGCGAAAGCCGCGCCGAGCCCAAGCGCGAACGCGAGAGCGAGGCGCCGCGGCCGCGCGGGAAGGATAGTTATCATGGGAACTCCTTTGGGCGGGCGGAACGCTGGCCGCCGGTGACTTCGATCTGCCTGAGGCGCCTATAGAGGGATTTGGGCGATATTGCGAGGGA
>CAWANG010000020.1:0-41599 GCA_963783175.1 uncultured Alphaproteobacteria bacterium
CTAGATTTGGCATTGGCTTGGAAGAGCGTCGAAGCCGGTCTAAAGCCGGATCGCCCTGAGCCGCGCTCCTTGCGCGACCGCCTCGGCTCGTCCCTGCGCATCCAGTTTATCAAGCAGAGACGCGATGTGGAATTTGACCGTGTGCACCGAGATCTTAAGTCGCCGGGCGATCGCCTTGTTTGAGGCCCCCTCGGCGATCAGCGCCAGCACGTCGAGCTCGCGCGGGGTCAAGGCGACGTCCGGCGCCGGCTCGCCCGCGGCCACGAGGGTCGCATCCGCTGGCTCGCCCGGCGCCGCGAGCCTCAAGCCCGGCACGTCGGCCAGGAGCGCCGCTAACCGATCGGCGAGTTCAGGCGCGCCGATCTCGATCGCGACGATGAGGGCGGGCGGTTCGCCGCTCATGAGTTCTCCGGCCGCTCGCCAATCGTCAGCGTCGCCTCGGCCGGCTCGCCCGCTCGCCGCAGAGTGAGCCTGACGCTCGAGCCGACGCTGTCGGGTCCGAGCGCTCGCGCGAGGTGGTGGACGCCGCGGATCGGCTCGCCGTTCCAACCGACGATGATGTCGCCCTGCCGGACGCCCGCCGCGGCGCCCGGTTCCTTGGCGTCGACGCTGATCGCCATCGCTCCGATCCCGCCGCCGTCGAGCTTGACCGGCTGCAGTCCAAGGCCGAGATATCCGCGCGCGATCCTGCCCTTCGTCGCCAGCACGTCCGCGACCCGGTCGATCGTCGCCATGGGAATGACCAGCGTGCGCCGCCGAGGGCCGAAAACGGCCATCCCGAAGGCGCGGCCCTTGGCGTCGAGCGCGAGGCCGCCTTCGCTCGAGCGCGTCAGCGCCGCATCGAGTTCGATCCGCGCATCGATGACGCCGCCGCGCAGGCTGCGCCACTGCGGACCGACAAACGAGACGACCCCAAGCGCCGCGCTTGGCGCGCCCTCGCGTGCTCCGGCGACGATGGTCAGCGCTCCGGCCGCCGGCGCATCAGCCGGCGCGGGTGCTTTGGCCAGATCGGTCCGCGCCACGCGCAGGATGGCGACGTCGCTCGACGGATCGCGGCCGACGATCTCAGCCGGGCTCGAGGCCCCGTCGTGGGCGACGATCGAAATTTCCTGCTCGTCGGGGAGCGCATCCTCGGCCGCCACGATGAGACCGGGGCGCCAGGAAAAGCCGGTCGATGCGCGCGGTTCGACTGGACGGAAACGAGGTTCGGCGCGGCGGCGCGCACAAGATCGGCGAGCGCCGTCGAGAAGGCGAAAAGGGGGGAAGCGGCGGATTGATCTGACATGATGAGCTCCTTTGCCGCCTAAGATGTCGCTCATTGAGGCCATTGCCCACCTCGCCAGATGGCGAGGCTGCCTTTGGCTTGCGGGCGCGGCCGCCGATGCTTGGCGCTTGCCGCCGCGCCGCCTATATCAGCGGCCGCATGACAATTCTCGGAGGTCCCCTTCGATTCGTCTGGCGCTTGCGGTCGTCTTAGCCCTTATCGGCGCAACTGCATTCGCCGATACGATCCAGCGGGCCACGCCGCAAGGCTTGGCGCAGGTGCGCCTCTCGTTCGCGCCGGTGGTTAAGAAGGTCGCGCCCGCCGTGGTCAACGTCTACGCCTCCCGCGTTGAACCATGCCGCGCAATCCGTTGTTCGACGATCCGATTTTCCGCCAATTTTTGCGGCGGCGGCGGCGATTCCCGGGTCTCGAAATCGCTGGGCTCCGGCGTGATCGTCGACCCCTCGGGTCTTGTCGTCACCAACTACCACGTGATCGAAGGCATGACGGAGGTGAAGGTCGCGCTTTCCGACAAGCGCGAGTTCGAGGCCCAAATCGTGCTGCGCGATCCGCGCACGGACCTAGCGGTGCTGCGGCTCACTGGCGGGACGAATTTCCCGGTGCTCGAGCTTGGCGATTCGGATGCGCTCGAAGTCGGCGACTTCGTCATCGCCATCGGCAATCCGTTCGGCGTTGGTCAGACGGTCACCCAGGGCATCGTTTCGGCGCTTGCGCGCACCCAGATCGGGATCAGCGACTACGGCTTCTTCATCCAGACCGACGCCGCCATCAATCCTGGCAATTCGGGCGGGGCGCTGGTCGATCTCGACGGCAAGCTGGTCGGTATCAATTCCGCGATCTATTCGCGCTCGGGCGGCAGCATGGGAATCGGCTTCGCCATCCCCGCCAACATGGTCAAGAGCGTCATCGCCGCGGCGCGCCAAGGCGGTGCGACCGTCAGACGGCCCTGGCTCGGCGCCACGCTGCAAAGCCTGACCAAGGACATCGCCGACAATCTCGGCATCGATCGCCCGACGGGCGCGCTGGTGGTGACGGTCGCCGGTGAGGGTCCGGCGTTCGAGGCGGGTCTCAAGAGGGGCGACGTCGTCACCGCGGTCGACGGGCAAGGCGTCGAGGACGCCGAAGGGGTCGGCTTCCGTCTCGCGGTCAAGCCTCTGGGCGGCGCAGCTACGCTCTCGGTCCTGCGCAGCGGGCGCACGCTGAACCTGCCGCTCAAACTCGCCGCGGCGCCGGAAATTCCCCCGCGCGACGCCTTGACCATCCAAAGCCGATCGCCCTTCCAGGGGGCCGAAGTGATGAACATGTCGCCCGCGGTCGCCGAGGAGCTGTCGCTCGAAGGCGCTGCCGAAGGCGTCGTCGTCGCTTCAGTCGGCGGCGGGTCGACCGCGGCTGAAGTCGGCGTCCAGAAAGGGGACATCGTCGTCGCCGTCAACGGGCAGAAGATCGCAACGACGCGCGATCTGGAGAAGGCCTGCGCCGAGCGCGCGCGGCTGTGGGATCTGACCATCAAACGCGGCGGAGAGACGATCCGCACCCAGCTCGGCGGCTGACCGGGGCGATCAAAAAAGAGGCAGGGCGCCCGGAAGCGTCCTGCCGATCTGCGCGAGGGAGGGAGGAAGGCCGCTCGCGCTTTCGCCGGTCAGCGAGCCGTAAACGGCCCGCCTTGAACCTTAAGCCGCCTTGCGGGCGGGGTGCCGGATCTTGGCGCGCGCCAGGCGGCGCTTGACGGACTGCCAAAGGCCGCGCATTTCCTCGGCCGCTGCGCCATATGGGTTGAGCTCGGTCACTCCCCAGCCGTGACGAGCGGATTCCTGGTAGTCGACCCGCGTCAGGATCAGCGGCGAAATGAGCCCTCCCATTTCTTCAAGCGTCTCGACGCCGTCCTGGACGCGGGCGGTCTGCTGCGCGGGCGGGCATTGATTGAGAAGGAAGACGAAGTCGGCGCCGATCTCCTTCAGCGCTGCGCGCGTTCGGGCGCTGGCCCAAAGGTCGAACATGCTCGGGCGCGAAGGGATGATGTTGAGGTCGGCGACCTGCATCGCGGCTGAAGACGCCGCGCCTTCAGCGCCCGGGGTGTCGAGGATCGCAAGGGTAAAGCCCTTGCGCTCAAGCGAGGCGAGGAGAGCGGGCAGGCGCGCCGCCCCCGAGGCGATGACCTCGATATCGCTGCTTCCACGGGTCTTGGCCCAATTCGCGAGCGAGCCTTGCGGATCCATGTCGATGACGCAGACTTTCTCCTTCATTTCGTGCGCGGCCACGGCGAGCGACGACGCAATCGTGCTTTTCCCCGAGCCGCCTTTTTGAGTCACAAACGCTATGGTCCTCATGGCTTCCGCCCTTAGCCTTTCAAGTTTCGCCCCAGTGGGGATTAATGAATGTTCACGAGTTGAGCGGATAATGGTTAACAGACGGTTTCGGAACAGGCGGCGGTCAGCGCTTTGTCATATTTTGCCGCAGATCATTCTCCCGTCAGGCGAATTGACGATTGGCAATTGACGCAAGGAAAGCGTTGCGGCCCCCGCTTCTCCGCCGCTGCTGGACTTAATCCTTAATGCTTGCAAGCCGCGCTCAGTCGTCGTCGAGCGGGGCGACTCCCTTGATGGCGCCGTCGGCCGAAAGAGTGATTTTGTCGATGCGCATTTCGGCGTTCTTGAGCAGTTCGTCGCAGCGCCGCTTCAGCGCCTCGCCCCGCTCGTAGAGCCTGATCGATTCATCGAGCGCCACTGCGCCTTTTTCGAGTTCATCGACGATCGCTTCGAGTTCGGCGAGCGCCGCTTCGAACGGCATCTTGGCGATCTCGGGTTTGTCCTCAGTCACTTCGGCTCCTCCCGACACAAGGTCTGCGGCGGCGCGCCGGGCTCCGCCGCGGAACATCCGCCAGCCGTCAAGCGTCGAAGCTTCATTCGGGCAGGGCCGAAATCAAGTATAGGGTCTGCAGCATGTCGCTGGGTTGCATCTGGCTTCCGAAGCTATGTGCGAAGATGGCGCTGATTTCGCCGGAGCGGTAAATCCGGCTCAGCGCCCGATCGACCGCGAGGCGGAAATCGCTGTCGCCGCGCGCCAGCGCCAGGGCATACGGCTCGAGCGAAAAGTAGTTGTTGGCGAGTCGCAACTTGCCCGGCGCGCTGCTCTTCGAGGCCAGATAGGCGAGGATGGCCCGATCGCCGAAATAAGCGACGATCGTCCCCTGGTCGAGCATCGCCAGCCCCTCCTCGTGAGTCTTGGCGGGCACGACTTCGGCATCGATTTTGGCGCTGGCGAGGGTGTCGCGCAAGCTCTGCTCGGTCGTTGTGCCGGCCAGCACGCCGACCTTCTTGCCCGCCAGGGCGCCGAACTCGCTTGGGCCGTCGCCGCTCACCAGGAGGCTCGCTCCGTCGATGAACGTGGCGATTGAAAAGTCGACCTGTTCTCGACGCGACAGCGTGGCCGAGGTCGGCTCGCACAGGAGGTCCGCCTTCCCGGATTTGATCGCATCGAAACGATCGGCGGCGGTGACAAGGATGTAATCCACCTTGAGATCGCCGAGACCGAGACCGGCCGCCAAATTCTTCGCCACCGAACGGCAAAGGTCGACCATGAATCCGGCGGGCTCGCCGATCGCGTCGGTGAACGAAAACGGTGGCGCGTCGTCGCGGTAGGCGATCCGCAGCGTCCTGTCCTGCTTGAGTTTATCGATGGTCCCGGCGGCAGCCGACCCAAAGCCGCAAGCTGCGGCGATCGCTGCGATCGAAAGCGCCCATAAGCATCGACTGATGGATCCCATGCGTTTGCCCATCTCGCCCTCCCGCCGCGACGGCCTGCCCGCATCGTGAACGATGGCGGTCCGGCCCGCAAGCCGTCGCCCGGCCGGCGACCGAGCCGCCGTCGCCGTCAAGGAGTGTCTTGATTGCGGATTTCCTGCGATAAGCTGCCTGAGATGCGTCAGAAGACTTCCGGAGGCCAGCCATGCTCGTCGGCGTTCCCAAGGAGATCAAGGACAACGAATTCCGGGTCGGCATGACCCCGGCCGCGGTCGCCGAGCTCGTCCATCACGGCCATGAGGTCATCGTTGAGACGGAGGCCGGCCTGGGCTCGGGCTCGCCGGACGAGGAATACGTCCGCGCCGGGGCCAACATCGTCAGAAGCGCCCCCGACATCTTCGCCCGCGCCGAGATGATCGTGAAGGTCAAGGAGCCGCTGCCCGAAGAGCGCAAGCAGCTCAAGCGTGGGCAGATTCTCTTCACCTACCTCCATCTCGCGCCCGATCTCGAGCAGACGCGCGACCTCATGGCGTCGGGGGCGACCTGCATCGCCTATGAAACGGTGACCGGCCCGCACGGCGGCCTGCCGCTCTTGACGCCGATGTCGGAAGTCGCTGGCCGCCTCGCGCCGCAGGTCGGGGCGCATGCGCTCGAGAAGGCGCAGGGCGGGCGGGGCGTCCTGCTCGGCGGCGTGCCGGGCGTCGCGGCGGCCAACGTGCTCGTTCTCGGCGGCGGCGTCTCCGGAACCCACGCCGCGACGATCGCGGTCGGCATGGGCGCCTCAGTCACCGCCGTCGACCGGTCGCACGAGGCGCTGAGGCGCCTCTCCGCCCAGTTCGGCTCGGCGTTGCGCACAGTCTATTCAACCCGCGCCTCGATCGCCGACCTCGTCAAGCACGCCGACCTCGTCATCGGCGCGGTGCTCTTGCCCGGCGCGGCCGCGCCCAAGCTCGTAACGAGGGCGATGCTCAAGACCATGCGCCCGGGCGCCGTCATCGTCGATGTAGCGATCGACCAGGGCGGCTGCTGCGAGACCTCGAAGCCGACAACCCATTCCCACCCGACCTATGTCGTCGACGGCATCGTCCACTACTGCGTCGCCAACATGCCAGGCGCGGTCGCCCGCACCTCAACCTTTGCGCTTAACCACGCGACCCTGCCGTTCGCGCTCGCGCTCGCCGACAAGGGCTGGCGCGAGGCCTTGAAGGAGGATCCGCACCTTCGCGCGGGCCTCAACATCCACGACGGCAAAATGACCTGCGAGCCTGTCGCGGCGGCGCACGGGCTCCCCTATAAGCCCCCGGAGAGCGTGCTCGGGGAGTGAGGCGCAACGGCGCGGCTTCGGCGCGGGTGCCCAAACAGCGGCAAGCCAAACCACGCCCAGCCAAATAAGACCAAGTAAAATCGCTTGGATTTGCTTGGTTTTATTCGTCCTATTTAGGCCTTTTCAATGGATTACAGCGAATCCAAACAAAAAAATGGCTCCCATCTCAGGTTGTGATCAAAACATCTCAAAAGCGCTTTCGCTCCTTCTCCGGGCAGGTGCGGCAACGTCGCCGGATGATCGGCGGTCCGAATTTGTTATCGTCGGATCGTAGCCGTAGTTTCTCTTTTACGAAAGAAGATGTCAATCAATTCGTGAATCCCATAAGTCGCGTCGCCGGCGGGAAGCGCGCCCCGCGGCGAACTTCGGCACGATTCTGCCGGTTACCAGAGCGTGAGTTCGCGAAGGTTCAACACCATCCTCGATTGGGTTGCGTCTTGGCGATAGATTGCAACTCGCGCCCGATTTGAGCGGGACGGTCGATCCGAGGTCAATGGGTGCAAGTCGCGGCTCTCATCCTGCCCGTCTTTGCTGTGATCGTGACCGGGTGGGCGGCCGGCTACGTGGGCTATGTAACGCGCGATCTCGCCGACGGACTGATCCACTTCAGCTACAATGTCGCGATGCCGGCCCTGCTCGTGGTCACGATCGCGCAGGAGCCGGCGCGTTCCTTGTTCGCTTGGCGTTTCCTGGTCGCCTTCGGCGGCGGCTCGCTCATCTGCTTTGCTTTCGTGTTCGCAACGGTCCGCGTTCTGGGCTCGCGCGGCCTCGCCGGCCCGGCAATGCAAGGATGGGCCGCGTCGATGACGAACACCGGCTTCGTCGCGCTGCCGATCCTCCAGGCGACCTACGGGCCGCGAGCGGTGCTCCCGGCCGCGATCGCCACGGTATTTGTGGCCGTCGTGATGTTTCCGGCCGCCGTCATCCTTCAGGAGTTGGATGGCGGCGACTTCCGCGGATCGGGCGTCGCGCCAGCGAAACTCGCGCGGCATGTGGTCCTCAATCCGATGGTCCTCTCGACATTAATTGGCGTTGCCTGGTCTGCGCTCGCAATCCCCATGCCGGGGCCGGTAGGCGCCTATTTGCGCATTCTCGCCGACGCGCTGACCTCGTGCGCCCTATTCGCGATCGGCCTGGGCCTCTCGATACAGGGTCTTCGCGCCAACTTCGGCCGCGCTGCGACGCTGACCGCGGTCAAGCTCTTGATCATGCCGCTGATCGTATTCGGCCTTGCGGTCGCGCTACGGCTCGAACCGCTCTATCTGATCGCGGCCATCGTCTGCGCCGCGGTTCCGACTGCCAAAACAGTCTACATTCTCGCCGGCGAGTATCATTGCGAGGAACCGCTTGTCGCGGCGACCGTTTCGATGACGACCTTGTCGTCGATCGGCACGTTGATCCTCTGGATATACGTGCTCGCGGGCTTCGTTCCTCCGGGCGCTCTGGGATAGGGAGGCAGGCGCCTCGCCCCATCAGTAGGGCGCCGGACCCTCGCCAATGGTCCCGAGGCTCGTCACGACGAACCAGTCGTCGCCCCGTCTCTCTATTCGCAAGACGCGCCCCGCCCCGGGGACCAAGTCGCCGGGCGCAACCCTTTGCCAGCCGTAGCGATTGTTGATCACCGCGACGCCGTCCCGCACATCGACGATGCTGTAGCCTCGCAGCGCTGGCCCCTGGGCGCCAGGTTTGGGCGCCTCATTCAAGGCGGAAGGCTCCGCTCGCGCCAAAGGCGCCGATTGCTTCGGAGTGGCGGACGGGAGGGGCGCGGCCGAGCTTGCGGCGGGGGCGAGGGCCTTCTTCTCCGCCTTATCGAGACGCCCGCTGTCGGGAAACCGAACCGCCGGCGCCGCCGCCATGGCCGCTCTCTTCTCCAGGCTGTCGAGCCTCGTCGCGATGTCGGAAATCTGGGCGGCGGGCGCAGCCGCAAGAGCCGCTTTCTTCTCGAGCCTGTCGAGCCTCGCCGCGACGTCGGCGAATTCGGCGGCCGGCGCAGCGGTTTTTTGCTCCAGCTTGTCCAGCCTCGCAACAATGTCGGCGTTTCTGGCGGAGGCATCCTGATTGAGGTTTTCGTCGAGCTTATCCAATCGCGCTCCATAGTCGCGCTCGAACCGGTCGAGGCGGGCGGTGATTTGCGCGAGCGAGGCGCCGAGGTCGCGAATCGCCGAGCGCTCCTGCTCGCGCTCCGAGGAGTGGGTGATCGCCTCGAGCGGCGCCTCGAGGACGCCGACAGCCGAGGCAAGAGGGCTTTTGGCGTCGGCGAACGACCAGCTCTGCGGCGAGCCGAGAATGGCAAGCGCGCCGCCGGCGGCGAAGAGCGCCAGGACGGCGCTGGCGAACGCCGCTTTGAAAGCCGGCGATTTCGCCTTTCTGGCCTGGGGCGCAGGCCGCCGAAGCGCCGGATCGACCACGGGAACGACTTCGGGCCGCGACAACAATGGCGGCTTAGGCGGATGAGGATCGGACCCCGCCATGAGACCTGCTCCTGCCGCTGCAGGCTCCGCGGGCGCCGAAACGGACGGCGCCGACGCTTCCGCTTCGGGGGCAGGGGCCTTCTCGCCGAGCGGTTCAAGCGGCCCCGGAGCGTTCAAACTTCCGAGTCCTGGCCATGCGGGCGGCTCGGGGCTGTCAAACGGGCGTTCGGCCTGTTTCGCGCGCAAGAGGAGACCGCGATCGACTGCCGGAACCGGACTTGGAATCAACTGGCCGGTCGAACCTGCGTCGCCGCTGCGAAGGATAGCCTCCATGCGGCTGCTGTTCCGACGCAACTCGTCTCGAATGGCGTCGATCGGCTTCCGCACATAGGCAAGGAAATATATCAGTGCGGCGCAGGCGAACGCGCCGAAAACCAGCGGCGGGGAAAAATAAGCGTCGTAGAATTTTTGAATCGGCGCCGAAGACAAGTACGCGACATATGTATTCAGCATGGCTGCTCCTTTCCACGAGCCGCTCGGGACCGGCGCGCTTCCGGCCGTCCCAGCCGCCGAATTGACCAAACCCGCCGGCTCGGCGCGGCGCACCGCGGCGATGGCCTGAGCGCAAGACGGCTCGGTGAAGATCGACTCATCCGTCAGCGTCGCCGCGTTCATCCCGCGCCAGTCTTCGACCGAATGACGGGTCAGGATCATCACGTAATTCTGGGTTTCGGGCGCGAGGTCGCCGGCGCCCTGAAGCCACCCCGCCACCCGCGTTGCGCCCGCGTTGTAGGCGGCGGCGGCGAGACCGAGATTTCCGAACCGTTGCCTGAAAATTGCCAAAAGCTCCGCCGCCTTTGGGATCGCGGCCTGGGGATCGTCCGGATTGGCAAGCCCGCGCTCGGCGGCGGTGGCCGGCATGAATTGCGCAATGCCGCGCGCGCCAACCGGGCTCACGGCGTCGGAGCGAAAGCTGCTTTCCTGCCAGATCAGCCGGCTCAGGAACCCGACCGGGAGAGCATTCGCGCGCGCCGAGGCGTCGATGATCCGGCAAACCGAGTCGACGGACGAACCGTTCGGCGCGAGCGCCACAAGCGCGCCGGACAAGATCAGAACAGCCAAAGCCGCGAGGGACGACCACTTCGCCATTGCTAGGGTCTCCCTTTCATCCTCGTTTCGGTCGAAACGAGCTCCGACATTTGTCCGTCGGAGCCGGCCCTCCGCCGCCGGCTTTCGGCGCTCAGTTGGCGACCGGGGGCCGGTCGCCGTTGCCGTTGAGGGCGCCGGGCGCCCAGTTCACGCCGTCGCGCATGGCGTAGAAGATATGGGCGCCGATGCGGTCGACCTTGCGCAGATAGCCGACCCAGAACGGCGCGACGTAGTTGGCGTGGTAGTTGACCGCTTCGCTGACCTTGGGGTTGTAGTTCGTTCCGCTCACCACCTCTTGAGCGATCCGGGTTGCGACCGACCACGGGCCCGGCTCCTCGATCCGGAGCGACTTGCCTTCGCAGGCGAAGGTGAACTGGCAGGCGAACGGGCGGTTGCGGTCCTGATAGACGACGCCGCAGACTGTGGTCGGATAGATGCCGCTGCGGACCCGGTTCAGCACCACCTGGGCGACCGCCGCCTGGCCCTCCTCGGGCTCGCTGCGCGACTCGAAATAGATCGCTTCCGCGAGGCAGCGCATCTGGCGGGCGCTGTCCTTGGGATCGATCAGCGCCGCATAGTTCGGCTTGCCATCGGCCGCTGACAATTGCGGGACCGTGGTCTCGCCCGCGGAGTCGGTCTCGACGGTGACCAGCACGCCGTCGCTCGAGGTGGGCGAGGAGGAATTGAGCGCGAACTCGAGCGGCAGGCCCGGCGTCGCGCCGTCGTCGAAGGCGAGCCCAGGTTGAGCCGCAGGCGGCGGGCCGCCGTCGCCGGGGCGCCCGGGACTCATGGTGTGGCCGGGGTCGAATTCGGCGTCGCGCGGATCGTCGAGCCGGACGCGGGCGGATGCGCCGTTGAGGCGCCTGGCGTCGAGGCTGGGGCGCAGACCGATGAACGGATTGCCCTTGGCGCCCCGATCGACCTCCGGGAACGGCGGGCGAGCGCTCTTCAGCGTCCCGTTCGGCTCGATCTCGTCGGAGGTCGCGGCAAGCCCGTCCGGATCGCCGACGGCAAGGCGCGCCTGCATGATCGGCAGCGGCTCGCCGTCTTCGTTGACGGCGCGGAGCGGCTCCGCGGCCCGAAGCGCCCGGTCGAGACGGCCTGCGGCCTCGATCATCCGCGTCGGGGCGAAGACGCTGCCGCCGGCCGGCGGCTCCTGCTCGGCTTCGGCGGTGATCGAGACGAGGACGGCGAGCCCGATGCACCATGGCAGCGCGACCGAAAGTGCCCATGCCGTACGCGACCGACCCATACGCGACCCGGCGCCCCACGCAAAGAGTGTCCCGCGTGCATCGCGCAAGGTTAAAGCGACCGGCGCAATGCGACTCGTTCCGGTTATCGGCGCTTAACGTTGCGGGCGGGTTACTGTAGGCGAGACCGAGGCGTCCCAAACTGGGACGTCCCGGGTTCGCCCGCTCATCTGGTGGGCGAGTTGTCGTGCGCAGCTGCTCAGCCGAGGCCAACGATAAGCGGAGAAGAGCGCGCGTGAACCCCTCTCCCGGCGGGAGAGGGGAGAGGCTCATGCGGCTATTCGCCTTCGGCGCCGATGGCGTAGGCGGTTTCGCCGTGGACGGCGTCGTCGCCGACTTTCAGCATCGCGTCGTCCATCCGCAACGGCACGATGAACGAGATCACTTTCAGGATGATGTAGGTCACGATCGCGTTCAGGGCGATGATGAACAAGGCGCCGTAGATCTGCAGCACGAACTGGTAGGCGTTGCCGTAGAAGAGGCCGGTCACGTTGACGCCAGGAGCATCCTTGTCGGTGCCGATATACTGCAGCATCGCGGGATTGGCGAGGAGGCCGGTCAGGAGGCCGCCGGTGATGGCGGCGACGCCGTGGGTCGAGAAGACGCTCAGCGTATCGTCGACCCGCATCATGAAGCTGGTCTTCTGGAACCAGTTCATGCTCATCCACGGAATGATGCCCGCGCAGATGCCGATGATGATCGCGCCCCAGCCGTCGACGTAACCGGCGGCCGGCGTGATCGCGACCAGGCCCGCAATCATGCCGTTGACCGCGCCGAGGACCGACGGCTTGCCGTAGGCCATCTTGTCCATGAGCGTCCACACGAGGAGGCCGACCGCGGTTGCGGTATTGGTGTTGAGCACCGCCGCGCCGGCGTCGGCGTTGGCGAAATAGGGGTCGCCGCCGTTGAAGCCGTTCCAGCCGAGCCAGAGGACGCCGGCGCCGACCAGCGTGATCAGGAGGCTGTTCGGCGGAAAATGATCGCGGTCGGCCTGAAGCCTGGGCCCGACCATCCAGGCGGCGACGAAGCCCGAGGTTCCGGCGGCGAGATGGATGACATAGCCGCCCGAAAAGTCGGCGACGCCGAGGCCGGCGAGCCAGCCGCCGCCCCAGAGGCTGAACGCCCCGACGGTATAGACGAGGGTCATCCAGACCGGGCAGAAGATCATCCAGGCGGTGAAGTTCATGCGCCCGAGGACCGAGCCCGCCAGGATGATGACGGTGATGGCGGCGAACACGAACTGGAAGAAGATGAGCGTCGCCATCGGAAAGGCGAGCGGCGGCATGCCGGACGCCGCCGCCGGAATGGTCGCTTGCCCGGTGGTGAAGACGGCCGATGTGGCGAGACTTGGGGTGCCCCAGAACGGAAACCATTGCGGCCCGAACGCCAAGTTGTAGTCGAACAGGACCCAGACGACCAGGACCGAGGCGAAGGCGTATATCGACATGAAGGCGGAGTTGATCGCCCATTTCTTCTTGACGATGCCGCCGTAGAGGACCGTGAGGCCCGGAATGCTTTGCAGGCCGACGAAGGTCGCCGCGGCGAGCTGCCAAGCGTTATCTCCGGTATCGAGCCATTGTGGTGACGGTACGAGGGCCATGGGTCTTTCCCCGCTTATTGATCGATGCTGACGTCCCCCTCCAAAGCCGCAAAACCGCCGTTCCCGCGCCCAGCGCCGCGCCAATGGAAAAACGCCCATTAAGGCGACAGCAATAACCATGCCACAATCTAGACTTATTCGTTTATGCCGCCTTTACGGGCGTGTTCACGGCTTGGGCTCCATCTGCTGAAAATGACGCCATCATGAACAGCAAATGGGCCGATGACGAAAAAGAATTGGGCCTTTGTGACGATTGTTGCTTTTGTCGCCGCGCTGTCCTTACGTCCTCATTGCAAAGAGGCGGGACGTGGTTGCGGATCGAGCTAATGGGGACGCGGCGAGGACTTTCGGCGCAGGCGCGAATGGCGGCGATCACGGCGCTGGGGCGGCGGCCATCGCCGCCTGCGGCAGCGGCGCCGAAGCCGAAGGGGTCGCGGTCACTTGCACCAATCCGTTCAGCGGCGCGAGTTGGCAGATTGCAATCGACTACGATCTCAAGACGGTCGACTCCAATCCGGCCCGGATCGACGAAACTGAAATCTCATGGCGCGACGCCAAGGATGGCTGGCGCTACACGCTCGACCGCAAGTCGGGCGCGCTGACCGTCGTTCTGGCTTCGGCGACCGGTGGAAACTTTCTCCACGATCAGTGCCGGCTGCCGGATTGACGCGCGTCCCCTTATCCGGCCCAACCCCTCATCCGGCCCTTCGGGCCACCTTCTCTTGTAAACTGGAGAAGGGAATACCCGCAATTGCTTGAGGCGAACTGGAGCGACCGTGATGGAGGGCGACGCCGGCGTCAGGGCGAGCGTCGGATTCTTTTCCGACAAGGGGCCGCGCAAGGAGAACGAGGATTTCGCCGCCGCGGTCATCGGCGCAGAATTGCCCGAGCCGCGCCGCGAAGTGGTGGCGGCGATCGCCGACGGTGTCGGCGGCGCCAAGGGCGGACGCGTCGCCGCCGAGCTTGCCGTGCGTGGCTTTCTCGACGGCTTCTGGGACTTGCCGGAGACGATGGAAGTGCGTCGCGCGGGAGCGCGCGTGGTGACGGCGCTCAACAAATGGATCAACGCGCTCGGCCGCCAGGACCCCGAGCTCAAGGGGATGGCGTGCACCTTCACCGCGCTTGTGCTCCGCGGCCGGGTCGCCCACCTCCTGCATATCGGCGATACCCGCGCCTATAGGCTGAGACGCGATCGCCTCGCCTGCCTCACCGAGGATCATTCCCGCGACGGCGGCCCCGGCCGGTCGGGGGTGCTGACGCGCGCGCTCGGCGCCGAGGCGGAGGCGCGTCTCGACTATACGTCGCAGCCGGCTGCGCTGCACGACCGGTTTCTCCTGTGCAGCGACGGCGTGCACGGAGTCCTGAGCGACGAGCGGATCGCCGAAGCCTTGCGCGAGCGCTCCGCTCCCGACGACACCGCCCGCGCCCTGGTCGCGGCCGCGCTGGATTCCGGCAGCGCCGACAATTGCACCGCGCTCGTTTTGGACGTGGTCGCCCTGCCTACGGCCGCCTCCGCCGACGTCGGCGGCGCGATCATGCAATTGCCGCTGATCCCGACTCCCGCGCTCGGCGAGACGGTCGACGGCTTCGTGCTCAAGGCGCTCATCTCCGACGGCCGCTACAGCCGTCTGTTCGGGGCCCAGGACGAGGTCGAGGGCGGCGAGGTCGCGCTCAAGTTCCCGAAGCCGCAGGTCGCGGCGGTTGCGACCCATCACGCGGCCTTCGTCCGCGAGGCCTGGGTCGGCGCGCATGTCCACAGCCCGTGGGTGGCGCAGATCCTCGAGGCGCCGCCGGGGCGGCAGAGCTGCCTCTATACGGTCATGCCGCTTTATGAGGGCGAGCTTCTCGAGACGCGCCTCGCGCGGCGCCCGGCCATAGGGCTCGAAGAGGGACGCGCGATCGCGATCGGGCTCGCGAGGGGCGCGGCCGCTCTGCATCGCGCCGGCGTCATCCACCGCGACATCAAGCCGGACAATGTCATTCTCCAATCCGGCGGGTCGCTCAAGCTCGTCGATCTTGGCGTCATTCGCGTGCCCGGATGGGAGGACTTCACGCCCGAAAACATTCCCGGCACGGCCGCCTATATGGGGCCGGAAATGTTCAAGGGCGAAGCCGGCGACGAGGCCACCGACATCTATGCGCTGGGCGTGACCATGTTCCGCGCGTTCACCGGCGAATACCCTTACGGCAATCCGGACGCGACCAGCCCGCCCCGCCGCGACCGGCCAAAGGACTTGGCCGCGTTGCGCCCCGACCTTCCCGCGTGGCTCGGCGCTGTTCTCGGGCGGGCGATCGCCGCGGAACCCAGCCAACGGTATCGCGATGCGATGGAATTCGCCGCCGAGATGGAGGCGGGGCCGGGCCCCGCGCCCGCGCCCGCGCGCCGGCCACAGACGCTGCTCGAAAGCGCTCCCGTCCGGTTCTGGCAGGGGGTGGCCGCATTGCTGGCGCTGGCGCTGCTCTTGTCGCTCTGGCGGCGATAGTGTGGGTGGGAATCAGGAAAATGCTGCTCTAGACTGCAGAATTCAGGAAATTGCGAACTACGGCCGACGAAATGGTCGCGGCGCGTTGTCAGGGTCAGAGCACCCAAGGATAGTGCCCTCGCGAACGGTCAGCGGTCGCGCTATCGTCTCGTGATTTGCTCTATGATCTCCCGTATGATTCTTGCGCCATCAATAGAACCGGTGACGCTGGGGGAGTTGGCGAGAGAACCTTGAGCGGTTCTGAGGGCCCCGTGCACGTCGTCAATGGTGAGGAGGTTCTTCTTAACCAGAAGGTCCAGAATTGCCATTGCAATAGCCCCGCCGACCATAGCGGTTCCGAGCGGGCGGCTGAGCGGGCGGGTGCTAATCGACGTGTTTGACATGACTGTACTCCTAGAACGCTTGATGGACATCCTTTACTTAGACGGCTTGTCATGGAGGGACTGCGATTGCGTGGCGACTAGAAGCGTTCATTGACGTCCATCTCCCGGACGTCCCTCTCACGTTGCGCCTCCTTCGAAGGTTCGGGCGGTCGCAAAAAACCCGGTCGTCTTGCATGTTCCCATTCCCTGGCCCGCGCATTCGGTGCCCGATAGGCCATCCGGCAATGGCCGGCGCAGTAGGAGCGGCCCCCAGCCACTTCGAGGCCGCAATAAGCAAAATCCTCGTGCGTCGGGTCGCCGACCGGCCATTTGCAGTCGCCTTCGCCGATTGACGCGAACCCAATTCTCAGCATTTCTCCGACCTGGGCCTCTGCAAAAATCCAGGTCGTCTTCTTCTCCCGTTCGCGGGGAAGGGTCGGAGCGAGGGTCTGCTTGCACGAGATCGGCTTGGAGCGAGGGATCGCCGCCCGCCACGGCGGTTCAACGCGCGCCTGCGGCACGCCAGACGCTGAGCATTTGTTGTGGCCGGTGAGTTTAATCCCGATCCGGTTCGCCTTGCCGATCACGGCGTTGCGCGACGGTGCGCCGAGCGCCACGGCGATGGCGCTTGCGCTTCGTCCCTCAAGCGCCAATTTTCTGAGAAGTCTCGATAGTGTCCTCTGTCCACATGTCCGCGCCCTCCGTCATTTCCCCAGGCAGTTCACTATGAATATTGGCTGCTGGATACGGGCTCTTCCTAAGAAGTGACCGCCACGACTACGTTATTATCACTGTATATTTCGTGATCCATTAGGACTAAGCAAAATATCGACTCGTAATGATCTCGTAAGACCCACTACAGTCAGGATCGCGTCCACCGCTCCGCGCCATCCTGCCGGACTCGACGCCAAACGGGCGTCGAAGAATCTCAACGTTTCGAAAGCGTGGTTTGAAATCCGCTTCCACGGTGACGCCAGGCTCAATGCGGCGCGAACCGTCACATTTTTCATCATTGCCGTCGTGGCCCCCTAAGGTCGCGCGATTGCAAAAGATGGTTAATACAATCAATGGTTGCAATTGCCAATACAGAAATTGTTAGGAATCGTGACGCTGGCAAGTGGCGTTGGTCCCGCGGAATTCGCCGAGACCTAAAATGTCGCCCAAAGCGCCTAGAAGCACCTAAGCCGCCCTTAACGCCAACTGGACAAATTGGGGCGCCGCTGCCATCGTCTCCCGCAATCAAATCGCCCTCAAGGAGCTCGCATGACGACCGTCACCGCCGCCAAACCCGCCGCCACGCCGCGCGCGGCGGACGTTCCCAACGATCTAGCCGCGTTCTGGCTGCCGTTCACCCCCAATCGCGCGTTCAAGAAGAAGCCGCGCCTTATCTCGCGCTCCAAGGACATGCACTATTACACCCCGGAAGGGCGCGCGATCCTCGACGCGACGGCGGGCTTATGGTGCTGCAACGCCGGACACAATCGCGCCCCGATCGTCGCCGCGATCCAGCGCCAGGCGGCCGAGCTCGATTTCACCCCCACTTTCCAGTTCGCCCATCCGATGGCCTTCCAGCTCGCCTCGCGGCTGGCTGAGCTCGCGCCGGGCGATCTTGATCACGTGTTCTTCTGCAATTCCGGCTCCGAAGCCGTCGACACGGCGCTCAAGATCGCGCTCGCCTACCACAACGTGCGGGGCAATGGCTCGCGCCAGCGCCTGGTCGGACGCGAGCGCGGCTATCACGGCGTCGGGTTCGGCGGGATTTCGGTCGGCGGCATGGTCAATAACCGCAAGTTCTTCGGCTCTCTCCTCGCCGGCGTCGATCATCTGCCCGCGACCTATAACCGCGAACATCAGGCGTTCACTAAGGGCGAGCCGGAATGGGGCGGCCATCTCGCCGACGCGCTCGAGGGCATCGTCGCCCTGCACGACGCCTCGACCATCGCCGCGGTGATCGTGGAGCCGATGGCGGGCTCGACCGGCGTCCTGCCGGCACCCAAGGGATATCTCAAGCGCCTGCGCGAAATCTGCGACAAGTATGGCATCCTGCTCATCTTCGACGAGGTGATAACCGGCTTCGGGCGCCTCGGGGCGCCGTTCGCGGCCGAGCGCTACGGCGTCGAGCCCGACATGATCACGTTCGCGAAAGGCGTGACCTCCGGCACGGTGCCGATGGGCGGCGTGATCGTGCGCAAGCACATCTACGACGCCTTCATGCACGGGCCCGAGCACGCAATCGAGCTTTTCCACGGCTACACCTATTCCGGCCATCCGCTTGCCTGCGCAGCGGCGCTTGCGACGATCGACCTCTATCGCGACGAGCGCCTGTTCGAACGCTCAACGGCGCTCGAGCCCAAGTGGGCCGACGCGATCATGGGCCTGAAAGGCTTGCCCAACGTCGTCGACATCCGCTGCGTCGGACTGACCGGCGCAATCGATCTTGCGCCAATCCCGGGCAGCCCGGGGCTGCGTGGCTATCGGGCGCTCGATTCCTCGTTCTTCGACGCCGGGATCATGCTGCGTCCGTCCGGCGACACGCTCGAATTGACCCCGCCGCTCATCGTCAGCGAGAACGAGATCGGCGAGATCATGGAGAAGGTCGGCGCGTCGATCAAGGCGGCGGCTTGAGGCCCGGCCAGCTGCTTGACTTCCATGGTGTGACGCCGATCACAGTATGACTGGTTAATCGCTGTTAACCTCCCGCCGTGTTGAGACCGACGGTCATAGCGGGAGGACCGCGTTATGGATCAGCCGACCCCGGACATTGCTCACCATCCCTTATCGGACAACCTGCTTCTTGCCGGCATTTGCGCGGTCATCGTCGCCTTGTACGCCTGGGAGCGCTACAATACGCCGGAGACTAATCGTCTTTCGACCACGCGGACGCTGTTCCTGTTCACCGGCGCCGGCTATGTGGCTGCGTCGCTCACGCTCTTTCTGCTGTTGCGCGAGGTTGTGCTGGGCCCGGATGTGCTGCCGTATCTCGGGCTAGAGGCCGCCCAGAAGTTCATCGCTGATTACTTCCCCCCGTCCGCCCTTGCGGCCTTGCTGCTGACGACGCTGCTCCCGAACACTCCGATCGTGAGCGGGGCGGACAAATGGCTGCTTAGGCGCTTTCAAACCTGGGGGCGCATACCGCAGGGCGTTCGTAACCTGGCCGACAAGTTGACCCCCGATGCGCTCCAACTTGGCGCGGACGATGTCGCGCAGCTGCGCCGGTGGATCGACACTGACGGAGACGTTCCCGACGAGCTTGCGAAGATCATCAGCGCCGATCCCCCCGATTCGCCGCGCGGCAGCCTCGCGCGTGCGCTTCGCCTCCATCTCGAGCTGCAAAAGCTGGAGGCGGCTGCGCCCTACAGGACCGCGTTTCGCTCGCGCCGTGACGCGTGGCACGTGATCAACGAGGATTTTCGCGTCTTCCTTGCCGAGTCGCAGGCGTTTTTCGTGCTGTTCGAACAGCTCGCGCAATTGGAGGGGACTGTCGGCGAGGGTGCGCTCGGCAAAGCCAAGAGAAGCTACCGGGACGTCTGCCGCGACGTCCACCGGGACATGACGGAATTCCTCGCCCAGCTGCTGCTCATCGTCGAGGGATCGGAACAGCGGATTGATAGCAGGCTGCAGTCGATCGGCTTTGCTCCGACAGCGGAGCCGTGGCCCGATCTACCGATCGGACCCTTCCTGTTCATCGGCGTCATGATGATCGTCGGCATGCTCGCCGTCGTGGCCGTCGTATCGCCCCCCCAAACTCAGATCTTGCCCGCTCCAGTGATTGCAATCCTGATCGGGACAACGCGCACGATCGGCTTGCTGACGGCGGTCCTGCCCAAGATTCGTTGGCGCAATAGCCGGCCGGACAGCCGCGGTAATCCCCCGTACATGGCCTGGCTCGGATGGGCGGCTCTCGCCGGGGTCCTTTCGTTCCTGATCGAACGCGCCATATACACTGTGGCTTTCGGCCACGTGTTGGCTAGCCTGGACTTCGCCACGTGCCGGCTTACGCCCATGGCTTTCATGTCGTTCGCGACCAGTCTTGTCATTTCGATCCTCTGTGACGTCGATCTACGCTTGGGATTGGGCTGGGCGCGCCGGGTAACCGAGGGCCTACTGTGCGCCTTGGCGATGGCGGTCGCCATCTTCATCTGCACACACCTGTTGGCGCTGTCGATTCCGACCGGCGAGCGCGCCGTTCTGGCGGCCGATCATCATTTCGTCGGCGATTCGGATTCGGGTGCGGTCTTTTCGCCCCCGACTATCTATCGACGCGCCCGCGACGACGAGCCCGCCCTCCAAATGGCGCCGAGTCACGCCATTTGAGGGCAGGGCGCGCTGAATCGGGCTAGCGCGCCAGCCGCCGGCGCCAGCCAATCAATGCCGAGGCTTGAAAACGATCCGTCGACAATGGTCGCGGGGGTCGCATATAGAGAGCCGATGCCTCGCCTGTTCACGGCGCTGGAATTGCCGGAGCGCGTCGCCGGGCAGATGGCGCTCGCACGCGGCGGCGTTGTCGGGGCGCGCTGGCTCGAGCCTGAGGATTATCACATCACGCTTAGATTCGTCGGCGACATCGACGCGCGCGCCGCCCATGACGTCGCCGAGACGCTCGGCGACATCCGCCGGCCGAAGGCGGCCGTCCGCTTCGAGGGCCTGAGTTGGTTTGGCGGCGACAAGCCGCGCGCCATCGTCGCCAGGGTGAAGGCGGACCCGGCGCTGATGGACTTGCAGGCCGAGCAGGAGCGGCGCCTGCGGCGCATCGGCGTCGAGGCCGAGACGCGCAAATATATCCCGCACGTGACGCTGGCGCGGCTGCGGGGCGTTCGCCAGGCGGCGGTCGCGGACTATCTCGCCGCCCGCGGCGCGCTTCAAGCGGAAGCGTTCACCGCCGAACGCTTCGTGCTCTATTCGGCCCGCGACGGGACGGGCGGGGGCCCCTATGTCGTTGAGGCCGCCTATCCGCTGGGCTAGGCGTCTCGCGCAACGAATTCCAAATCCGCGCAACAGAATCAAAATCCCCCGCAACGAAATCCAAATCCGACGCAACAAAATCCAAGCCCGCCGCAACAAAATCCAAATGCGTTTTTTGACCTGCGATCGAGCGATTTCAGACGCTTACGTTCCGACCCGAAGCCCTGCGGGCCTCAACGCCTCCCTCGTTCCTCGTGCGGGCGCGGATCTCGGGCGGAGGCCGCGTCCGGTCGCCCCCAATCTGAAATCCGGACCCGACGACAGCAAGTTGCATAGCACAGATTTCTGATTAACGCAACCTGCTGTCAGATTTTTCTGTTTATTGAACCCGCTCGCCCCGTTCCGTTCGAACGCCATTTGCCCAGAGTCAGGCCGTCGCGCCATCGACCCGCCGCGCGCGGCGCCGGGTGCGCGGGGAATTTGGGAAGGAAATTGTTGCGCCCGGCGCAATCGCCACGGTCACGGAGATTCTCAGTAAACCGCCGGGCGCTTCATGCTCCATTTGGCCCGCGACGGGACGGGAGCCCCATGTCGTTGAGGCCGCCCATCCGCTGGGCTAATGACGGCCACCATGCTGTCGATCGACGTCGAGCGGCGCCGCGTGCGCTTGAACCCGCGCGACCCCGAGGTCTTCAACGATCCCTATCGCTCATATTCTGCGATCCGCGAGGCCGCGCCCGTGTTCTTCTGGGAGGACTATGGCTTCTGGTGCTTCGCCCGCCACGCCGACGTGTCGGATTTGTTGCGCGACCGCCGCTTCGGTCGCCAGATAACGCACCTGATGAGCCGGGCGGAACTTGGCTGGCCGGAGCCGAAGCCGCATCTTCAGCCGTTCAACGCGCTCGAGCGCCATTCGATCCTCGAGCTCGAGCCGCCCGAGCACACAAGGCTGCGCAATCTCGTCAATCGCGCCTTCATCTCGCGCCGGATCGAAAAGCTCAGGCACGAGATCGCCGCTCTGGCGCAGGAGCGGATCGACGCGTTCGCGCGTCACGGCTCGGCCGATCTCATGGCCGAGTTTGCCGGCCCCATTCCAGTCGCCGTGATCGCCGACTTGCTCGGCGTTCCACGCGAGATGGGACGCGAGCTCGTCGACTGGTCGCACCGCATGGTCGCGATGTATCAGTTCGGCGTCGATCACGAGGTCGAGGAGCGCGCGGCCGAGGCGGCGCGCGCGTTCGCCGAATTCGTGCGCAGCTTCGCCCGCGCCCGGCGCAGCGATCTCGGCGACGATCTCATCAGCCAACTCCTCATCGCCGAAAGCGATGGCGGACGGTTGAGCGAGGACGAACTGGTCGCGACCGTGATCCTGCTCCTGAACGCGGGCCACGAGGCGACGGTCCAGGCGATCGGCAACGGGGTGAAGACGATGCTCGATGAAGAGGTCGATGCTCGCCTCGCATTCGTAGACGAAAGGGCGACCGCCGCGACAGTCGAAGAATTGTTGCGGCTCGACCCGCCGCTGCACCTTTTCACCCGCCACGCGCTGGAAGAGGCGGAGTTCGCCGGCGTCCGGCTTAAGAAGGGCGAAAGGATCGGCCTTCTTCTCGGCGCCGCCAATCGCGATCCCGCGCGCTTTCCCAATCCCGACGCCTTCGACGACGCGAGGGCGCCGAATCCGCATGTGAGCTTCGGCGCGGGCATCCATTTCTGCGTCGGCGCGCCGCTGGCCCGGCTCGAACTCATGACCGCGCTGCCGATCCTGTTCGCCCGCCTGCCGGGCTTGCGCCTCGCCGAGCCGCCGCGCTATCGCGACGCGTTCCACTTTCATGGGCTTGAGGCGCTGAGGGTCGAGTGGCGATGAGATCGGCGCTTTCGCAATCCGCGGCCAGCGGATAGAAGCCGATCCCGTGACGCCTTCATCGCGCCGACGCAGCCGCCGCCATCAGGGCCGCGGCCCGGTTCCTTTGCGGTCCTGATCCGGCATGCTTCGCTGCCATCGTCGCTATTTCGCCATTGTCGCTTTCCTGCTTCTCGCGACCCCGCTGGTGCTCGGGGTGGTGAGGCCTGACCCGCCGGCCGCAGTGCTCAAGGAGGGACGGTATCTCGCGCCCGCGCCGACAATTCCCGCCGCCGGCGACGACTGGCTGACGTTGTCGTCGCGCATCGACGCCTTCCTTGGCGATCACTTCGGCTTGCGCCAGGTTCTGATCCGCGCCCACAAGGACCTCACGAAGCCGCTATTGGGCTTCGGCAACGATACGGTGCTGGTCGGCCGGGACGGGCGGCTCTTCTACCTCGGCCAGGAGGCGGTGCAACAAAGCGCGGGGCTCATTTTGCGCGACCACAGAGTGTCCGAAACGGTCGACTTGCTCGCGCGCATGAATGCGGCGCTTAAGGCTCGCGGCTTGAGCTTTCTTGTAGCCGTGCCGCCAAACGCGGCCACGATCTATGCCGACGATCTTCCCAATTGGGCGCAAAACCGCGGCCGGCGAACCGAATACGACCTGTTGCTCACGGGCTCGCAGCGCATGGCGTCCGCGCGGTCGATCTTCGTCCTGCGGTGGAAGCGGCGCGCTCGGAGGGCCCCGTTTTTTACATGCACGACTCGCATTGGACGGCGCGCGGCGCCTTGGCGGCGTTCAACGCCATTGTCGAAGCGGACGGGCGCCCGGACTGGCGGCTCGACCCCAAGTCGGCGCTCGGTCCGCCGGAGGCGCGGGGGGGCGGGGACCTCGCCCGGATGTTGGACGAAGATGGCGCGACTGAGACCGCCGAGGACTTGATCCTGCCCTCCGCGCGGACGGAACTCTTGACGCCGGATCCCGTCAGCGACTTCGTCGGCACATCGGACAGGCCTGGCCCGACGATCATGGTGTTCGGCGATTCGTTCACCCAGGACTATTTGCCTCGGATGGCGCTGCAGCGCGCCGGGCGGGTCGTATGGCTCGAGCATCACAAATGCGGCTTCGACTGGAAGGCGATCGATCGGTTTCATCCCGATGAGGTCTGGTGGATGCCGAACGAGCGCTTTCTCATTTGCGACCCGGGCTTGCAGCCCGCCAGTTTCACCGGATAAGCATGGGACAGGAGGATCACATACCGGCCAGCGCCCGCAGCCTCCTGGTCCTCGGCGGCGCGCGGTCGGGAAAAAGCGCCTACGCGCAGAGCCTTGCCGAGACTTACGGGTCGGAGCGGCTCTATCTGGCGACCGCCGAGGCGGGGGATGAAGAGATGGCGGCGCGGATCGCCCGCCACCGGGCCGACCGTGGCCGCGGCTGGGCGACGCTGGAGGAGCCGCTCGAGGTCGCTCTGGCGCTGAGCGCCGAAGCGCGTCCCGGCCGGGTCGTGGTCGTCGACTGCCTGACCCTTTGGCTGAGCAATCTGATGCTGGCGGGGCGCGATCCCAGCGCCGCCATCGCCGGGCTCGTCGCGGCGATCGGCGCGCTCGCCGGGCCGGCGGTCCTGATATCAAACGAGGTTGGCCTGGGGATCGTGCCGGAGCACAGGCTCGGACGCGAGTTTCGCGACTGGCAGGGGCGGGCGAACCGGGAGATCGCCGGGGCCTGCGACGCGGCGGTGTTCATCGCCGCCGGTCTCCCGGTCCAGTTGAAGCCCGCCCTGGCCTCGAGCGTCCGATTAGGGTGAGGGGCGCATTTTGCTGAGAAACCTCTGGCAACTCGGGGCTGGCCTGGACTAGGATTCGGCGCGGTGAAAGGGGCTTGCCGGCCGCGCGGGGCTGTCGGCGCGCGTTTCCAAAGTCCGTGGGATTTGGCGGGATGTTGCGTCTTTTCCAACGCCAAGCGCCGGAGCATGCGGCGCATTTCGACATTGCTCACGACGGCGAGGTTTATCGTGTCGCGCTGAAGCGCGTCGCCACCTCGCGGCGATTTACGCTCAGGGTTCGAACGGCGACGCGCGATGCGCTGCTGACCATGCCGTCGCGCTCCTCGCTGAAGGCGGCGCGCGAGTTCGCCGAGCGTCACGCCGCGTGGATCGGCACGCGGCTGGCGCGGCTTCCCGAACCCGTCGCTTTCGAACCGCGCGCAGTGACGCCGTTGCGCGGCGTCGATCATCGCATCGCCCATCGGCCGGGCGAGCGCGGCGGGGTGTGGCTCGAAGCGAGCGAACGCGGACCGCTGATCTGCGTTTCCGGCGAGCGGCCGCACGTGGCGCGCCGGGTCGCCGACTTCCTCAAGCGCGAGGCGCGCAAGGATCTCGAGGCGGCGGTCGCGCGGCACTCGAAGCAGCTCGGCGTCAAGCCGCGCCGGATCGTGTTGCGCGACACGGTCAGCCGCTGGGGCTCGTGCTCGTCGACCGGGGGTTTGAATTTTTCCTGGCGCCTGATTCTCGCGCCGCCGTTCGTGCTTGACTATCTCGCCGCGCACGAGGTCGCGCATATCGTCCACATGAATCATTCCGCCCTGTTCTGGAAACTCGCCCGGCGCCTGCATCCCGGCACCGACCGCGCCGAAGTCTGGCTCAAGGTCCATGGCGCGAACCTGCATCGCTTCGGCGCAACGTGGGAGTAGAATCCGCTCTCGCGTAGGTTCGAATGAACCCCATCTCTCGACGGGCCCTTATTGGCTTCTTGTGCTAGTCTGAACGGCGGCCGAGGGCACAATGACTGAGACCCGGAAACTTGCGGCGATCCTCGTCGCCGATGTTGTCGGCTACAGCCGGCTCGCGGGAGCGGACGAGGATCGCATTCTGGCGCGGCTCAGGGCGCTGCGTAGCGACCTGATCGATCCGACTATCGCCGTTCACCACGGACGTATCGTCAAGCGCACCGGCGACGGGAGCATCATCGAGTTCCGCAGCGTGGTCGACGCGGTGCGCTGCGCAATCGAAGTGCAGCACGCCATGGTCGAGCGCAACGCGGGCGTGGCCCCGGACAAACGCATCGATTTTCGCATCGGCATTCATCTCGGTGACGTCGTCGAGGAGGCGGACGGCGATCTGATGGGTGACGGGGTCAATATCGCCGCTCGGCTCGAGGGGATCGCCGCGCCCGGGACGATCTGTCTCTCCGAGGACGCCTATCGACAAGTCAAGGGCCGGCTTGATCTTGCCGTCACCGATCTGGGCCCGACCCAACTCAAGAACATTGCCGAGCCGGTCCGGGCCTATTCGCTGCAAGTCGGCGTCCCTGCGCAGGCGAAGCAAGCCGCAAAGCGAGCCTGCAGCGCCCACCGCGCGCGGTCTCTTCACACGCTGGCCGGCGCTCGCCGCCGCGCTCGTCGTCGCGCTTGTCGCGGCCGGCGCCTACGCCTGGCATGCGGGGCTCGCGCCGCGTCTGCTCGGCGCCCCGGTCGCCGAGGACAAGCTCGAGACCGCGCCGCGGCTTTCGATCGTCGTGCTGCCGTTCGAGAACCTCAGCGGCGATCCGGAGCAGGAGTATTTCGCCGACGGAATCACCGACGATCTGACGACCGACCTCTCGCAATTGCCCGACGCCTTCGTCATCGCCCGCAACACTGCCTTCACCTACAAGGGCAAGGCGGTCGACGCCAAGAAAATCGGCCGCGAACTCGGCGTGCGCTATCTTCTGGAAGGCAGCGTGCGCCGCCTCGGCGAGACGGTCGAGGTCAACGCGCAGCTCATCTCGACCGAAACAGGCGCGCATGTCTGGGCCGACCGGTTCGAGGGCGAGCGAGGTAAGCTCGGCGAATTGCAGGCGGAGTTCGTTGCCCGCCTCGCGAATTCGCTGGGCGTCGAACTTGTCAAGGCTGAAGCCTTGCGCACGATTCGCGAGCGGCCAAACAATCCGGACGCGGTCGATTTTTGGATGCGCGGCACGGCGATATTGGCGTCGAGCAATTTCGATAAGTCCGCCTCGGACGACGCCGAAAAGTTGTTTGAGCGCGCGCTCGCGCTCGATCCGAAGTATGAGCCGGCGATGACGTTTCTTGCGATTGTCCTGGCTGTGCGCGCAGACAATCGCTGGAGCGAAGATCGTGCGGGCGATATTGCGCGCGCGGAAGGATTACTCAGCTCGGCCTCGGCGCTTGAGCCTGACTCAACGTGGGTCCATTGGACGAAGGGGTATATTCACGCGATGAAAGATGAATGGAGGCCGGCGCTCACCGAGACCGAAATGGCCATCGCGGACGACCGCAACAATGCGAGGGCTTACGGGAACGCCGGACTTTACAAAATGAATCTCGGCCGCAGCCAGGACGGGATCGCCGACATCGAAGCCGCGCTTCGTTTGGACCCGCATTCCACCGATGTGCCACTTTGGCAGAGCCGCCTTTGTTACCTCCGAGCCCATCTGGGTCAGTGGGAAGAGGCGATCGAACAATGCGAGAAGGCGGTCGCGGCCAAACCTGACGACAATGGGTCGCTCGCCGACCTCGCCGCCGCCTACGCCTGGGCGGGCCACGACAAGGAGGCGAAAGAAACCGCAGCCAAATTGCAGGCGCGCGCTCCGAAATTCCTGCAGGGCATCCATACATATATGGACGCCCATGACGACCCGACATACATGGCGGAAATGGCCCGCCTCATGGAAGGCCTACGCAAAGCGGGCATGACGGAGGGGGAAGCGAAGTCGAATTGAAAGGGGCCTTGCCGGCTCCTGGACGCTTCACGCCATCCGCGCCAGCGCGTCGAACATCAGTTGCAAGTCCTGCGGTCGCGAGAGGCGATGATCGCCGTCCTTCACGAGGGTTAGCGTCGCCGGGTCGCTGCCGAGACGCTGCATCAGCGCGAGCGCGTGGGAGAAGGGCACTTCCTCGTCCCGCATGCCTTGGAGCACAATCGTTGGGGCGCCTGTCCGGATCATGCCGCCGAGCAGAAGATGCTTCCGCCCGTCCTCGATGAGCGCGCGGGTGAAACAATCGGGTTCGCTCGAATAAGCGGACGGCCGCCGCCACAGGCCTTTCTCCATGATCGCGCGCCGCGCCTTGTCCGGCGCCTTGGCCCAGATCAGCGCTTCGGTGAAGTCAACCGCCGGTGCGATGAGAATGAGGCCTTTGATGCGCTTCGTCTCGCCTGCTTCAACGAGCGCGCGGGCGGCGAGGAGCGCGAGATAGCCGCCCATCGACGAGCCGACGACAATCTGTGGCCCCTCGGTCTCGGCCCGCACCAGCGCCAGCGTCTCCTCGAGCCACCGGGAGATCGTTCCGTCCTCGAGCCGCCCTTCGGAGCCGCCATGGCCGGAATAGTCGAACCGCAGGAGGCCGAGACCACGCCGCTCGGCCTCGGCGTCGAGGGCGGTCGCCTTGGTCGATCCCATGTCGGAGCGATAGCCGCTGAGCCAAATGACGCCTGGAACTCCGGTCCGCACTGGCGCGCGGCGGCGAAAGGCGATACGCCTTTGATTCGGGGCTTTTCCCACGATCAAGAACTGCGGCTGTCCGTTCGACACCTTGAGCTCGCTTCGATGATGCGACCCGCGGACCGCGCCTTTGTGAACGTCGGCCTTGGCGCTCGCGGCGAAGCGGGCTTGGCCGAGCAGGCGCCGCGAGTCAACCGCTCCCTCTCCATGAGCCGAGGCGCGCCGTGAGCGTCAACGCGCTCACTCCGTTCGGCCGCGGAGCGAACGCGCCCCTCGCCGGCCGGACGATCCTGCAGATCGTCCCTCCCGTCGACGCCGGCGGCGACGAACGGACGACGCTCGCCGTCACCGCAGCGCTGGCGGAGGCCGGGGCGCGGCCGCTGGTGGCGAGCGATTCCGGCGAGCTGGCGGGGGAACTGCAGGCGATCGGCGGCCTCTTCGTCCAGTTTCCGGCGGCGACCAAGAACCCGCTCGCCATGACGCTCAACATGCGCCGCCTTCACCGCATCATCGCTTCGGAGCGGGTCGACCTTGTGCATGCGCGGTCGCGCTGGGCGGCGTGGGCGGCGGTCAAGGCCTGCCGCAAGGCCAAGCGCCCGCTGGTCACTTCGCTCCATGGCGACGGCGGACGCTCGCCGCCGCGCACCAGTTTCGAGACCGCCGTCGCCGAGGGCGATTTCGTCATCGCCGCGTCGGAATACGCCGCCCGCCGCGCGGCCGGCCTCTTCCCCGCCGCCCGCTTGCGCCTGAGAGTAGTCCGCCCGGGATTGGACCTCACGAAGTTTCAGCCCGAACGGGTGAGCGGGCGCCGAGTCGCTGACATTCGCCAGGCCTGGGGCGTCGCGGCGCACGAGCGGGTCGTGCTGACGCCGGCGCGGCTCGCGCCCGGCCGCGGCCAGGCGACGCTCATCGAAGCGGCGGCGCTGATCAAGGATCATGGCCTCGACGATGTCCGCTTCGTGCTCGCAGGCGACGCGACAAAGCCTGCGTTCGCGCGCGAGCTCGACGCGCTCGCCGCGAAGCGCGGCGTCAAGTCCATGCTGGTGCGCGTCGGCCCTGCAGCCGATCTGCCAGCGGCGCTCATCGCCGCGGCGGTCGTCGTCTTTCCCGCCGCCAACGCTGACGGCGTGACGCGCACGTCGATCGAGGCCGCGGCGATGGGCGCGCTCACCGTCATCTCCGACGTCGGACCGGCGCGCGAGATCGTCGCCGCGCCGCCGTACGTAGACGCCGAGGCGCGCACCGGTTGGCTCGCCGAGCCGAGCGCCGCGACCGCGCTTGCCGAAACGATCGAGGCTGCGCTTGGCCTCGGCGCTTCCGCGCGGGAGGCCGTCCGGCGCCGATCGCGGGCAAAAATAGCGGAAGCCTTCTCGCTCCAGCGGATGACGCGCGACACGCTCAGCGTCTATAGCGAGGCGCTGGGGCGGTGAGGGGGAGGGGTTCGCGATGAGCGGGCAGATAAAGATCGCGTCGGCTCCGGCCGGCTACAGCTTGCGTCAGATCGCGCTGCACTGGATCGTGTTCGTTCTGGTCGCTTTTCAGTTCGTGATGGGCGACAACATGACCCATCTCTTCCGCGCAGCCCACGGCGGGCGACCAACCGACACGAGCGCGATCTGGGCGCCGATCCATATCGCGGTCGGGTTCCTCATTCTCATCGCCATGCTGGCGCGCCTCGCGTTGCGCCGTCTCGACGGCGTGCCGGCGCCGCCGAAGCAGCACCCCGCTCTCGAGTGGCTCGCGGGCGCCGTGCACGCGGGTCTCTATGCCGACCTCATCGGCGCGCCAATCGTCGGCGCGATTGCCTATTTCTTTCTTCCCTCGTTCGCCGGGCTGCACCATTTGATGACCCGGCAAATCCTCGTCGTTCTGTTCGCGCTGCATTTCGCGGGCGCGCTGTGGCATCGGCTTGTCGTTCGCGACGAGGTGATGACGCGGATGGTCCGCCCGGCGGAGTGAGCGCTCGAGGCGGCCATCAGCTGAGTTTGGATCAGGCTGAGTCGTCACTAAGAGGATTGCAGCGACGAAGCAATCCAGGGACCGAATGGCGCCCTAGGTTCTCCTGGATTGCTTCGTCGTAGCCCGTCAAAAGAGGGGCGTCTTTCGACGGGCTATGGCTCGCGGTGACGATGGCTCTCTACCTCTTGATGAACGCCCCGCTCCGCAGATCGCTCAGCGCCTGGCGGATTTGATCTTGAGTGTTCATCACGATTGGCCCGTGCCAGGCGATCGGTTCGCGCAGCGGCCGGCCTGACACCAGCAGGAACCGCACGCCCTCCTCGCCTGCCTGGACGCTGATCTCGTCACCCGCGCCGAATACGACGAGCGAGCGGTTGCCGACCTTGTCGCGGACCAGTACCTCCTCGCCGTCGACCTGCGCTTCGCGCAGCGCCCCGAACGGCGCCGAAGCGTCGGCGAAATCGGCCGAGCCTTCGAAGATATAGGCGAAGGCCTGCCGGAAGTCCTCGACCTTGAGGCGCTTCTTTTTGCCCGTCGGCACAGTGACGTCGAGATAGCGCGGCTCGGCGGCGACGCCGTCGACCGGGCCGGTCTGGCCCCAGAAATCGCCGCAGATGACGCGCACGCGCGTGCCGTCATCATCGATCACCTCGGGGATCGCGGTCGCGGGAACGTCCTGGTAGCGCGGCCTGGTCATCTTAAGATGCGCAGGCAGGTTCGCCCAGAGCTGGAAGCCGTGCATGCGGCCCTTGGCGTCGCCGGCCGGCATTTCCTGATGCAGGATGCCGCTGCCGGCGGTCATCCATTGCACGTCGCCAGAGCCTAGCGTTCCCCGGTTGCCGAGGCTGTCGCCGTGGTCGACGCTGCCCGCGAGCACATAGGTGATCGTCTCGATGCCGCGATGGGGATGCCAGGGAAAGCCGGCTTGATAGTCCTCGGGACGGTCGCCGCGGAAATCGTCCATCATCAGGAACGGATCGAAATCGGATGTGTCGCCGAAGCCGAAGGCGCGGCGAAGCCTCACCCCCGCTCCCTCCATGGTCGGTATCGATTGGCTGACGCGCTTGACAGGACGTATGGACATGAGCCCTCCGGGTCGAACAGAAAACAATTTGGCTTCCGAAATACTGCCGCTCATCCAGAGTTGAGACTGACGAATTTAGGCAAGTTCTTGGATCGGAAACCGTGCTGGCGACGAAGATAGGTATAGGAAATCGTCGACGCAAGTCTATCAATAGAAGCGATCGTTTCCATCAGTTGCAGCGAACATCGGCCTCTCAGCGGTTCCGGCTGAGCCCTCCTCGCTCAGCGCCTGTCGAGCAGGTCAACGCCAGCATGGGGCGACGCAAGTCAGCTGCCCTCGATCAGACCGTTGTCACGGCGGAGCTCATTTGATTGGGTTCCTTTTCGGGCAGCGGGCGAGAAGGAGGCGAGAAGTTTGGTGACCAGGAACATCGTTTGCGCCGCTATCCTGGCGGCGAGCCTGGGAGCAATGGGCGTCTCGCTCGCGCAAACCGACTCCAATCCGGCGCTCAACAATCCTGACGAACAGAGCTGGAAGCTGTTCATGACGGTCAACGCCAATGTGCCGAGCGCCGGCCATAACGACGCGCTGTTCGAGACCTGGGCGAGCGACGGCGACACCTTTCAGCCGAAGCCGGCCTGGCCCTCCGGCGCGCGTATGCAAATCGGAGCAAGGGCGCTGAGCTTCGCGATCGAGCGGCTTCACCCTCATATCATTCCTGAGGTCCTCCCCGCCGGAGAGCGCCTGGTCGGAGAGGAAACCCGCCGCAACAAGCCCGACTTCGACTTCATCGTGCAAAACAACCTCTTCAAAGTGTCAGGCTTGAAGGCCGCCTTCAACACGGCAAGGCCGATCTCCTTTCCGATCGATTCGATCGAGGTAAAGGCGAACTGGGTCGAGGTCGGCCGGCTCAAGGAATTCAACGGCTTTACCGGAACCGCCGCCGAAGCCGCGGCGGCATATCACGTGAATGAGGCCGACGGGAAAGAGTACGCTCTCGTCTCCTTTCACCTCATCTCCAAACTCATTCCAAACTGGACCTGGGCGACCTTCGAGCACAAGGACAACCCGGGGCGATGCGACGTCCTGGGCTGCAAGGATAGCTTTGGCGCGGTAGACGCCTATGTCGCGCCGCTCTCTCCGTCCGAGTCCCAAACCCACTATCCCGATTGCGCAAAAACGCCTGCGCTTCTGGCGATGTTCGCCCAGGCCCGCCTCGATCCGGCGTTCGTCAATTACTGCCTGAAAGGCTCTCAGTCGGACTTCACCGATCCGTCCGGCGCGCCGATCCGTCTTGGCAACTCGGTCACCGAGCGGTCCTTCGTCGCGCAGTCTTCCTGCATGACCTGCCACGGCCGGGCCGGCTTTGACCCCAGCGGCCACGCGACAACCTTCGCCGGCTTCGATTCAACCTCCGTCGACGAGTCGCTCGGAATCGCCGAGGCGCCCGTCGGACCGATCAATTCCGGCAGGTTCCAGGCCCCGGGCGGACCGCCTTTGCTTCCCGCTCCCCTCAACGAAAGCGATCTGATGCGGTTCGGGTTTCCGGCCGATTTCGTGTGGTCGATCCCGTTCTGCGCCATAGACGACGCGGCGCAGCCGCCCGAGACCAGGTCGCGCTTGTGCTCGATGAAGTAGCGGGCTGGATCAGGCGCCTGAATGAGCGCCGGGTTTCGCCCCCGGCCGCCCGCCAACAACGGTCGAGGCCAGCGCGCCGGCGGCGGCGGCGCGCGCTAGCGCGGCCTCGATGTCCGCGCCGGCAAGACGTTCAGCGAGAAAGGCGGCGACGAACGCGTCGCCAGCGCCGGTGGTGTCGATGGCCTCGACTGGCGGCGCCGCGATTCGCCAGCGCCGCGCGCCCGCCGCCGCCTCGCAACCCGCCGCGCCGCGCTTAACGACAACCAGCGGATAGTGCGTCGCGAGCCGCGCGCACTGGGTCTCGGGATCGTTCGAGCCGGCGAGAATTGCGGCTTCCTCGGCGTTGGGGAACAGGATCGAAGCGTCGCGCGTCCAGGCGAGAAAATTGTCCGCCCCGGCCTCGCGCAGGAATTCCGCCGACGCCGGATCGACGCTGACCGGCTTCAATCCCGCACGCCGCATCACGTCGAGGACCGCGGTGCGCGGGCCAGGAGCGAAGAACGAATAGCCGGAGAGATGGATGAGCGCCGCGCCCGCGATCAGCGCGTCGGAAATGTCGCTGGCCTCCAGCGCCTCGTTCGCGCCGCGGTCGGTAAGGAAGCTGCGCTCGCCGTCCGGATCGACGAGCGCGATGAGCCGCCCGGTGTCAAGCTCGGCGTCGCCGGCAAGATGGGCCATGACCCCGATCGCCGCAAGCCGCGCCGTCTCGCTTTGGACGTCCGCCGCGCCGACGCGGGCGACGAAATCGACCTTGACGCCGAATGAGGCGAGCCACGCCGCCTGATTGGCCGCCGACCCGCCGGGCCTGAACGCGATCTTGGCCCGTCGGTCCGACCCCTTCGCAACCGGCCCCTCGGGGCGGACGATGACGTCGGTCATCACGTCGCCGACGACGAGGACGGAATGTGCGCTACGCAAGCCCTGTGCCGAGCTACTGTCCAGCCTCGGCCGCCAATGTCTGCACGACCGCGATATTCGGCAGCAGATTCTGAGGCAAACCGTGCCGTTCTTTCAGGTACTCGCGGCTGTTGTAAGAGATCCACACCTTGCCCTGCGGATCTTCTGCAACCAGAATCTTGAGAGGAAGGTCGATGGCCACACTCGGGGCAGCTAGCATGAGCGGCGTGCCCCCCTTCGGGTTGCCGAAGATCAAGAGCTTGGTGGAAGGCATCTTCAGTCCCACTTTTTCCGCTTCGCCGCTGTGGTCGATCAGGGCAATTAATTTCACCCCCTTTGATTCCAGAATGGCCTTCAGCTTATCCACCGTCTGGTCGACGGAATGATTGCTCGGAATTCTGACGATCCCTTCCTCTTTCTCCACGGCAAGCCTACTGATGTCCAGAGAACAGAGACGACGAGCAAGAGGGCAGGCCACCAATATTTCATGACGCGCCTTCGCTCCCGTCCGTTCCTCCAGATCCGAATTTCCTTCTGCGGTGAGGCATCGTACTCTCGCCGCCGGTCCAGTCGCAAGCGGACCGAAAGTCTGGGTCGGCGCGCCTAAGCGCTTGAGCCGGGAGGTCGTGCGATGATCGATTTCTGGGTCTCGATCGGCAGCACCTATTCGTATCTTACGGTCATGCGGCTCAGCGCGGTCGAACAGGAGACCGGCGTCAAGTTTCGCTGGCGGCCCTTCTCCGTTCGCGCGATCATGATCGAGCAGAAGAACATTCCTTTTGTCGGCAAGCCGGTCAAGCTCGCCTACATGTGGCGGGACATCGAGCGTCGGGCGCGTGCGCGCGGGCTCGATCCGCGGGTGCCGGCGCCCTATCCGCTCAAGGAATTCGATCTCGCCAATCGGGTCGCGATCGTCGGCGACGCTGAGGACTGGTGCGCGGACTATGTTCGCGCCGTCTATCGGCATTGGTTCCATTTGAGCCACGAACCGGGTTTGGAGCCCGGTCTCTCCGACGCGCTGAGCGAGATCGGCCAGAATCCCGCCCGCGTCGTTGAAGCAGCGAAGAGCGAGGAAATCGGCGAGCGCTACAAGGCCGCGACCGAAGAGGCAAAGTCGCTTGGCGTGTTCGGCTCGCCCACCTTCGTCGTCGATGGCGAAGTTTTCTGGGGCGACGACCGGCTCGACGACGCCCTTCGTTGGCTTGAGCGGGGGCTCGCCGCGCGGGCCTGACTTCGCCTCCTCACAACCTCGCTAGCTCCGCGGCCGCCTGCGCGGCGAGCATGGCGTTGTTCCTGATCAGCGCGATGTTGGCTTCGAGGCTCTTGCCCTCGGTCAGCTCAACCACGCGCTTCAAGAGGAACGGCGTCGCCTCCTTCTTGCCCACCCCTTGCGCCTTCGCTTCCGCCACCGCTTCCGCGATCCGCCCCTCGATCGCCGCCTGCTCGAGCGCATGACCGTGGGGGATCGGGTTTGCGATCAGCAGGCCGCCGGGGCCGATGTCGCGCTGGAGGCGGATCATGCGGGCGAGATCGTGCAGCCCGTCGCAGCGGTGCTCGAGCTTGAATCCGGACGAGCGGGCGTAGAAGGCGGGGAACTCGTCGCAACGGTAGCCGACAATCGCTACCCCCTGGGTCTCCAGATATTCGAGCGTCTTTTCGATGTCGAGGATCGACTTGGCGCCGGCGCACACGACGGCGACGCGGGTCCGCGCGAGCTCGACCAGATCGGCGGAGATGTCGAACGTCTCTTCGGCCCCGCGGTGGACCCCGCCGATGCCCCCAGTGGCGAAGATTTCGAGTCCCGCGAGGGAAGCGATGAACATCGTCGCCGCGACCGTTGTGCCCGCCGAGCCCTTCCGCGCCGCAACTGGCGCGAGGTCGCGCCGCGAGGCCTTGACGACGCCGCCGGTGAGCGCGCCAAGACGCTCGATCTCCTCGCCGTTGAGGCCGACCCGGAACCGCCCGTCGATGACCGCTATCGTTGCCGGAACGGCTCCCATCTCGCGCGCCGCCTCTTCGACGGAGCGCGCGGTCTCGACATTGCGCGGATAGGGCATGCCGTGGGTGATGATCGTCGATTCGAGCGCGACGATTGGCTTTTTGGCTGAGAGCGCCTCGGCGACCTCGGGGGAAAAATCCAGGAGATCGACGGCGGTCATCGCTCTTTCTCTTTCATCGCGCGCGGCCGCGATCGGCCGCAGGCCGCGATTATTGGCAATCTCCGCTTAGGATCAATGGCGGCCCGCGGCGATGGCGCCGATCGTCGGCAAGCACATTTTCGTTGGATCGTCGACTGAAGCGCTGCTATGCTTGCTAAAAAGCTCGATGGAGAAGGGCATTGCCCCAGGCGCGCCAACCGACCGCGCGTTCCGCGCTTGGATCTCTCGCGCTGATCGCGGCAATTGTCGCTTGCGCCTCCGCCGCCTTCGCTTACACGGCGGGGTGGTTCTCGCCTGACCGCCTGACGGCCAACAAGCTCGTGGACGCGTTCACGCCGCCGGGCGGCGAGCCCCCGCTCGGCCATCGTCGCAACCACGCCAAGGGAATTTGCTTTACCGGAATATTCGAGTCCAACGGCGCGGGTTCGGAACTCTCGCGCGCGCCGATGTTTGCGCAAGGCCAGCACCCGGTCCTCGGGCGCTTCAACCTGGGCACGCCCAATCCCAACGCGCCGGATGCGACGGTGCGGGTGCGCGGGATCGGCCTCAGCATCTCGACTCCGGACGGGCAAGAGTGGCGCATGGCGATGATCAATGCGCCGATCTTCGCCGTCTCGACGCCGCAGGTGTTCTACGATCTCCTGCTCGCCTCGGGCAGCAAAGACCCGAAAGCGATGCCGGATTTCATCGGCGCCCATCCCGAGTTCGCGAAGTTCGGCGACTGGGCCAAGAACGGGCCCTGGACCGGCAGCTACGCGGAAGAGCGGTTCAACAGCCTCAACGCCTTTATCTTCACCGACAATTCTGGCGGAGAGCACGCGGTGCGCTGGTCATTCCTGCCGGCGGCGCAGCCGGTCGCCGTGTCGCCGGACGAGCTCGCCAAGCGCGGCCCCGACTTCCTCGAGCAGGAAATCGCCGAACGGATTCGCGGCGGCCCGGCGCGGTGGACCATGCAGGTGACCGTCGCCAATCCGGGCGACCAGACCGCCGACCCGACCCAAGCCTGGCCGCAAGACCGCCGCACGGTCGATGTTGGGACGCTCGTCGTGCAGCAAATCGAGGCAGAGGCGGACGGCCCGTGCCGCGACATCAACTTCGATCCAACCGTTCTGCCTAGCGGCGTAAGGACATCCGACGATCCGTTCCCCGCCGCCCGATCTTCGGCCTATGCGAAATCGTACGACCGCCGGACCGCGGAGGCGAAGGACTATCCCCGAACCGCGCCCGGAGCGAGCCAATGAACGGCGTCCGACGCTTCACCCCGCTCCAGCGCCTGCTGCACTGGGTGATAGCCGTGCTCGTCCTGGCGATGCTGTTCATCGGCGTCGGCATGGTGTCGACCGTCGAGCCGAAATACCTGACGCTTGTTTCGATTCATAAGCCGCTCGGTATGGCGATCCTCGTTCTCGCGCTGATCCGCCTCGTCGTGCGCCTGCGCTACGGCGCCCCGCCGCTGCCCGCGGATTTGCCGGAGCCGATGAAACTTGCGGCGCGACTTTCGCATTATGCGCTCTACGCCCTGATGATCGCCATGCCGCTCATCGGCTGGGGGATGTTGTCGGCGGCCGCCTATCCCGTGAAGCTATGGGGCGGCGTCTATCTGCCGGCTATCCTGCCGCTGAGCGACAGCCTGCACACGGCCCTTTGGAATGCGCATTTCTATCTGGCGTTCGTTTTCTTCGCCCTGATCCTCATGCACGTCGCCGCGGCGCTCTTCCATGCGCTCGTCCGGCGGGACGGAGTCTTCGATACCATGGGGCCGGCGCTCACGCGCGACGAGGTTGCGCCGGCCGAGTGAGCAACCTTTGGGAATGGGGCTTACGACGGCGCGTCCGCCGACGTTCAGGCCCATTCGCCCTTGCGGAAGACCGGCGTCCGCCCGCCGTCCGCATCGACGCCGTCGATGTCGATCCTGTCCGACCCGATCATCCAGTCGATATGGATCATGCTCTTGTTGCCGCCGCGCGCCGCGATCTCGTCGGAGGTGAGCTTGTCGCAGTCGACGAAGCATTTGGCGTAGCATTGCCCTAGTGCGATGTGGCAGGCGGCGTTCTCGTCGAACAGGGTATTGAAGAACAGGAGGCCGCTCTTCGAGATCGGCGAGGAATGCGGCACCAGCGCGACCTCGCCAAGGCGGCGCGCGCCGTCGTCGCTGTCGAGCACTTGTCTGAGCACGTCCTCGCCGCGCGCGGCCTTCGCCTCGATGATCCTTCCGGCTTCGAACCTGACCGCGATACCGTCGATCAGCGAGCCCTGATAGGAGAGCGGCTTGGTCGAGACGACATGGCCGTCGACCCGGCGCGCATGCGGCGTCGTGAACACCTCCTCGGTCGGGATGTTCGGATTGCAGGTAATGCCGTTCTTGGCCGTCGCCGCGCCGCCCTCCCACTCGTGGCCGTCGGCGAGCCCGATCGTGAGATCCGTGCCCGGCCCGGAATAGTGCAGCGCGTGAAATTTCCTCGCGTTCAGCCATTGCGTCCGGCCGCTGAGAGCGGCGTTATGCGCATTCCAGGCGGCGACGGGATCGCCGTTGTCGACACGGGATGCGGAGAAGATCGCCTCCGCCAACTTGCCGACCCCGACCTCGTCCTCGTCCCCGGGAAAGACCCGCTTCGCCCACGAGGCGGTCGGATAGGCGACGATGTTCCAGTTGATATCAAAGCCAGCGATCTTCTCGAGCGCCGGCTGGTAGGCGGTCGAGTTGGCCTTGCTGGCGCGCGCGACCTTGGCCGGGTCCTCGTTCGCGAGCAGCATCGGGTCCTCGCCGACGATCGCGAGCCGCGCCGTATTGGCGGCGAACGCCTTGGCGACGCCGTCGTAAAGCCAGCCGGGCGCGCGGTCGAAGCTTGCGTCCGGGGCGAAGCGGAAGCGCGCGAGCGCGATCTCCTCGTCGGAGAGGATCGGCGTCACCAGCCCCGCGCCCGCCTTGTAAGCCTCGGCCACGATCCGCCGTGCGAGCGGCAGCGCTGCGACCGGGGCGGTGAGGAAGAGATCTTGCCCTGGCTGCAACCTCAAGCCCACCTTGACCGCCGTTTCGGCGAGCCGGCCGAGCTTCGTCGGGTCGATCGACGGAAAGTTGCGCTGATGGGTGGTCATGCGGGGTGCTCCGGGGGAGGGCTGGTGTTCGGGACGACGCGCCAAGGACTATAGGCCTGCCCAGTTGGGGCGAGAAGCTCAGAGCTTCACGCGCTCGATTCGGGCTTCACGCCGGACGCGCCAGCTGACGCAAGGCGAGCTATATGCGTTGGCGAGTGCAACGTTGGGAGCATGGCATGGCGCGCGTCTTCATTACGGGTTCGACCGACGGACTTGGCTTGATGGTCGGCCGGCATCTCGCCGATCAGGGCCATCAGACCGTCCTGCACGCGCGCAACGACGCCCGGGCGGCGGACGCCAGGAAGGCCGCGCCCAAGGCCGAAGCCGTTGTCGTCGGCGACCTCGCTACCATCGGAGCCGCCAAGGACGTCGCGAAGCAAGTCAACGCGCTCGGCCGGTTCGACGCGGTCATTCACAACGCCGCCGTCGGGTTCCGCGAAGGCCATCGCGTGACCGGCGACGGCGTGCCGCATGTCTTCGCCATCAACACGCTCGCGCCCTATGTCATCACCGCGCTCATCGAAAAGCCGAAGCGCCTCGTCTATCTGAGCTCGGGCATGCACGACCGCGCAAACGCGCATCTCGACGACATCCTGTGGCGTAAGCGATCCTGGGACGGATCGACTGCCTATGCCGAGAGCAAGCTGCACGATGTCATGCTGGCCTTCGCTGTCGCGCGCCTCTGGCCGGACGTGCTGTCGAACGCGCTGACGCCCGGCTGGGTGGCGACCAAGATGGGCGGGGCGGGCGCGCCCGACGACATCGATCAGGCGCATCTCACGCAAGCCTGGCTTGCGACCAGCGACGATCCCGCCGCGCGGACGACCGGCGGCTATTTCTATCATCTCAAGCGGCGCGAGCCGAACCCCGAGACGCGCGACGTCGCCTTGCAAGACAGGCTCCTCGACATCTGCCGCGAGGTCTCCGGGGTCGACATGCCTCCGCCACATTAGCGCATGCGAGCGATTCCTGGATGGTGTGTACCGGCGAAGCTGTTTGACATCAGTTCATCGTATAACTTGTCGGTTTCCTCTTGCTGGCTCTTTGAGAATTCGCCCCCCACCGCCCCCCGGGTCGGCTGGTGTTTGACCCCATTCTCGATTGGCCAGGCGCCTTCATGAACCGACGAGGAATTCTGGGCGATCGCCTGCTGCGCAAGGCACGAAAGCGTCCCAACCAGCGCGAAGACGATGAGCCTTTTATGTGACATCGCGTCACTCCACGATTCGGGTCGGGCAGAACAAAATGCTGACTTGGGAGCGACTTTGAATGATGGAAAATGTGGCGGCAAGTTCAACCCTGTGCGAGCTTCACGTCGCCGCGCCCCGGCGAGAGCCGGATGAGGAACGCCATGGACAGCGCTGACGCGAATTGGCCCGATCTCGCCTATTCGGCATGGAGCGAGACGCTCGCGACTTTGCATCTTTGGATCCAGATCGTCGGCAAGATCCAGCTCTCGCTCACGCCCTGGCTCAACCATAGCTGGCAGACCCCCCTCTATGTGACCGCCCGGGGACTTGGCACATCGCCGATCCCGATCGGGGGCGAGATTTTCGAGATCGAGTTCGATTTTGTCAGCCATCGGCTCAGCGTGCGAACGAGCCGAGGCGCCGAACGATCTCTTCCGCTTCGGCCGCAGTCGGTCGCCGATTTCTATCGCGCGACCATCGATCTCCTCGACAGCATGGCCATTGCGGTCGCAATCAACGAGACGCCGAACGAAGTTCCGACCCCGATCCGCTTCTCACAGGATCAGATCCACTCCGCCTATGATGCGGCCGCAGCCCATCGCTTCTGGCGGGCGCTCGTGCAGACGGATCGGATCTTCAAGCTCTTCCGCACTGGCTTCGTCGGCAAGGCGAGTCCGGTCCACTTCTTCTGGGGCAGCTTCGATCTCGCGGTGACTCGGTTCTCCGGGCGCCGCGCGCCGCTCCATCCGGGCGGCGTGCCCGGACTGCCGGACGCCGTCGTCCGCGAAGCCTATTCGCACGAAGTCAGCAGCGCCGGGTTCTGGCCGGGCAATGAGGCCTTCCCCCGCGCGGCCTTCTACGCCTACGCCTATCCCGAACCGGCAGCCTTTCGCGCGAAGGCGGTTGCGCCTGGCGCTGCTTTCGACACCACGCTTGGAGAATTCATCCTGCCGTATGACACGGTCGCGCGAGCGCCGAAGCCGGAAGCCTTGCTGCTCGACTTCCTGTTGACGACCTACGCAGCTGCGGCAGAGACCGGAAACTGGGACCGCGCCGCCTTGGAATGTCCGCTTGGCGTTCCGGGACGGGTGCGCCCGATCTAGGAGCGAACGGATGGCAGCCTGGGACCGGGGTAACTCGCGCTGAGCTGGCGCGCGAGATCGGCAAGTCGTCGTGGATCTGGACGCAGTCAAACGCCGGTGGAGAAAGAAAATGAGCAAGTTCAGCAATTACGAGTACAGGAACCAACCCGGGTTCGACATGAACGCCTTCGAGGGCGCGAACCAGAACATCCCGATGAAGACGTTGGTGATCCACTGTTTGGACCCTCGGGCGGACGACATCCCGCAGGCGGTCGCCAAGTATTTTGGCGATGAGGTCTATCCTGGTGAAAACATTCTCGACAAGTCTGGGAATCGGGTTGGCCACACTCGGACGTTATTTGTCGAGACTAACACGGGTGGACGCGCCGCTTTCGCGCTGGAGTCGGTAGCGGCCATGGACTATATATTCAGCGTTCAGAATGTCGTTGTGGTTCACCACTCGTTCTGCGGCACAACGACTCTGACGCCCGAGCTGCTCATCGAGGAGTTCCACGATCATCATCACGCTGATATTTCGACGATGTTTGATCACGATAGCCTTGCCATCATGGATTTCGAGGATTCACTCAAGTATGACATCAAGCTGCTTCGCTCGAGCCCGGCAGTGCCCAAACATGTCAAGCTGTACGGCTTCTTCTACGAAATCAGTTCCGGCAAGTTGACCGAGGTGGTGCGGGACATTCCTGCATAAGCTCGCAAGAATATCGGGCGCCAGGACGCGCCAAATTCCCTCACTCCCACTCGA